>CAZHJL010000011.1:0-90074 GCA_964532795.1 uncultured Phycisphaeraceae bacterium | reverse complement strand
ATCCAAGGTACGCCGCCATTTTCAATCCGTCATCCACAGGATTTGGTTATATCTCGGGACCCCCCGGCTGGCTACAAGGATGGTCCCAGGCGGTTCGTAAGTCAAGCAGAATCACATGCATTCCGCGGCGGGTGGTCCCGGGGCGAAAAACTTCCGCTGAATACTTGACATATACCTAACGCATGGCTATAATACCCCTCGTCCGGCGCGCCCTTCCCGGCGCGTCCCTGTTCCGGTCCTGTCCCGCGGCCACCATCCCTCGCCGCGCCTGCTTACCGTCGGTATTCGCCATGCCTTCGCCGCCCAGCAATCTTCTGCCGTTGCGACCGCCGCGCCAACACTTCGAGTGGCAAGGCCGGCGCCCGCGCGGCGAGCGCTTGGGGGCTTCGCATGGCGTCACCCGATGGGCGCGCGCGGCTGGACGAGCCGGGGCTGGACCACCCCTCCTCCGCAACGGGCGGCCGCGGTCTGCGGACCCGCCCCGGTGCGGATCGCCGCCGACTCCTGCCCCGCGGCCCGTGCCCGCCACTCGCACCAACGGCCGTGCGGCCAGGCGTCACTGGCGAAAACACCTCCACCAACACCCCAACCGGAGCGTTTCGAGCCAAAACGAGCGGAAACGGGGCGAAAAAGTGTACACTTTTGACACATTTTTCGAGCCATTTCTTACGCAAGAGTGCCGTTTGCGCCACCCGCCCGCGTTTACAGCCCGTCAGAGGGGTTTTGGCTCGGGACGAGCTAAGCCTGGTGCGGCCCGGGCCCGCATCAGACCGTCGGGACGATCAGTGGCGATCGCTCGACGGCTGCGGGCCTTGCCTTTCTCCGTATCCCTGTCCTTCGTCGCTCCGTCGTTCGGTCGCTTCGGCGCTCTCCCCCGCTCCACACGCGCGGCAGAGTCTCAGGCACGCGATCTCCGGCGGGCAGTTGAACCGCAGCGGGAACCATGCGCCGACGCCCGAACTCACGTAGAGGTACTGATGGCCCCGTCGATACAACCCGTGTGTATAGCGGAAGTTCAGGTTCGCCAGGCCGACCGAGCCTTTCTTGGACCGGCCGCGCGAGAGGATGAGCTGCCCGCCGTGCGTGTGCCCGGACAGCGTGAGGTCGATGCCGTGTCGGCACGCGGCGTCGAAGGCGTGGGGATGGTGGCTGAGCAGGATCCGCAGCGTGCGGCCGGCGTTCTCGGGGGAGCCGCGCATCGCCCGGGCGACCGCCTGTTCGAGTTGGCGGCGGCGATGGGCGAAGTCGATGCCGGCGATGGTCACCCGCTCGTCGCCGCGCTGCTGCACGACGTGCTCGTCCATCAGCAGCCCGAGCTTCGCGTCGCGGAAGCGGTCGACCAGTTCGCGGCCGTCCATCAGGTGGTCGTGGTTGCCCAGCACCAGCCAGACGCCCAGCGGAGCCTGGAGCGGCTTCATGGCGGCGATGACATCGTCCAGCACGTCATGCCGCAGATCGATGAAGTCGCCGGTGAGGGCGATGAGATCGGCCTCGAGCCGTTGCAGGGCATCCATCATGGCGGGCAGTCGCTCGGGGCCGATGAGGCTGCCGATGTGGGGGTCGGTCAGGTGGGCGATGCGCAGGTTGTCGAGATCGGGCGGCAGGTGTGGCAGTTCGATATCGCGCTCGACGATCTGGAAGTCGCGGATGGATCGCAGGCGGGTGGCCCGGCCGCGGGTGAGGCGCACGGGCATGTGGGTCAGCGCGGCTTGGCGGACCTGGGCCTTGAGCCGCCGCATGGTGCGGAGCCACGGGGCGGGGGATGCTGTAACGGGGGGATCGGACATCGGGGAGGGAATTGTACGGCCGCGCGTGGGCGGGGGTTTGCGGCGTGGCGGTCGGTGGGCGGTAGATCGGCGGCGTGGCTGTCGCGGCGTTCGGTGGCGTGGCATGGCGGGAGCGCGTCACAGGCGTCACGATCGGCAGGATCGTGCGAGGCGTCACAGGCCGCAAGTGGATGGAAAGGGCTCGTGTGTCGGAACCTGAGCCGGTATAATGACGTAGGGTTATGCAAAGGAGTTCCTATGAAGAAAGTCCCGATGGTCGAAGACTACAACGGTCTGGAAGTCATGAAGGGGGATACAGTTGCGACACTTTCGGACGGCGTGACGGCCCGGGTGAGCGACTGTGCGCAGGACGACGAGGCGGCGTTCGTATGCCTGCGGCCGCTGCATAGCCCGTTCAGCAAGGGCATCTGGCACGCGGCGGATCGGGTGCAGCGGATTTCGGTCGGCAAGCGCGACTGAAGGTGTGGTCTCATAACCTGTTGATTTTGTTGTATTTAGAGTGATTTTCCGGGCTTGGTTATCATTTCTGCACGAGCCGGGCGTTCTTGCCTAACTTACTGTTTGTTCCCAGTTTACCGATCCGGCTGACCGTCGCACGGGTCGCCGCATGCAGGTCATTGATGGCTGCTGCTCTTGTGTAGCCGGAGATTGGAGGTATCTTGAACATGAGCGCCGTTTAGGGCGGCGTTGATCAGAGAGCCGCGAACGAGATCAGGCAAGTCCCCTTGTCACGGACGGCTGGGGCGCAAAGGGAAAAGACCCGGCGGAGTCCGTGAAAGATGAGACGCACCACCCGGCAGCTTCGCGCTGTTCTCTATCCGTCCCGTGACCGATCCCGCACGACCGCCTCGGCTCGCCGATGGCTGATCGGGCAGTTCCTGCCATCGGTCGTAACCCTCACCTGCATGGCCGCGTCCGGCCTGATGGTGGCGGACATGATCTGGGGCCCGTTTGGCGGTCCGTCGCAGCCGTCCGGTGCCGCGCCGATTCCCCCGGCGACGATGCCGCAGATTGATGGCGATCGCCGGCCCGCGGATGACAGCAGTCAGCCGATGGCGTCCGGCGGGCATGATGTGGAGATCGAACTGACGCTGGCCCGGCCCGAGCCGCCCGCGATCGAGTGGGAGGAGTCGGCCGCGCCGGAGCGGGATACTGCCGAGGTGCCACCCGCTGATTCGGAAGCGGACGCCGAAGCGCAAGCCGCGCCGGTTCGCACGATCACTTATCGCGGCAAGACGCTGCGGGCCGTGCGGACGATCCGGATGGAAGTGACCGCCTACAGCCCGGACGCCCAGTCGTGCGGCCAGTGGGCCGACGGCATCACCGCCAGCGGCTACAGCGTCGAGCACAACGGCGGGAAACTGGTGGCCGCGGATACGAGCGTGCTGCCGTTCCACACGCTGATCACCGTGCCCGGTTACCACGACGAGCCGGTGCCGGTGCTCGATCGCGGCGGCGCGATCAAGGGCAATCGCCTCGACGTGCTGTATCCCACCCACGAGCGCGCCTTGCAGTGGGGCCGGCAGCACGACGTGGAAGTCACGGTGTGGGAAGAAGTCACGGATTGATCCGCCCGCCCGACGCGCGCCAAGCAGCGAGACGCGACTCGCTGGCCGCGAGTCTCGCGTGGCCTTGTTGCCCGGCATCATCTCTGTAGACTGCCGCGAACCCGTCAGGAGTTCCAAGCATTGAGTGATCAACCCATCATCGGCATCAGTGCGTATCCGACAGCCGACGACAGTCTGATGAAGCAGGCCGGCATCGGCTGGGTGCGCGGCTCGTTCGGCTATGCCTTCAGCGATGGCCCGGGCAGCGCGCCGAGTGATCAGTTCGCGCAGATGAAATCGCGTGCGCAGGCATGGCACGACCGCGGCTTCGACGTGATGGGCACGACGCCGCTGATCGGGCGCGGCGTGCGCGAGCCGGGTGCGAATGGCAACCTTCAGTTCGTGTGGCATGACCAGTTCCCGGACTGGATGGGCCTGCTGGGCAGCGAAGCCTTCCTCAGGAACTATGAAGAAGTCTGCGCATTTCAAGCTGCGGATCTCGCGGGCCTGGTCGACACATGGCAGATCGCCAACGAGTTCGACATCCCGATCTTTGGTGGCCCGCTGAATCCGAAGCAGGCGTGTGACCTCATCGAGGCCGGCGCCCGCGGGCTCAAGCGCGGCAATCCTGCGTGCCGCGCGGGGCATAACATCGCCGGCGGCAAGCAGGACCTGTACTTCCTTGGCCGCTTCGCCGCGTGCGAGGCGATCGATTATGCCGGGGTGGATGCGTACTTCGGCACGTGGAGCGAAGGCGGGCCGCGCAGTTGGGCCGATCGGATCGAGCAGTTGCACGGCTGACGCGGTCGGTTGCCGGATGTGCGATTGATCACGGATTTCTTTGAGCACCGGGAGGCGCCCTCCGTTAAGCTGGTGTTCACATGTTTCGCGGAAGTTTCTCACGCAGGACCGGAGGTTTGCACATGCTTTGGGAAATCTATCAGCAGCAGCGAATCGCGGACGCGCAAGGGGAGGCCGCGTCGGCCGGGCGGCGGGCGCGCGAGTCGGCGAACGAGGCGCGCGAACTCAGGGACAGCATGCAGCGCCTGGCGCTGATCACGCAGGCGCTGTGGGAACTGCTGCGCGAGCAGACGGGCATGACCGACCAGCAGCTCACGGCCAAGGTCTGCGAGATCGATCTGCGCGACGGCAATGCCGACGGCAAGACGAAGAAGAGCGCGGTGAAGAAGTGCGCCAAGTGCGGCCGCACACTGAATCGGAGACACCAACTGTGCATGTACTGCGGCGCAGTGGTGGATGAGTATGACGTGTTCGGGGGCGTGTAATGTGGAAGCGGCGAAGCGGCTAAGCGACGATGCGACAAAGGTCCGGGCGGGCGACCAGCCCCGCGTGGGCTGGATCGAGCCGTTCGGGTTACACATCGCAATCGCCAGGCGCGAGGTGGGGGCCATGTTCGGATTGAGGGCGCTGTTGCGGATTGCGTTGGGAAGCATTGTCGGCATGGCGGTGGTCGGCGGCCTGCTCGTTGGATGGGTGAAGTGGCGCACGCCCGGCATCGATCTGTCTTCGATCGACTGGTGGGGCACGGCGGGGTTTGCGGCGATCATGCTGCCGTGGCTGGCGGTGGTCATTCTGATTCCGATGGTGATGCCGCAGAGCGTTCGTGTGTCGTCTTGGGGCGTGGTTTCGGGTGTCGGCCATCAGATGGGACGTGTGCCGGCCGAACGGGTCAGGCGCATTGCGTTGCGCGAGTTGGCGCGTGGCGAGCGGGTGCTGACGGTTTCGTATGTCGACCGGCGCGGGAAACGGCATCGCGTGATGCTGGGTGTGAGCGATCGCTTGGACGAAACGAGACTGCTGGCCGTGATTGATCAGATGAGTCGCGGAAGAACGCCGTGAGATTCACTCACGCCACGGCGATCCGCGGATACCGCGTCGGCTCGCGGCGCATTTCTTCCTGGATGGCCTTTTCCATCATGTGCGCCTTGAGGTTCTGGTGGTCGGGACTACTCCACAAGTTGCGGCGTTCGTCGGGGTCTTCCTGAAGATCGAACAGTTCGCCATAGTCGCAGCCGCGCCAGAGCGTGAGTTTGTATCGGGAATCAATGTATGTTCGCAGATGCAGTCTTGTCGGTTGGTGACGGTTTTCACAGATGACCATCTCGCGCGCCGACGCGGCCTTGCCCGTCCACACGTCGAGCTGGCTGACGCCCTGCATGCGGCCGGGCACGCCGAGACCTGCCGCGTCCATGAAAGTCGGCGCGAGGTCGAGCAGACCAATCAGCGCCTCGCTGGCTTCGCCGGCGGGAATCCGGCCCGGCCAGCGCGCCACGAACGGCAGACGAACGAGGTCCTCGTAATGAAACGCCCCCTTCGCAACCAGGCCGTGATGGCCAAGAAAGTGACCGTGATCGGTCGTGAAAACAACGATCGTGTTCTCCGCCACGCCGAGCCGATCCAGCGCATCAAGAATGCGGCCGATCTCACGGTCCATCAGGCTGATCATCCCGTAGTAGCAGGCCATATCCATCTTGAGCTGCTCGGGATCGAATCGATGGCTATGGAAGCCGTGGTTGTTGTGACCGGACTCGAGCCAGCGCGTGAAGTCGGCGTCGTCCATCGACTTCATCGCCTCGCGATGCGCCGGCGGCATGTCGTCCATGTCGGCGGGGTCGCACTCGGGCAACCGCATGTCGGCCGGGTCGTACATCGAAGCGAATGGTTCGGGCACGATGTACGGCGGATGCGGATCATGGAAGCTGGCCCACGTGAAGAACGGCCGGCCTTCGGTGACGGCGGCTTCGATGTTGGCGATGGTGCGCTCGGCGGTCCAAGTGGAGTAGTGCAGATCATCGGGCAGGTCCCAGCTTCGGTCACTGCGTGGCCGGGGCTGGCCGCGCGGTCGGCGCGGCGGGCAGTGCGGGCCCGGCTCGCCACCGGGCAGGGGCATGAAGTAATCAGCCCAGTCCTCGAGTCCCTTTTCTTCCAGCCAGATCGCGTAGTGCTGGCCGACATGGGATTCGTGGCCGTGGTTGCGGGCGAGTTCCACGCGCTGGAAACCGTACCACGGACCGGTGAAGTCGCGCCAGTAGTCGAGGTCGCGCAGGACGGGTTGGCACTCGAGCGATTCCTGCTCGCGCGTGCGCGCGAGCGGCTGGAAGTGGGCCTTGCCGACCAGGTGCGTGGCGTAGCCGGCCCGGGTCAGGTCGTCGCCGACAACCGGCTGGTCCTCGTCGAGCTTGGTGCCCAGCGCCCAGCAGCCGTGCCAGGCCGGATACATGCCGGTGATGATCGACGACCGCGACGGGCTGCACGTGGGGTTGTTGCAGTAGGCCCGGTCGAAGCGTGTGCCCTCGGTCGCGAGGCGGTCGATCGCAGGCGTGGAGAGGGCGGGGTTGACGCAGCCCATCGCCGAGGGATGCTGCTGGTCGCTGGTGATGAGCAGGATATTGGGTCGAGTACTGGGCATGGTGCATCCAAGTTAGCGGGAGCCGTGAGGGGAGGGAAACGAGGCGTGCCCGGTCGCGGCAGGGACATGTCGCGGCCCGGGTCTGAAGTCAGGACAGGACGTGATTTTGAAATAGCAACGGACCGATGTACGTTGTTAGTTAGACAACTCGCACCGGCGGTCCGGAGACGTTGTATCCGGCTCGGACACGTGGACGAGGTCCTTGGAGCAAGGTCGTCATGAAGCGTGCACTGAGCTGGGCCACCATGGTGGCCGCTGTCTGGGTGATGACAACGAATTGCGAAGGGGTGGGGGCAACCGCGGTGTTGCCGGGCGTGCCGTTCGTGCTGCAACGGACCACCCAGGCGGACCTGCGGCAGCTTCTCGGCGAGGACTATGCCGGTGCGCGGCTGGTAGTGGAGCGCGACAGCGCGCTCCATGTGCTGCACCTGGCGGCCGGGCGGATGGTGCGGGTGTGGCCGGTCGGACCGGCGGACAGTATGGCCGGCCTCAGCCGCGCGTACTGGGCGCCGGACGGTCGCGAGATCGCGGCGTCGGTGGATGGCGCGGCGATGATCGTCGACGCGGCCACCGGTTCGGGTCGTCCGCTGTTGCCGGGCAAAGAGGTGCATGAGCCGCAGTTCTGGGTGGACCCGGATACCGGTGAGCGGTGCATTGTCTACAAGGATGTCGAGGGCGAATACCTCTGGCCGGAAGATCACCAGATCGGCGCGACCTGGCGCTACCGCCCGGGCGCCGGCAGCGTCGAGAAACTGGCGGACTTCCCGTGCGACTCCGGTCTTTCGCGCGACGGGCGGTTCCTCTTCGACACGGTGGGACACGCGATCATGCGCGATCTGGCCACGGGCCGCACCCATGTGCTCAACGGGTACGACCTGGCGTGCAACGGTTCGTCGAGCCCGGACAACTCGCATCGGGTGATGCACCTGATCTGGCCGCACAGCCACTTCGGCATCCGCAACCACTACGACCGGCTGGTCTGGGCGATCGAGAAGCCGGCGTGGGCGGATGAGTGGGACAACCCGCGCTGGTCGAACCATCCGGACCTGTGCACGGCGGTGCTCAAGCGGGGCAGCCAGCGCCTGATTGTACTGATCCGCATCAGCACGCAGCGGATGGTGGTGCTGCAGCCGCTTGATGGCGAGTGGTACACGCCGCAACTCTGGGTGCCGTCGGGCGACGCGGCCGCGAAGGAGCCGTACTCGCCAATCCGCTACCTGGCGCTGAAGGATCTGGCGGCATTCAAGCACAAGATCGCGGCGGCCGACTCTTACGAGCCGATTCTTCGCGAACTGGCGGCGATCGACCATCCCGAAGCGCGTCTCATCGAGGAAGCGCTCGACACGTGGGGGCGGCAGATGCTGACCGACGCGGCCAACCGGCCGCCGTACGATGCGGTGGTGATGTGTCGCGAGGTGATCGCGCGGTTCGGATCGGAGCACGCGTTGGGTCGGGCCGCGAAGCGCGAGTTGCGCCAGCCGCGCAGGAGGTCGCAGGACCGGCTGAACAACCAGATGCAGGCGCTGCTGGAAGCGGCGGGCAGCATTCCGCCGCCGGACGGTGAGGCTGATCCCTTCGGCGAGAACGCCTACAGCCGCCGGTATCGCATGGTGCTGGACACCATTCGCAAGTTGTCCGTCCGCATTCAGCAGGCTTCGCCCGATGACGAGATGGCCGCCCGCGCTTCGATGGTGGGCGAGCGGTTCGGCATCGTGGATGAACACTGTGACGTGTTCATGCCGGGTCCGGTCATCGTGGAAGCGACGGTGCAACAGGTGTCGCGCATGCCGACGGTGCGTGAGATCGCGCCGTACCGCTCGGCGGTGCTCTACGTGCGCTACGGCGTCGACCGCCTCGTGGACGGCGAGTACCAGCCGGAGTCCATCATCGTCGCCCACTGGGCCATCCGTGACGGGCAGCCGACCGACGCGGACAAGATCAAGCCCGGTCAGAAGGTCCTGCTGACCTGCTCGCCGCTGGAAGGCCACGACGAACTGCGCGGCATACCGCGTTCGCAGGACGCGGATGACCCGGCGCTCGATCCGTTCATGGTCGAAAGCGTGGAGCCGATTCTGGACGCCCCGAACGAGTAGCCGATCGCGCCAACGTCCGCCGGGGTTATGCGCGTACTGCCGGCGGGCTATCGGTCGATCAATTGGACGGGTCGCCGCGATGGTGCGGCGGCCGGTCAACTCGGGCAGGGCTTGCATATGTACCTGAAGCACTACGGCTTCGAGCAGGAACCGTTCCACGTCACGCCTGATCCGCGTTTCCTCTACTTCACGGAGAAACACCGTGAGGCGATGAACGTGCTGCTGTACGGCATCCGACAGCGCAAGGGGTTCATCCAGATCACCGGCGAGATCGGTTCCGGTAAGACGACGCTTTGCCGCGCTGTGCTGGGGATTCTTTCGAATGAGGACTGCCGCACGGCGCTGATCCTGAATCCGACGATGGACGGCGAGCAGATGCTGCGGGCGGTGCTGGTGGAATTCGGCACGCGCCCGCCGGCCGAGGCCGATCGACTGGCGATGCTCGAGATGCTCAATGACTACCTGCTCGAGCAGGTTCAACAGGGGCATGATGTGGTCCTCGTGATCGACGAAGCGCAGAACATGACGGCCGATGCGCTGGAACAGTTGCGTCTGCTTTCCAACCTCGAGACGGACCGCCGCAAGCTGCTGCAGATCGTACTTGTGGGGCAGCCGGAACTGCGCGAGAAACTGCGCGACGGCAAGCTGGAGCAACTGCGGCAGCGCATCAGCGTGCGGTACCACCTGGATCCGCTGACGCGGGATGAAACGGACGAGTACATTCGCCACCGCATCAAGCTGGCCGGGGCCAAGGCGCGGCTCGCGTTCGATCGTTCGGCGGTGCGCAAGATCTTCGGATACTCGCGCGGCACGCCGCGCCTGATCAATGCCGTCTGCGACCGCACGCTGCTGGCCGGGTACGTGGACGGCGTGGCGAACTTCACGAAGCGGGACGTTTCGCGGGCGATCCGCGACCTGGAGGGCCTGCGCTCATGAGTCTGATTCACCAGGCCGTCCGCAAGGCGCGGGCTCAGGCGACGCTGGGGAAGGGCGATCGCGATTGCCTGCCCGCGAGCGTGTCCGTCGAGCCGCAGCAGCGTCCGAAGCGATCCAAGCAGCGCGGGTTGTTCTTCGGCGCGGGGGGCAGCACGCTGGTGGCGCTGGCGATCGTGGTGTGCTTCATGGCGATGCCGCTGCTGCCGCGCGCCTCGCGAGCGCGGCTGGCGGAGCAGACGCTGCTCCCGCAGTCGCCACCGGTCGACGCGCCGAACACGCGCGAACCGGCCTTGGCGGAACAGAGGGCCAGGTCGGTGGAGACATCGTGGGATGCGTCGCCGCTGTGGGACATGGCCGCGCACGCGGCCGAACGGGCGCGGGACTGGCGCGAGCGACTGGCCGAACACCGGCGGACGGTCGCTGACGAGCTGAGCGGGGTGATCGCTTTCTGGCAGCCCTCGCCCGAGGGCGCGATGGCCGAACCGGAAAGCGCCGGGAGTGAAGAATCGGAACCGCCGGTCGCTTATGCGCCGCCACCTTCGCAGGTGGAGCGTGAAGCGATGGAAGCATTCGAGGCCGGCCGGCTGTTCGTGCCGCGCGGGTTGGTGGATGTCCTGCCCGAGGAAGATGCATCGCCGGTAGGTGATCCGGCGAAGCAGACGGAAGCTGACCCGCCCGCGGCGACGGACAAGCTCGAGCACGGCCGCGAGTACGTGCGCGAACTGAACGTCACCGATGCGCCGCGGCTGATGCTGGACGGCATCACGGCGTCGGGCGATGTGCGGGCGGCGGTGATCAACGGCATGATCGTGCATGAGCGTCACGTCATTGAAGGAACGATGGTGCGCCGGATTGAGAGCGACCGGGTGCACCTGGAACGAAATGGCAAACGCTTCATACTGCGGCTGCAGTAGCCGCGCGGATCACGGCTCGAGCAGCACCTTGATGACATCCGGCCGGGAGGCGGCCTTCAGCGCATCGGCGCCGTCCGAAAGTTTCATGCGGCGGCTGATGAGGCTGACCACATCCACTTTCTCGCTGACCAGGGCATCGAGCGCCTCGGGGAACGGGCCGCATCGGCTGCCGATGAGTTGGATTTCGTTGATGACGATGGGCGAGAGGTCGGTGGGCTCGGCGCCCGGGGCGACGGTGGTTTTGAGGACGATCTTGCCGCGCGGGCGCACCATCCGCATGGCGATAGCCAGGCCCTCGGCCTTGCCGGTGCAGTCGACGACGATGTCCTGGTCGGCGCGCAGGCCGACATCTTCCAGCAGGCGATGCTTGACCTTCCATTTCTCGCACAGGGCGAGTTTCTCCGCGTGCTTGCCGACGAGGCGCACGGTGGCGTTGAGGCGGCTCATGACCTGCGCGCACAGCAGGCCCAGGCGTCCGTCGCCGAGCACGGTGATGTACGGGCGGCCTTCGATGGTCAGTTGCTGGAGGATCTGGCACGCCGCGGCCAGGGGCTCGGCGAAGACGGCGCGATCGTCATCCAGCGCGTCGGGCACCTGCAGAAGATTCTTGATCGGCAAGGCGAACAGATCGGCGAAGCAGCCGTCGCGCCCGGCGATGCCCAACACGGTGCGATCGCGGCAATGCTCGGGCAGCCCGCCGCGGCACATGTCGCACTTGCCGCACACGCAGTTGATGCGGCCGACCACGCGCTTGCCCACCAGGTCCTGCCGGTCCTTGCCGCTGACCTTCTCCACCACGCCCACGAACTCGTGTCCGAGTACGCCCTCGAAGCCCATGTAGCCCTTGCAGATCTCCAGGTCGGTCGAGCAAACGCCCATGCGCAGCGGGCGAATGAGCGCTTCGCCGCGCTTAAGCTCGGGCTCGGGGCGGGATTTTTCGTAGCGGGGCTGCTTGCCGTCGAAAACAATTGCCTGCATGGGAGGGTCTCTTTGGTCGGTTGTGGGCGGGGCGTTGTCGCGGCGGACCGCTTCCTCACGGGCGCGGCTCGTGCGTGACGCCCCGTCGGTTCCCGCATTGTCATCGGCATTTCGGCACGGGGCGCTGTCAAGGTTAGACTGTTGTTCATGGATGGCCAGTCTGACTATCGCGTGCTGATCCTCGCCAACCGGTCCAAGCCGATGGTGGTCGAAGCGTTGGAGGAGTTGCGGCCGTGGCTCGCGGCCCGGGCGACGATCGTCGCCGAGCCCGATGTGTGCGAACTCAGCAGTCTGAACGCGGTCGATCTGCCGCACGCGGACCTGTCGCTGGTGCTGGGCGGCGACGGCACGATGATCGCCCAGGCGCGGAACATGGTGGACCTGGGTATTCCGATGCTGGGGGTGAACTTCGGCAAGCTGGGATTCCTCGCCGAGTTCAGCCTGTCGGACCTGAAGACGCATTGGGAAACGGTGGTCAGTCGTCGCTGCCGCGCGACAAGGCGGCTGCTGATCGACGTGCAGGTCTACGCCGATGGTCAGTCGGACTGGGTGGACGTGCGTGAACCCGGCGCCGAGCCGCGCTTCCGCTCGCTGGCGATGAACGACGCGGTGGTGACGGCCGGGCCGCCGTACCGGATGATCGAGATGGACCTGGCGATCGACCCGCTGGCATCCGAGGATGTCGCCACGACGTTTTCCGGCGACGGGGCGATCGTGGCCACGCCGTCGGGCTCGACGGCCTACAACCTCGCGGCGGGCGGGCCGATCGTGACACCGGCGATCGATGCCCTGTGCGTGACGCCGTTGTGCCCGCATTCGCTGGCGTTCCGGCCGCTCGTGGTCAACGCCGCGTGCTGCGTCCACCTGCGGCTGCGCCAGGCCAACACGGGGACGACCCTGGTGATCGACGGGCAGGTCTCGACGAACATCAGCGAGGGCGAGCAGGTGGTGATCCGCAAGTACCCGCGGCAACTCACGCTGATCCAGAACCCGGCGCTCGACTACTGGCGAATGCTCGCCAAGAAGCTGCACTGGGCGGCCAGGCCGGTCAGCTACCGATCGGACGGGGAGTAGCACGGGGGCGGGGATCAAGACGCGTCTGGCTCCGGATTTCGGGTGTTCGAGAAGCAAGAAATGCCAATCGCGGCGGAGGCTTAGGTCGCGCGAGGGGCAAACCGCCCTAACGCCCTGTGAGAGGGGTTGAGTGCATGGATATGCACTCATGAGTAAGAAACAGGCTGAAAAATGTGTCAAAAGTGTACACATTTTGCCCTCGTTTCGCGTTGTTTCTGCTGGTTTCTGCAGAACCCGGCCGGATCCTGCAGAAGTGAGCCGATCATTTCTTGCTGTATGGTGGCGGGATTCATGCTGGAATCTCGGGACGAAGAAATGCGTGGCGGGGTCTGCCCGGACACGATGCGATCAGGTTGCTGGCGACGCGCAGACCGATCGCGCAGCCGGGAGTATTATAGCTATCTGTTAGGTGGTGTCAACATAGATTTGTCGGAAAATATTCGGGTGGCGGCTCGTGCGGGTCGGGCGGCGATGAATCCCTGTGGGCCCGTTGTACGTATGGGTTAGCGACCGTGCTTGCGCGCGTCGCGGGGTGGTGGCGAATGTGCGGCAAATGTGTTGCGGTTTGGTATTTTCGGAACGGCGGTCTGTCGTAAGATGTGTGAGGAGCCGTCAGACCGATGCAGAGAAAGCCCGGGCGACTTTCGGCCGCGCGCTGCCGCGCGGCGGGATGGACGGGGATACACCTGACAGAAAAAGGGAGCCAGAATGTATAGCAAGAAGCTGATCGGATGGGCCTGCCTGTTGGCCGCGCTGGCGATGGCGTCGGCGCCCGGATGGGCGGTGGCTCAGACGCGGGAGCAGGCGGAACCGGCGGCCAAATTCGCCATCGAGGTGGACGTCGAGTCCGTTGCGGGCGAGGCGCCGGTCGCCGAAGCCGACGTCGATGAGTCGTCCAGTGCGAACAAGGTCGGCTGGCTCCGGCTGGGCGAGCCGCTTACCGATGCCCCGCCGCCCGTGCTCGGGGTGAGCGGCCAGAGCGCGCAAAGCGCCTTCCGCGGCGTGCTCGATCAGATCCGGCACGTGGCCGCGGATGATTCCTACCGCGGCATGGTGATCTTCCTCGACGGCGCGCCGCTTTCGTTCGCCCAGGTCTACGAGATGTCCGCCGCGATCCACGCGGTGCGCGAGAGCGGCAAGAAGGTGCTGGTCTTCGCCGAAGCCTACGGCCTGCCGGGCTACATGCTGGCGTGCGCGGCCGACGAGATCGCCCTGCAACACAAGGGCTTCGTCTACCTGACGGGCATCGGTGTCGAGGAGATGTATTTCGCCGGACTGCTGGAGAAGATCGGCATGAAGGCCGACCTGCTGCAGGTGGGCAAGTACAAGGGCGCGGCCGACCCCATGGTCTACCGCGAACCCAGCAAGGAGTGGAGCCAGAACTTCGGCAAACTGCTGGACGACCTGTATGTCCAGACCATCGAACACATCGCCAAGGGACGCGGGCTCTCGAAGTTCGAGACGGAAAAGGCCATCGAAGACTGCCTGACCATGCGCGACACCGACTACGTGAAGCGCGGCCTGATCGACACGCTGGCGCACCGCGACCTGACCGGCGTGACCGGCAAGCTCTTCGGCAAGGGGTTCCGCTGGGACAAGCAGATGGGCGCGAAGTCGCACCAGATGAAGATGGACAATCCGTTCGCCATCTTCGGGCAGATCTTCGAGCCGCCCAAGCCGAAGGTGACGCGGCCGTCGCTGGCGCTGATCAGCATGCACGGGCCGATCTACCCCGGCGACAGCCAGACGGAGGGGATGTTCAGCGGCCCGACCATCGGCAGCCGCACGATCGTGAAGGCGCTGGCCGAGGCGCGGGACAACGACCTGATCCGCGGCGTGGTGCTCCGCATCGATTCGCCCGGCGGTTCGGCGCTGGCCAGTGATGTGATCTGGCAGGCGATCCGCGAAACGCGCGAAAAGAAGCCGGTCTACGTGAGCATCAGCTCGATGGCGGCCAGCGGCGGGTACTACATCGCGTGCGCCGCGGACGAAATCTACGTGACGCCGACGAGCATCGTCGGGTCGATCGGCGTGGTCGGCGGCAAGCTGGTGATGGGCGACCTGTACGAGATGATCGGCGTGAACGTGACGCGTCGCGTGCGCGGTCCGAATGCGGACCTGTTCAACTCGGTCGAGCCGTTCACGGACGAGCAGCGCCAGAAGGTGCATAAGATGTTGAGCAACATCTACGACAACTTCCGCCAGCGCGTGCAGGCGGGGCGCGGCAAGCGGCTGCGCAACTTCGACGCGGTGGCCCAGGGCCGCCTGTTCACCGGACGCGTGGCGGTGAAGAACGGGCTGGTGGACGAGGTGGGCGGCGTCGAGCAGACGATCGAGGACCTGGCCGGGAAGGTCGGCCTGCCGGACGGTGAGTATGACGTGCTGAACCTGCCGCACCCGAAGTCGCTGGGCGAGTACCTGGAAGCGATGCTGGGCGTGCAGGCGCGGGGCGACGTGCCGCAGTTGAGCGCCGAGCAATTGGCGCTGGTGCAGGCCGTTCGCCGCGCGATCGGCGAGCAGGCGTGGCGCAACGCGCGGAACGCGCTGAACGGCATGATGTTGCTGCGCGACGAACCGGGCCTGACGCTGCTTCCCGCGGCGGTGTACGTGACGGGGGGGCAGCGGTAAGAGCGCGATCGAGAACCTGATGAATGAAACAAGCCGCCCCGTGAGACATCGCGGGGCGGTTTGGTTTTGGGGGAAAGGTCCGCAGATGACGCAGATTTCGCAGACTCGGAGTCTGAGCACACAGGGCGCGGAGGACACAAAGGTCACGGCGAGTTGAGACCGAACACCACGCGCGGTCTGCCGGGCGCCACTGTCGCGGCGAAGCCCTCGGCAGTGTCTGGGGGAATCAGTGAGGCTTACCTTGTTGGTTCGTCGCCGCGCTGTTACGAGGGCGACCGACCGCCGCGCCTCATTGGTATCCTCGTCTGGGAATCTCGCCGCCGCACTCGGGGCAATTCCCGGGACCGGGTGTGCCTTGGAGGTCGTAGCCGCATTCGGGACAGCAGCCGCGCTCGATCCGCCGGTGCCGCCTGCGCTTGCGCCAGGACAACCCGCCCGGTCGGCCGACCAGGTACAGCCAGGCGCCCAGCCAGACGAACAACGCCGCCTGCAGTCCCAACGTTCCGCACAGGCCCCACCCGAATCCGTACGCCGCCGCCAGGTACAGCGACACGCTGCCGCCCGCCCACACCGCCGGCATTGACAGCCCCTCGAACTTCGCCGCCTTGTAGAAGAACGCCGCCAACGCCAGCAGGATGACCAAGCCGAACCAGGGAGACATGACAGCCCTTTCGCCAGTACCACTTGCCATTTCCCGCGCAGCGTTGCCTCGCCGGTGACACCTCGTATCCCGCAGCCGAGAACACGCAACGGATCCTCGTCACGCCATGCTACCACGCCGGTTCTGCCGCTCAAGCCGTTGGCAGTGTACGGGGAATTCACGCGCAGCGATCGGAGTTCTCCAGCGCACGTGAACCGATTGGGTCCAAGCTGCTCGCAGACATTCTCACGCCTCCGCACGGCCGGGGTGCTCTCCTTCCTGGCATCTGCGCAATCCGCGGGCGAATCTTCCCCGTGGTCTCCGTATAATCCCGCCATGGAAACGGCAGTGATCATTCCCGCGGCGGGCAGTGGCAGGCGGTTTGGTTCGATTCCCGGCAAGGGCGGTTCGAAGATCGAGCTTGACCTGGCGGGGCGGCCGGTGTTTCTACGGGCGATCGAGTGTTTCATCGGCCGCACGGATGTGTCGCAGATCGTCCTGGCGGTGAATCCGCGTGAAGTCGATCAGTTCAAGTTCCGCTACGGCGACCGGCTGGGGATCAACGGCGTGAAACTGGTGGCCGGCGGGACGAAGGAGCGGTGGGAGACGGTGCTGCTGGCGCTGGAGGCGGTGGACGATGCGTGCACGCATGTGGCGATCCACGACGCGGTGCGGCCACTGGCGAGCAGGAAGATGATCGACCGGGTGTTCGAGGCGGCGTCGAAGCATGGGGCGGTGATCCCGGGCCTGCCGGTGTCGAATTCGCTGAAGCGCGCGGTGGCGGCGGCGAAGCCGGAGGAAGCGGACCCGCTGGCGTCGATTCTCGGTGATGCGGGCAAGACGCAGTACACGCTCAGGCGCATCGTGGAGGGGGTGGATCGCGCGGACCTGGTGGAGGTGCAGACGCCGCAGGTGTTTGAACTGGGGTTGATCCGCGCGGCGTACCAGGCGGTGGCCGACGGGCAGGTGGCCACGGATGCGATCACGGATGATGCGGGGCTGGTGCAGGCGATGGGACATGAGGTGTTCGTGGTCGAGGGGGAATCGACGAACCTGAAGATCACGCGGCAGGGGGACTACGCGCTGGCGCAGGCCTTCGCGGCCCGGCGTGATGCGGCGTCGAAGAAAGAGTTGGCGAAGAAGAAGCTGTTCGGGGATGAGGATTGATGGGCTAGCAGCCCGTTGAATATGTCGTTTCGGCAAGGTTCTGCCCCCTCTGGCACTATCGCCAAGGCCGCTTTTCGAAGGGCAGGTCGAGTTTCTCAACGGGCTGCTAGGCAAGTGGGGCGGGGGTGGACCGGAGACCCCGGGGCGCCGGACACCAGGTTGCGGGGCGTGGTTGTGGATGGGCGGTTCGGTCCTTCGGACCGATGGCGGGCGGGACGCCCACCCCACCAGAGACGCCCACCCCACCTGAAAGACGTCCGCCTCGCGGGGGCGAGGCACAGAAGAAACCCAGGGATGTAATCCCTGGGCTTCGGTGGTTGCGTTGGGTTGTCGGCGGTTTACGCCATGGCGTAGCGTTCGAAGCAGATGATCTTCGCGCCGTCGGGGATGTAGTCGCGGACGGGTTTCTTGGCGTCCATTTCGCGGATGTAGAGTTGGCCCATGAGGGTGTTCTCGTCGATCCACTTGCGGATCTTGCCTTCGACCATCTTCTCGACGATCTGCGGCGGCTTGCCGGATTCGGCGGCTTCCTTGGTGAACTCTTCCTTGGCGGCGGCGAGCTTGTCGGCGGGCAGGCCGGACTCGTCGATGGCGATCGGCTCGGGCATCATGGGCGGGACGGCGGCGGTGATGTGCTGGCACAGGCCGGTCAGCAGTTCGTCGCTCAGGTTGCCCTCGCCGGCGATGACCACGCCGAGCTTGCGGTTGTGGTGCACGTAGCTGCCGACCTTGGGGGCCGACAGCTTGATGCCGCTCTTGAGGGAGATGTTCTCCTTGATGGTGATGCGCAGGTCCTCGACGATCTTGGCCATCTCGGCCGTGGGCTCGGCGATCTGTCCGTCCGGTCCCTGCAGGGCAAGGTCGGCCAGCTTCTGCGCGGCCTCGACGAAGGTGTCGTTGCGGGCGGCGAAGTCAGTCTCGGAGACGAGCTGAATCATGGCGACTGAACCATCGTTGCGCGCGGCGGCGACGGCGCCCTCGGCGGCTGCGCGATCCGATCGCACTTCCATCTTCTTGCCGAGCTGCTCGCGCAGCAGGGCGATGGCGGCGTCCATGTCGCCGTCGGTCTCGTTGAGCGCCTTCTTGCATTCCATCATGCCGAGGCCGGTGCGCTGCCTGAGGGTCTGTACGTCCTTGGCGGTGATCGCCATGGTGGGGTCTCCCTGGTCACGGGGTTCACGGATACCGGTATCAGTCTAACGAATGTGAGCGTCGCGGTTGGAGCGCTCGGTCGGTCCTGCGTTTGGTTGTGGTGAGCGTGTTCGCCGGTCAGCCCTGCTGGGAGGACTCAGCGCCGTTGGTCACCGGTTGCTGCGGCGGCGTTTCGGCGGGTGCGGGCGTTTCGGCTTGCTCGCCGCCGGCCGCCTCTTCGTTCTCGGCGCGGAACTGGGCGCGGGTGGAGCGGCGTCGCTGCGAGCGCTCGCCGCGCGGGGTCTCTTCGGCGCCTTCACGCTGGGCCATGCGCCCGCTCTTGCCTTCGTTGACTGCGGCGACGAGGCTCTGGATCACCACTTCGATCGCCCGCATGGCGTCGTCGTTGCCGGGGATGGCGATGTCGGCGAAGTCGGGATCGGAATCGGTGTCAATCAGGCACACGGTGGGGATGCCAAGCTTGCGGGCCTCGCGCAGGGCGTTGATCTCGCGCTTGACGTCCACGACGACCAGCGCGCCCGGCAGCGATTCCATGTGGCGGATGCCTTCGAGGTTGCGCAGGATCTTGGTCTTCTCGCGGCGAAGCTGGGCTTCCATCTTCTTGGAGTAGTTGTCGATCTCGCCGGAGTCTTCGAGGGCTTCGAGCTCTTCGAGGCGCTTGAGGCGCTCGCGGATGGTGCGGAAGTTGGTGAGGGTGCCGCCTAGCCAGCGCTCGGTGACGTAGTGCATGCCGGCCTCCGCGACGAACTGCTCGATGCAGCCGCGGGCCTGGCGCTTGGTGCCGACGAAGAGGACGTCCTTGCCGCCGGCGACGACGCGGCTGAGGAACTTGCGAGCCAGCAGCAGGCCCTTGATGGTCTGCTTCACATCGACGATGTGGATCTTGTTGCGCTTGCCGTAGATGTAGGGGGCCATCTTGGGGTTCCAGTTGGTCGCCCGATGGCCGAAGTGAATGCCGGCTTCGATGAGATCCTTGACCAGTGATGCCATGTCTGATTCCTTTTACTGAGCAAGCTCCGTGCGGGACATAATGGGCTTCGACCTGCCGAGCAGGTCGGTGGAGCTTTCACCCATTCATGCCGGGATCAAAAAAAACCGGCCGATGACCGGTGCCCGTTACAACAAGTCGGCGGCCACCTGCAAGACAGAACCCCGCCGACCCCCGATCACGTCAAACCGGAACGGGCCGCCAATTGTACCACGGCGGCATGGGCATGCAACTGCGGGCGCAGGCTACGGATGCGGCGGGTGGTCTATGCGGCGGATTCGCCACCGGCCGGGGAGCGGGAAGGTTCGGCGTGATCGGCCGGTGCGGCCGGGTCGCCATCCTGCGATTCGCCGCTATCGGCGTTATCGGCTAGCCCCGGCGCGTCGGCCGGCGGCGTTCGACCCTCCTTCTTGAGCTGTTCCATGAGAATCTGCCGGTGGGCGCTCTTGTAGGCGGTGACGGCGATGGTGCCGAAGAGCACGAGGAAGACGGCCAGCAGGTAGCGCCACGGGTAGTGGGCCATGGCGTAGCCGAGGGCGGCGAAGATGGCGGCCATGCCGTACATGGCGATTACCGCGAGCTTGACGCTGGTGCCGGGGCCGAGCCCCGATCGCCGCGCGGCGCGCAGCAACTGGTGATGGATGTGCTGGCTGTCGGGTTCGGACATGGATTGGCCGCGCATCTTGCGACGCACGATGGCCAGCGTGGTGTCGATGATGGGCAGGGCGAAGACGATGAGCCCGGCCATGACGTAGAACGGCCCGCGCCCGGGGATGCGCTCGAACTGCAGGATGATGGACACGCACAGGAAGCCCAGGAGCAGCGACCCGGCATCGCCCATGAAGATGACCGCCGGGTTGAAGTTGTAGGGCAGGAAGCCGAGCAGCGCGCCCAGCAGGGCCAGGCACAGTGCGATGCGCGCGGCGTCGTAGCTGTCGCCGACCGTACCGCCGGCAAAGGTCTGCTGCGCGACGGTGATGGAGATCATCAGGAAGCCGATGACGGCGATGCTCGTTACGCCCGTGGCCAGGCCGTCCAGGCCGTCGATGAGGTTCATCGCATTGCAGCCGCCGATGACGAAGATGGCGATGGCGACGGTGCCGAGGATGTAGAGGTAGGGCAGGCCCATGCCGAGGACGGCCAACTCGGGCGTGGCGATGCCCAGGGCGCCGAACGTATCGGCGACAAGCTTTTCTCCGAGCATGATCTGCTGTTCGCCGACGAGGATCCGTTCGCTGGCCAGGGCCGCGGCGGCGATCAGTTGGCCGCCGATCTTGATGCGGGGGCTGACGCCGTAGATATCGTCGAAGACGCCGACGAAGACGATGACGGTTGCGCCGATCAGGATGGTCTCGGGGAAGACGGTGACGGTTCCGCCCTCCACGCCGCCGCGCGTCAGGAAGAGACATGCGAGCATGCCGGCCAGCCATCCGAGGAAGATGCCGACGCCGCCTAGGTAGGCGATCGGTTCGAGGTGCATCTTCCGCTTGAGGTCGGGGGTGTCGACGACGTTGTTGCGCAGGGCGAGCCAGCGCATGACGGGGGTGATGGCGAAGGCGGCGATGAACGCGGCGATGAACGCCCAGGCGTAGGTGTCAAGCAGTGCGAACACGTCGGGTTCGGCATCCGCCGCGCTGGCGAGCGTGATCGCGAGGTTGTCGGGAGCGATGGCGGTCATGACGGCGTGGCAGTTGCGACGGACGCCGGCCGCGCGGAGCGGGCGTCGCGGATCAGTTCGAGCAGCGTGTCTTCCAGGGCGTACCGGGGCGCGAAGCCGATGGCCTGGCGGATGCGCGTCAGGTCGGGCACGCGGCGCGGCGTGTCCTCGAAGCCGGGACGGTACGCACGATCATACGGTATCAGGTCAATGCCGGATTCACTTTGTGCGAGCGCAATGACTTTGCGAGCCAGTTCAAGGATGCTGATCTCGCGATCGGAGCCGAGGTTGTAGATGCGGCCGCGCGTGTCCGGCCGGTCCATGAGTTCGGCCATGGCGGCCACGACGTCGCGCACATCGCAGAACGCACGGGTCTGCCGGCCGTCGCCGTGGACGCTCAGATTGCGTCCGGCGCACGCGGCGCGGACGAAGCGCGGCACGACCATGCCGTAGCGGCCGACCTGTCGGGGGCCGATGGTGTTGAACAGCCGCACGATGACCACCGGCAGGTCATCGGCGGTCGCGTGTGCCAGCGCGAGATGCTCGTCGAGGGCCTTGCTCAGGCCGTAGCTCCAGCGCGGCGAGGTGGTCGGGCCGTACTGGAGCGGGTCGTCCTCGCGCATGGGGATGCGTTGGGCGTTGCCGTAGACCTCGCTTGAGGAAGCGATGAGCACGGGGATGCCCCGCCGCGCGGCGGCCTGAAGCAGCACGGCGGCCTCGTGGACGTTGTTGTGGATGCACTGTGCGGGCTGGTCCACGACCAGTTGCACGCCGACGCCGGCGGCGAGATGGAAGATCGCGGCGGCGCGATCGAGCAAGGCGGGGTCGTCGTTGAGGGCGGCGCCGATCGGCGCGTGGATGAAGCGGCAGGCATCGCCCGGCAGCGTCTGGATGTTCTCCCGTCGCCCGGTGGACAGGTCATCCACGATGATCACGCGCCGCCCCATGTCGATGAGGTGACGGGCCAGGTGCGAACCGATGAAGCCCGCACCGCCGGTGATGAGCGTTTCGTCCTTCAAGCCGCTTGTCGCTGTCCTCCTCGATCCCCACGTTGTTCATCAGGCGCTTGCGGCGGGCAGGGCCCGGCGCTTGCCGGCCTCGTTGTGATAGCGGTAGAACTGACGGAAATTCTGTCGGAAGTAGCCGCCACGCGCGCTGCGCACGCGATTGAGCACGACGCCGATCATGTCGGCCCGCTGGTTGCTCAGTTGTCCGAGGAACCGTCCGACCATGCCGCGGCGCTCCGACGGCGCCTGGACCACGAGCATCGACGCGTCCACGTAGCGGGCGAGCATCAGCGCATCACTGGCGACCATCATCGGCGGGGCGTCAATGAGCACCACGTCGTACTCGTTCTCGAACTGGTTGAGCATGTTGCGGAAGCTGGTGCCCTCGAGCAGTTCGGGCGAGGCGCTGGCGGTGTCGCCGGCCGGCAGGATGTTCAGGCCCGTCCCGTTGGGCAGCGGCGGGGCGTCGAGCGTGAGGTTGCTGCGGACGACCTCGACCAGGCCCGTGCCGTCCTGGGTGTTGATGGCCGAATCGACCATCGCGCTGCCGCGCAACACCTCGACGAGCCCCGGCACGGCGGGCGTGTTGAACAGTTCGTGCTGGACGGGCCGGCGGATGTTGGCGTCGATGACCAGGACCTTCTTGCCCTGGCAGGCGATGCTGATCGCCAGGTTGTTGATCATGGAGGACACCCCCGCGCGCGGCGCGGCGCAGGTGACCAACAGCGACTTGTACCCGCGGCGATCCATGCGGTTCATCACCGCCGTGCGAAGCTGGCGGAAGGATTCGGCCATCAGTCCCATGGGGTCGATCTGCACGATGTTTTCCACGGCCTCGAGCCCGGCCGGGTCTTCACGGGAGTCGGGAATCACCGCCAGGCACTCGGCATCGGGCACGAGCGACAGGTCGGTGGGGCTCTTGACCCGCTGGTCGAGCATCTCGCGCAGGAAGAGCAGGCCGGTGGTGCCGCCCATGATGAGGAACACGACGGCCGGGATCACCACGTACCACTTGGGGAAGGTCTGTTCGGGATCGCTCGCCGCCGAGGCCAGGCGCACGCTCATGCGGTCGGGACGTTGCAGGCGCAGGGAGATTTCATCGAGCACATCGGTCACCTGCTTCAGGTGCTCCTCGGCGTCCTCCTCCTCGCGCTTCATCTGCATGAATTGCTCTTGGTAGATCTGCAATTCATTCAGACGTTTGGTGGCGACTTCCAGCTTCGCTTCGACCTCCGCCAGTTGCGCGGCGAGCTGATCGTACTCGGTCTGGGCCATGGACAGCCGCACCTGGAGCTGATCGCGCATGATCCGGTTGACCTCGGCATCGCGCTGTTGCTCGACGACCTCAATTCGCAGGTCGAGATCGCGGATGATCTGGTGCTGGGGCAGGACGCGCTGGAGCAGGACCTCGCGCTCGGCCTGGTACTGGCGGATCAGTTCCTCGCGCTCCATAACCGACGGCATCTGCCGCGCCATCTGACGCATTTCGGGAGAGTAGGCTTCATTTCGCACAGCCTCGCGTGCGGACGTGACCGCCTCCTGGGCCGATGCCAGGAAGATGCGGATCTCGGCGGCTTGGGTGCTGAGGAAGCTGACCTCGTACGCGGACTGCTCGGAACGCTGACCGACGTCGGCGCTGGTGACGTTGTACTGGCGCGAGAAATCCTCCATGCGATCGCGGATCTGGTTGAGTGCGTTACGCGCCGTCGTCTGCTCGCTGGAGAGCGCCGCGCGGACCTCGCTGTACTGGTTGTCGTTGCGGCGGCGCGTTTCCTTTTCGAAAGCCTGGGTCACGGCTTCGAGGATGCGGTGGGCATCCTCCGGGTGGCGGGTGTTGACGGTGGCGAGGATCAGGTTCGAGTCGCGCACGGGCGAGACCGCCAGGCGGTCCTTCTCCAGGTCATCGCGGGCCTCGGCAAGCTCGTTCTTGAAGCTGCTGAACCACCTGGTCCGCTGCACGGCCGGATCGGCAAGCACCTTGTCCAGGATCGGCTGCGATTCCATGAGTCGGGCCTGCGTGTTCATGAAGGCCTCGATCGCATCGAGGTTGGTCTGCCGCGGCGCGCTGTGGATCTCGCCGGGCGGGGCGTACGCGCCCTCGGCCAGGCCGCCGGTCACCACGAGTTGGGCCTGCGATGTGTGGGACGGCGCGAACATGTTGAGCAGGAAGAAGGCGCCCACGCCCGCGCCCACGCTCACGAAGCCGACGATGATCAGCAGCGCGAGGTTCTCCCGGAACAAGCGCACGGGATCGACCGGCTTGAACTTCGTGGTCGTGGCCGGCGGTGCCGCGAAAGGCAGACTCGGATTCAACGGTGCCAGTGCGTTCTGACTCATGGTGTGCCTCGTCTCAGTTGCTTCCCAGGCGCTTCAATAATTCGTCGGCCAGGGCGTCGATCTCCGGATCGACGCCCGCCGCATGCTTCTTGGCTTGCAGGGCCCAGATGCGGGCCGTGTTGATGTCGTTGTCTTCCCGGTAGGCCATGTAGGCTCGATGGTAGCAGTTCGGTGCGATTTCCTTGATATCGGTGCTTCGCTTGATGGTCTCGATGGCTGACTGGCGCATGGCCTCATCATTGTTCTTCACGCCGAGAAGCCACTTGGTCCACGCCAGCGTATCGAGCACATGCGCGCTGTTCGGCGTCAATCGCGCCGCTTCCCGGGCGTGGGGCAGCGCGCTGTCCGGGCGGTCGGCGTCGACCGCGAGGAGGTAGGCCAGGTTGTTGCGCGCCGAACTGTTATCGGGCTGGGTCTTGACGACCTGCTCGTACAGCTTGATGGCCTCGGTCGGTTGTTTCGCCTGATGGTAATGCCGCGCCAACTCGAAAAGCGCGTGGACGCGGTGCGGGGCGTCCTCCGGGATGCGCTCGAGCAGCGCTTCCAGGCGGTCGACCCCGGCCTGCGGATGACCGGACCGCAGTTCCTGCGTGCCCAGGAAGTAGAGCAGAATGTCACGTCGTTCGTCGCCGATCGGCGTGGACGCATCATCGACGACGCCGAGGACAACCTTGCGAACGCCGTCCATTTTGAACGACTTGGTCAGTTGCTCGAACACGGAACGGAGGATCTCGTTGCTGGGGGCCGCCCGCAGGGCCGCGCGGAAACTTCCAATGGCCATGTCCAGCATCTCGGGCTGTTGGCCCGCCAGGCCGGCCAAGGCGCGGCCGCGGATGGCCTGAAGCACCGCGTTCTTCCGCAGCTCCGTAGGGCTGCGCCTGATGAGGGCATCCGCCCGCGCGTATTGCTTGTTCGCGATCAGCGCCATCGCCAGATCGGCCGTCGTCTGGGGCGAAGGGTTCAGGTCGAACGCTTTCTGCAGATGGGTGATGGCGGCGCGTGTCTGCTTGCGCTCGAGGGCCATCAGGCCCGCGATTCGCGGCCACGTCGGGTCCTTCGGATACAGCGTCTCGCCGTCCACGATCAGTTCGCTGAGCTTGTCGAAGCTCTCCGTCGAGAAGTAGAGACTGGCCAGTCGCTGGCGCGTGCGGTAGTGCGTGGGATGCTCGGCCAGGATTCGCTCGAGCAGTTCGATCGCCCGCGGCGTCGCGCCGCGGCGTTGCTCAAGCGTGGCCTCAAACAGCCGCTGTTCGACGTTGCCCGGGTTCCGTTCGATAGCGCTCTTGATGCTCTCGACGGCGCCCTCGTGGTTGCCTTCCATCGCCAGGATCCTGGCCATCTGAAAGTGGGCCGCGGCCTGGGTGCGGGGAAGCATCTTCGAGGCCGCGAGGGTGCGGTCGATGGTCTGCTTCGCCTCCCGCAGATGGTTCTTCGCTTCCTGCTCGCGCTGTTGGGCGCTTACATCCCGCCCGAAGCGCCGGTCTTCGGCGGCGTCGGCGTTTGCCTGTTCCGCCCGCTTGAGCCAGACCTGCACTTCGCGCGCGTACACCTCGGGCAGCCAGCGGTCACGCTCGTTCGGCGAAAGCCCGGTGCCGAGCTTGCGGAGCACCGCTTCGGCTTCGTCGGTTTCGCCGGCTCGCGTCAGTTCCTCGGCGATCCGTAGCGGAATGCGCCGGTTCTGCGGCATTTGGGCGGCGGCCTCCCTGAACAAGGCGGCCGACTCCTCGTGCATGTTGCGCTCGGAATAGACCTCGGCCAGTTCGATCTTGATGGGCGTCGGGTCGTCCGCGATTTCCGCGGCGTACTTGTAGGCCGACGCGGCCTTGTCGATCTGGCGCGTGCGGAAGTAGAACTTGGCCAGCGTCAGGTAGTCCTCGGCCGTGGCCTTGTCGCCGAGTTGGTCTCGTCGCTGGATGATCATCTTCTCCGCGTCGTCGGCGCGTCCCATCGAGGCAAGCACGAACGCGTAGGCCAGCAGGTTACGCTGATCGTCCCGGTCCTCCTGCATGAGCTTCTTGGCCGCCTCGAGCGCCGCTTCCTGCTTTCGCTGTTGGAGCAGCAGGAGGACAATGGCGCGGCGGTTGTCGTAGTTGTCCGGTGATCGCTCGGCCAGGTTGCGTCGCGTCTCGAGCACCACGTCGGCGTTGCCGTAGCGCTGCTCGACCTCGAGGTAATACTCGAGCACACGCCGATGCAGCGGGGCCTTCTGCCGCGCTTCCTTCATCGTGCGCAACGCGTCCTCGCCCCGGTCCTGTCGCTCATAGACCTGCGCCAAACCCAGCGCGGCGTCCACGTTTTCCGGGCGCTGGCGCAGGGCGTTGAGGTAGTGCCGCTCGGCGCGCAGGTACTCGCCGTTGAGCCGCAGCGCGTCGCCGAGCCACTGCTCGCCCTTGTCGTAGAGCTTGCGTCGGTCGAGTCCGGCCTCGAATGCGCTGATGGCGCGGCCGAGTTCGCCGCGGGCCATGGCCGCGCGCCCGGCGAAGAAGTGCCCGTCGGCCTTGTCCGCATCGTGCTTGCGGGCCAGTTCAACGAGGTCGTCGACCTGGGCCCACATCGATCCGTCCCCGCGGGCCGCCTTGGTGATGGCGTCGGTGAACCGGGCCGCGATGACCCGCGCATCGTTGGGCGAGATCTCGACGGCGCGGGCCAGGGCCGCTTCGGCTTCTTCCTCCTTGCCCAACTGCCGGTACAGGCTGTGACGGGCAAGCTCCTGCTCCAGGGGCTGGCCCTCGAGCTGGTCGATTCGTTCCTCGAGGACGCCGAGGGCGTCGGTTTCCTCGCCGCGCACGCGCTGGGCCAGGAGAGTCAGTTCGGTGAGATGGGCCTGTGCTTGGCGCCTTTCGTCCGCGTTGTCGGCCGAAGCCAGTTTCTGCTCGTAGTGGTCCACGGCGTTCTTGATCAACGCCTCGGCGGCTTCGGGATTGTCCTTCTCAAGCAGGAGCATGGCCTGGCGCAGGGGGCGCATGTCGCCGGGATCCTTCTCGAGCCGGCGTCGGGCCATGGCCAGCGCGACCGCCTCGTTGCCGGTCTGGCCGTAGAGACCGATCAGCAAGACTTCGGCATCGGAGGCACGTTCGCCCTCGACCTTTCGGAGCATCTCGATGGCCCGGCGCTTGTCGTCCATGTCCGTGCCGGCGGCCAACAGCCGGCCCTGGTAGTACAGCACGTCGGGATCATCGGGGAACAATTCGTTGTGCTTGCGGATCTGCGCCTGGGCCTCGGGCAGGCGGTTGAACCGCATGAGCAAGTCGATCAGGCGGAACCGCTGCTCCTTGTTGCGGGGCTGCAGTTCGGTCAGCTTCGTCATGTACTCGACGGCGATGCCCGTCTGTCCCTGACGGTACGCGGCTTCGCCGGCGAATCGCAGGGCGGTGACGTACTCGTTGAGCGTCGAGGGGCTTCGTAACTGATCGACATGCGTGGGCGTGAGATAGCGCGTGGTTTCGGTCCAGTCCCCTTCGGCGAAAGCGATCTTGCCGCGCACATGCGCGACCAGCGTGGCGTTGGGCGACTGCTCATCGAGTTCGTCAAGGATCTTGCGCGCGCGGTCGAGGTAGGGCTGACGGGCAGCCGTGTCCTCCTCGCGCAGCGCCAGCACCACCTGCTGGTCCGCGAGACGAAGGCCCGACCGGAACTGGACATTCAGCCCCACCATGGCCTCAAGCGGCGCATCATTGACCGGGGTCTCGTAGAACTTGGCGAACCGCGCCGAAGCCTCCTCGACGCGCCCCATCTCCGCCAGCAGTTCGGTGTGGGCGAAAGCCAGATTCTGATCGCCGGGATGCGCTTTGATCGCTGCGGCCAGCACCTGCGCGGCCATGACGCGCCCCTCGGTCGTCTTGGGATGGCCCTCCGGCTCGACGACCTCATTCAGCAGCAGCGTCAGGTAATGCGAGACATGACGCGTCTGCCAGGGCGTCGGCGCCTCGGCCAGGGCCAGCTTGTGCAGCCGGCGCACGACCGAGCGCGCTTCGTCCATGTTCGCTTCATCACGCATGTCGCCGCGGAGAAGGACCTTGAGGTAACCCAACGCCAGTTCGACGTCCTCGGGGCTGTCGCTCGTGAGCTTGCGGCTTTCTTCCAGCGCCAGGGCGCGCAACGCATCGGCTTTGTCGATGTCACGCTCATCACGCTCGATTTCGTCGGCCTGCGCCATGCGCCACGCCATGAGGTACGACCAGCCTTCGCTGTCATCCTTGTTTTCGGCCAGCCACGCCTTCAGGTCCGCGCCGGCCAGGTCACGTTTGACTCTTGGCTGGCCGGTCAGCGACTGCATGAGGTGGGTATAGGCGATGCCGCGATACCGGCGGGCCAGCAGGAAATCCGGCCGGTTGACCAGCAGGTCGTCGTTCATCTCGTAGAGGCTTTCCCAACGCCCGCCGCTCCCTCCGAGTTCACGGATGATTTCGATCTCCCGTTCGCAACGGAGCCGGTGCAGATCGGGATTGAACGGCGGCAGCTTGGCGGCCTGGGCATAGCGGCTGAGTTCGTGTCGCAGGTAGCTCTGCGCGTCGATGGTGGTCTCGCACTTGACCTTGGCCGCCACAGTACCCGCGGTGATGATCAGTTGCGGGTCATTGCGTCGGCGGGAGATGGCTCGCGCATACTCCTTCAGCGCGTCCTTGTAGTTGCCGCGTTCGATGTAGGCTTCGGCTTTGGCGATGAGGGCGTCCGCGTCGTTGCCGGTGATCAGGTCCACGAAATCGCGCGGACCCCCGGCGACCACCACGGTCACGGTAAGGGCGATCGCGGCGAGGCCGCCGACCACCAGGGCGAGGATGAAGACGAATCGTTTGTTGACTTTCGCTGCCATGTCGCAGACTCCCTGCGTCCGATTCAGCGCGTCTCAGCCGCGCTGTCCTTCTCGGCTTGATGGTTCTTTTCCGGGTAACGTCCGGCCTTGACCTCGTGCCAGTCGGGCAGGCACTGGAGGATGTGGGGCATTTTGTAGACGAGGAAGTTCTGGATCGCCCGCTTCGCCCGGCGCGCGTCCGACTCGTTCTCGACTTCGATTTCGATCTTGCAGTAGAAGCTGTACTTGTCCTGCGGGTTGGCCACCTTGAGCCGCACGTCGTGGGCGCTGGCGAGGAACTGCCCGTTGGCGACGAAGAAGTAGAACACGTGCTGCTTCTTCTTGACCGGCTGGCCATCCGCGCCCGGTTGCTCGAAGGCGTAGGTGTAGACGGTGACGGGGATGTCGATGCGCGGCACGCGGATCGCCGGCTCGGATTGCCGTTCGCCGCGGCCATCCGAATCGCCGGCCAACGCGTCGGGAATGCTGGTCAACCACAGCTTGTTCCGGTCGCCGTCCGGGTTCTCCGGTGCGCCGGCCGGGACATACTTCGGTGTCGGCAGATAGGCCCGCGCATCGTCGATCCATTCGATCGCGTCTTCCCCGGCGTTCGGGTCGGGCACGAGCGGGATGTAATCGAGCCTGGACCCCGTGCTGGTGTAGCCGGCGCCGAGGCGACATCGCTCGGGCACGTGCGGCACGGTATCGGCCATGCCCGTGTAGTAGGCCATGTGCAGGCGCAAGCGCACCGGCTTGTCGGGTTTCGGCGGCAGTTTGGCTTCGTACCGCCTGGTGAAGTACTTCTTCGTGCCCAGGGCCTTTTCCACATCGGGTTTGAGCTTCCCGGCGACCTCGATCGTCTTCCATCGCCCCACATCCTGCGGGATGTCGCTTAGCGCATGGCGTGTGGGAATCGACTCCTTGAACAGCACGATCTCGTTGACCCACAGCAGCCCCTGGACGCTACCGGCGCCGGCGAGCAGAACGCCCGCGGCGACGGCGAGGGCCAACGGGCCGGGCTTGGACGGGCGCGCCTGGCGGCGCTTCTGCAGCACATGCACGAGTGCGAACGCGGCGCTGCCGACCACGGCGCCGATGGCCCCGAGCATCGCCGCGCGACGCATCACGCTGTCGCCCAGTCGGACGAGAACCAGGTCGTTGAGGAAGTAGTACGCGACGCCGCCGCCCAGGGACAGCACCGCCGTGATGCCCGCGCCGATGGCCAGTCCCTTGAGGATGCGCGGCGTTGAAAGGCCCTGCGCCGGCTGCGATGGCACGGCGCTGCGACGCAAGCGCCGGGCAGTCAACGGCTCGTCTTCGCGCACGACCATGCGGTCGAGCACCCAGCCCAGCAGCCAGAACAGGCCGCCCGCGGGGATGAGCATCAGCAGGCCGATCATCATGTGGAAGTCGCCGGCTGCGTACTTCGGGTCCACCTTCTGGTACAGCACCACGATCACCGCGACGCGGCAGGCATTCACGAATACCGCAATGGGCACGATCATGAGGACGAACAGCAGACGGTGCCACCACGGACGCTTGGCCAGGAAGGCCATGGCGATGCCCAGCGCGGCGAAGGCCATCAGCATCTTCAGCCCCGCGCACTGCTCGGCGACGGTGAGCGCTTCGGCGCCATCGCGCCGGCCCTCGTTGACCGACGAGGGAATGATCTGCGCGCCTTTCACCTCGGCGTCGATGTCCATCAGCAGCCCGAGCAGGCCGACCAGGCCGGTGGCGAGCTTCGCCGCCACCATCTGCAGGCGATGGGCCAGCGGATCCCAGATCAACTGCGAGAGCTTGACGCCCAGGGCCAGGTAGGCGATCGGGAACCAGAGCACGCGCATCCACGTCGGCCCGGTCAGCAGCAACGCCAGTCCCAGCAGGGCCAGCACCATGCTGTAGCCCTGGGCCATGTCATTGCGCAGCGGATAGATGCCGAACATGAATCCGAAGATGCCCAGCCACATGAGGATCAGTCCGGGCCAGTAGACGCGCCGGTCATCGTCATGCAGGTCATGCCGGCGCTGCATGATGTAGTAGACACTGATCAGCGGCAGCAGCAGGGCGAATGACCAGTCGCTGACGGTGTCCTCGGTGGCGATGCGGAAGACGCGCCAGAGGAAGCTGTAGTAGATGCCGAGGAACAGGGCGGTGAAGATACCAACCCACCACCAACCCTCTCGCGACACGAGAGGGCTGTCGACCGCGTGAACTCGGGTGGTGGCGGTTGTGCTCATGGGCAACCGATGGCTTTGTCCTGTGCGATGCTCACCGACCTCCTTTGCCTGGCGCTTTCGATTGCGGCATTCCCCTGACGCCTGCGGACGCTTCCCATCTCCGAATCATCGAGGCCGGACTTGAGGAGCGACCGCTTCCCGTCGGGCCGTGACGGCTTGCGGCCCGGCTCCACTCCCTTGGTTTCCGAGTCGTATCTCTCCCTGTTTCACACGCGAGCAGATGGTCTTTCCGCCTTCATACTACGCGCGTTCGCCCCCGCGAGTTCGTCTCGCCCGTCGTCGCCGGGCGCTTCCGGTCGGCGGCCCAATCATGGAAAAACGTCCGGTCCGAAGTTGCGGTCCATGACAAAGCCGAATCCATACGTCGCGCGGAAGCCGTTGCGCACCACGGCCAGCGGGGTCGCCCAGAAGTTCGTTCCAATATTCACCGTGTCGTTGGGCTTCAGGAAGAAATCCGGAGCGCTGCCGCGGAAGATCGCCTTAAGGTCGACGCGCACGGTGGCCTCGTGGTTCGAGCCGACGCGTCGGATCAGGTCGACGCGCTCAGGCACGCCGATGGGCGACAGGCCGCCGGCGGCGATCACGAGCTGCTTGAGCGTGAGCCGCTCGGCCGGCAGCGAGTAAGTGCCCGGGCGCGAGATCTCGCCGCCGATGTAGACGTTGCCGCGGATCAGCGGCGGGATGCGGATGATGTCGCCGGGGCGGATGACGATGTTGTAAGCCGTGTCGCCTTCGATCAGGCGGTCGTAGGGGATCTCGATGACGCGTTGCGTGACGACCTGGGCAAGTTCGGCGTCGCCCCTCTGCTTGATGCGTCTTGCGCCCTCGGTGGTCGGCACCCACTTGCCGCCGACGTAGACGAACGGCGGGCGCCGGCGCGCCGCGTTGACGCCCTCGCGTATGTCTTCGGGGGCCGCGCCGTCATTGATCCCGGGCGTGTCGTCGCCGGCTCCGTCTCCGTCGCCTTCCTCGATGGCTCTGCGGATGCTCTCGATCAGGTCGGCCGCGTTCTGGTCGGCGCCTGGCTCCTGCGCGTCAGCGCCGTCGGCCGGCGGCGGCCTTTTGTCCTGCTCCTCTGTCAGCGGCACCTGCCGAATGACGTAGATCGTTTCGATGGTCGAATCGACACCGCGGGCCAGCGCGATGGCGTCGAGCAGTCGGAAGTCGCTGCCGATGATGGTGTAGGTGCCGAAAGCGGTGCTGCCTTCGCGCGGAGCGCCGATGATGCTGAAGGTGTTCTGTCGTTTCTCCTGCACGATGACGCTGACGATCGGGTCCTTCAGCACGCCGCGCTTGGTGAGGGTGGCGGCGATTTCTACTTCGAGTTGCGTGGCCGTCTTGCCCTCACACTTCAGCGTGCCGATGATCGGCAGCCGGATGCGCCCCAGCTCGTCGACGCGGCGGGTCTGCACCGCCTCGACATTCAGCGTGATCAACTCGTAGACGCTGACCGTCAGCAGGTCATCCGGGCCGATCACGTACTCGCGCACTTCCGCCTTGAGATCGCCGGGGGCCACCTTCGACATGCCGGCGGGGCGGGTGGCCGGTTCGTCGATCACGTCCAGTTGCTCGAGGATGGGAAGCACAACGGGCGTCTGTTCCCAGCGCCCGACGACGGACGGATCCATGAATGAACTCCACTCACACCCACCCGCCGAGGCGATCATGACTAGACAGATCATGACGCGTGCGGCGCTTGTCGCACGTTTCCATCCGGTACCATGCGTGCTCACTCGATTCACTCCTCGTCCAGCCGCGGGCTGCGACGTTCCCTGTACTCACCGGGGCCTAGCTTGGAAGGCGGGCCATTGTAATGAAAAACACTCCTTGGCGCGTCGGAATGTCCTTATGGGACGTCCATGCCCCGAGCTTCCCCGCGATCCAGAACCTTGCGCACAACTGCCGCTAGTGTCTAAGGTTTGATCGGTCGGTCACACACCCGGTCTTAATCGCGCCAACCGACGCGGACGTCACACGCGGCCGGGACACCGCCTCATCGGACCCGTGTCCGTTTGATCCCCGACAGGCGGCGTGACACAATGCCGCCCGCGTTTCACTGCCTATACGATTCCCCTGATCGGCGGTTCGCACGCATGCCCGAATCCATCACCATCGTCGGCGACGGCGCCATGGCCACCGTTTGCGCCTTGCTGCTGCTCGACAAGGGCAACCGCGTAGCGATGTGGGGGCCGTTCGCCGAGCACCTCGAGCAGATGCGGCGGGACCGTGAGAACAAGCGGTACCTTCCCGGACGTGAACTGCCCCAGGGCCTGGTGCTTGAGGCGGACCCGGCCCAAGTATTTGTGAATGCAGATCTTGTGGTGAACGCGATCCCCACGCAGTACATCCGTCGCGTCTGGGAACGCGTAGGGGGGCACGTGGGTGATGCGATGCCGATCGTGTCCGTGGCCAAGGGCATCGAGCAGGAGACGCTGCTGCCGCCCACAGGCATCATCGCGCAGGTCCTTGGTGATGAGGACGGACGGCGCCCGCTCGCCGCGCTGTCCGGTCCGTCGGTCGCTGACGAGTTGGCCCGCCACTTGCCGGCGACGGTATGCGCGGCCAGCCGGGACCCGCAGTTCGCCCGACGCCTGCAGCATCTCTTCACCACCGACTGGTTCCGCGTCTACACCAACGACGACTTGGTGGGGGTCGAACTGGCCGGGGCGACGAAGAACGTGATCGCCCTCGCGGCCGGGATTCTCGATGGGCTGGAGGTGGGCATCAATGCCAAGAGCGCCCTGCTGGCGCGGGGCCTGGCGGAGATCGCGCGGTTGGGGACGGCGATGGGGGCGCATCAGGAGACTTTTTTTGGCCTGACCGGCGTGGGGGACCTGGCCACCACCTGCTTCTCTCCCACCGGCCGCAACCGGACCTGCGGGCAGATGCTCGGGCAGGGCAAGTCGCTGCAGGAGACGCTCGACACGATTCCGGGCGTCGTCGAGGGCGTACCCACGGCCAAGGCCGTGCTCAGTCTTGCTTCGCAGCGGGGCATCGAGATGCCAATCACGCAGGCGGTGCACGATGTGCTCTTCGCCGCGCTCGACCCGCGCGATGCCATCACGCGACTGATGACACGCGAGCCGAAGGCAGAGACGGTGGGGTAGTTCGGCGCGATGGATCGGAACTGAACGCGCCGGCCGCATACAGTGCGATGCTTGGGGCGTTGGTCTGTTCCGGATGATGCGGCGGCGCGACTTGTCGGCCCGTTGGGCCGATGGCGGCGGGACGCCCACCCCACCGAAGCGCCGGCGATCGCCGGCAGTTGCGTTACTGAACGAGCGACCACGGAAGCAGTGAGCATGCACCAGCAGAGCGAAGTCAACCCGGATTCGGCGGCGCGTGACGGCACCTGGCGCGTGGTGATCGTTCTGGCGGTCGCGGTGCTGGTGTTTCTCGTGGCGTTCGGTGCCTTGGCGGCGGGGTACTACTCGTGGCTTCAGTCCGACCCGACGCGCGGGGAAGGCGACACGGCCGCGCGTTTCGCCGTCCGCCTGCCCAACCCCGACAACGCGCCGAAGCGCGCGGAGAACCAGGAGCCACCGGTCGGAGTATTCGAAGTGGGATCGGGCGAGGTCGCGACGCGGCCGGATGGATGGGGCGAGGGTTGGCCGCAGTTTCGCGGGCCGAATCGCGACGGCGTGGTGACGGATCCGGATCGCAAGCTCGCGCGGCAGTTCGGTCCGGACGGACCACCGCGGCTCTGGTCAACGGAAATCGGCAAGGGCTACGCCGGTCCGGTCGTGCATCGTGGGCGCGTCTACATGATCGACTATGACGAGGAGGCCCAACGCGACGCGGTGCGTTGTCTCTCGCTCGAAGATGGCCGCGAGATCTGGCGCGTGAGCTACCCCGTTGAGATCAAACCGTATCACGGTATGACGCGCACCGTGCCCGCGGTCAGCGATGATGTGCTCGTCACGCTGGGGCCCAAATGCCATGTCATGGCTGTGGATCCGATCACGGGCGAACAACTCTGGTCGCTCAATCTTGTCGGCCAGTACGACACGATCGTGCCCGAGTGGTACGCTGGGCAGTGCCCGCTGATCGACGGCGACAAGGTGATCATCGCACCGGGCGGCGTGCCGGACCCGGCCAATCCGGCCATCGGCGAGTACGTGCTCATGATGGCTCTGGATGCCCGCACCGGCAGCACCCTGTGGCAGACGCCCAACACGCGCCGGTGGAAGATGTCGCACACGTCGATCATGCCGATGACGGTGGACGGCGTGAAGATGTACGTGTACGCCACGCACGAAGGTGGCTTGGTGGGCATCGACGCGGAGACTGGCGAGGAGCTTTGGGCGACCGAGGAGTGGCGGGTGAAGGTCGCCACGGTCTGCTCGCCGGTGGTCGTCCCCGGCGATCGCATCTTCATGGCTGATGGGTACGGCGCGGGCTGCGCGATGTTCCAGGTCAGCCGGGACGATGGCGGCAATTTCAAGGCGACGAAGCTCTACCACATGCGGGAGAAGGTTTTCGGCGTGGTGCAGCAGACGGCCATCTACTACGACGGCTACATCTACGGCGTCAGCCGCGCGACGGGACAGCTCAAATGCCTGGACCTCGAGGCGAACACGATGTGGGAGAGCGGCCGTCAGCAGGGCTTCGGGCTTGGGCCGCTGATCATCGCCAACGGCGTGATCTACCTGATGCGCGACGGCGAGGCGCGCGGGATGGAAGCGAAGGACGGCGAACTGGTGCTCGTGGAGGCGACGCCGGAGGGCTTCAGACTGCTGGCCGAACACAAGGTCACGTGGAAGCAGGCGACCAAGGAAGAGCGGGGCGGTCAGCCATTGGGGCCGATGGCGCTCGCCGGCACGCGGCTGCTGGTGCGGGACCTGACGACGTTGATCTGTCTGGATGTCGGGGAGAAGTAGCGGCCTGCTCAGTCGCGGTTGTAATCGCGTCCGCGCAGGTAGGCGGCGACGGCGGTGAAGTTCCTCGTGCCCAGGCGCAGCGTGTCGGTATCGCCGACGTAGGTCTGTCCGCGGCCGCGCTCGACCTTGCGGACGGTTTCGGCCTGCACGCGATTGAGTTCCTTCAGATGTTTGTAGAGGGTGGCGCGCGCCTGCGCGGGGATCGCGGGATCGCGGCGTGAGGCGTGGGCTTCCTCGACCAGGCGTTCGACGGCTTCGCCGGTCGTCGGGCTGTGTGCGAGGATACGGTCGTTCACATCCTTCATCATCGCGAACAGCCGCACGCCGTTCTGGCGCGGCAGGGCGTTGTCGATCACTTCCTCGCGAAAAGCCAGGGGGCTGCGGACGGCGTAGAAGTTGAAGTCGCGCAGTTCCTCCAACTGGCTGTTGATCAATTCGGTTGTGATGGTGATGTACCGGCGATCGGCGCTGACGGTGCCGTTGACCACCAGCAACGTGCCCGAGTTGACGACGCTGAGAGTCGGGTCGAACCCGCCGCGCGTGACGGGATTGAAGTCGGTGACAAACGCGTGCTGGAAGCGGATGCGGAAACCGCCGAACCCCAACTGCCCGGCCGGCGCATTGGAGAAGCTGCCGGTGCCGGGACTGTGGACGTTGACACCGGGGTTGCTGTTGGTCTGGCTTCGAGCCTGGGCCAGGTGGGCGCGGATCGCGGCGTTGATGGCCTTGAGGTTCGGTTCCGGGTGGCGCGGGATGACGGGCAGGCCCTGGACCATCGCCTGCTGCTGCTCGAGCGGCAGTTCGCCCCAGCCATCGTCGAGGAAGCTGAGCAACTGCCACTTGATGTAGCCGTCCATGATCGGATGGCGATGCAGGCGGATGCTCATCGCGTTGAGCAGGTTCTCGCGCTTGACCTTGAGGTCGGGATGATCCGCGGCGAAGTCGGGTCGGTTGCGCGGCCAGCGGCCGGTTTCGAGGAAGGCCTTGCCGCCTTCGTAGGCGATCAGACGCATAGCCCGGTCGATCGGGGCCATCTTCGGGTCGAGCTTGGGTCCTTTGGCGTCGTCCCGCTGATCGGGCTTGGGATCGGCGGCCGGTCCATCGTTTGCCTTTTCGGGCGCGGGTGCTTCCTCGACGGGCTGGGCCGCGTCGTCAGCGGGGGCCTCGGCCGGCGGAGTTTCGGCGACGGCGCCGAAGGTGAAGATCGAGAGGACGAAAAGGACAGAAAGGAGTCGTGGCATACCAGTCTCCTTGGCGTGGGGATGCGGCGTGGGGTTCGCCTCGATGATTCATTATACCGGTCCGTTGGGCCGCGACGCAGGACCTGCACGGTGCGGGGCGCGGTTTTCTCAGGCGGTCCCGCCGCGGGTTCGGATGACGCTTTCGAGTCGACCTCGTGCTTTTCTAACCGGCGTCTGATCCGATCTCGACGTGTCGCGACTACAAAGTGGAGGCGATCAAGGGTCCACTGGCGTGTGCGCACGGAGCGCACGAGCCTCAGCCCGGCGTGACGAGGACGAGGGATTGAGATCCATGCCGGATCCGACAGATGATCAGACAGTCCACGAAGCGATCGAAGAGGCGAGCGCCACGCCGCCCAACCCGATGGACGCCGAAGACGAGCCAGCGGTAAGCCTGGGGCCGATCACCATCCTCCCCGACAAGTTCGAGGTCTTCCTCCAGAATCGGCGGGTGCACCTGACGTTGACCGAATACCGTCTGCTGCTCATGTTGCTGCGTCGTCCGGGCTGGACCTTCAGCGCCGAACAGATCCGTCAGGCGCTGGGCAACAAGCCCAGCGGTTCGCGGGAAGTGGCGGTCAAGACGCACATTTACACCCTCCGGCAGAAACTCGGCGATGCGCGGCAGATGCTCGAAACCGTCCGCGGCATGGGCTACCGGATCGCCTCGCGCGACGCGGATGCGGGGCCCAGTGACGGGCCAAAAGAAAGCTGACGGCTGCCGGGCAGCATCATCTCCGATTTCTCAAGGTCCGACCGATGCCGATCGCAGGGGCATTACCGGGCTTTCGTTTCTTGGGATGCATGCTTTTCATGCCGCGGCCGTAAACAGACGATGGCGGGTCTTGGATAGGCCCTATCCGACACTTCCACTTTCCGGGCGTGGTTGACCCGCCACGCCTTTTTTCTTGCGCCTGGCTCGGGAGCCACCTACCATGCGCTCATGGACCTTTCCCAACTGCGACGCAGCTACACCCAGCCCGGGCTGTCTGAAGCAGACGCGGGCGATGATCCCATGGACCTCTTCCGCCGCTGGTTCGAACAGGCGGTCGAGACGAATGAAGGCCAGTGGTTCGAGCCCAATGCGATGACGCTGGCGACGGTCTCGCGCGAGGGCATGCCGTCGGCGCGCATCGTGTTGCTCAAATCGATCGAGGACGGGGGCCTGACCTTCTTCACCAACTACGGCAGTCAGAAGGGGCGTGAACTGGGGGAGAACCCCCACGCCGCGGTCGTGTTCTACTGGCCGTGGCTCGAACGGCAGGTGCGCGTGGGCGGGCGGTGCGAGCGATTGCCGCACGAGCGCGTGCTGGCGTACAATCAGTCGCGTCCGCGGGGCAGCCAGTTGGGGGCGCTGGTGTCGCGCCAGAGCAGCGTGGTGCGCGACCGCAAGGCGCTTGAAGCGCAGCTTGAGCATTTCGACCGACTTCACGCCGACGGTTCGGTGCCGCTTCCCCCGGACTGGGGCGGCTATCGCCTGATGCCCACCCACGTGGAGTTCTGGCAGGGGCGTGAGAACCGGCTGCACGACCGGCTTCGCTATGAACGGTCGAGCGATGGATCGTGGCGTCGCGTGCGGCTGTCGCCGTGATTGCTCGGAGGTCGCCCGGCGGGGCGATTATCGGCCGCGCGGGGACCGGTCGCGGCGCGAATGTGTTGCCAAACCCAAAGTTGCCGTGGGCGTTCGACGATCTGATGCAGGGGTATGCACGGCGATCGCGGTATGGCCGCGCCGCGTCTTCCGTCTGACCGCGAGTGGCGAAGCGCGGCGAGCCGGGGCATTCAGCGCGTTGAGGGGATATGAGCACCCACGAGACAGCATCGACACCACTGCGCGAGACGGCCCGCCCGCCGGATGACCCGGCGACGTGGGACCTCTCGGGCATCGTGGAGCACCTGGTCGAGGGTGTCTATCGCAGCACGGCCGATGGCCGCATCGTGGTCGCCAACAGCGCGATGGCGCGGCTTTGCGGTTACGTCAACCCGCGTCAACTGGTTGACGTCTCGCAGGAGTCGGGGTGGTGTCTTTACGCTGACCCTCTGCAGCGCCAGCGTTTCGTTGATCTGATCCGGGCGCAGGGAACTGTGACAGGCTTCGAGTCACAGATTCGGCGCCCCGACGGCACCGCGCGCTGGATCGTCGAAAACGCCCGCCGGGTGACGGATGACGACGGGCGCGAGTACTTCGAGGGGACGATCGAGGACATTACCGATCACCGCCGCGCCGAGCAGACGCTGCGCGAGAACGAAGCGCGTCTGAAGGCGATCCTTTCCTCGTTGCGGGCGGGCGTGGCGGTCATCGACGCCGAGACGCGCCGCATTGTCGATGTGAACACCGTCGCGTGCGAGATGATCGGGGCCGATCGTGACGAGATCATCGGTCAAAGCTGCTACGGCTGGCTGTGCGGCACCGGCTCGTGTGCGTGTCCGCAGTGGAAGCCCGACCTTCGCATGGACAGCCGCGAGCGTCTGCTGCACCGACATGACGGCCGGGACATCCCGGTGTTGAAATCGTTGCAGACGGTCGAGCTGAACGGTCGGCCCAGCGTGATCGAGTGCTTCTTTGACATCACGGACCGGAAGGCCTCGGAGGAGGCGCTGCGGGACAAGGAGTCGAAGTACCGAGCGCTTTTCGAGTCGGCCAGCCAGGGCGTGCTGATTCTCGAAGGCGGCCGTTGCATCGATTGCAACGCTGCGGCGCGCCGAATGTTCGGCTTGAGCGAGACGCAGGTGCTCGGGGACCTGTCGGTGTCTGATCTCTCGCCGTCGACCCAGCTTTGCGGCGGAGACTCGCGGTCGATGATCGCCGAGCATCTTCGCCGCGCGATCCGCGACGGCAGCCACCGCTTCGAATGGCTTCACCGCCGCGCGGATGACGCGACATTCCACGCCGAACTGTGGCTGACGCCGGTGGCGATCGGCGGGCGGCAGGTGGTGCAGGCGGTGATCCAGGACATCACCGACCGGAAGCGCATGGAATCGCAACTGGTGCGTGCCAGGGACATCGCCGAACGGGCCAGCCGCGCCAAGAGCGAGTTTCTCGCCAACATGAGCCACGAGATCCGCACGCCGATGAACGGCGTGCTGGGCATGGCGGAACTGCTGTGCGGCACCGAGCTGTCGGTGGAGCAGCGTGACTATGCGCAGACGATCAGTCGCTCGTCGCGCGCGTTGCTGACGATCATCAACGACATCCTCGATTTCTCGGCGATCGAGGCGGGCAGGCTGCGTCTCGACTTGGCCGAATGCGACCTTCGCGACGCGGCTGAGGAAGTCGGTCAGTTGCTGGCGGCGCGTGCTTCGGAGAAGGGCCTGGAACTGGCGGTCCACTACAAACCGGGCACGCGAACCCGCTTCCAGGCCGACGTGGGACGCATTCGCCAGGTTCTGGTCAACCTCGTGGGCAACGCGGTCAAGTTCACGGAGCGCGGCCACGTGCTGGTGCGCATCGGCGAGGACGACTCGGTCGACGGGCAGCGACGCGTGGCGATCGAGGTGATCGACACGGGGATCGGCATGGACATCGACACCAGGCGGCACGTCTTCGACAAGTTCTGCCAGGCCGATGCGTCGGCGCGTCGGCGCTTCGGCGGCACGGGGCTCGGGCTGGCGATCAGCAAGTACCTGGTCGAGTTGATGCACGGGGAGATCCAGGTCGAGAGCCGCCTCGGCTCGGGATCCACCTTCCGTGTGCTGCTGCCGCTGGAGCCGGCGCTCGACGCGCCGCCCGATCCGCGGCCGGTGATCCGCAAGGGGACCTGCGCGGTGGTGGTCGGCGCGGCGGCGACGAGCGGGGACGTGGCGGAAGACTACCTGGTCAGTTGGGGCGTCAACGTGCAGCGTGCGGCGACCGCGGAGGACGCGGTGTCGGTGCTGAACGCGGCCCGCGAGGCGGGCAACCCGTGCGCCCTGGCGATCGTCGACAGTTCCGAGCACTATCGGGCCGCGCCGCAGGTGATCGAACGGCTTCGAGAAGCGGGCGGTCAGGCGCTGGGCATCATCCTCCTTACGCCGTTGGGGCAGTCGGTCTGTCCGCCCGAATCGGTTCAGCACGAACTGGCGGCCTGGCAGTCCAAGCCCATCCGCTTCCGTGAGATGCTTGATGCGGTGTCGGAGGGCGCGCGATGGGCGCAGCAAGGATGCGCCCCGCGCGGCGCTTCGCGATCGCGGGAAGGGCAGACCCAGGCGGATCAGCGTTTCGCCGCGCGGATTCTGTTGGCGGAGGACAACACGTTCAACCAGCAGGTGGCGGTGGCGATGCTCGAGAAGCTGGGCTGCACGGTCTCCGTGGCGGAGAACGGGTCGGAGGCGATCGATCAGCTCAACGCATCGGCGTTCGATCTCATCTTCATGGACTGCCAGATGCCGGTGATCGACGGCTTCGAGGCGACGGAGGCGATCCGCAAGCGACCGACGGACGACGCGAACACCCCGATCGTCGCGCTGACCGCCAACGCGATGAAGGGCGACCGCGAACAGTGCAAGAGCGCGGGCATGAATGACTACCTTTCAAAGCCGGTGACGCAAGATGAACTTCGCCGCATTCTGAACCGCTACTGCCCCGCGACGCGTACGCAAGCGACGCCGAAGGGACCGCGATTGCTGGTCGTCGACGATGACGAACTGAGTCTGCGGCTGATGGTGAAGGAGTTGCGTCAGGCCGTGCCCAGCGCGGTGATCAGCGTCTCGCAGTCGTCGCTTGACGCGTGCGCGCGGGTCGCGGAGAACCCGCCGGACGCCCTGATCACCGACGTGGACATGCCGGATGCCGACGGCGTGGCGCTGGTGGGCTTCATCAAGGGCCACGAGTGCTATCGCTCGATGGGCGTGGTGGTGGTGACCGGCCTGGACCCCGACGACGAGCGTCTGCAGCGTGTGACGGCGCTGGGCGCGGACCTGATCATCCACAAGCCGCTGGCCAACCGTCAACTGGGCCACGATATCCGTCTGCTGCTGGGCGATCAGCAGGTGGGACCGCCTGCCTGCGAAGCGGCGCCGGGCGCGTCGGAGGCGGGCGGTTCCCGGCCGGTCGCGCCCACGGACGCAGCGCCCGAAGTGAACGCGCAAGCGGGCCTGCCGGACTGGGATCGAGCCAGGCTGCTGGAGAACGTCGAGCACGATCTGGATCTTCTGGCGATGCTCGTCGAGGGGTTCCGCGAGGAGGTGGACGATCAGGTCGAGCTGATCGAGGCGGCACTGGCCGGCAGTGACGCCGAGGCCCTGCGCACCCAGGCGCACGCTCTCAAGGGCATGGCGGCCAACGTGGGCGCCGAGGCCCTGCGCGAGGCGGCGCTGGCGATGGAGAACAGCGCGAAGCACGGCGAGTTGCCTGCATGCGATGCGGCTTTGCCGGGATTGAAGGCGCTGGTGGAACGTGTGAAGCAGGTGTTGGCCGCGGAGGATGGGGCCGACGCGGGGGAAGCAGGTGATTGAACAGAACAAGTGCGGCTGTGCGCTGTGACAGACGTGTCTCGGGTGGTGCACGGGCGTGGGGACGGTGAATGATACGACCTTGGGGTCGCTGCGTGGAGCAGCGACAGACTGGAGTCAAGCCATGGCGGATGACAATGCGGCTAATGAAGTGAGTCACGCAGAGGGGGCAGGGCAGACCGGCGCGAACAAGGGGCTACCGCTGCAGGGCGCACGGATCCTCGTGGTGGAGGATGCGCGGACGCTGCGTCACGTGGTGATGAAGATCCTCACCGACCTGGGCGCGGACGTGGACGAAGCCGGCGACGGCGACGAGGCACTGGCCGTGCTACGCACCGCCGCGTTCAACGGCCTGTTCCATCACCTGATCATTACCGATCTGCGCATGCCGAACATGGACGGTTACGAACTGCTGACGCGGGTGCGCATGGACACCGGGCTGCGGACGATTCCGGTCATCGTCCTGACGGCCGACAGCGACGAGAAGATGATCCTGCAATGCGCCAAGCAAGGCATCGCCAGCTACATCACGAAACCCGCCAAGCCCACGGCCGTGCTCGAAGCGGCGGTGCGCGCTCTGGAGCAGTCCAAGCACGGCCATTGCGAGCCCGCCTTGCCACCGGTACTCGAGGCCGAACTCAAGTCCGCCGCAGTCAACGCCGCCCGCGACGCCATCGCCCGGGGCGATTCGGCATCGGCCAGTCCCGAGTCTGATCCGGTCGTCGAGGCGGTCTTCGGGTGGATCGAGAGCAAGAAGTCAGGCATGAGGCAAGCCGGCTAGCATTCACCGGCAGGCGGCTCACCGCCGCGCGGCAGCAGGAAGCTCAGGTGATGCGCCGCGTGAATGCAGTGGAACTGGATCCATTCGTCATATGTCAACTCCCCGGTGACCGGGCTGGGGTGGACCGGGCCGCGATGCTGCGCCAGGCGGTGGACCGCTTCGGCCAGTTCGGCGACGGCCGCGGCTTCGTCAGCGCGGTCGGTGTTGTCGCCGGTGCCACGTTCGGGGACGAGGACCGGCGGCGCCTTGATGCCCTCCGGGATGCGGCGGGTCCTGAAAAGCCGCCACTTGATGACGGGACGGGCGAACTTCATCCAGAACGGCATGGCGAAGCCCATCCCGTCCATCGTGCCGCGCACACCGATGGCCAGGTGCCGGCAGGTCTGGGCCAGATTCCACTGGCCGACGCAGTCGTAGCCGTTCTCGTGAAGCTGCCGGACCTCGCTGACAACGCCGTCCAATGCCTGGAAGTCGATCGCTCTTCGCTTCATGCTCTATGAGTCCAGTTGTAGAAGAACCCTTCTCGCGTGATCTTACCGTTCTCATCGGTGCACAGCCCCATTTCGCGCAAGCTCAGGCGTCTGTCCTCGGGTTTCGAGGTGACATCGAACGCGAACAGGATGGCGAACTGCCCTGGGCCGACGAAAGGGTCCTGCACCGCGCCGCCGTGGACCACTTGGTTCTCGAACCACCGCTGATTCTTGCCGATCACCGCCTGCTTGCCTCGCGACTGGGTCTGACTGTCGGGTCCCGCCGCCACCTCGACGCTGACGACGTCGTCGCGGGAAAGGGTCTGGTCGGCCTCGAGGTTCTTGCCCTGTCGACAGAGGGCGACCAGTTGTTCGGCGATCTGCTGGGTGGTCATGATTCGGACTCCGGGGGCGGCGCCGGGTGCGGTGCGGCCCCGATGGCCGCATTCATCCGGATGGATGAACATGGCGAGGCGGGCGGCTATTCCGCGGGCCGATCGGGCGCGATTCTGGGGCGGACCGTCTCTGCGGGAATGATATGGGCCGAGCCTCGAAAATGGCTGGCATTTTTCTTGACTGGACGGCGGGCGCGTCGATAATAGGGATGTCCGGTTCCGAGCCCTCGTCCTAAGCGGGCTAACCCCGCGAGGAAGGCAGGGAGGGCGGATCGGGCCGAGCGTCGGTCCTGTACTCCTGGACCGGCGGGCGTTGGGCCTCGTGAGACGTCGCGGGGCTGGGATCCTCCGGCGGCACAGCGTGGACGCGAGCCCATGTCGTTCGCGGGCGCGTCGTGTGTGACGGCTGGAGCAAACCCATTTACGAAGGAGGTGATCCAGTGTCTGACTGTACAAAGGGGCTGCGAAGTTAGCAGCAGTCCGACGGGGCTGTCGGACTCTCGCAGCCTCTGACATGAAATGTGCCCGCCCTTGCGAGGGCGGGCTTTTTTCTTGCCCGTTGCGCTTCGTTTGTGAGAATTCCGCCAAATCAGGGGGTCTCTGCGGCGTTTATACAGGATACTCATACGCATCGGCCATGGGGGGCTTGGTATGAGGGCTGTCAGCACTTAAGATACCGCTACGTCGATCGATGATCGCTTGCTCGAGCGAAACGTCGGACGACGGCGCCCGCCGGGTGGGTTCCCGGGGCCACGTTTTCGCCAAGCATCGGAGATATGAAACATGACACGTACGCTCTACGCCGTCGCCGCCCTGCTGGCGCTGGTCATCCTGTTCGCCCCGAGCCGGGCGGCCGCGGACGAGATCGAAATGCGAGATGGACGCGTCTTCACGGGGAAGATCGTGCGTGACGATGGACGGTTCGTGTATATCGACACCGTCATCTCCGGCTTTCGGCGGAAGATCCCGCTGCGCAAGGAGGACATCGTGCGGCAGGAGGTGAAGGACCTGCCGGAAAACTGGTTCGAGGACGAAATCGCCCGCACCCGGCGCGAGCCGCCGAAGGACCCGAATGCCGAGAAGGAACCGGACGAGGGCGACGAGGACAAGAAGCCCGACAAGCCGGACAAGACCGACACCGAAGACGACGAGAACGACAGCGATACGCAGGAGGACGACGAGGAGAAGGGCGAAGCCGACCGGATGAACGACTGGATCTACGAGGGGATCAAAGCCGAAGATGAAGAGCCGAAGGAGCCGGAAGGCTCGTACTACCTCGAGGTGCCGCTGCGCGGCGGCTTTGGCGAGGACATCTGGCCCGCGGGCTTCAAACGTTCCCTCGAATACGCCGCCGAGCGCGAACATATCAAGGATATCGTGCTCGTCCTGGACAGCCCCGGCGGCTACGTGTGGACGGCCGACGAGATCGTGGATCTCATGGAGCAGTACGAGGATCGCTTCCTCTTCCATTGCGTGATCGACGACGCGATCAGCGCCTCGATCTGGGTGGTCTTCGCCAGTGACACGATATTCATGACCGATCGAGCCACCATCGGCGGGGCGACGGTCTACTTCCGGGACAGCTTCGGCGACGCGCAGGTGGACGCGAAAGTGCTGTCGATCACCGCCGCCAAACTCGAGTCCATTGCCGACTCGAAGGGGCATCCATCGAAGTTCGTGGAACCCATGGTCATCATGGATGCATCCATCGCCGTGTGGCGTGACGAGAAGGGGCACATCCATTACGGGCAATCGTGCCCCAAGAATATCGATCCCCGGGACGTGATCCTGGATGATACCGGCCGAAAGGTGATGACACTTACACGCCGGCAGGCGGTGGACGTCGGGCTGGCGACCTACCTGCGGGGCGGTGTGACTTCCGTGGGCCGCGCCCTGGGGCGGAAGGAATGGAAGCCCTACAACGATGCGGGCATCCACATCATGGAGCAGACGACGAAGCTGGCCAGCGAGGCCCGCCGCACGCGCCAGCGCTGGATCGATCGCTACCAGGAACTGGTCAACGCGGTGAACCAGCGCATCCACGACGCGGTGGCCCAGGACCCGCGCACCACCGTGCAGCTCTACCACAACCACCGCGGCCAACTGACGGCCAACTCCATCCGCCAGTGGCGTGCGGCGTGCCTCGCCTCGATCAAGGCGTGGCAGGCCGTGCAGGAGGGGCTCGAGGAACTCAAGGAGGTGCTGGCGGAACTGCGCCAGCGCGGCATCCGACCACCGGTCAGCGATTTCAACCTCGACGAGATCATCGGCCAGGCCGAGCGCGAGATCGAGTGGATGAAGCGCAACCAGAACCGCAAGCGGCTCTGAAGCATTCGCATGACAATCCGGGCGCCGGCGACCGCGCGATCGGTGTGCCGGGCATGTCCCTTGGCCTGTCCGCTTGAAGACACGCGGCATGGATCAGGAATCGGGGCCACGATGCCATCCGAGCAGACCGACGCACTGCTGACGCTGACGCTCGCAAGCGGCTTCGCCCCCGGGCCGACGCAGCGCGCCATCGACGGCATGGGCGGGCCGCAGTGCGTGATCAATGCCTCGGCGGATCAACTGGCGCGCGTGGCGCGGATGCCGCTGTCGCGGGCGAGGCGCGTGCGGCAGGCGATCAATGAGGTGATCGAATCCGACCGGCTCGACCACGAACGCGAACTGATGGCGCGGCTGGACGTCCACGCCGTCGCCATGGGCGATCCGACGTACCCGCGGCTGCTGAAACTCATTGACGATCCGCCACCGCTGATCTACGTCCGGGGCGAATTGCGCGAGGAAGATGCCATCGCCCTGGCGGTGGTGGGGGCGCGGCGTTGCACGCAGTACGGCCGGGAGCAGGCCAAACGGCTCGCGGGACTGGCGGCGCAGTGCGGGCTGTGCATCGTGAGCGGCGGGGCGTACGGGATCGATGCGGCGGCGCATCGCGCGGCGATGGGGGTCGGCGGCCGCACCATCGCGGTGCTGGGCAGCGGCTTGGCCGAGCCGTATCCGAAGGACCACATCGAACTGTTCGACCGGATCGCCGATGCGAACGGTGGTCGTGGGGCGGTGATCAGTGAACTGCCGATGACCTCGCCGCCCCAGGCTCGCAACTTCCCGGCGCGCAACCGCATCATCTCCGGCCTGTCGCTGGGCGTGCTGGTGGTGGAGGCGGCCCTGCGATCCGGCGCCCTGGTCACCGCGCGGCTGGCGGTGGAGGAGCACCATCGCGAGGTGATGGCCGTGCCGGGGCGCGTCGACAGCGCGGCGTCGGCCGGCTGCCACAAGCTCATCCGCGAAGGCAGCGCGACGCTGGTCACCTGCCTCGATGACATCCTCAATGCGCTGGGCGAAATGGGCGAAACGCTCAAGGCGCAGCTCCCGGAGAAAGGCGCGGAACTCGACGACAAACAACCAGGCCTGTTCGACCAGAACCTCACGCCTACGCAGCAGCGCATCCTGGCGTCACTCGACGGGGACGCGCTGCTGCTCGATCAGATCGCGATGGCGACCGGCCTGGCCGCGCCGTTGATTCTGGCGGACCTGACGATGCTGCAGGTGCGCGGCCTGATCAAGACCGGCGGCGGCAAGTGGCGGCGCGTGAAGCGGTGATCACACGCAACCGCAGATACACACGGGTGCACGCAGGTGTCTCACGACGGGGCCTCACACATAGACTTAGCCAGTTAGCCAGTTAACCAGTTAACCAGTTAACCGCGTTACCGATCCACCTGTCCCATCACCACGTCGATCGACCCGATGATCGCCGGCACATCCGCCAGCAGCACGTTGCGGCAGACTGCGTTGAGGACGGAGAGGTTGCAGAAGGTGGCCGCGCGGGCCTTGCAGCGGTAGGCGATGGGGCCGCCCTGGCTCTCGACGTAGAAGCCGAGCACGCCGCGCGGGTTCTCGGTTTCGATGTAGACCTCGCCCGGGTCCGGCTTGAACACGCGGCCGACCTTCAGGCGGTACCGCCCGTCGCCGCTGTCGCTCGACGGCGGGATCATCTTCACGCACTGGCGGATGATGCGGCAGCTTTCTTCCATCTCGCGCATGCGGACGATGTAGCGATCCCAACTGTCACCAACCATGCCCATCTCGCCCTTGCCGACGCAGATGTCGAAATCCAGCTCGTCGTAGAGGCTGTAGGCCGGCCCGGCGGCCGGGCGGCGCAGGTCGTGCGGGATGCCGCTGCCACGGATGACCGGGCCGGTCAGCGCGTACTGCGTGCACAACTCCTCGCTGATCACGCCGACGTTGCCGGTGCGCTTGATAAAGATGTGGTTGTAGCTGAGCAGGTCGTTGTATTCTTTGAGCTTGGGCTGGAAGTAATCGATGAACTCGATCACGCGCTCGAGGTAGCCGTCGGGCAGGTCGTGGGTAGAGCCGCCGATGGTGAAGTAGCTGTAGGTCAGCCGCGCGCCGCAGACCATTTCGAAGAGATCGAGGATGTACTCGCGCTCGCGGTAGGCGTGCAGGAACGGCGTGAACGCGCCGATGTCAAGGCCGTACGTGCCGAAGGAGATCAGGTGCGAGGCGATGCGGTTGAGTTCGCCGATGATGATGCGGATGAACTCCGCCCGTCGCGGCAGCTCGATGCCGGCCAGCTTCTCCACCGCGCGGCAGAAGGCCCAGTTCTCATTCATCCCCGCGCAGTAGTCCATGCGATCGGTGTACGGCACGTACTGGTAGTAGGGCACGTTCTCACCGATCTTCTCCGCGCAGCGGTGCAGGTACCCGATGTGCGGCACGGCCTCGAGCACCAGTTCGCCGTCAGTACGCAGTACCACGCGCAGCACGCCGTGCGTGGAGGGATGCTGCGGGCCCATGTTGACCAGCATCTCCTCGGTCAGAACGTCCGCCTGCTCGGCGACCTCTTCCGGCTTCTCGATGAGATAGCACCGGTCGGTGATGGTGGTGTCGGGGTGTGTTTCGGTGGGGCTCATGGCGGGCTATTCTAGGAGATGAGTTGCAGGCGGCAACGGTCACCGCCGTCTTTCGGATGGCGGGGTTGGCTCTGGCATCTGCAAATCCAGTGATGACGGCCCATAGACTTCCCGACGCTGCCACGTCCGTCCACCGTCGCGGCTGGTCCAGCGCATGGCGATGAGCGGCTTGGCATATGAGGTGAACGCGTAGGACCGAACGGACGCGGCGACGATCAGCGTGTCACCGTGACGCTCGATCGTCGGCGCGCTGAACGTCGCGCCGTGCTCGCCCAGGCCGCCGGTCCATGGGCCGAAGGTCGGCGGTGGCGTGCGACCCACGTGATGAAGGCTTCCGAGTTCCACGTGGTGAACATGCCGGCCGTCGTAGCGGGCGTAGTGGATGGAAGTCGTCATCGACTTCGGCGCCGGCCGCTCGGGGACGGTGTAGATGACCGGCGACTCATGGACATGCCAGGCGAAATGCACCGCCCGGTAGCCAATGACATGCTTCACGCCGGTCGCGCCGCCGTCGGCTTCGCGCTCGGGTCGCCATTTGTAGAGCTTCACGACCTCCGGACCGGCGGGGGTGGCAAGGTGGGCAAGCACGGTCGTGGTCATGAAGTTGCCTTCGTAGCCGCTGACGATCTCGGTGCGGATCTCGCCTGAAGCCAGCCATGTCGGCGATGAGGCGCATCCGATGGACAGCGCGCATCCGATGAACAACACAATGCGCGCGGCAACACGGGATGATGGGCGAAGCGCCATGGGCATCACTCCAATCAGCAGGCGACGACGGCGGCCGTCATGTCGTGAAGTGGGCACCCGCACCGTAGACGCGGGAGAGGCACCAGTGGTTCCAGCCACGGCCGAAAACGTGTGCGGTTTCAAGCCCGCGGCGATCGACAGAAGGTGAGCCGACTGATCAGCTCGCCTTCACTTCGACTGGCTTCTTCTTCGCCAGCATCGCGGCCAGACGTTCGCGGTTGCGGTAGCGCGGCGTGGGCTTGGAGGGGTCGAGATTCGACTGGCCGTTGCCGTCGGTGAGATTGTCATCGTCCGCGGCGACTTCGGCTTCGACTTCAGTTTCCGCCGCTTCTTCTTGCTCTGCTGAGGTTGCGTGGCCATTGCCATTCGAGGGTGTCGAGCCGACCGGTTGCGGTTGCGGTTCGGACGCCGGCGGTTGTTCGGCTTCATCGACGACTTGAGGTTCGGCCGCGGGCGGCGCCGGGGCGACGACCGGTTCTTCTTCCTCGGCCGCCTGCGCTTCGGTCGATTCCTGCGCTTCCTTCGCCAGTGTCACGTTGTCGCCGACCGAATTCACCTGGTCGAAGCGGACGCTGACGCGCTTGGATACGCCGCGCTCCTGCATGGTGACGCCGAAGAGCGCGTCGGCCGCGGCCATCGTGCGCTTGTTGTGCGTGATGATGATGAAGTGGCTGCGGTCGAGGAAGCTCTTGACGATGCCGCAGAAGCGCTCGACGTTGGCGTCATCCAGCGGCGCATCGACCTCGTCGAGCACGCAGAAGGGCGACGGCTTGGCCTTGAAAACGCTCATGAGCAGGGCGATGGCGGTCATCGCGCGCTGGCCGCCCGAGAGCAGCGAGAGCACGCGGGGCTCGAGTCCCGGCGGCTTGGCGATGATTTCGATGCCGCTTTCCAGCACGTCGACCGTGCCCTGCTCGTCGATCGGCTTGAGCACCACATCCGCGCGGCCGCCGCCGAACAGGCGACGGAACATCCCGTTCTGGCCGGCGAAGTTCTCCTTGATCTGCTCGAAGGTTTTCTCGAAGCGCTCGCGCGACTTGATGTTGATCTCATCGATCAACTGCTCGAGTTTCCGCCGCGCTTGCTGGATGTCATCGACCTGCTTCTCCATTTCCTGCGCCTGCGCTTCGAGTTGATCCTGCTCGCCGATGGCGTCGAGATTCACGTTGCCAATGCGCTCGAGCTTCTTGCGCAGGTCCTCGATCTCCTTGCCCATGCCCTGCCAGTCGAAGCCTTCGATATCCGGCGGCGCGGCCGGGTCGTAGGCCTCGGCGACATCAAGCGAAAGCTGCTCCATCGCGCGCTCGCGGACGTTGTCCGACTTGACTTCCAGTTCGCGCTGCTGCATCTCCAGCTTGTGCAGCAGCTTGTCGGCCGCCTCGACCTGTTCGCGTTGCTTGTCATGCGCGGCCTGCATCTCGGCCATCTCGCGATCGGCGTTGCGCAGGCGATGGATCACGAGATCGATGCGGATGGCCAGTTCCTTCAGCCGCGCATCGGCCTCTTCGCGCTCCGTCGCGGCGTCGGCGGCGCTCTTGGCCAGGTCGCCGATGCGCTGCTTGTGGTTGGTGATCTGGTCCTCGACCAGCCGGCGCTGGCGCTGCACATCCGCGCCGGCGATCTCGATCGAACGAAGCTGCCGCTGCGCCGAGGAAAGCTGCTCGGCGATCTTACCCGCATCCACGCGCACGGTGGTGACCGCCTCGCGGGCCGACTCGACATCTTGTTTGAGCGCGGCGATCCGCTGTTCGATCGCGGCGACGGCCTGCTGCTGTTGCTCGCGCTGCGATTCCAATTGTTCGGCGGTCTCGCGATGGCTTTCGCGTTCGTGATTTGCTTCGTGCAATTGCTTGTGAATGCGCTCGGTCTCGGCCGCCAGCACCGGCTGCTCGCGCTCGAGGCGGTGGATCTGGTTCTCAAGGCTTTCGAGCCGGCTGGAAAGCTCGATGCGCACGCCGTTGGCCTCGTTGATGCCCTGGCGCAGCTCCTGGGTGAGGGATGCCACGTGGGCGGCGCGGTCGTTGAGCTGGGACAGTCGCTGCTGCTGATCGGCGATGGTGTTATCGAGCTTGTCGATGGCTTCGACGAGGCGCGCCAGTTCACTGCGCCGACTGATCAGGCCACCGGTGGTGGCGGTGGCGGTCGGCCCGGCGGCGACGCGGCCGTCGGGGGCGAGGAACAGGCCGTCACGCGTGACGAAGCGCCGGCCGGGCAGGTCGCGTCGCAGCCTGATGGCTGTCTCGAGGTCGGGCACGATCAGCGTGCGCTTGAGCAGATGCGTGACGATCGGCGCGACTTCGTCGGGGAAGCGCACGAGATCGAGCACGCAGGGATAGGCCGGCGGCGGCGGCGGTGGCGCGGCCGCGGCTTCGTCGCGCGGTGCGACCGGGTCGATGGCGTCGCGCGAAGCGCCCGGCGGCAGACGGCGTGGCAGGCCGGGGCGTTCATCGCTGAGGAATGACCACGGCCGCGCCGGCTCGTCGGGGTCGGCGTCAAGCTGCAGCACCGGGGCATCATCCTCATCGTCGACCGGGTCATCGTGTTGCTCATCGACGGCCAGGAACGTCACGCGGCCGCCGAGGGCGGACACCGCGTCGGGCGTGATGCCGGCCAGCGAATCAATCACCAGTGCGTGCTGGTAGTCGCCCAGCGCGGCCTCGACGATCGGGGCATCGTCGACTTCCGCCTCGACCATCTCCGCGAGCATGCCGCGCACGAACCCGAAGAGAGTGCCCTCGCCGGCGCGGCGGGCGAGCACGGCCTTCACCGGGTCGCTCACGCCCTCAAGCCGATCCTGCATCTCCTGTAAGGTCGCGCGGCGAGACTCCAGACCCGTGCGCTCCTCGCGGGCGCGGGCGAGCGATTCGGTCAGCTCGCGCTGATCGCCGTCGAGTTTGGACGCCTGCTGTGAAAGCTCCTCCAGCTTGCTCGTCTGCTGCTCGAGCAATTGCTCGGCGTCGCGCTGCCGTTCGGTGACGTGGTCGCGAACGGTCAGCAGTTCCTCCAGTTCGTCGGAAATCTGGTCCGCGCGGCTGTCCAGCTTCTCGCGCTGGCTCAGAAGCGTCTTCTCGAACATGTCGATCGAGTTGATCTGGTTGTGCAGATCGGCGGCGCGACGCATGAGGGTGACGATGCCGGCCTTCTCATCTTCAAGCTGCGACTGCTTCTCGTTGAGGTCATGCTGCAGGCGGCGGTACTCCTCCTGCGACGCCTCGAGCTTGCCCTGAACCGCTTCCTGCTCGGACGCGAGGCGCGATTCGGATTGCCGCTGCTCTTCGAGTTCCGCGGCCAGGTCTTTCGATCGCACCTCGAGTTGCTCGAGCTGCTTCGTCTGTCGCTCGATCTGGTTGCGGACGTCTGCGAGGGTGTTCTCGGCGAAGCGCTGTCGCTGTTCGGCCTGGTCGCGTCGGGACTGCTGCTGCACCTGTTCCTGTTCGACCTGCTTCTGCTGCCGCTCGACTTCCTGACGCTGTTGGCGCATCTCTTCGAGCGACTCGCGCGACTGCTGCGCGTGACGGTCGGCGACCATGCGATCGGCTTCGGCCTGGTCGAACTGCTCGTTGGTTTCCTTGAGCTGTGATTGCAGGCGATGGTAGTCGGCCAGCGCGTAGTTGAGGCGCAACTCGCGCAGGCGGACGGACAGTTCCTGGTAGGACCGGGCGCGACCCGCCTGGATCTTGACACTGCGCAGGCGGCGCTGGATGTCCTCCAGCCGCGACTGCGAGAGGGCGAGGTTCTGCTCGATGCGATCGAGTTTGCGCGACGCTTCCTTGCGCCGGGCCTTGAACTTCGAAATGCCGGCCGCCTCCTCGAAGATTTCGCGTCGTTCCTGGGCGTTGGCATTCAGCAGCAGGTCGACCTTGCCCTGCTCGATGATGGAGTAGGCGTCGGTGCCGATGCCGGTGTCCATGAACAGCTCGCGGATGTCGCGCAGGCGAGCGCGTTTCTTGTTGATCAGGTACTCGCTGGTGCCGTCGCGGAAGAGCTGGCGGGTGACGGTGACGGTGTCCATGTCCAGCGGCAGCGTGCGGCTGGTGTTGTCGAAGGTCAGGGTAACGGCGGCCATGCCCGAGGGCTTGCGGGTGGCCGAGCCGTTGAAGATCATGTCGAGCATGGCCCCGCCGCGCAGGGACTTGGCGGACAACTCGCCAAGCACCCACTTGATGGCATCCACCACATTGCTCTTGCCGCAACCGTTGGGCCCGACGATGCCGGTGATGGGGGCGTCGAAGACGATGTCCGTCTTGTCGGCGAAAGACTTGAAACCACAGAGAGTTAGCTTGGCTAGTCTCAAAGGATGACCTCCATGTCTTCCCGCATTATCGGCCTGCGCGGGCCGGTCGCGTCAATCCTTGACGCTTTCTGGTTGTGCTTCCTCACGTGCATCTTACAGAGCCTGCTGGATCAGCGCCAATGGAGGTCCTGAAACCGGGCTTTTCCACGGCGGCCGGGGGCGGCGCGGCGGTAATGCTGAACCGGGTTCGACGGCGCATCTTATGTGGAATGAACAGGTTAAGTCGAATCAGGAAGAACGGTCGGCCTGGGATTCCTCCGACGAATCATCTTCGGGGACCGGCATTGGACGCGGAATGGGGATGGGTAGGGGTGGCTGCTCGACCGTGGCGTCATCCGGCGCCGCCTGCTCATCCCCGGGTTCGACGGTGGCGGTGGACGGCCGGTCATCCAGTTCATCCGGCGGCAACGGCAAGGGCGGATCGGCCTCATCGTCGGGATCCGCGGGGCGGGGCACGGCGATCAGATCGCCATCAAGCTCGCCCGCTTCGGGGCGTTCGCTCAAGGGGCGCGGCGTGACGAATTCGACCGGCGCGCCGTCCGCGTCAAGCGGCTCGATACCTTCCAGGTCGCCGACTTCCGGATGCAGTTCGCCGCCCGAACGCGTGTGGTCGGCGATGATGGCCGCGAGCGGACTCAACTGGATCTCGACATCCGCCTCGAGCTTGTTCGCCCGGCGCAGTTTGTAGAGCGCGTTGATCACGTGGCTGAAAGTCATGTCAAGCCCGTCGGTCGGGTGCTGCATGGTCGGGTGGTGGCCCAGCAGGAAGATGAGGTTGGCCACGCTCGGGCGGATCTGGTATTGCCGGCCCTCTTTCTGGCCGTACGGCTGAAAGAAGACATCCACCAGGTCCCCCGCATCGCTTTCGCGCAGCATCAGGCGGTTGTCCCAGACCGATGCAAGTGCCGGCTCCTTGAAGCCGATGTCCGGGCCGAAGATGACCACGCGCGGCACGCGGACCTGCGTCACGTAGATCAGCGGCCTGGCCGAACGCACGAGGTCCAGCCGGAACTTGGGCCCGTTCTCGTCGACGAAGGGCATGCGCTCGATCAGGTACGAGCCGGCCAGCGCCATCGATTCGTACGTGGCGATGCGCACTTCGCGAACGTCATCGTCGAGCAGGCGGCGGAGGGTGCGGTCGACCTTGAGGATGTTCTCGTAGTCCACCAGCAGCGCGGCGGCGCGCATGCGCATCTTCGGATCCTCGTGCGCGGCCAGTTCGATCAGCGGATCGATCGCGGCGCGGTCCCGCAGGTTGATCCCGGCCTTGAGGGCCGTCACCCGCACGGCGATGTTGGCGTGGTCGTAGTGCGCGCGGATGACCGGCAGTGCCGTTTTGCCCAGCGCTTCCCAGGCGTATCCCACGGCCGCGCTGCGATTGAGCGGATCGACCAGCAGGGCGCGCGACAGTTCACGCGCCTTGACCTGCTCGAATCCGGCCGCGGTGTAGAGGTAGGTGTGACTGATCAACTCCATGAAGCGCTCGGGCTCGTGGGCGAAGCGCTTGGGGATGGCCAGGTTGATAAGCGCGTCGCTCCTGGCCACGGCCGTGTCTTGGGTGTCCTCCAGGCCCTGCGGGTAGCGCTCGTTGATGCGATCGGCGATGGCGGCGCTGCGGCCCCAGTTCGGTTGATTGAGGATCAGGCTGATGGGGCGTTCGCGCGTCACCACGCCGCCGGAAAGCACCACGGCCTCGCGGTGCTGGTCGATGCGATCCTGCCCGGCCATGTCGTCGGCAAAGGGATTGATGACCAGCCAGCCATCGGCCTGGGCGAGTGTGCGGCTGAAGCGCATGCGCTGGTTCAGGCCGTCGGCGGCGAGATCGGTGCGCCACAGGCGCCCGCCGTGCAGGCTGGTCGTCTGCGTGCCGGGCGCGGCCTTGACCAGGACGTCGAAGCGCGTGCCGACGGTGGCCCCGGGCGGAATGAGTCCCTCGACCTGGACCACCGCGCTGCTGTCGAGCGCGAGGAACAGTCGGGGCGTCAGGTGACGCGTGCCCAGCCGGGCGCTGCCCAGGCCGCCCGCGGCCATCTTGCGCTCGAGCCACGTGCGCATGAACGACGGCACATCGCGGCTGCCGGTGCCTTCGAGGTGGCTGACGACCGAGTACCCGCCGACCCACTCGGGGCGGAAGCCCCGCGGACGCGTGAGCGAGCCGATCGTGCCGCGCAGGTACTCCGGCCCGGCGTAGGCCAGCGGCGTGGAGGTGGTGCGCGGCGGCTTGTCCGTGGTGCAGCCGCCGAGGCACAGGTGCAGCGCGGCGATGGCGAGCAACGCAAACAGCGCCGGGAAAGGAATGACTCGCCTGCACCCCGAGCCGGGGCGCCGGCGACGAACACCAGCTTCCTTGGATGTCATGAGCAGGCCTGCCAAAAGCGGTCCAAAAGGCGGGAAAATCCTTCGTAGCCGACAGTTGGGCATTGTCTTGGATGGCATGGCAAGCGTCAAGCGAAAAGTGTTCGAAGTGTCATGGCGCGGCAGGGCGCGCGTCGGCACAGACCGATGGTCGAGCGCCACACCCCGGGCGGCGGTGCGAGGGAAGGCATTTTTCGCTTTAGAGGACAAAAAATCACAATTTGAGCAAGCAAGGAATGCCAGGCCACGCATAGGGCTAGCTCCGCCGAAGGTCGAACCGCTCTTGCGCGTCTTGAGTGAGGTTTCGGGGGTGAAACTGCACTCAGGCGTAAGAAATATGTCAAAAAATCGATCAAAAGTGTACACGTTCTCGCTCCGTTTCGCGCCGTTTCGGTTGGTTTCTGCAGGGCTCTGCAGAATTCAGCACTCTGAGTACGGTCATTTCTTGCTGTCGACAGGCACCGGAGTTGGTGGGGCAGCGGGGGAAGCGGAACAGAGTTGGAACCGCAGATGAACACAGGTGAACACAGATACGCGCGGATGTGGGGGCATGGGGTCTCGGGTGTGCGCGATGGAACCAGACAGAGGGGCAGGGCGGGGCTTTCATGGGGCAAGAGCAACCATGAAGCGGCGGCGGCGGAAATGGTCCGTGCGGTCGTGTCTTCCCAGTTAACCAGTTTACCCAATCATTATAGCAATTTGTTAGGTACTGTCAAGCGATTTCTTCGGGCAGATTCAGATCCGAAATGCAACGGGAGGGCACCGGAGGGTGGCGGTGCCGCAAATCGAGGCAGGTTTTTTCGCAAACTGCTGGCATCTCGCTGTCCATCAGGTAGCGTTCTCTTGAGGAGATGCGGTGCTCGTATTCCGAGCCGCGTTGTGAACCGATCATTCTGACTTGTGTCGTCTGGCTTTTTGGGAAGGACAAGTAGAGATGCGGAACGTACTGTTGATTGCGGCGGTTCTGGCTGCCGCGAGTGTGGCCTCGGCGGACCTGGTGTTGATCGATGATTTCGATTCCTACGCCGCGCCGGTGACGGTGGAGACCGGCCCGGGCGCATGGACGGCCGAGTGGTCGCGAACCGGCATCAAGATCGAGCAGGATGGCATGGATGCCGGCAACCAGGTGATGAACATCTACAAGACGCTGGACGGGTACGCGCGCAACAACGACGCGGGTTTGACGGTGGGCGCCGGTGACACGGCCACGCTGTTCATGCGTCTCCGCAAGGACAGCACGACCTATGACGGGGCCACCGACTACTACATCGGCATGTCCGAGAGCGCTGCGGCTTCGGCGCTGGGTGATCTGAACTTCAGCCTGTTCATCGACAAGAACGGCGATCTGAAGGCGTCCAACGGCGGCGGGTTCGACGACATCGCCACCGACCTGCTCCAGGACGGCACGTGGCAGAACTTCTGGTTTGTGATCGACAACGCCGCGAACACGTTCAGCCTCTACTACACGACCGGCACGGACGCGGCCACGCCCGCCGATGCGCTCGTGACGGACATGGCATTCTCCACGGCCTCGGCCGGGTCGCTCCAGTCGCTGCTTCTCCGGTTCGGAAACAACAAGAACAACGACCCACTGATCGTGGATGACATCCACATCGATGCGGCCGCGGCGAACCTGGCCAACCCGGTGCCCGAGCCGGCATCGCTGGCGCTGCTCGTGCTGGGCGGGGTGATGCTTGTGCGGCGGCGGTGAGCTCTGCCGGCCATCATGCAGAACGCAAGCCCGGTCATGCGCCGGGCTTTGTTGTTCCGGGGGAGCGCGTGCGGTGCGGAAGTGAAGGCTGGGCCCCGAAAGGGTCGCGGATCGCGGCTGCGGGCGACTGTCGCAACGACGTGAGCCTGTGGGGCTGCTGGGACGGGCGGTGTACCGGTGGCGACTTTGGCTGCTCGCTTCGGCTTGGACGCGCGGGCGGGCGCGACGCCAACTGCGGAATTGCGACGTATCGGGCAAATCCCTATCGGCTTGTTGTACAGCTATTGCATATTCTTGCCAATCGCGAAATGTATGTGGATAGTCGGGTCTGATTTGTTAGTATGTCGGCCAACGCTTGGCGTTCGCCTGCGTTCAGGGTTGCTTGGGAAACATGTGCACTTGACCTGTGTTTCGGTCGTCACGTTAGGCGGTGCGTGTGCTCAGCCGGTTTTTGCGATTTCTTGCCGGGGTGTTCCGGTTGAGCTTTGTGCCGGCGCGATGGCGGCTGCTTTGCTTCGGGGCGTTGGGGATGTTCGCCGGGCTGGGGTTGGCCGTGGCCCATGTGTCGCGGGCGCCGTCTTACCTGAGCGATGACCCGGAGGCGTGCATCAACTGTCATGTGATGACCCCGCAGTATGCCTCTTGGCAGCATTCGAGCCATTTCAACGAGGCGCACTGCAATGACTGTCACGTACCGCATGACAACTACGTGGAGAAGATGGCCTTCAAGGCGCGGGACGGGGCGTATCACTCGTACGTCTTCACATTGCGGCTGGAGCCGCAGGTGATCCGGCTTTCGGAGAGTGCGAAGCCGGTGGTGGAGGCGAACTGTCGGCGGTGCCATGCGGGGCAGTTGAGCGGGGGGCATCTGAGTCTGCAGGGCGAGGGTTCGCATCGGTGTTGGGATTGTCACCGCGAGGTGCCGCACGGGCGGGTGAGGAGCTTGTCGGCCTCGCCGCGCGTGTTGACGCCGCGGCTGCCGGGGGTGACGGAGATGGGCGAGCAGCCGAAGGTGGGCGACCGGCCGCCTCGGTGAGAGGGGTGCGAAGACACTGGCGGGCGAGCCGCCAGTGGCACCGGGCACGGGGCACCGGTAGCGCCGGTTTATTCGGATACCGCGGCGGCGCGGGGATACCAGCGAAGGAGTCGAACGATGAGCGAAGCGAAAAATCAGAAGAAGCCGCGCACCTGGTTGGGCTGGCTGGTGTTCGTGGTGGTGCTGGCGGCGACGTTCGGGTTGGGGATCCTGTTCGCGTCGATCATGGAGCGTCGCGAGGAAGCGCGGCCGCAGCCGCGGCTGGTGGAGATCGACCGTTTCGAGACGGACAGCGCCGAGTGGGGCAAGAACTGGCCGCGCGAGTACGCCTCGTACAAGCTGATGGAAGACAGCACGACGCGTACGAAGTACGGCGGGGCGGACCCGCGCGACTACCTGAAGGAGACGCCGGCGAACGTGGTGCTCTTCGCGGGGTACGGTTTCGCGAAGGACTACCTGCAGGCGCGGGGGCATGTGCACGCGGTGACGGACGTGGTGGAGACGGCCCGCACGGGTGAGAACACGGTTGCGACGTGCTGGACGTGCAAGAGCCCGGACGTGCCGCGCAAGATGGCGGAATTCGGCAAGGACAAGGTGCCCGACCCGAAGAAAGCGGGTTTCCAGGAACTGGTGATGGCCGGCGCCGGGGAGTTCTACAGCAAGAACTTCATGTCGCTGGAGGATGAGATCGACGATCCGATCGGCTGTCTCGACTGCCACGATGCGAAGACGATGCAGCTTCGCGTGTCGCGGCCGGCGCTGATCGAGGCGTTTGAACGGCAGGGGCGCGACATCACGAACGTGTCGCACCAGGAGATGCGCACGCTGGTATGCGCCCAGTGCCACGTGGAGTACTACTTCAAGGACAAGACGTACCTGACATTCCCGTGGGACAAGGGCATGACGCCCGAGGCGATGGAGGAATACTACGACGGGTACAACTTCACCGACTGGACGCACGCGATCAGCGGCACGCCGATGATCAAGATGCAGCATCCGGATTACGAGATCTACTCGACCGGCGTGCACGCGGCGCGGAACGTGTCGTGCGCGGATTGCCACATGCCGTACCGCAGTGAAGGCGGCGAGAGTTTCTCGATGCATCACCTGCGCAGCCCGCTGCTGGACATCGCCAACTCGTGCGCGGTGTGTCATCGTTGGGGGGAGGATGAGATTCGTCAGCGGGTGTACGGCATTCAGGACAAGGTGCGCGGGGCGCGTGACGATGCGGAAGCTGCGCTGACCAAGGCGCACTTCGACGTCGCGGCGTGCATGCAGGCGGGCGCGAGCGAGGAGGAGCTCAAGCCGCTGCGGGCGAAGATCCGGGCCGCGCAGTTGCGGTGGGATTACGTGGCGGCCAACAACGGCATGGGTTTCCACTCGCCGCAGGAATGCATGCGGATTCTCGGCGACGCGACGGATATCGCCCAGCAATGCCGTGTCGAAGCGGTGCGGGTGCTGGCCAGGCACGGGCACCTCGAGCCGGTGCGGTACCCGGATTTCGCGAGCAAGGACAATGCGCAGGCGCTGATTCAGCAGTTCGTGGACGGGCAAGGGCCGAACCTGCTGGGGGGCGAGCAGGCGCGGGGGGATGAATGATCGGGGCGAATCGTGGCAGCTTGTTCTGACCGGATGCGACGACGCTGACAGGGCGGTTGGGGTTGGTGACGTCTGACAAGGTAGTAGGCGGCAAGATCGGTGCCGCGCGTGGGAGTCGCACTTCGGTTCTTCGGGAGTTTCATCATGTGGCGAGCGGTCTTGTCGGGGCTGGTGATGTTGGTCATGCTGGTCGGGTGCGCCTTGCAGCCGGTGGCAAGCGGCGACGGCGCCGGGGATGCGGCAGGTTCGCCGATTGCGGTTGTTCAGACCTGGCGCGACTTACTGGATCAGCCGGCGATCGCGCTGGGTGAGGGCAAGGGCACAGCGCGGCTGGGGATCAGCGCCACGCAGTCGCCGTGCGGGAGCGGCGTGGTGGTGTGTTGTTTGACGGAAGGCAGTGCGGGGCCGCGCGATTACGATGGGCGGGAGTTGGGGCCGTTGGTGGTGGATGTGCGGCGTGAGGATGAATGCTACAAGGACCGTGAGATCGCGTGCGGCCAGTCGATGCTTGAGCGCGAGGAGCTGGCCGCATCCATCGCGCTTTACCGGCGGTCGATTCCGATCGGGCGATCGGGCAGGTTTCGTGTGCGGGTGTTCCGGCCCGAGGATGAGAGCGGGCCGGAGAAGCTGGTCGGGGAGGCGATGGTGACCGGCGTCGAGACGCCCTACCATCCGTGGCTGACGTTCATGCGCGGCAAAGAGGTCGACGAACTGTCGTCCGCGGGCGGGGATTACGATGCCGTGGACCATGTGGCGATCCGCGGGGAGCATTCGGCGATCCCGCGGCTGGACGGGCTGACGCCGGTGATTCACAGCAGCGAGGGGCCGGCCGGGAAGATTCGCCGGTCGAGCGACGGGCGGCTGCCGGGGCTCGTGCCGCGCGAGGCCGGGGGGCTGCAGGTGACGGTGCGCGGGACCGATCTGCTGATCGAAAGTCGCGAGGAGATCATCGTCGCCCGGGCGGACTGGCACTTCCTGGTGCGCTGGTGGATCAACGGCAAGCCGTACAGGCCCACGACGACGCTGAAACAGTTCTCGGATGCGAATGGTGTGGTCATCAAGGGGAAGCGGCTGTTGTTGCGTCTGGATTTCGATCCCAAGGCATTGGGCGCGAAGCCGGGGGACAAGGTGGAGCTTCAGTTGCTGTACTGCCAGGGCGGGTGGGAATTCGTCATGCCGGACATCGTTCAGATGATGCACGCGGTGGATCTGCACGAGGCCGGGCCGGAGATGCTGCTGTCGCAACGGGTGCGGCTTCGGTAATCGCGCACGTCTGCGGCGTGATGGCGGGCGGGACGCCCACCCCACCGAAAAGAAATCCAGAGCGCTCCCTCACGGTCGCGGCTCGTGGCGCCTCCGGTTCGTGCCTGTGTGCCTTCGTGCCTTCCGCGATCACACATCCGCGACGATCTTGTCGTAGAAATCGAGCGTGCGGTCCTTGTTGTCGCCGGCGCGCCATTCCATGGCGGAGCGCGGGTGGCGGTTGGACTGGCCGGTGATGATGTAGGCCGGCAGCGGGCCCCACTCCATTTCCTTCTGGACCTTCACGAAGTGATCCTGCAGCAGGCGCCAGATCGGGCGCATGTGGAACTTGGGATTGCGCAGGAAGCCGAGGAGCAGTTCCATGGGGCAGTTGCCCGCGCCGCGGCCGAGGCCGGCCATCGTCGCGTCCACGCGGTTGGCGCCGTGGATGATGCCCTCGATGGTGTTGGCGAAAGCGAGCTGCTGGTTGTTGTGCATGTGCAGGCCGACTTCCTTGCCGGTGGGTTTGCCCGCTTCGAGGTACTTGCGCACGAGGATCTCCACCTGCTCGGCGTAGAGCGCGCCGAAACTGTCGACGACGACGATGGCGCCGGCCGGGGTCTTGACCGCTTCTTCCAGCGCGGCGTCGACTTCCGTCTCGCTGACGATGGAGATGGCCATGATGTTGCAGGTGGTTTCGTAGCCCAGTTCGTGGGCGTGGTGGATCATCTCCACCGCTTCGGAGATCTGGTTGGCGTAGCAGGCGACGCGGACCATGTCGACCACCGACTGCTCGGCCGGCAGCAGTTCGGTCTGCCAGTCGCTCTTGCCGGCGTCGCACATGACGGCCAGCTTCAGGTCGGTCGGGTTGTCGCCGACGATGGCGCGGATGCTCTCTTCGTCCGAGTGGCGGAACCTGCCGAAGCGTTCGGTGGGGAAGACCTTCTTGGAGTTGCGGTAGCCGATCTCCATGTAGTCGACGCCCGCTTCGACGCACGTTTCGTACACGGCCTTGACCAGGTCGTCCTTGAACTGGTGGTCATTGATCAGGCCGCCATCGCGGATGGTGCAGTCGAGGACTTTCAGTTCGGGACGATAGGTGATCCACGGAGCGCGCGACATCGACGGTTCTCCTCCAAAACGGGGCTGGACGGCTGGTCGAACGGCTGGGATTGTGGCGGAAAAGGCATGCGGGGTCAACGGCGCAGGGGCAAGCGGGCGAATCCGGCCCAAGGCGAACCGCCCAGACCAGTCAACCAGTCAACCAGTCAACCAGTCAACCATGCGGCGGCCGGCGCCCGGATCGCTCATCGGCGTCCCCACCGTCCGGCGCCTCCGGCCGCGCGGCCGTCTCGCGGGCGATGTAGAGGCCGACGAAGCGGGCGATGGCGAAGGCGATGTAAAGCTGGCCGGTGACGGCCTCGAGCCAGGCGAGGGTGCGCGCGACCGGTTGCTGCGGGAGGATGTCGCCGTACCCGAGCGTCGTCAGCGTGACGAAGCTGAAGTACAGGAGCTGGGCGAAGTCGCCGGCCGCGACGGGTTCATCGGCCGGCGAATTGTGGAACGCACGCATGTCGATCGCGGCGACGAGCATGTAGAGGTAGCACCAGGCCAGCCCGAGCAGCAGGTAGACCGTCGCGGCCTGGCGCAGCGTGGTCTGGTCCACGCGGCGCGAACGCATGAGCATGCGGTAAACGCGCCAGGCGCCGAAGAACAGCAGGCACGAGAAGAGCCCGGCGTAGACCGCCAGTTGGATCGGACTGTCGCGCCGGACCGCCAGCCACTGCATGACGATGGCCGGAACCACGAGGATGGCCGTGACCGCCAGCGCGCGCCGCGAGCGGCCGCTGACCTGCAGCAGCGAGACGGCCAGCAGCGATACCATCCCGTGCAGGACCAGCTTTCCCACAGGCGCTGCGTCGAGCACGGGGACGGACACCAGCAGCAGCACGAGCGACAACTGCACGGAAGCGGATCGGTCCATGCGGTCGAATTTCTCGAGTTGACGCAGCAGCGGCATGGGCGTCGAATGAATTCCGGATTGAGTCTGCGCAGCGCGGCCGAGGACGGCAACTCGTCCCCTACCCGTCCAGCGCGGCGTTCAGGCGTTCGGACACGATCGGATCGAAGAGTTGGCCCTTGCCGAAGCCGGGCAGCGCGCCGGCCTTCTCCGCCTCGGCCTGGGCGTCTTCGTAGTCGGAGATCAACATGAGCCCGGGGCCGTCGGGCTTGTTTTCAGCCTCGATCAGCGCCACGCCGTCGTCGGTGGCGAAGTCGCCGACCGGCAGCTTGCGGTTGACCAGCCAGAGCGTGTCAGCGCGGCGGAGGTCCGGCAGGGCGCGCTCATCCGGCGCTTCGATGATTTCAACGCCCCGATCGCCCAGCACCTGCTGGAGCGTGGCGCGAAGCTTGTAAACGTCGACCCCGCATTGCCCGACCAGTGCGATCCGCGTGATCTGCGCCATGTCCGAATCCCCTGTTGGCGACGGATGAATGCGCACAAAGCTTACGCGCCGCGCGGGTGCGTGTCATCCGCGGCCGGGCGGGATCGCGTCACCACAGGCCGGGGATGAGCCGCCACCGGACCCGCTGGGCGTAGGCGCGGTACGCCTGGTCGTGCAGCAGCAGCCGCTCCTCGGCGTGGATGCGCACGATGATGAGCGGCACGGCCAGGGCGACGGCGAGGGCCAGCGAGATCGTCATGCCTGCACATCACTTGGCAAACCAAACATCACAAGCGCCCATCGATCCTGTGTGGCCCGACGGTCCGCTTTGTGCAATCGATTGCCGAATTCACCAGGTGTACAGGTCCCAGACACCTAGGAAGTGCAGCAGGTTGATGAAGATGAAAATGCCCACAAGGACCAGAAGTACGATGGTCATTTTGTTCATGCTCACGCCTTTCAACTGGGGAATGACAGGTGGAGCGCGCCGGCCGGGGACGGCGGGCGCTCGGTGCCGGGGGACACTATCCTGACTGAATTGATGTCTGTCAAACGGTGTAGGCGGCGGTCATTGGCGGACGGGCGCGGGTCGCGGGGACGGCCGCAATCAGCGGGTGGATGGGCTCGCTAAGCCGAATCGGGCCCGGGACGGCGGGGCTCGGCTCGGGTATCCGGTGGAGCGTTGACATGAGGTGGAATCGAGTGGTCCGCAGTGCGCTGATTCTGGCGGCCGTGGCGATGGGGGCGAGCGCCGCGTCGGGCGGGGACGACGGATTGGCGCCGATCGTGCTCGAAGTGGAACTGCAGGCCAAGTCGCCGACGCCGGACATCAGGCAGGTGCGGCCGTACCGCGAGGCGCTGGTGGTCTATGCGTACCGTGTGCGCCGCGTGCGGTCGGGGACATTCGAGGATGACTCGGTGCGGGTGGCGCATTACGGGCTGTACGATGCGCGGCGGCAACGGGTGGTCGACCGGAAGGTGGGACAGCGCGCCCGGCTCACGTTGCGGCCGCTGGCGCAACTGCCGTGGCTGGCCGATGTCTGCATCAGCGACACGCTCGATATCGACGACGACGCCACGCTCTACATGGATGTCGGCCAGCGCCTCGAGCGGTCGAAACCGCCGAGCAAACGGTACGATTATCGCAACGGCTTGAGCGAGCGAATGGGGGCGTTTCTCGCCTTGCGGCACCAACTGCGGCTGGTGGCGATGGGCGATTCGCGCGCCGAGGCGGGGATCGATGCGAAGCGGATGTGCGGCCCGGACAATCGCGTCACGCCGGTGGCCTACAACCTGGCACTGGCCAGCAGCGGGCTGGACACGATCGAGTGGGTGACGCGGGACTACCTGGTGCGCATGCCGCGCCTGGAGTGGCTGGTGGTGGGCCTGTCGCCGCGCATGCTCAATCGCCACTGGAGCGAAGGTTCGCTCGGCCGCGACGGACGCGGGAGCCGAGGGGCGCGGTACGACCGCGAGCATACGGATGAGCTGTGGGGCAAGGGCGGTTGCCGCATGCTGACGGCCGAGCAGGTGGGGGCGATGCGCGGCGGCATCCGGTGGGATGCGCGTCCCTGGGGGTGGAACGGCGGGAAAAGCGGCAAGGCGAACGCGGCGCGGGTGCGCAAGCAATTGAGCAGGCGGGAGCGCTATGAGCATGACGCCTGGCGCTGGGCGCAGTTGCGCGGGATCATCCACGCGCTGGGCCGGCGCGGCGTGAAGGTCATGCTGTTCACGCCGCCGATACATCCGGTCAGCCGCGAGACGAACATGGTGGATGACGATGGTACGTCGCACGAGGCGTACGGGGACTTCGTGAAGCGCGTCAAGGCGCTGGAGCAGCGGCATCCGAATCTGTTCTTCCACGACATCAACCGCGGCGGGCGGCACGGGATCAAGGCGGAGGGGTTCGGCGATATGGATCATCTGAACGCGGAGGGCGCGGCGGCGCTGACGCGGATGGTCGAGCAACTGCGTATGCGTGACGAGAAGTCGCCCCGGCCGCGCGTGCGGGCGGTGCGGGAGGTCGAACCGGGCGGCGAGGTGAAGATCAGCCACACGCGCGGCGGGCAGTGGGCGCGCCTGGGCGAGAAGACGCGGCTGTACACCGATCGCGATTACGTGTATCGCGCCTGGCCGGCGGTGCTGAAAGGCGCACATGTGTGGCAGCCGCGCAACGACATGAAGAAGCAGCCGGAGGCGTGGGAGGCGGGCTTCACGGTGGACCGTCCGGTGCGCGTATGGGTGGCCGTGCCGCGCGGGAACCGGGTGTTGCCGAGATGGCTGGGCACGTGGGTATACCACGGCGTGAACGTGCGTAGCGACGGGCGGATCGAGATGGGGCTCTTCAGCCGGACGTTTGGGAAGGGGAAGGTCGAACTGGGCGAACTGGGCGGGCAGGTGTCGGGGGTGTATACGGTGTTCGTGCAGCCGGTGCGGTAGTGGACCGGGCACGCCAAGCGGGTGGGCGGCCGACTGAACACGATGGCTGGCGCCCTGGCCGTACGCGGGCCGCGAAGGCGGGACCCCGAAGGGGTCGGACGGATGTAGCCACGCGTGAAGCGGCGAGTCCGCGAGACGCGCAACGCGTGGACAGGGACGTCTGTCAGTTCCTGAGGGCTAGCCGGTGGTGCTCGCCGTGCCTTGCAGGTGATCGAGCCCGCATGGGTGGTGTTTGCGTGGCCGCTTGCGCGATCCACCAGAGTGTCGCGGCTCCAATGAGTCCGGGCTCGATGACCCGCGTCCTGTTCCGTGCGCCACCGGCTCGCCCGGAGGACGTTTGCCGATGCCTACCACGGGTTGCGCATCTCGCGGACTCGCCGCTCCACCCGTGGCCACGATCATTGGCCCCGTCGGGGCCCTCTTCGGGTGACCACCGTACCGTCGAGGCGGCCGGCATCACGTCCGACCAGGCTGCTGGCGCGCTCACCGAATTGCGGCAGTCGACCCGGCAGGGCGGGTCGGCGAAGGACGCCCACGTCGCAAGGTCCATCGGTACACTACACCATCTCGCTGCGGCAGGACCCTTCGTGGTGGGCTGTGCTCGAAGACTCGCCTGGCCCGCCCTGCCGTGCGCGACGGAAGGAGGATGACCATGGCGAGCAACTGCGAGAACTGCGCCCTGCGTCGCCGCGCGGAACGCAAGCCGAGCGGGTTACTGGCGCGGCTGTGGCGGTGGCATACGAAGTGGTGCCCGGGGTGGAAGAAGTATCAGCGGGAGTTGGCGGAGCGGGAAGAGCGCGGGGAAGCGCTTGAGCAACAGTAGGGGTAGTGGTTCGGGGTTCGGTTCGTTCGGGCGTGCGGTGTCGTTCTGGAGGATCCCTGATGCTGGTTCTGATTCTCTCGATATGGGGTGTGTCATCATCGGCATCGGTGCTGCGATGATGGTCGTGGGTTACATGATTTTCCGGCGCGAGGTCGAGCCGGCACAGTCACGGGGAGAGAAGGCGATCAGTGTCGCCGCGGTCTGGGCGCTTTGTGGAGTCGGGCCGTGCTTCCTGATTGGCGGGGCCATGCCGTTCCTGTTTCTGGCCGTGACCAACGGGTTCGTTGAGGTGGGTTTTGGGCTCTTTGGGGCGTTTATCTTTGGGGTCGGTGCGGTCATGGCCATCGCTGGTGTGTCGCTCTTCCGCAGGTGTCGCGGAGGCGAACAACCGGAACGGCGGCGATCACTCGATCGGAAAGCGGCGATCCGTCTCTGCACGGTTGGCCCGGGGCTTGTTCTGTGCAGCTTTTTCCCACTTGCTCTCCTCGCCTTGAGCTACGTACTTCGATAGGCGGGAAGTCCCATCATCGTGGCGGCATACGCGCATGTTCCATCGCCCCTTGCGGGGCGAGTGTCTCCCTGTGCGTTTGCTTCCACGGGTTGCGCCGCTCGAAGCCTCGCGACTTCACCCGCGGCTAAAGTCCGCGACCCCGTTGGGGTCTTCTCTGCTTCGTGACTTTCTCCTCTTCCCCTTCGTCGCTACGTCGCTACGTCGCTTCGTCGCTTCCCCCTCACCTCTTCGCCGACACCTGGCTGATCGTCCTTCTCAACGACATCCCCATCGGCCTTGCTTCCGGGCAGACGTACACGCGCGGCAGGCGCGTCGACAATCTGCACAGCAACTCGTAGCAGCTCGAGTTCGCCAGCGTCGCCAGGCGCGGCAGGGCGCACGGGGAATTGGGGTCGTTGCTGATCAGTTCGACCGTGATGTCCGTCGGGTTCTTGCGTGTTTGCGGCGGGGCATCGGTCAGATCGATCACGATCTGGTCCATGTTGACCTTGCCGATCACCGGGGCGTGGAACGGGGGTTGGCCGGCGGTGTGGGTGACCGCGACGGTGGGCTTGTTTGAGAGGGAAAGCGGGTAGCCGTCCGCGTAGCCGACGGGGACGAGGCCGAGGATGCTGTCGCGCGGCAGCCGCGCGGTGCGATCGTAGCCGACGGTCTCGCCGGCCTTGTAGCGCTGCATCTGAATGATGCGGCTGTTCCAGCGCAGCACCGGCTGCAGGAAGGGCATGGGGTTGACCGCCGGCTCGCGATGCATCATGTCCGGGCCGTAGCCATACAGGCCCAGGCCGATGCGCACCATGTCCAGGTGCAGGCTCTGGTCGCGCAGCGCGGCGAAGGTGCCGCTGGCGTGCAGGCAGACGTCGTCACTCAAGGTCGGGAAGCCGCCCTGCACCATCTGCTCGAAACGATCCATCTGCTGGAAGGTGAAGGCCGGGTCATCCGCTGGCGCGGCGAAGTGCGTCCATACGCCCGCCAGGCGCAGCGCTCGCGATGCGCGGCAGCGCACGGCCACCTCCGGCAGGTCCTCCTCCACCAGCCCGCCGCGACACATGCCCGTATCGAGATACAGGTGCACGGGCAGCGCCGCGCCGAGCGCGCGTCCGGCCTCTTCCAGTTGGACCAGTTCCTGCACGTCGCTTGCGGCCAGCTCGACCTGCCCGCGCTGCACGGCCTGGCCGAGGAGGTCGCCCGGATCCAGCCGGCGTACGGGCATGAGGGCCAGGATGGGCGTGGTGACGCCGGCCTCGAGCAGTTCGCGCGCCTGCTGGGGGGAGTAGACGGCGAGCATGTCGATGCCGGCGGCGTCGAGGCGTCGGGCGATGGGCACGGCGCCCAGGCCGTACGCGTCGGCCTTCACCACGGCGCAGAGGCGCGCCGGTCGGGCGTTGCGATGGTGATCCACCGGCCGGGCGAGCAGTTTTCGCCACGCGGCGACGTTGGCGTCCAGGCGTGACAGGTCGATTTCGAGCCAACTGGGGTGTTTGAGCGACAAGTCTGACTCCGTAGGCTGCGTCCGTTCATCCTTATCGGCATTTGTCGCGTTCATGGGGTGAACTTAGAATCCTTTTGAGGCCGGCCGCTCCTTCGTGCCGGTTGCGTATGCGTATCGTAGCAGACGTGACGCCCGTGGGGCGCCCCGGAGGGGTCTGACCTTTCCTTCCTTGTTGTTTCGCGCCGAGCGGGCGCACGATCGGTTTTTTGTATGAGCGACGTTTTTGACCAATCAGTCACTTTCGCGGACCTGGGCCTGCGCGGCAGCGTGCTCAAGGGCGTGGCGGAAGCCGGCTTCGACCATCCCACCTTCATCCAGGCGCGTCTGATTCCGCCGGCCATGGCGGGCAGCGACGTCATCGGCCAGGCCAAGACCGGCACGGGCAAGACGGCCGCCTTCGGCCTGCCCATCCTGCACCACGCGGACAAGCACACCGCGATGCAGGCCCTGATCCTCACGCCCACGCGCGAACTGGCTTCACAGGTGGCCAGTGAACTGGATGACCTGGGTCGGCACACGCCGATCCGCACCGTGTGCATCATCGGCGGCGAATCGATGCGCCGGCAGATCGACCAGGTGAAGAAGCAGGGGGCGCACATCATCGTCGGCACGCCCGGGCGCGTGATGGACCTGTATGGCCGCAGGCAGATCGACTTCGACAACATCCGCTTCGTCGTGCTGGACGAGGTGGACCGCATGCTGGACATCGGCTTCCGCGACGACATCCGCAAGATCCTCAAGCAGATCAGGCAGGACCACCAGACAATCTTCGTCTCCGCGACGATCAGCGAGGAGATCGAGCGGCTGGCGCGTTCATTCATGAAGAAGGATGTCGAGCGCATCACGTCGGTCAGCGGGGCGCTGACGGTGGAACTGGTGGACCAGAAGTACATCACCGTCGAGCCGTGGGACAAGAAGCAGATGCTGCTGCACCTGATCCGCCGCGAGCACCCGGAGACGGCGCTGGTCTTCTGCCGCACGAAGGCGACCGTCAGCCGCGTGACGGATTATCTGAAGGGCAAGGGTATCGAAGCGCGGCAGATTCACGGCGACCTGGCCCAGCGCAAGCGGACGAAGGTGATGACGTCGCTGCGGCAGGGGAACGTCAACGTGGTGATCGCGTCGGACCTGGCGGCCCGCGGTCTGGATGTCGATCACATCTCGCACGTGATCAACTACGACCTGCCGGAGGATCCGGAGGTGTACGTGCACCGCATCGGCCGCACGGCCCGGGCGGGGCGGCAGGGCTGCGGCTGGTCATTCGTGGCGCCGGACGAGGGCAAACTGCTGACGGAGATCGAGAAGCTGACGGGCGTGCTGATCCAGTCGATGCCGATCGATGATTTCGAGCCCGGCCCGGTGCCCAGCGACGTGAAGGAACAGCGCGATCGTGAAGCCGCGCGGAAGACAACCGATCCAATCGAACGGATGAAGCAGCGCGCCGAGCAGGCGACGGACGCGGAGGGATTGACCGCGGAAGAAAAGGCGCGGCTGTTCCCGGGCGGGGTGGTGCCATCGGGCCCGCCGCGCCGCACGCTCGGGTCGCGCTTCCGGTCGCGGCGCAGCCGCTGAGGTGCCGGGCGCTCATTCGTCGACCGAATGGTCCGGGTCGGGCGGGCGCGCTTTGAGCGCTTTCTGGTACCGCATCAGTTCGCCGAGGTGTCTGACGCTGATCGGCTGGATGCGGCCGGCCATGTCGAGCAGCACCTGTTCGCGGCTCATCCCCGGTTGGCCGACCTGCTCGCGCGTGGCCTTGACGGCCTGCAGGTAGCCGGCGAGGGCCCGTTGATGAATCTCGCCGAGGCGTTCGATCTCGCCGGATTGGTCGGCTCGGAGGGTCGCGTCGGTGTCGATGAACCAGCGCCCGTCCTCGTTGCGAGTCAGGATCAGGCTGCTGTCCCACAGGTCGGTGCGGGCGTCGGCCGTGCCGGGGGATTCATCGTGCACATGGACGGTGGTTGTCCGGACCTGATCCGGGGTGAACTGCGGGAGCAGTCGGTCGGTGGAGACGGTCCCCGCGCTGTGGCTGAGCGAGCCGTCGCCGTACGTTGACTTCAGATCGTCGGAGAGTGCGCGTGCTTCGCAGGCCAGGTCAAAAAGCGTCATGAACACATTCTCGGACGCCTCGCCGCCGCGCAGGCAGGTCCGGAAGCGATCGCCATCGCGGGATTCGACGGCATTGGCGACGGCCAGGAGAAGCGCTTCGGGCGTCCGGCCGCCCGGTTCGGGCGCTCGAGCGCACGCGGCCAGGAGTCCCAAGCCAAGGCAGAGACTGATCAGTGTGCGATCGGCACGGTGGGAGCGAGATCGCGGGAGCATACGGGCCATTTTATCGGTGGCCGTGGTCGCGTGCGCGACGGTGGCGGCCGCGCGGCTGGACCGGGCAGGCCTGTCGCGGGCAATCAGGCGCAAGCCGAGGGATGTATTCCTGCGCTCGCGACCTGGGGTGGATAAAGCCGCTCGTGGAACCTGTCGATTAGCACCGTGACGGCCAAGCCGCGGCGCGAGGGTCGATGCGCCGAGATGCGGATTGGCTGTCGACCGGGTGGGTGGTGGTTTCTCGAAACCAGAGTGGTGATCGTCGGCCAGGTTAGCGCGGGCCGGGGATGTTTGTGACATCGGTGGCGTGGCGGGCCACTTCTTTCCCAAGACAGGGGTAAACGAGATGAAGCTGAGCTTCCTGCGGAACTGGAGCATTGGAAAGAAACTGACGGTGGTGTGCGCGTTGCTGACGGCTGCACCGATCGCGGCCTTGACTTATGTGTCGGTGACGAAGGCGACGGATGGTCTCATGCATGAGTCGCGCGCCGACCTGACGCACATCGTCGAGAACGTGCGGGGCATGTGCGAGGCGCAGCATGAGGCGATCAAGGAGAAAGTCGCCTCGGACCTGAACTACGCGAAACAGGCGCTGGCGCAGCGTGGGCAGGGCGACGAAGGCGCGGCCCTGCGGCTGGAAGCGGCCACGGACCGTATCGGACAGTTCGAGGTGCCCCAGCTCTGGATCGGGCAGTACAAGCTGACGGGCGAGACCCAGATCGTCGACGAGTTGAAGAAGCAGAATAACGCGTGGTGCAGCATTTTCCAGATGACCGGCGGCAAACTGGTGCGCGTGGCGTCCAATGTGCTGACCGATGATGGCAGGCGTTCGCTCGGGTCGGCGATCGGTTCCGATTCGCCGGTCTACCGGGCGATCGCGAGCGGCAAGGACTACCGTGGTACGAACGTGGTGGCCGGGCAGATCATCGAAGGCGCCTACGCGCCGCTGAAGGACGGCAATGGCAAGGTTGTCGGCGCGCTGGCGGTCGCCGTGCCGCAAAGCGACTTCAAGGCCCTGCGCGAGCAGATCAGCTCGATCGTGATTGGCGAGACGGGCTATGTGTGGGGCGTCGACTCCAAGGGCGTGTTCACCATCCATCCGAAGAAGGTCGGTGCTGACGCGAGCAAGCACGCGTTCGTGCAGGAGATGATCACCAACAAGGAGGGCTGGATCGAGTACGAATGGGAAGGACGCAACAAGATGGGCGCCTACGCCTACTACGAGCCCTTCGACTGGATCATCGGCGCGACAAGCTGGGAAAGCGAGTTCCTCAGCGCGGCCAACGAACTGCAGGCGTGGCTGATCGGCGGGGCGGTGATCGCCATCGCCATCTCGGTGGTCATCGGCTTCTTCGTGTCGCGCGGCATCGCGCGGGGCATCATCCGCGTGACGAAGGCCGTGGACGAAGTGGCCCAGGGCGACGGCGACCTGACCAAGCGTCTGCCGGTGGACAGCAACGACGAGGTCGGCCAACTCGCGGCCGGGTTCAATACCTTCGTGGACAAGCTGCACGACATGATCTTCCAGGTGGTGGGCACCACCCGCGAGGTGGCCAGCGCCGCGACGGAGATCGCCGCGAGCAGCGAGGAGATCTCCACCGGGATGAAGGAGCAGGAAAGCCAGGTGGCGCAGATCTCTTCGGCCGTCGAGGAGATGGCCGCGTCGGTGACGGAAGTCGCCGGCAAGAGCACCGAGGTATCCGATGCCGCGACCGAGTCGGGCAAGCTCGCCACCGAGGGCGGCAACGTCGTGAACCAGACGATAGACGGTATGAACGCGATCAGCGAGGCCGTCGGCTCCAGCGCCACGTCGGTGAAGGAACTGGGCAAGCGCGGCGAGCAGATCGGGCAGATCGTCGAGGTCATCAACGATATTGCCGACCAGACGAACCTGCTGGCGCTGAACGCGGCGATCGAGGCGGCCCGCGCCGGCGAGCATGGCCGGGGCTTCGCGGTCGTCGCCGACGAGGTGCGCAAACTGGCCGACCGCACGACGAAGGCCACCGAGGAGATCGCCCAGTCGATCGAGGCGATCCAGACGGAGACCAACGAGGCCGTGCAGCGCATGGACTCGGGCACGGCGCAGGTCGAACAGGGCGTCGAGCGGGCTCGCGAAGCCGGTGACGCGCTGTCGAAGATCGTCAGTTCGGCTAAGGATGTGGCCGGCAAGGTGCAGTCCATCGCGGCGTCGGCCGAGGAGCAGTCCGCGGCGGCCGAGCAGGTGGCGCGCAATATCGAAAGCATCCAGGCCGTGACGCGACAGGCCTCGGAAGGCACCAGCCAGGCGGCCAGCGCCGCGGCGTCGCTATCGGTCAAGGCCGAGGAGCTGCAGTCCCTCGTCGGCCGCTTCAAGCTGGCCAGCCAGCAGACGCAGTAGAACACCCTCGACAAACAGGCGTCCAAGCACAACGCCCCGGTTACGACCGGGGCGATTGTGCATTGGGGGGGTATGGTTCGGATGACCAGGGGCCGGCTACTGCGGCGCCTGGGCGGTGATCCACTCGCCGCGCTCCGACACGGCGATCAACTGTTGGTGCGAGGCGTGCTCAACGTGGTGCAGCTTGACACACCAGCTCCCGTCGGTCGCGGGCGCCTGGCCGAGGATCTCGCCGAGCACGCGTCGTTTGCGTTTGTCCGGCCAGACCAGTTCGATCTCGAGACAGACCGGCTCGTAGTAGGGCTGGTCCAGCTCAAGCAGCAGCCCGCCTTGAGACACGGCCAGCGTGTCGCCGGGCTCGAACGTGTCGGTGGGCGCGTGCCGGACGATGCGGTAACGAAGCCCCATGCACGCCGGCAGGCGGTTGAACCGGCCGGGCAGCATCTTCGCGCTGGAGCCGTCGGCCAGGAACTGAAGGACGAAACGCGTGATCTGGATCGAGTCGCCGTGCGCCAGTTTCACCGGTTCGTTCGCCGGTTGTCCGTTGACCATCGTGCCCCAGCGCGACTGCAGATCGCGGATGTGATAGGCGCACGATACGAGTTGGAGCTCGGCGTGATGGCGCGAGACGGCCGGATGATCCAGGCGGAGATCGCAGTCGGGCGCGCGTCCGATCCGGGCCGACGCCCACTTCAGATCGTGCAGGCGACCACAGTCATCCGGGCCGTAGACGCGCAGGTAAGGGGAACGCCCGCGGTCATTGCGGGGGCCTCGGGCGCGCCGCAGATCGCTTCCAGTTCGTCCGGACTCACGGTGTCGTCGTTGAGTGACTCGATTTCCGGCTCGCTGCCGCTCATCGGATGACCCCACCGCCCCCGACCCAAATGAAACAACAAATGACCGAAACATGATATCGTCCATTTACCGCAACTTGTTGAATACTGCGGATGAATAAAGAAGACTCCGCGGCGGCCGCCCGCCCACCGGACCGGTCCGGCGTGCGACTACATCCGGCTACAAAAGCGCCGTGACCATGGCGGGCGGCGACTGCGGCGCCGCGACGCGACGCAGCCGGGCGGGGCGCAAAAGACACCCCGACCGCGAAGCCGGGGTGTCTGTCACAGGAACCGTTGAGGCGCGCGGCGTGCGGCCGCGGGGTGGGGCGGTGTCAGAACAGCAGCTTCACGCCGAGCGTGACCGCGTGAATCTGGCCGCTGCTGAAGACCTTTCCGTCGTAGCGAAGGAAGACGGCCGTGGCGCCGTCCACCATCGTCGTCGCGCCGGCGCCGAACTCGATGCTGTCGCGATCGGGGGCGGGCACGGTCGGCGAGAAACCGGTCGTGCCGCCGACGAACGTGCGGGTCGGCACGTCATTGTCCATGAACTCGTGGCCCCAGGCCACGTAGATCTCCGGCTTGATGCGGACATCCGCGTAGTCGAAGATGCGCGAGACGGTCAGGCCGATCGTCGTCTTGAGCGAATGCGTGTCGAAACTGTTGACCGCCTGGTTGGGCGCGCCGCTGATCGTCTCGGTGTAGCCGTCCTCGGTGTAATACACGTACTGCAACGAGCCGTTCGGGGTGAAGCGCCACTTCTCGTGATCGAGGTGGTAGCCGCCGCCGACGTAGAGCGACATGTCGTGTCCGTCGCGCGTGCTCTCGCCGGTCAGGCCGAGCATCGGCATGCCGCGGTTCTGATTGATGCTGTGGTAGCCGTACGTCAGCGCGCCGTCGACGTAGTACTTGTCCTGCTGGTACGAGCAGTACGGGCCGACGCGCACGTTGTGCTGCGAGCCGGTGCCCAGGCCATCCTTGTAATCAACATCGGAGTAGGTGTAGCCCAGGCACATGCCGACCAGCCAGTTCTCGTCGAGCTGGTAATCGACGCCGCCCTGGGTGCCGACGGCGTTCGTGCGATAGCCGGTCCGGTTGGTGGTGGCGTCCCAGTCATTGGTGAAGCCGAAGATCTTGACGTAAGCGCCCCACGGACCGCCCGGCGTCTCGAACCGGTCATCCCAGCGTTCGGCATTCGAGGCCAGTACGAGACCGTCCACGTCTTCAGCTTCCTCCTGGCGCTGCTGTTCGGCCGCGAGCATCGCGGCGGTGGTCTGAACCGACATCCCGGCGTGCCCGAGCGTGTAGCTGGCCCGGTCGTCGGTGGTGAAGTCATAGGCGAAAACCGGCAGGCCCTGGCGCTTGGCGGCGAGGTAGCTCGATTGCGCGGCGGAGAAAGCCTGCGTGGCCTGCGTCGCGATGGAAGATACCGCCGCCGCGGACTGGCCGGCCAGTTCTTCCATGGCCTCGTCCATCTGCGCCGCCGGGACGGCGTCCATCCTGGCGATCAGCGACTGCGCGTCGGCATCCAACGCGCCGCCGCACACCTCATCCAGCGCCGCGCCGACGGTCTTGGCCGCGGTGGTGGTCGCGACGCCCTGGAAGGCCGCGGCCGGTCGCGAGGCGGTCAGGACCAGCGACTCGTCGTTGCCGCCGGCGCCGCCCAGGTCCTCGGCCGTCGCCGCGAAGGTCACCGTGGCGAAGTTGCTGTTCACGGTGGTGTTCGTCAGCGTGATCGCGCCGCCCGACTCGTCGTGCGCCCCGATGACGAAGGTGTCGCCGTCGCTGACCATGGCGCACCCGGACGCGGCCGGCGAAACGGCGATCGTGCCGTCGGTCAGGTCGATGTCGCCCGTGGTCAGAATCTGGTCGGTCGAACTCGTGCTCGCCAACTCCACGGCGAGGGTGGTGTTGGCCGGCAGCGTGAAGTTGCCGTCGATGGAAATCTTGCCCACGCTGTTGCCGGGCGCGATGCGTCCGCCGGCGACCGCCACCACGTTGCCGGTGATCTGCCCGACGCCCGTGAGCGTCCCGGTGACATTCACGTTGCCCGTGATGACGTTGGTCGTCTCGTTGGGCGCGCCGAGGGCCAGCGTGCCCGCGTTGATATTGACCGTCCCGACCGTGCTGTCGCCGGAAAGCGTAAGCGTGCCCGCGCCGGCCTTCGTGAGAACGCCGCCGCCGCCGGAATCGGCCAATACGCCGGCGAAGGTCGCGCTCGACGACTGATTGACGGTGAGCGTCTGGCCGCTGACATCGAGGGTGCCTCCCGCGCCGGAAAGCGACCCGACGGTCTCGTCGTCCGCGCCCAGATCGACCGTGCCGCCGTCAATGTCCAGCGCGCCTGAATCCGCAATCGCCGCGCCGCCGACAAGGTTCAGCGTGCCCGACTGCAGACTGGTGGCGCCGGTGTAGGTGTTCGTGCCGCTCAACTCGAACGTGCCGCCGGACGCGGCCACGAGCGTCAGCCCGCCGTTGCCGATCGCGCCGCTGAGGGCGAGGGTGTCCGCATCGTCGATGGTGATGGTTCGGGTAGCGCCGCCGAGATCGATATCACCGGTGAGGGTCAGGTTGTCGCCGTTGCCGATCGCGAAGCTGCCGGTGACGGCCAGGTCGTTGGCCAGCGTCTTCGCGCCGCCGCCGGCCTGCAGCTTGCCGCCGCTGACCGCGAGGTCGCCGGTGACCGCGGCGTTGTCGCCGAAGATGAGCACGCCGCCCGAAAGCGAGGCTGACCCGCCGACCGCGGCCGCGCCGGCCAGCGTCGTTGTACCTGCCTCGTGTGAAAGACTGCCCAGCACGCCGCCGGCGGCGATGTTGTTGGTGGTGGCGCTGGTGTTGATCGTCGCGTTGCCGGTGACCACGCCGTCGACATCCACGATGCCGCTGCCCGAGACCATCAGCGCGCCGGCGATCGATCCGGCCGCGTCGATCCGCAGTGTGCCGTCATTCACCGTGGTCACGCCGTTGTAGGTGTTGACGCCGCCGAGCACGAGCGTGCCCGCGCCCGCCTTGGTCAGGTTGCGCGTGTTCGCGCCGTCATCGATGATCCCGGCCAGCACGTGCGTGTCGGTGACCGTGACCGTCACGTCCGCGCCGAGGGTGATGCCATCGGCGAGCGTGAGTTGATCGGAGCCGCTGAGCGCGAAGTTGTTGTTGACGGTGATGGCATTGCCGGTGTCGAGCACGACATCGCCGCCGCTGGCCGCGAGCGTGCCGCCGGCGATGGTGATCGCGCCGTCGATGGCGTCGGGGTCGGCCACCGCGAGCGTGCCGCCCTCAATCTCGACATTGCCAGCCACGGCCGAGGCGGCCGTCAGCCGCGCCTCGCCGCTCATGATGTCCAGTTCGCCGCCGACCGCGCCGCTGATGATCAGCGTGCCCGTACCACTGACTTCGGTGTCACCCAGGTGGGTCGCCGCGCTGTCGCCGCTCAAGGTCAACTGGCCGCTGCCGGCGTAGGTGAACTCGCCTTCCGCCGTACTGGTGAGGGTGCCGGCGAAGGTCTTGGTGCCCGCGCCGGTGGCTCTCAGTTCGTACGCCCCGAGGTTGACCGTACTGCCGGCCGTGCCGCTGAAATCACCGATCGTTTCCTGCGTGCCCAGCAGCAGCGCGGCGTTTGCCCCGCCCGAGAGCGCGATCTCGGCGCCGTCATCGATGGCGGCCCCGCCGTTCAGTTGAAGCCTTCCCCGCGTGACGGTCACCACGCCCGAGAAGTCATTGGCGCCGGAGAGGGACAGCGTCTTGGCCGCGGCATCCAGGTTGACGGTCAGGTTGCCGGTGTTGGCCCCGTCGGTGATGCTGCCGTCGATCGCCAGCGAGTTGGGGCCGGAGACCGTGAGCGTCTTGGTGTCGGCGATGGTGATGCCCTGCGCGAAGGTGCGCGCATCGTCATTGGACTGGATCGCCGCGTCGTCGTTGATGGCCAGCGACGTCGCCGAACCGAGCGCGCCTTCAGCGCCCAGCACGAGCACGCCGCCGGTCATGGTCACGTCACTGCTGACCGAACCGATGATGGTGACGGTGCCTGCGGCGATCGATGTGCCGCCGGAGAACGTGTTGTTGCCGACCAGGCACAAGGCCCCCGCGCCGGATTTCTGCAGCGCGCCGCTACCGGAAACCACGTCGTTGAGAGTGGTCGTGCCGCTCGCACCGTCGACGATCAGCGCGCCGCCGGCGGACAGATCGATCGGATCGCCGATGATCAGCGCGTTGCTGCCGCTGTTGGTCAGCGTCAGGCTCGTCGCGCCGGCGGTGATGGCCACATCAATTGTCTGGTTGAAGTTCACCGGGTTGGTGATGGTGGCGGCGGCCCCGCAGGTGAGCGTGTAGTCGGTGCCGTCGTCGATCGTGTAGGCCCCGTCCGCCCCGGCGAAGCTGATCGAAGTCAGTCCGCCGTAGCTCTTGTCGAGGGCGATGGTCAGTCCGCTGGCATGGTTGTTGGCGAAGACCAGGTCGCCGTCGTCGAGGACACCGGTGGCCGTCACGTCGATGGCGGTGCCGCCCCAGTTGTCCACGTCGCCCCACGAGCCATCCGCGCCGCCGCCTGTCCAGGTTGCGGCGGCGAAGAGCGGCCCACTGCCGAGGCAGGCCGCCAGCAACAGAGCAAGAAGAACCTTCTTCGTCGTCAAACCGTCTGCGTTCATCGAGTTACCCTTCCATGAGTGGTTGCCAACCGGCGGCCCCGTTACGCGCCGGGTCCGATCCGCGGTGCAGTCTGTTGTGGGTGGACACCCCGATAAGAGGATGAACACACCCGGAACACCTTTGACGCCGTACAACAGGTAACTCGTCAGACAGGGGCAGGAATATTTTGGAAATTAGTAAGAAGGAATTGCGGAAGCGTTATCGGCACATTCCAGCGGCCGTGAACGTTGTTGTCGTCGAGTCGGCGAGTGTCAGAACAGCCGAGGTAGGTAATCGACGTTCATCACGCAGGGGGCCGCGCGACGGTCGGCGATGTCGTACAGCCGCTCGTGCGCGGCACGGGCCTCTGCGGCCAGCGGCGGGTAAACTTGGTTGCACACGTCCACGAAACCGATGTTGTAGTTCTCGCCGTCGAACCGGCCCAGCGCGCTTTGGTCGTTCCACTGGAACCAGTGCGCGCCGACGCAGGCGGGGCACGCGGCCGCCTCTTCCAGGTACACGCGGTAGGCCCGGCCCCGCGCGGCCTGGTCGGGCACGTGCCCGATTCCGCTCGCGGGCAGGCCGGCATCCAGCGCGCCGAAGTGCCACTCGCCGATCATTACCGGCATGCCCATCCTGGAGGCAATGGCCTCCATCTTCTCCGACGGCGCGTGGTCGGTGTAGCTGTTGATGCTGAAGACGTCGAAGCAGCGCATCCCGGTGATGCACCAGTCCGGCGGAACCGTGTAGTAGCGCACGCCGAGGTTCAGATGGTTGGCGTCCACCGCGCGGCAGGCGCCGGCGAGCGTGGCGAAGTAGCGGTCGACCATCACCGCGCTGAACGCGGCCAGGTCCGCCTTCGCCCGCTCGCCCAGTGGCTGACGCCACGGTCCGCCCGCGATGGCCTCGAACGTCGACTCTGCGCCCCACGCCGCGCTGAGCGCCGCCGCGTCGGCGTAGCGCTCGCGCAGGAACCTGGCCAGCGCCGCGCGCGAGGCGCATTGCGGCGTGTTCAACAGCATGCCCTCGGCCGGCGTCTGCGCGGCGAAGCCCCACTTCGGTTCGTTCATCATGAAGTAGCCGATCAGCGCCGGATCATCCGCGTAGTCCGCAAGCTGGGCGGCGAAGGACGCGGCGTCCGCGTCGAAGCTCGCGGCGAAGACGTCCGGGAAGTCACGGAACACATCGGGCGTCTTCCCCGCCGTCGCCGCCATCGGCAGTACGTACGGCAGCCCACTGCTTCGTGCGAAGGGCAGGTGTGACCAGTTGGCGACCGTGTTGAACCCCACCTCGCGCAGCAGGCCGATGGTGATCTCGCGCCACGCGTCGTACCAGTCGTCCGGGCCGAAAGCGCGGATGAGATTCGTCGCCAGGGCGTTGAAGGCCGGGCGGCCGTGCCGCTCGTTCCAGGCCGGCGCAAAGTCGCCTTCGCGCGGCGGCAACTGCTCGAACGCCGCCGCCAGGCCGGCGATGAATGTCGAGTTCCCCGGCTGCACGCAGTCCGGCCCGGTCGACCAGAACGCGTGGCCGTCCGGATCGACCAGCCACCAGCGCGGCGACTCGCTCGCTTCATCAAACTGCGTGCGGAAGAAGCCGCTTGCCTCGAAGCGTTTCTCGCGCCAGCCGCCCCAGCGCGAGTAACTGTTCGGCCAGGCGTGATCGCCCGCATTCGCTCGAAGGGCGCGCAGATGGGTCGTGACTTCAGCCGTGCTTCGCAGCTTCCCCGGCCAGTCGCGCTGCGTGCTCTGGCCCAGCGCGTCGATCAGCGGCCCGCGCGGCAGGAGGGGGTTGCTCAGCAACTCGGGCATCTGCGCCATCGCGGCCAGCGGCGTCATGCACCATCGCGCCGGGCGGGCGCTCTTGCGAAGGATCGTGAGGGTGGCGAACCGGATGCGCTGTGCCTCCAGCCGCGCACCGCCGGCCAGCGGCTTGAGCAGCGCGCCTTCGCGGGGCCACATCCATCGGTTCTGGTCGAGCGCCGCGATCGGCATCCGCAGCCGCGCCTGGCAGTGGTTGAGCGCCTTGAACTCGTAGCTGAAGGCCGCGCCGCTGTCGTCCGGCGTCTCGTAGAGCTTGAGGACGAACACGACGAGGTCATCCGTTTCGACAAGGAAATCCGCCGAAATGCAGGCCGCGCCCGCCAAGGCGCCATCCGGCACGAGGAAGGACATGCCATCACCTTCCGCAGCCGCCTCGTACCACGCGCCGTCGGGCAGCGCGGGCGAAGCCACCGTCTGCTTGAGATCGCCCAGGTAGGCGTACGGCTGGAGGACGACGAACGAAGCGGGCTCGGGCATGGTCGATCCTTGTGGAAAACTGCGAGGCTGCCGGTCGGCGATCGGGCGGCTATCATAGCGGCACTATGGCCAAGACTCGCGAAATCAAGGGACGCATCAAGGCGGTCGGCAACATTCAGCGCATCACCAAGACGATGCAGATGATCGCCACGGCACGCTTCCAGGCGGCCTCCAAGCGCGCCACGGCCAGCCGGCCTTACTCGGATGCCATCGCCAGACTGGTCGAGGAACTGGCCGCGGCGACACAGGGGGCTGACGGTGCGGACCACCCGCTTCTTCACGCCCCGGCCGAGAAGGTCAACCGACACCTGCTGCTGCTGCTGACCTCCAACCGCGGCCTGTGCGGCGCCTACAACGCCAACGTGATGCGCCACGCCCTGTCGGCCTACCGCGAACTGGTCGGCGAGGGGCGTGACATCGTGGTCGAAGTCGTGGGCAAGAAGGGCCACAGCACGATGCGGTACCACGGGCACGACGTCGATGCGTATCTCGACCACTTCGGCGACCGGCCGGAGTACGCGGATGTCGAGGCCCTGGCCGAGCGGTACATGAAGCAGTTCACCGAGGGTCGGTTCGATTCGGTGCAGGTGGTGTCGATGGCGTTCCAGACGATGTCGCGCCAGGAGCCGCGCACGATGCAGCTTCTGCCGATGGAGCCGCCCAAGGCGGAGGCGGGCGCCGCGCCGAGCGTCGAGTACGACTACTCGCCCGACCCGCAGCAGTTGCTCAGCGAACTGCTGCCGATCACCGTGAAGGTGCGGCTGTTCCAGGCGTTCAACGAGGCGATGCTCAGCGAACAGGTGGCGCGCATGGTGGCGATGAAGGCCGCCACCGACGCGGCCCAGAAGGCGTCGAAACTGCTGACTCGGCAGTACAACCGCGCGCGCCAGACGGCGATCACCACCGAACTGAACGAAATCGTTTCGGGCGCGGCCGTGCTTGGTTAATCACGAACCGATCAGGCCGCCGATACGGTCGACAGAGAAGGGGGGTCGTCCAGCGCACGGGCAATGTCCGCCGCGCACATGGGCCGCCCAAAGAGAAACCCCTGGCCGAAGTCGCAGCCGATCGCCTGGAGTTGGGCCGTCTGTTCGGGCAGCTCGATGCCCTCGGCGACCACCGTCATCGACAGATGGTGCGCCAGCGTGACCACCGCGTGCACCACCGCGGCATAGCGCGGCACGCCCATGGCCGAAGTGATGAACTGGCGATCGAGTTTCAGCACATCCATCCGCAAACGGTGCAGGAAGCTGAGCGATGAATGGCCGACGCCGAAGTCATCGACCGCGACGCGAATGCCCTTCTCGCGAAAGGTATTGAGCAGGGGCACGACGTGTCCGGCGTCCGACATGACGGTGGATTCGGTGATCTCAAGCTGAAGCGAGCGCGGCGGCAGCATGTGCTCATCCAGTGCGCTGTCAACCACATGCTCCAGGTCGGCATCGAGCGCCTGGCGATGCGAGAGATTCACGCTCATGTAGAAGTCATCGCCGACCTTGCCCGCGCTGCGCCACTGTGCCAACTGCCGGCATGCTTCATGGATCACCCATCGGCCCAGCGGGATGATCAGCCCGGATTCCTCGGCGACCTCGATGAACTCACTCGGGGGGACCAGCTTGCCGTCGCGCGGCCATCGGCTCAGCGCCTCGACGCCCTGCCAACGACCGTCTTCGAGACCAACGATCGGCTGGTAGTGCAGGACAAGCTGGCCCTCGCTGAGCGCGAGGCGCAGGTCGCGCGCCAGTTGCACGCGTCGCTGGACACGGTTGCGCATCTCGGTGTCGAAGAGGGCGCAACAGTCGCGGCCGCGCTCCTTGGCTTCGTAGAGCGCGATGTCCGCATCCTGCAGAACATCCTCGGCGCGTTGCTGCTCCGGCCCGAAGACGGTGATGCCGATGCTGGCCGAGACATTGACCTGGACGGTCCCGATCCCGGCGGATGCCGAGATCCGCTCGCGCAGGCAGTCGGCCTGCGCCAGCAGCGATTGTTCGCTCTCGATGTTCTCGACGAGGATGACGAACTCGTCGCCGCCCAGTCGACCGACGCAGCACTGGTCCCGACCGTGTTGCGGCGGCCACAGCTCGGCGGCGTGCTCGCGCAGGCGCTCGGCCACCAGGCGGAGGAATGCGTCACCGACCGGGTGGCCGTGCGTGTCGTTGATCAGCTTGAAGTGGTCGAAGTCGAGGAACATCGCGGCCATGCGTCGATGCTCGCGCTGGGCGCGCCGCAGCGACCGGGCCAACTGATCGGCGAAGGTGGCGCGGTTGATCAGACCCGTCAACGGGTCGCGCGTCGCGGCGATCTGAACGCTCTCCTGCGCCCGGCGCTTCTGGCGCTCGCCGTGGTCGAGCCACACGCCGCCCAGCAGCATGCCCACAACGCCCACCAGCCAGATCAGGCCGTATTGCCTTTGCAGCGCCCCGATCTCCTCCTCGATGTGCGCCCGCAACGGTCCGGCCGGCATCGAGACACTGATGCCCCCGCGGACGTCCCCGATCGCGTACTCCGTCTTCGAGTGACAGGCGTGGCACGACGGTTCGATGTGCAGCGGGCGCATCAGTCGCAGATGCTCGACGCCATCGAGATCGGAGAATCCGTACACCTCGGGCTCGCCACGGTGGAATGCTCGCAGCGCATCGGTTTCCCACGCATCCGGCGCATTGGCGGGACGGATCGGCTTGAGGCTCGTGATGTGGGCGCGCAGTTGTGTCGCCTCGCTGGCCATCTCGTGCACCTGCCGCGTCATGTATGCTGGATTGACCAGCGTGAGCCTCATGCCGTCGGTGGTGGTCAGATCACGCCTGGGGCTTTCAAGGTGCGGGTTCGGTTGCGTTCGCTCCGTGACCGGAACATACACGCCCCCGTGCAAGACATTCCAGTGACGGTAGATGATGTCCTTCTCATGCGCGGCCCGCGCCCCGTTGACCGCGGTTTCGATCAGCGACTGCTTGTGAAGCGTGCTGAACGTGGACAGCAACGCACTGATGACCACCGTCCAGCCCGCGATGGCCAGCACCGTGATGAGCAGTGGCTTCGTGAAGTATCGGACGCGGGACTGGCCCAATCTCGGTCTCCTTCGCCCCCAAAACAACAGAACGCCCACGCGACGAGGCAGGCTTCAGCGAACCAGTGTCGCGCATCCGCCACATGCTATATCGAGACAATGCGGTTCCAGATTAAGCGCCTGAGGCACCCCGAAAGTACAAGAACTCCCAGTCATGGTGGATGGCTGGGCATTGGCCGCGAAGCAAGAGTTATCGGTCACTTCCGCCGCCGGCGTCGGGACGGTAGACATGCCGGCTGGCTACCTGCTCTCGCCTGCTTGCCGCGCCTCGCGTGCGATCGCGCGCACCATGTCGCCGAAGATCAGCCCGTGCAGCGGGTAGAGCGCGTACCAGTAGAGGGGGCCCAGCAGGCCGCGCGACTCGAAGAGCGCCGTTTGTGTCAGCGTGCTGCCGCCGTCGTCGCGATCGGTCGCTTCCCATTGCAGCCACGCCTTGCCCGGCAGTTTCATTTCGGCGCGCAGGCGCAGCAGGTGAGGCTCCTCGATGCGCTCGACGCGCCAGAAGTCGACCGTCTCGCCGACCAGCAGCCTGCGCGGGTCGCGCCGGCCGCGCCGCAGTCCGGGACCGCCGATCAGTTTGTCCATCCAGCCGCGCAGCGTCCACGCCCAGTTCCAGCACAGCCACCCGCGCTTGCCGCCGAGGCCGGTAAACACATCGAACACCCGCCGACTGGGCGCATCGACCTCGACCTGCCGCACCTCGCGCAGCACGCCTTCCTCGTCGGCCAGTTCAACGGACGTATCGTCGCCCAGCGCGCCGCTCCAGCGCGTCTCGACCATGTTCTTCTCGATGCGCTGCAGCGCGGCGGTCACCGCCTGCTCGTAGTCAATCGGCCGGATCTGCGGGAAAAGCTCGCGCGCCCGCGTGGTGTCGGCCAGCAGCGGATGCACCAGCCCGCGCACCAGCGGCACCGCCAGCCGGTTGGGAATCGGCGTAAAAAAGCCCACCCAACGCGCGGCGATGGCCGGGGCCAGCACCGGCGTGGGGATCATGATGCGCCGGCGCAGACCCCGACACGCGGCGTAGCGGTTCATCATCTCGGCAAACGTCATGCGATCCGCACCGATCTCGATGATGTCGCTCGGCCCGGTTTCCAGCGCGGCGACCATGTACGCCAGCACGTCGCGGATCGCGATCGGCTGCACCTCGTTGCGCACCCAGCGCGGCGTGACCATGATCGGCAGGCGCTCAGTCAGGTACCGCACCATCTCGAAACTGGCCGAGCCCGAGCCGATGATCGGCCCGGCGCGGAACTCCGTGAACCGGACGCTGAAGCCTTCACGCAGCCGCTGCCCCGTCGCCGCGCGGCTGCGCAGATGCAGTGACGCCTCCCCGCCCTTGGGCATCAGTCCGCCAAGGTAAATTGCGTGCCCGCAGTCGCTCGCCGCCTCGATGAAGTGGTCGGCCGCCTTGAGATCGCGGTCGTGGAAATCATGCCCGCCGAGCATCGAGTGCACGAGATAGAACGCCGCGTCGAAGCCCTGCAGCTTGCCCGCGAGCGTGGGCGGGTCGAGCAGATCGCCCTCGATGATCGACACCCCCTCGGCCGCGGTGCGTCCGCGAATACGCCCTCTGTCGCGCACCAGTACGGTGACATCATGCCCCGCCGTCACGAGGCGCGGCGTCAGCCGCCCGCCGACGTAACCGGTCGCACCTGTGACAAGGATCCGCATGGCTCATGCTCCTCGCGAAGCGGTTGGGCAATTGTAGGGCCGGGGCGGCCCGGATGGTTCATCGATCGCTCGCCCGCAACCGGAACGGCACTATGATGGGGCCGGTGACGAGCCAACGCATCGAGGAGTCCGGCCATGTCATCGGATCCACAGCTTCGCATCGGGTTCATCGGCGCCGGCGGCGTGAACTTCGGCGGGGCGGAAGGGCCGTGGGATCATGCATCGCGACTGGAGAGAATCGGTGGGTTGAAGGTCGCGGCGATCGCTGATCCGGATATCGAGCGGGCCAACCGTGCCCTCGAAGCGCGGCGGGGCGGCGCGGAGCCAGGTATGTACGCCGACGCCCGTGTCTTCGCCGATTTCCATGAGATGCTTGGTGAAGCGGCGCTCGATGCCGTGTTCATCGGTCTGCCGCCCAACGCGCATGCCCGCGCCGAGCCGCCGCAGGATGCGGAAATGGCCTGCGTCCGCGCGGGCGTGCACTGCTTCCTCGAGAAGCCCCTCGCGGCCTGGCCGCCGGAAGAACTGACGCCGGTCGCCGAAGCGATGGCCGAGGCCGCGCGGCGGGGGCTGATCGTGTCCGTCGGCTACATGTTCCGCTACAGCCGCGCGGTGGCGCGTATGCGCGAACTGCTCGACCAGACGCCGGGCGGGCTCCGCGCCGTCACCGCGCGCTACAACTGCGCCTACAGCAACATCGCCAAGAGGGAGTGGTGGGACATCCGCCAGAGCGGCGGGCCGATCGTCGAGCAGGCCACACACTTCTGCGACCTGGCGCGCTACCTCGGCGGCGAGATCGATCTGGCATCGGTCCAGGCGACCGCCATCACGCCCGGCAGCGACAAGGCCGCGCTGTGTGACGTGCCGCGCGATGCGCACGGCCGCCGGCCGGACGACGGAGTCGAGCCGACCTGGCACGTCCCGCGCGCCACCGCCGCGTCGTGGCGCTTCGCCAGCGGCGCGATCGGCTCACTCGCCCACGCCACACTGCTGCACGGCCAGAAATACGACTCGCAATTCGAAGTCTGGGCCGACGGCCTGCGCATGGTCCTGGACGACCCCTATGGCGCCAGCCGCCTGCTCGTCCGCCGCCCGCATGAAGAGAACACCGCCGAGGACAGCGCTTACGCGGATGACGACACCTACCTCAGCGAGGACGCGGCGTTCATCGAGGCGATCCGCAACTCGGACGCAAGCCTGATCCGATCACCCTACGCCGACGCACTGAAGACACACGCCTTCACGTGGGCGATCCGCCGGGCAAGTGAGCGCTGAGGGAAGAAGGGAAGAGAATGCCGACGACTGGACTCGAACCAGTGACCCAGGGCTTATGAATCCCTGTTCGGCTCAGGAAACACAAGCACTTACGAACGAGGATGAGCAGAATCGAGAGCGCGCGGCCTCGATTCAGGCCGATTCCGCGCCCATCCCGCCCGACCTGGAATGCGTCATCGATGCGTGGCCCGACCTGCCCGGGTCGGCCAAGCAGACCATCATCGCAATCGTCGACGCATACTCGGCCAGATAACCCGACCTTCTGACGCCGGGAACGTGGTGGTCACGTGACACCTGTCACACGGCTTCGGTGTTACGTGCGCACGACGGAAGGGCCTGTCACGTGACAGTTCGCGGCCTTACGTAAGGGCGATGGCGCCCTTCGTCGCCCCTGACCGCTGGCAGACGGCTAGGGGTCTTCAGCAGATAGACCGGGCGGCATGGAGGTCGTCCGGCGATGAAGACAGCACTGCCCCAGGAGCGCTCACAGAATGGAAGCGAGACAACCTGACGCCCAGATCGAGTATGAGGACATCATGTGCCTATCACCGTCACCGGAGAACGAGGAGGTGTACGGTCGCGTCAAACCGGACGCCGACCTTCTCCGTTTGGCCGAGGACATCAGGAAGCGCGGTATCCTGCAGCCGCTCGAGGTCACGCTGGACGGTTACATTGTCAGCGGGCACAGACGCTATGAAGCGGCATGGCTCGCCGACTTGGATCGGGTGCCGGTAATCCGAACCGACTTCCGGCGAGCCGATGACCCGGATGAATACTACAGGCGGCTCACGGCCCACAATCTTCAGCGAGTGAAGACGATCGACATGAAGCTGGCCGAGCAACTGGTGGACATGTCGGGTGAAGACGTCCACGCCCGGTTCCGTCGCCACAGACGGGAGGCCCTTGAGTCCACAGACCTGAGCGCCTTCAGCATCAAAGGCAAGGCACGCAGGGCCGAGATCAGCGCAGCGAAGGCCGAGATGGTCGCAGCGGTCAAGAAGGTAGTCGGCGACCGCAAGCGCCATTGGCCGCTGTCGGTGCGTGCCGTTCACTACCTGCTGCTCAATACTCGGCCGATGCGCAGCACGGGCAAGCGCGGGAAGCGCTACAGGAACGACATCCACTCGTACAAGGACCTTGTGAACCTACTCACGCGGCTGCGCCTCTGCGGTGAAGTCCCGATGGCTGCAATTGCTGACGAGACGCGACCCACCAGCGTCTGGCGGGTCTGGCCGGACGTGAGCGATTTCATGCGTGCGGAACTCGATGGCCTGTTCATGGGCTACTACCGCAATCTGATGCAGAGTCAGCCGGCACACATCGAAATCCTGTGTGAGAAGAATACGGTGTTTCATATATGTCGGAAAGTCGCCGCTAGTGCCGTTTCCAGTCAGCCAGTTTCGCATACATGGTTGATCACGCAACTT
>CAZHJL010000010.1:0-91567 GCA_964532795.1 uncultured Phycisphaeraceae bacterium | reverse complement strand
TCCAAGGTACGCCGCCATTTTCAATCCGTCATCCACAGGATTTGGTTATATCTCTTGGATGGCCCGTCATCGGTCCTACCGCCTTGGCCCGGCTACAAGGGGCGCGGCCCGCCCTGAGGTCGTTTCAATCCTGTTACACGCCCGGCGTATCGTGCGAGATACCATGGTGCCGCCGCGGAAACTGAAAGGGTGTCGCCGATGTTACTTTTGTTCCTGCCACGGTGGGCCGGGATCGGGCTGCTTGTATGTGTCGGTTGCTACCTCACGCCGCCCGCGCCGCCCAGTGCCGAGGCGCTCAGGCAAGACGCGCTCAAGACCCACGCCGCGTACGTGCATGCGCTCAACACCGGCGCCGCCACGCGCGGCCCGGTCATTCCGCAGGCCTACTGGAAAGGGTCCATTCGCGCCCTCAACCCGGTCAAGGTCTACAGCCACCGGGCCAACATCGTCGTCGTGCAGCGCGTTCACAACGGCGTCGAGGAAGGCAAGTACATCACGCTGATGATCTCGTCCTACCTGCCCCAGAACGGCGTTGACGGTTTCACCTACACGCCCAACCCGCAGCAGGGCGGCGTACACAACACGGGCAACGGCGTGTTCGACTTCAAGCGCGTCCCGTGAAGCGAGCGCCGCGTGGCCCCGCAACTCACGTGAAACGCGTGGCTTCAGAATAAGAGGGGATCTCCCGCAAAGGCGCGAAGGCGCAAAGGACTCAGCCCGTCCGCACGTCTTCCGGTTCTGCGAGGCCCGACGCCCAAGTCCCGAACCAATCTGCGTGCATCCGTGTGCATCTGTGGTTCCATCCGCATCTGCAGGATCTGCGGGCAAACGCCTCACCGTCGATCCACTCAATGCCCACTGCTCCCGAACCCCCCATCCCCGCGCCCCGTCTCCGGCAGCTCCGCCACCACCACCCACTGCGTGCGGGGCACGGGCTTGATGATCATCTGGGCGATGCGCATGCCGCGCGTGATCTCAAACGGCTCGGCGCCCAGGTTGATCAGCGGCACGAACACCTGCCCGCGGTAGTCGGCGTCGATAGTGCCGGGCGTGTTGGGCATGGAGATGCCGTGTTTGGCCGCCAGCCCCGAGCGCGGCCGGACCTGCGCTTCGTAGCCGGCCGGCACCGCCATCGCGAAGCCGCACGGGATCATCTGGATCGCGCCGGGGTCGATCATCACCGGCGCGTCGGCCGGCACCGCGGCGTGCAGATCCATGCCGGCGGCGTGCTCGCTCTGGTAGTCGGGCAACGGCAGATCGTCATGCCCGTCGAGCCACTTGATGGCTACCTTGATGATGGCGTGGTCCGTGTCACTCATGCCGGGCATGATACGTGAGGCGACAGCGCGCCGCCGCCGCCCAGCTCGCGTGCAGCAGTCGCGCCGCCCGGTTATCGGAAGCCATGCCGGGCCAAGCCGCCCGTGCGAGGCCGCTGCTGCAGCCTTCGGACGTACCCCGCCGATATTCAGACTTCGGACGCCCCGGTGTCGCCGCCGGCGCGCCCGGACGATACGAACCTGGCAAAGGAGCTTGATCGTGCGATTGCATCGGACACCCCTCGTCTTCGCAAGCCTCGCCGCCGCGTGTCTGCTCGGGGGGTGCAACTTCATCGCCGGGGTCGGCATGGACATCGAAGATGCGAGCCGCTCGGTGGAGCGCTGGTGGGAGAAGGAGCCGCAGCCCCAGCCCCAGGCGGCCGCCCCGCAGCCGCAACCGGCCGCGTCATGGAGTCATCCGCATACGCGCCCCACCGGCACGCCGTGGAACACCCCGCACCAGGTCCAGCCTTACGAGCCGCCGGCCAATTCGGTGCCATATCGCGAGCCGGTCCACCAGCTCGAGCCGCGCATCCCCGACGACACCCGGTCCGGCTACACCCGCCCCGCCGCGAGCGTCAACCAATGGCCATCCTGAACCCCACGGGAGCAGCCCAATGCGATACCCGAAGACCCGCCTGAACCTGACGAAGCTGACGAGTGTGATCCTGCTCGCGTCCATGGCCGCGCTGCTTGTCGCGCCCGGCTGCAAGGCGATCCAGGGCATCGGCCGGGATGTGCAATCGGTCGCACACGAAGGCCAGGACTTCATCGACGGCAAGTAGGCGATCCCTCTCGTTCGCGCGGGCGTGACACACACGGTCGCCCAGCGACGCGCGGCCTTCCGATCGCTATGCTGTGCGATCTATGCCGGATCTGTGGCTCGGCATCCTCCTGGGCCTTGGCGCCGCGACCGCACAGAGCGTTTCCTACCTCTTCTCGCGGCAGTTCACCACCGGACGCTCGCGGCTTGCCCCGATGCGCCTGTGGGCGATGTCGCATGTCATCCAGGGCGCCGTTTCGCTGCCCGCGGCGTGGTTGCTCTGGCCGGCCGATCTGCCGCACTGGTCGCAGTGGTGGCTGCCGGTGCTCGGCGCGGGGGGATTCTACGCCCTCGGGCAGTTCGGCCTCTTCTGGTCGTTGCGGCACACGGACGCGTCGCGCGTGTCGGCGCTGCTGGGGATCAAGATTCCCATCCTCGCGGTCATCGCCGTGCTGGTGCTCAGTGAACCGATCAACGCCGTGCAGTGGGTGGCGGTCGGCTTGGCGGTCGGCGCGGCGTTCATCCTGAACTACACCGGCGGCAGCCTGCGCGCCCTGGCGATCGTGGCCATCAGCATCACGTGCTGCGGCTACGCGCTGTCGGACGTATCGATCGGCCGCATGATCGACGCCATGCTGCCGGTGCCGCCGCTGCACGCCGGCGTCTTCGGCACGGCGGTGACGTACGTGCTGTGTGGAAGCATCAGCCTCGCCGCGCTGCCCTGGCTGGGATCGCGCCGACTGAGCGAATGGCGGGCGGCCACGCCGTACGCCCTGACCTGGTTGACCGCGATGGCCTTCCTCTTCACCTGTTTCGGGCTCGTCGGCGTGGTGTTCGGGAACATCCTGCAGTCCACGCGCGGCGTGATCTCCATCGTCCTCGGCGCCACGCTGGCCATGCGCGGACATCTGCACCTGGAGACCCGCGTCTCGCGCGGCGTGTTCTGGCGACGACTGGTCGGGGCCGCGGCGATGGGCGGCGCGATTGCACTGTACGTGCTTGCGAAACGCTGATCGGCGCTGGACAATCGCCGCGTTCGCCGCATGCCGTTCGACTCACGCAACCGCACGACAGGAGGTCCTGATGCGAAGCTGTGCACTGGTTCTGGCGGGAATCACCCTGATGCTCCTGGCCGGCTGTTCGCCCATCCGCCATCACACGGTGGACGCGGTGGAGGTTGGCGACCCGATCTACGTCGTGGTGAACGTCGACAGGAGAGAAGGGCAGCCGTCGCCCGCGGGGACGATGTTCTTCCTCGTGCCCGGGCGCGACGAATACATCGAAGAGCCAATGCAGCAGCGTGGCGACGAGCTGCTCGGGCGCATCACCACCGTCGGACTCATGCCGGGCGATCGCGTGATGTACTACCTCGACATCCAACACGGCGGCAAACTGCACGCGCTGGGTTCACCGGCCAGGCCGTTCACGGTCAAGGTGCTCTCGCACGACCAGTACCTCGAGCACAAACTCAGCTACGACGTGCGGTACGGCGATGACAAGTCGAAGGTCTCGTTCCAACTGGATGCCGATGACCTGAACGTTCACGAAGCGCGGGTGGTCTACCAGATGCCGGGCCTTGGCGGCGAAGTGCACGCGCCGATGCAGCGGGTGTTCAACCTGTACCGGCTGGACATCGAGAAGGAACACGTGCAGCCGGGCATCTGGCGGTACTTCATCGTGGCGGAGATCGAGGGCAGTACATTTCGCCTGCCGAAGGCCGGCTACGCCCAGTTCGAGGTGCGCAAGGCGAAGTAGTGGGGCGCGAAGCGCTCAGGCCGGCGACTCAGCATCGGGGTCGGACCCGGTCCGGCCCCGGAGCGCGCGGCGGACCATCTCGCGCAGTTGACCGGTCGAGAACGGCTTACGCATGAATTGGACCGGGCTGGCGATCGACGGGTCGGCGACATCGGTGTAGCCGGACATGAAGATGACCGGCATGGCCGGCCGCTCACGGCGCAGCCGCGCGGCCAACTCGTTGCCGTCCATGTCGGGCATGTCGACGTCCGAGATCACCAGGTCGATCGGACGCTGGTTCCCGCGGGCGAGGGCCAGGGCCTCCTCCCCGCCGCGCGCTACGATCAACTCGTACCCCTCTGAATCGAGGACGCGTGTGATCAGGTCGCGCACCATATCGTTGTCGTCAACGAGCAGAACCGTCGCGCCGCGGTCATTCGCCATGTCCGACCCTCCCAAAAATGCGCAGCCCCTTCCCCGTGTCGCACGACGCGCCGATCACGAAACCGAATTGACGATGTGTTACGCACCGCGCGACGATACGTCTAGCTTGACAGATATGCGCCCCGCGTCAAGCGGGATTTCCGCCTGGCGATCCGGATGGGCGTGCCACGCGGCCCGCATCCGGGACCGGCCTCGTACTGATCAACGTGCCGCGGTCAGAGCTTCTCGCTGCCGATGGTGCCCGAGCCGCCCGTGTCGTCCACGCGGCTCTGGTCTTCCTCTTCGTCGCTTTCCGCCGCCATTTCCTCTTCAAGCGCGGCATTGGTCGTGGTGACCGCGGTGGTCTCAAGAATGCGATCGATCTTGCGGCGTTTGAGCGGCAGCAGCGGTACGTGGTGGATGCGGCGCAGCTCCGTGCGGCCGGTCGCACTGTATACGATCATCGTGCCCGCGCCGGCCAGAAGCAACTCGAGCAGGTCCGGGTAGGTCGTGCGCACGCGCTTCGCGCCGCGGGCCAGTGAGTCGTCCGAGCGACCGAAGGAGTAATGCTCGAACTCGTTGTGCGTGACCCGCCATTTGTGCTGCATACGCGCCCAGATGACCATCACCACGTAAGGCACGATCAGGATGAAGCTCATGGCCAAGCCGTAGCCGCGGCTGTACGTGACGTCACGGGCGTCAAAGAAGTTATAGATGTTTCCGAAGAGCGTGAAGTGCTGCGCGTCGGACAGCCAGCGCCCCAGCATGAAGATCGCCAGGGCCACGACGATCCAGAACACCGCGTGATTGCGCTCGACGTCGACACTGATGGTCAGGATCACCAGCGCGGAGACGCTTAGGTAGATCCAACCGAAGACCTCTCCCCACGGTTCGCGGTCGAGGAACGGGAGAAACCAGAACGCGAAGCCCATCGCGATGATCGGCCAGCAGAACAGCAGCTTGGGATACGAATAGAACGTCACCGCGTGTTTGGTCGTACCGGAATTGGCCATCAGCCGTTACCTCCCGTGACAGGGCGTGCTCGCATGAATCGGCGTCCCCATGATCGGCCCTGACCGAGGGACGTGCAACCACGCCGCATGGGATCCGCCGATATCCGCCACGTTCGCGCCCGAGTCTCCCGCATGCGGCAAACACACAGTCGGTAAGCTGGGGAACATGAGCACCCCCCGCCGCGCACCGGCCCGAGATCGACGTATCCGCCCCCAGGCATGGGCCGGCCTGGCCTGGCTGGTCGGGTGCGGCGGGACCCTCGCCGCATGGTACTTCTTCCGAGACCATATCCACTGGTCGCTGGCCCTCTACGCGGCGTGGACGACTCTCATCAGCCTGGCGAGCATCGGCCACTACTTCTGGGACAAGCGCCAGGCGCGGCGAGATGGCTGGCGCATCGCCGAAGCCCGACTGCACCTGCTCGAACTTCTTGGCGGCTGGCCCGGGGCCTTGATCGGCCAATCGCTCTTCCGCCACAAGACCCGCAAACTCACCTACCGGCTGGTCTTCTGGCTCATCCTGCTGCTTCACCTGGGCGTTCTGGCGGGCTTGGCTTACCTATCACTTCGATGAAAAGTGACGGTTTTGACTGTTTTTGATACGGGGCGTCACCTGTCACTATGCGCGGGGAAATAGGCGTTCATGCCAATCTATCGCTGTTTTTCTGCGAATCGAAAGATTTTTTCACCTGGTCACTGGACGGATGAAACCGTCCGGCCTAGGCTTGTTGTGAATGTTTTGAACGTTTTGAACGCAACCCCGAAAGGAGCCTCGCTATGACCAGTCTGAAGACCCACCTGACGTTGGCCGCCGCGATCGTGATGATCGCCGCCGCCGCCCCCGCTTACGCCGGCAGTTGCTCGTCCTGCTCCGGCGCGAAGATTACCAAGTACGAGAAGAAGCAGAAGACCAATGACATCGTGGATGTCGCGGCCAAGGCCGGCAGCTTCAACACGCTGCTCGCCGCGGCCAAGGCCGCCGGGTTGGTTGACGCCCTGAAGGGCGACGGACCGCTGACCGTGTTCGCCCCGACGGACGCCGCGTTCGCGAAGCTGCCCGAAGGCACCGTCGAGGCCCTGCTGCAGCCGGAAAACCGCCACAAGCTGCGGAACATCCTGCTGTATCACGTGGTGCCCGGCAAGGTGATGGCGGCTGACGTGGTAAAGCTTGACGCGGCCAAGACCGTGTTCGGCCAGTCCGTGTCCATCAACGCCGATGACAAGGGCGTGCACATCGACGGCGCCCGAGTGGTCAAGACCGACATCGGTGCGGACAACGGCGTCATCCACGTGATCGACTCGGTGATCCTGCCGAAGAACATCGCCGAGGTGGCCGAGGCGGCCGGGCAGTTCAAGACGCTGCTGGCCGCGGTCGAGGCGGCGGGCCTGACCGAGACGATCAGCAGTGCCGAGCTGACGGTCTTCGCGCCGACGGACAAGGCCTTCGCCAAGCTGCCCGAGGGTACGGTGAAGACGCTGCTGAAAAAGGAGAATCTCGACAAGCTGCGTGCGATTCTGACATACCACGTCGCGCCCGGCACGGTGAAGGCCGCGGACGTCGTCAAGCAGTCGGAGATCGCCACGGCCAACGGTCAGCACCTGAGTGTTGAGGTGAAGACCAAGAAGATGAAGAACGGCAAGAAGAAGACCATCGTCATGATCGACAACGCGAAGGTGGTCATGACCGACATCCCGGCCCTCAACGGCGTGATCCACGTGATCGACGCGGTGGTCCTGCCCAGTGATGAACCCAAGAGCGCCGAGGCGCATGGCCACGACGGCACGGATCAGGGCTGATGCCGGTCGGTGAATGAACTCACAGAATCGCTCTTAACAGTGGAAGCGATCGGTTGGCGCTGGCGGGTGCGTTGCCCGCCGGCGCTTTTTCCCACCGGTCCCTGAACACGACCCCTGGGACCAAACGGCCCCCGAGTCCGCTCGGGGGTTTTTCTTTGGCCGGGCGGGCCGCGTTCTTGCACATCTCCCACACGCGGCAAAGCCAATCGGCTATCCTGCGTGCTCGCACGGGGTATGAGCCAAGGAGTCATCGCAGATGTCGAAGCACGCGCATCGGTCGGGGAAGGTGCTGGTCCTCATCGTGGGCATCATCGCCCTGGTGGGCCTGGCGGTTTTCTTCTGGTACGTCATGGACACCCGCGGCCAGGCCGCGGAGTACAACCGCATCCTCAACGACCATTTCAACACCGGCGACTACAAGACGGCGGTGGCCCAGTTCGAGGAGCTGCACGCGACGGCATCCGGCGAGATCAAGGAGGAGACAACCAATCGCCTGGTCGAAGCCTACCTCTTCCTCGCCGACGCCCCGGAAACCAGCAGCGACGACAGCGGCCGCTACATCGAGAAAGCCCGCGCCCTCGACCCGGACGTCGAACTGACCGACACGCAACGCAAGTACCTGGAACTGTGGCAAAAGAAACAGGAAGGCGAGGCCGGGGCAAATGCCGCACCGGTCGACGCGCGATCTCTGGTCAGCGCCGAGGCCGAAGCAGGCCACCCGGCTCGCCCGGGGCAAGACGATCCAAACCGTCCGAAACGGTCACGCGCAACGGCTGGATTCATGTGACGGCGCGGCCTTAGATTCGGTATGCCAAACACAGGTTCATTTCGACGGGGAGCCGGCGCGGCGTTCGTGTTGTTCGCCGTGGCGGGATGGTGCACCGATGCACCGGGTTCGTCGCCCGTGCAGGTCTTCCTCCTCGCCGGTCAGTCCAACATGGAAGGTCGGCTGGCCGACGCCACGCAGTTGCCGCCGGCGCTGCAGCAGCCGCAAGCGGACGTGCTGTATCGCGACGGCGGGCATCTCGACCCACAGCCGTGGGCGCCGCTCGCGCCAAAGGACTGGACCGTTCCCGCCTTCTTCGACCCGAGCACCGGACCGGAAGTCAGCTTCGGCCGCGCGGTGGCCGACGGCATGCCCGATCGCGCGGTAGCGCTGATCAAGTATGCCGTGGGCGGGACGTCCATCACGAGTTGGGACGCGGCCAATCCGCTTTCCTTCTACGGCGACCTGATCGACCTCGCCGCGAGCGCCACCGCCGACCTGCAGACGCAGGGCATGGCCACCGAGTTCGCCAGCTTCGTCTGGGTGCAGGGGGAGACGGATGCCTACGACGTGGAGGAGGATGCGCTGGCCTACGAATCGCGCCTGACGGCGCTGATCCAGGCGGTGCGCGGCGACCTGGGCAAGCCGAACCTGCCGGTGGTGATCGCGCGCGTTCACCCGGCCGAACCGTATCTGTTTGCCGACGAAGTCCAAGCCGCGCAGGCCGCGGTGAACGGGAACGTGCCGTATACCGCGCTCGTCGACACCGACGACCTCACGCTGTTCGACGATTTCCACTACGACGCGAATGGCCAGAACATCCTCGGCCGGCGACTGGGCGAAGCGTACGTTCAGCAACTGCGCGGCGATATCGACGGCGACGGCTTCACCATCCCTGCGGATGCCGACGCCCTGCTGGCCGGCCTTGGCAGCGCTGACCCGCTCTACGACCTCAACGACGACGGCGCGGCCGACCTCGACGACGTCGACTATCTCGTCCACTCCATCGTCGGCACGCGCTACGGCGACCTGGATTTCGACGGCTTCGTCACCGTGACCGAGGCGCAGATGGCCGTGGGCAACATCGGCCTGGCCGGCGCGGCCTTCACCCAGGGCGATCAGAACGGCGACGGGGTCGTGGATTTCATCGAGGCGGCCACCGCCGTGGCGAATATCGACGCCGCCGCGCCGATGCAATTGCTTGCCGTTCCTGAGCCGAGCGCGGCCGCGCTGCTGGTCGGACTCGTTCTCCTGCGTCGGCGCGCACGCGCGGGCTGACGGCTTGCGGCCGGGAACGATCTCACATTCCGACCGGGCGTTGCTACACTGTCCGCCGCGAACCCGGACGGAGACGCGGCACATGCCCACCTTCAACATCATGGATTTCGGCGCCGTCGGCGACGGCTTCACCTACGACACCGAGGCGATCCAGAAAGCGATCGACGCCTGCCACGACGCCGGCGGCGGCAGCGTGATCGTGCCCGGCGGCAAGACATTCCTTTCGGCGACTTTTCGCATCAAGAGCTACGTGAACCTGCATCTTGAAGCTGGCAGCCGCATCATCGGCGGGGACAAGAAGGAAGACTACCCCAACGAAGAACTGCGCTGTCTCGTGGAAGCCTACGATGCGGACTGCATCAGCATCACCGGCATGGGCGCCATCGATGGCCGGGCGCATCTGCACATGGTGGAGGACCTGAAGTACATCTACCGCGGCACGGTCTGGCGGCCGCGCCTGGTGGGGCTGATCCGCTGCAAGCAGCTCACCATCCGCGACATCACCATCAAGGACAGCGCCAACTGGGGCCTGCACCTGACCGGCTGCGAGGACGTGGTCATCCACGGCATCCGCATCCTGAACGACCTGAAGGTGCCCAACTGCGACGGCATCGATCCCGACCACTGCCGCAACGTGCGCATCAGCGACTGCCACATCGAAGCCGGCGATGACTGCATCGTCATCAAGAACACCAAGGCGTTCGCCGACTGCGGGCCGACCGAGAACATCACCGTCACCGGGTGCACGATGATCTCCACCAGCGCGGCGATCAAGATCGGCACCGAGAGCGTGGATGACTTCCGCAACCTCGTCTTCGACGCCTGTCACATCCAAAGCTCCTCGCGCGGCCTGGCGATTCAACTGCGCGACCAGGGCAATGTCACCAACGTCATCTTCTCGAACATGACCGTCGAGACGCGGCTGTTCGAGGATCACTGGTGGGGCAAGGCCGAGCCGATCTACATCACCGCCATCCATCGCTTCGCGGCCGAGCCCGAGCAGCCGCTGCCCGCGTGGAACCCGACAGGCAGGCTGGGCAAGGTCAGCCACGTGCGGGTGAGCAACATCCTCTGCCGCAGCGAGAACGGCGTGTTCATCGCCGGCAGTCAGGACAGCCTGGTCGAGGACGTGGTGATCAGCGATGTGCGCGTCGAGATCGACAAGTGGAGCAAGTGGGAAGGCGGCGTACACGACCGCCGGCCGTGCGATGCGCTGGGCGGGGCGTTTCGACAGCCGGACCAGGACCCGGGCCTGACGAAGCATCCGACCGTCGGCGTGTTCTGCGAGTACGCGAAGGACGTGACGTTGCGCAACGTCGAGGTCGTCTGGGGCAAGCGCCGGCCGGACTACTTCAGCCACGCGCTGCAGGTGCGCAAGACGACCGGCCTGTCGCTCGAAGGCTTCAAGGGCGAGGCCGCGCATGAAGGCGTCGAGGCGCAGGTGATCAGTGAATAGGCGAAGACGTGCGCAACGAGCCGCGCCCGTCAGGAAGCGGTCTTTTCGGGCGAACGACGGACCCGACCGCTCCCTCACGGTCGCGGCTCGTTTCCGGCCTCACCCCCGCAAAAACGAAAGCCGCCAACCCACGTTGACGGCTCCGCGTGCTTTACGCTCGTGGCGTAGGGAGAACGGGTTCAGGCAGCCGGCTTCTTGACGAGCTGCGGGGCCCAGCGGTCGATGATCTCGACCAGCGCGGGCAGTTGCGGCTTGGTGATCTGTTCATCGGCACCCAGCTCCTCGCCGCGGAAACGCGTGCGGTCGCTGATCATCGAGGAGAACAGGAACACCGGCTTGTCGGCAAGCTGCGCATCGCCTTTGATGCGCCTGCACAGGCCGTAGCCGTCCATCTGCGGCATTTCGATATCGCTTATGACCAGGTCGAACGGGATCGTGTTGACCGCCCGCGCGTTCTCGATCGCCTCCCAGCAGTCCTTGCCGTTGTTGAAGGTCGTCACCTGCGTGTAGCCGCCGGCCGCGAGGGTCGAGGTGATCTGCCGCCGGATCGTCTGGCTGTCTTCGGCCAGGAAGATGCGGATCTGGCCCCGGTCCACGCCTAGTTCGGCCGGGGGTGGCGCGGCGACCGATAGCTGATGCCGCGCATCAAGCTGCTCGATGATCGCCTCGAAGTCCAGCATCATCACCAGTCGGCCGTCGATATCGAGCATGCTCGTCACCGCCGTGTCATCCTCCAGCGACTCCTTCATCGGCCGCAGCGCCTCAAGCGGCACGCGGTGGATGTGTTCGACACGATCCACGAGGAAGCCGGCCTGGGTGTCGTAGAACTCGGTGACGATCACGCGTTTCTGGTCGTCGGGGCTGTTCGATTGCACATCCAGCACGCGGGTCAGGTCCACCAGCGGCAACACGTGGCCGCGCAGATCGATCATGCCCAGCACCGCGAACGGCTGCTCCGGCGCGGGCGTCACGCGGCATTGGCGGATCACCTCGCGCACCTTGCCCACGTTGATCCCGTACGTCTCTTCGCCCAGCCCGAACAGCAGGATCTCCATCCGTTCTTCTTGGCTGCTCGTGCGCTGAAGGGCGTTATCGGATTGCGTCAGATCCACCGCGGGACTCCTTTCGCTGGATGGGGGAAACTCCCCTTCCCAGATCGACTGCTCGGGCGGCGGACTTTCGCGCCAACCGGCAATGTCGTTACGAAAGGAACCGGCGGCGTTTCAGCGCGGCGGCAGCGCCGGGCCGCGCTGCGAGATCAACTCGTTCCAGAGGCTGGGCATCGGTCGGCCCTGGCCGTCCTTGCAGGTCGTGGGCGCGTCCTTCGCGAACTGATACAGGCTCTCGAGAATCGGCATCGGGATGCTCTGCGCCGCGGCCTCCTCCAGGTAGTACGGGTATTCCGAGAACAGACAGGAAAGCTCATCGCCGCGCCCGCCTTTGATCGCCGCGACGAGCTTGGCATACCCATCGCCGCTGTTCAGCTCGATATCCATCACTTCCAGCGTCTGCTCGAGCGAGAACCCGCTGCGTACGCCGAAAGCCAGCACCTCCATCCGCGCGGCGTCGAGAATGCGGTCCCGCAACTGCTGCACCACCTTCATCGCCTGGCCTTTGCCGCTTTCGCCGCCGTAGAGCAGCCGGCCGGGACGGGCATTGACCTCGAGCAGTTCCCTGCACGCATCGAAGAGCGCTCGGTCGCCGCCGGCGAACATGTGCAACGCGCCGCGCTGCGCGCCCTGCCATCCCCCCGAGACCGGCACATCCAGCGGCCGCGCACCTTTCGCGCGGAGTTGGGCCGCGATGTCCCGGGCGCGCGGTGCGGGCAACGTGCTGTGGTCGATGAAGATCTGCCCCTCGCGCGCCAGCGGGATCAAACAGTTCGCGGCCGTGGCCAGCATCGGCGGGGAGACGAGGCAGGTGATCACCACGTCACACCCGCGGACAACCGTGTCCGCGTCCGGTGCGTCACTGCCGCCCGCAGCCGCAAGCTCGTCCAGCGCCTCGCGCTTCAGATCGAAGCCCCGCACCCGATAGCCGGCCTTGACCAGATTGCACGCCATGGGCAGCCCCATCTGGCCCAGACCGATGAAACCGAGTTGTTTGTCTTTCATGAGAAGCCTTTCGCGGATGAGGAGCGGAACGAACTGGGCATTCTCACGCATCGGCGCAAGGCGGGCAACACGAGCAATTGCGCCCCTTGGCCGCAAGAAGGCTCGCGGCGTTGCGGGCCGGCGAGCAGTCGCTAGAGTTTGCGGCTTGTGGTTGTGCGCGGCGAGCGCGTCGAGTCGGCGTCTCACGCCGCGGCGACCGACAACGGATGGGTACGATGTCTCCCCTGCGAAAACCTGTGCGCGCGGTTCGGAGGATGCCGGTCGTCGGCAAGCCGCGCGAAATGTCCACCCGCAACAAGCTGCGCCTGGTCACCTTCGCCTGGCTGTTCGGCGCGGCGTGGATGTACGTGGTCATGGGCGCGACCGTGACGCAGTTCCTGCGCGCGGTGAATATGCCGGACTGGGGCTTCGGTGTCGTGGCCGCGCTGCCGTTCGTCGGCGCGCTGTTCCGGCTGCCGGGCAGTTACATCCTGGAACGCTTCGGGCGCCGGCGCGCCGTCTTCCTCGCGGGGCTGAGCATCAGCCGCTTCATGTGGGTCGCCGCCGCCGCCGTGCCGTGGATCTTCCCGCAACTCGCGGATTCGCCCCACTGGTGGACCTCGTGGGCGGCGCTCGTGGTCGTCTTTCTCACCCTCGCCTGGATCGGCGACGCCATCGGCGGCATCGCGTGGATGAACTGGATGGCCGATGTCATTCCCAGCCGCGTGCGCGGCCGGTACTTCGCGTTCCGCCAGTTCGCCGTCATTCCCGTCGCGCTGGGCGTGATGATCACCGTCGGCCTGATCCTCGACCTGGCCGAGCAAGCGGAAACGGTGACGGTGCTGACCATCACCAGTTGCATGATCATGGTCGCGGGGCTGCTCGGCGTGCTGGACATTCAGTGCTTCACCCGCATGCCTGATGACGATCCGCCCCGCCCGTCCAGGCATGTCAGATGGCTGAGCAAGCTCGGCGAGCCGCTGCGGGATCGCGGGTTCGTTCGCTTCCTGTTGTTCCAGTTCACCTTCGTTCTGGCCGTGGGATTCGTGGGACAATACGTATGGCTGTTCGTCCTCGAGCAGGCGGAAGTGCCGAAGTTGATGGCCAACGTCATGCTGCTGGGCGTGCCGCTGCTGATCGTCGGGCTGTCCGGCAAGTTCTGGGGCCCGCTGATCGATCGTCTCGGACAGCGACCGGTGCTGATCATCACCGGCCTGATGATGGTCACCGGCCCGTTCGGCTGGTTCATCGTGACGAAGGACAACTGGTTCTGGGGTTATCTGCTGACGTGCGTCTCGCCCTTCGCGATGGCGGGTGTACAGTTGTCGATCTCCACCACGGTCCTGTCCGTCTCGTCCGCGTCGAAGCGCAAGCCGCGGTCGCCCATCTGTCCATCTTGCGGCTGCGACCTGCGCGGCACGGGGCGGCAACGTCCCTGCCCGAAGTGTGGATTTCGCCCCGGCGAGGAGCCGGTGCGCGGCGGCAGCGCCTACGTGGCCATGCATAGCCTCGCGATGGCCGTCGGCGGCATTCTGTCCGGGCTGATCGGGGCAACCGTGGCGAAGGTGGCCATCGATTTCCAGTTCGACGTGCCGGAACTGGGCATGGAACTGACGTATCACCACCTGCTGTTCGCCATCTCGTCGGCGATACGCGCGGCGGCGGTGATCTGGGCGCTGACCATCTTCGAGCCGGGCTCGGCGCCGGTACCCGAGGCGATGCGCGTCGCGGGCATCGAGTTGTGGTCAAACTTCCGCCGCGGCATCACCTTCCCCGCCCGCGCAGCCGTCCGCGTGAAAGAATGGACCAGCAACGTGAACAACAACCGCGACGCGGCTTGAGATTGGGCGATCCCTTCAGCCCGACACGCCTTGGATCCGGACCATCAGCTTCTGCGCGGCGCTGCCACCCAGGGTGACCCGTCCGCCTCCGCTGGCGCTTCCCACCTGCAGTTGCAGGGCATCGGCCTGATTGTCCTGCGACAGGAGCCGGCAGGCAACCCCCGGCCGCAGGCCCTGTTCGTCGAGAAAGCGGAGAAACGCCGGGTCCTGGTCGAGCGTGCGATCGATGGTGAATCGCGCGCCGGGCTCGCACGCGGCCAGGGCGACGGCCTCGTTGCTCTGGATGGCGCCTTTCGCCGTGGGGATCGGGTCGCCGTGCGGATCGACCTGCGGATGGCCGAGCAACGCGTCGATGCGCTCAAGCACATGGTCCGACACCGCGTGCTCCAGTTCATCCGCTTCCTTGTGGACCTCCGACCAGTCGAGCCCGAGCACCTCGACGAGAAACAGCTCGATCAAGCGATGGCGACGCAACACGTGCAGCGCCAGTTGTTCGCCGGATTTCGTCAGCCGCACGCCGCTGCGCGGCTGGTACTCGACAAGCCCGCTCTCGGCCAGCGTCTTGATCATGGCCGTGGCGGTGCCGGGCGTCACTTCCATCGCGCGGGCCAGCGTGCCCATGGTCACCAGCTTGCGCTTCGTACGCTGCTGGCTGGCGTAAAGCTGCTTCAGGTAGTTCTCAACCGTGCTGCTGGGCATCGTGGATGCGGTCCCCTTCTGCGTGGCGACATCATACGCCAGCAGGCACGGCGGGGCGATCGTGTGAATACGAACAAACACCGTGGGTTTGCGACCCACGGTGTTGGGCGCAGTGTGTTTCACACTGCTTCATGGAGGCGAGGGAACAGGGGGTTCGCGCTGCTTCGCCGTCCAGGGGTGGTTTGCATCTATCGATCGGCGCGGACGACGTCGCCGTGGGGCGCGGCCATCTCGCCGCCCTCATCGCCGCAGCAGGCGGCTTCCTTCTTCTCGTCGCAGCTTCCGCAGCAGGTCGCCGCCACCTTCGCTTCACAGCCGCCGCATGCGTCGTCCTTTTCGCACATCGTGCATGCGGCCGGATCCTCGCAGCTTCCGCAGGCGTCGGCGGCCATCTGGCCGCTCTCGCACTGCATGCCTTGCTTGTATGGGCACGCCGGTGCGTCAGCGTCGAGACCGGTGGTCAACACGTTCTCGGCCATCGCCTTCAGCGGCGTGTCCTTGTCCTTGGCGCCGCCGGCGCAACACGAGCCGCCTTCTTCGCCGCTGTCCGCGACGGGCTCCGCTTCGACCGCCGGTCGCTCAACCTGGCGACCCCAGCCCTGCGTGTAGCCTACGCCGTAGGCGATCAGCCCACCGGCAACCAGTACGATCACAACGCCAATCAGCAGACGCGACATAGTTGACTCCATCAAGGGACAATTGACTCATCACAGGCGACCCGCGTTGCCGCCGTGGGATTAACCCGCGGCGCTGAGCATTTGTTCGCGCCGCCGGTGCGGATTTCCTCCGGCGAAGCCAGAAAATGTGCGGCCGAAAGAAAAACCGCCGCGCGTGGCGGCGGTTGGGTTTCGTTCAGTGGCGAGGCCCGACGGTCAGGCGTTGGCGGTCCAGCTTTGCAGCAGCCGCGTGTAGTTCGCCCGTTCGTACGCGGCCGGGTCCGGCGTGTTCTGCAGGCTCATCGAGCCCTGGAGCTGGGCCAGCGATTCGTACTCGTGCTCTTCCAGCCACTTCTCCAGCGCCTGACGCAACGCCGCGAGGTAGTTCGGTCCGTGACGCAGCAGCGCCGAGACCACCTGCACCGTGTCCGCGCCGGTCATCAGCACCTTGATCGCGTCCTCCACCGTGTGCACCCCGCCCGACGCGGCCAGCGATGTTTTGACCCGACCGGAGAGCACCGCGATCCAGCGCATCCGCAGCAGCAGTTCCGACTGGCTCGACAGGTTCAGCCGCATCATCTCCAGCGTTTCGATGTCGATGTCCGGCTGGTAGAAGCGGTTGAAGATCACCAGCCCGTCCGCCCCGACATCCACCAGCTTGCTCGCGAAGTTGGCCACCGAGGTGTAGTACGGCGAGAGCTTCACCGCCACGGGGATCTTCACCTGGCTCTTCACCGCCTTGACCATGCCCAGCGTCGTCTCCTCGATGATCTCACCGGACTGATCGAGATCGGTCGCGAGGTAGTAGACGTTCAGTTCCAGCGCATCAGCGCCAGCCTGCTCGATCAGCCGCGCGTGTTCGAGCCAGCCGCCCAGCGTGGTGCCGTTGAGCGAGCCGATGACGGGGATGCCCACCGTCTCCTTGATGCGGCGGATCTGATCGAGATACTCATCCGGCCCGAGGCGGTAGTCGGCCGTGGGCGGCAGGTAGCTGGTGGCCTCGGCGAATGACTCGGCCGGGTCCTCGATGGCGCGGTGCGTGGCCAGTTCCTCGCCGGTGATCTGCTCTTCGAAGAGCGAGAACATGACGATCGCGCTGGCGCCCGCATCTTCGAGCATGCGCACCATGGTCAGGTCGTCGGCCATCGGTGAAGCGCCCGGCATGAGCGGGCTCTTGAGCGGCAAACCCATGTAGTTGACAGACAGGTCCATGTTCAATCCTTCTCATGCGGCCGCATGGGCCATGGTGGTTCAGTTGGTGCTTCCGTTCCCGTCGCCGTTGCCCGCGTCGCCGTCCACCGACAGTGAAAGCTGGGCCAACTGCTTGTAAAGCGCCACCCGCTGCGTGGTGAACTCCTGCGCCTCGCGGGCCAGCTTCTTGAAGCGCTGCGGGTCGATCTTCTCGACCATGCGGAATCGCGTTTCGTTGAGCATGTACTCAGAGACCGGCGTCTTCTGGTCCATCTTGTCCAGTTGCAGCGGCGGCTGACCCTCGGCCACCAGCCGCGGGTCGTAGCGATACAGCGGCCAGATGCCCGCGGCCACGGCGCGCTTCTGCTGGTCCAGGCCGATCGAAAGATCATAGCCGTGTGCGATGCAGTGGCTGTAGGCGATGATCAGCGACGGACCCGGGTAGTTCTCCGCCTCGCGGAAGGCCTTGACCGTGTGCAGGTCGTTGGCGCCCATCGCCACCGAAGCCACGTACACGTGCCCGTAATTCATGGCCATCAGGCCCAGGTCCTTCTTGTGCACGCCCTTGCCCGCGGCCGCGAACTTCGCCGCCGCCCCCAGCGGCGTCGCCTTGCTCGCCTGCCCGCCGGTGTTCGAGTACACCTCGGTGTCCAGCACCAGCACGTTCACGTCCCGCTGGTTGGCGAACACGTGATCAAGCCCGCCGTAGCCGATGTCGTACGCCCAGCCGTCGCCGCCGAGCATCCAGATGCTCTTCTTGACCAGGTAGTCGGCCAGCAGGTCCAGCCGCCGCGCTTCCGGCGTGTCGATCGAAGCGAGCTTCCCGCGAAGCTGCACGACGCGCTCGCGCTGGGCGATCAGCCCCGCCTCCTCGCTCTGGTCCGCGTTGACGATCGCGCCCACCAGTTCGTCGCCGATCTGCGGCGCCAGCGACTGGAGAAGCTGCGTCGCCTGCTGCTTGTGGGCATCGACCGCCAGGCGGAAGCCGAAGCCGAACTCGGCGTTGTCCTCGAACAGCGAGTTCGACCACGCCGGCCCGCGGCCGTTGTCGTCCGTGGTGTACGGCGTCGTCGGCAGGTTGCCGCCGTAGATCGACGAGCAGCCGGTGGCGTTCGAGATCAGCAGCCGATCGCCGAAAAGCTGGGTCATCAGCTTCACGTACGGCGTCTCGCCGCAACCGGTGCACGCCCCGGAATACTCGAACAGCGGCAGCAGGAACTGCGAACCCTTCACATCCAGCCGCTGGATCTTCGTGCGATCGATCTCCGGGATGTCGAGGAAGTGGCTGTAATTCTCGCGCTCGACATCGACATGCTCGAGCATCGGCTCCATGTTGATGGCCTTGCGCTTGGGTTCGGCCTTGTTCTTGGCCGGGCAGACACCGACACACAGCTTGCAGCCGGTGCAGTCCTCCGGGGCCACCTGGATGGTGAACTTCATCCCGGTGAAGTCCTTGGCCTTGTAGTCGGTGCTCTGGAAGCTCTCGGGCGCGCCCTGCAGGGACTCGGCGTCGTACACCTTGGCGCGGATGGCCGCGTGCGGGCAGACCAGGGCGCACTTGTTGCACTGGATGCAGACCTTCGGGTCCCAGATCGGAATGTTCAGCGCGATGCCGCGCTTCTCGAACCTCGTCGTTCCCATCGGCCACGTGCCGTCAATGGGGAAGGCGCTGACCGGCAGCAGGTCGCCCTTGCCCTCGAGCATCACCGATGTCACCTTCTGCACGAACTCCGGCGCATCGGGATCACTGATGAACGGTGCGCGGCCGTGATTGGCCGTCACCTGCGCCGGCACCGTCACTTCGTGCAGGTTTTCCAGCGTCTGATCGACCGCGTCGAAGTTGCGCTTCACGATCTCCGCGCCCTTGCGGCCGTAGGTCTTCTCGATCGTGGACTTGATCTTCGCGATCGCCTCTTCGCGCGGCAGCACGCCGCTGATGGCGAAGAAACACGTCTGCATGATCGTGTTGATGCGCTGGCCCATGCCCGTCGCGCCCGCCACCTTGTAGGCGTCGATCACGTAGAACTTCAGCTTCTTCTCTATGATCTGCTGCTGCGACTCGCGCGGCAGGTGGTTCCACACCTCGTCGGCCGCGTACGGTGAGTTGAGCAGGAAGATCGCCCCGTCCGCCGCGTAGTCCAGAACGTCGTACTTCTCCATGAAGTTGGCCTGGTGACAGGCGATGAAGTTCGCGTTGCGGATGAGGTAGGTCGAGCGGATCGGCTTCGGGCCGAAGCGCAGGTGCGAGATGGTCATCGCGCCGGACTTCTTCGAGTCGTACACGAAGTAGCCCTGGGCGTAGTTGTCCGTCTCGCCGCCGATGATCTTGATCGAGTTCTTGTTCGCCCCCACCGTGCCGTCGGCGCCGAGGCCGAAGAACACGCTGCGCCGCACCTCGTCCGGCTCGATATCGAACGTGTCGTCCACCTCGAGCGAGAGATGCGTCACATCGTCGACAATGCCCACGGTGAAGCCGTTCTTCGGCTCGGGGGCGTCAAGATTGTCGAACACCGCCTTGACCATCGCCGGGGTGAATTCCTTGCTCGACAGGCCGTAGCGCCCGCCGACGATGGTCGGGTCGCCGATCGCCGGGCCGGTCTGCGTCAGACGCCCGTCGCGCATGGCGCTGACCACGTCGAGGTACATCGGCTCGCCCGGCGCGCCGGGCTCCTTGGTGCGATCCAGCACCGCGATCGACTTCGTGCTCGCCGGCAAGGCGTTGAGGAAGGCGGTGACATCGAACGGCCGGTACAGCCGCACCTTCAGCGCGCCGACCTTCTGGCCCTGTCCGGTCAGGTACTCGACGGTTTCGTGCACCGTCTCCGCGCCCGAGCCCATCACGATGATCACCTTCTCGGCGTCCGGCGCGCCGACGTAGTCGAACAGGTTGTAGCGCCGGCCGGTCAACTCGAAGAACTGGTCCATCACCTGCTGCACGACGCCCGGCGTCGCGTCATAGAAGCCATTGCAACCCTCGCGGGCCTGGAAGAAAACGTCTGGATTCTGGGCCGTGCCGCGAATCTGCGGGGCGTCCGGCGTCAGGGCGCGCCGCCGATGGGCGGTGACCATGTCGTTGTCGATCATCTGCCGCACCACGTCGTCCGAGATCTCCTCGATCTTGCTCACTTCGTGCGACGTGCGGAACCCGTCGAAGAAGTGCAGGAACGGCACGCGCGTCTTGAGCGTCGCGGCGTGGCCGACCAGCGCCAGGTCATGCGCCTCCTGCACCGAGGCGCTCGAGAGCAGCGCGAAACCCGTCTGCCGGCAGGCCATGACGTCCGAGTGATCCCCGAAAATCGACAGGGCATGCGTCGCCAGCGAACGCGCGGCCACGTGCATGCAGTAGGCGTTGAGTTCCCCGGCGATCTTGTACATGTTGGGAATCATCAACAAGAGGCCTTGTGAGGCGGTGAACGTCGTGGTCAACGCCCCGGCCTGCAGCGAGCCGTGCACCGCGCCCGCGGCCCCGGCTTCCGACTGCATCTCCACCACGTCCGGCACCGCGCCCCAGATGTTCTTACGCTTCATCGTGGACCACTCGTCCGCCCATTCGCCCATCGGCGAGGACGGCGTGATCGGGTAGATCGCACACACTTCACTCGTGCGGAAGGCGACCGACGCCGCGGCTTCGTTGCCGTCGACCATGATCATCTTGCTGCCTGCCATGACTGACTCCTTCGCTCGGCGACGGGATGCTCCCTTGTTGCCGATTGCCTGATTGTGGAAAACCGAGAGAGGGTGGTTGCGAGCAGACAGCGAAACCGTCAGTGGGGTCGTCGCGGCGACACCCGCGCTCGCATCCCTGCTCCACTGGCCCGACCGGATTCGGATCGGGTTGCTGGCCGGTCAAACGTCTCGCCTGCGCCAGTAGGGTCCCCAACGGGACATCGCACAGCGTACCAGAAACCCCGTTGTCATGTCCGGGCGACAACCGTCACTGAGGCAGTGGCATTATCAACAGTAATACTGCCTGTTGATGAGGTTGCGCCGCTGTCTCGCCCCGCGTTCGCGCTGCGAAGCGCGCCGAACAGACGCGCCATTCTGTGCGCAGATCGTGACACCAAAAATTCTGGGATTCCCTCGCGCCGTCAAGTCTTTCTACCCCCGGCCGCACCGATCGTTGCGCGAGGCGACTCTCGAAAACAGGCCATCCTTTGCGCACCGGCGCGGCGCTTCGTCCAAGGGTAGGAAGCCTTCGCACCCGGCCGGCCGCCGCGCGCCCCGTTCGCGCTTCCACCAAGCCGCGCTCGTCCCCGCCCCGCCCTTGCGCGGCACATGGAGCCTGGACCTTGCCACACCGCTCGCCCCTCCCCTCGTATGGCCGTCCTTGCTGTCGCCCGCCGCGGCGACGCGCGGAAACCGGTGGAATCCTGCACGATCCTGCAGAAACCAACAGAAACCGACGGAAACGGGACGAAAAACCGTGCACTTTTGACACATTTTTTCGCCAGTTCCTTACGTTTGAGCGCATTTATGCCCTCGCGCCCTCGATTCCAGCCTGTGAGAGCCGGTGCGGCTTCGCCGAAGCTAAGCCTCCCGCGCGCCGTCGGACCGAAACATCAATTCTTGCTCCCGCGGGCAGCGTCGGCCGGCGCGCCGTCGCCCCGGCCGGCGATCGCTGGTCGGTCCACCGCCGCGCCGGTAGACTGGCCGCCTTCAACAGCCCGGCTACGCACCCCCAGAGCAACCATGCCATGCAGAAGCACCCGATTTACACGCGTGCACGCCTCGCGCGCATGCTCAAGCAGATCGAAGCACGCATCCACCCCGACCGCCGACCGTTCGACACCATGCGCCTTGCCGGCCCGGTCGATCGCATCCCCTACGAGCAGGCGATGAAGCTCAAGTACAAGCCCGCCGCGCCGGGCGATCCGCTCGCGCCCGACTGGTCCACCCACTGGCTCAAGCTCGAAACGCGGGTGCCCGCCCAGTGGAAGGGCTCGGAGGTGGTGCTGCTGTTCTGCTCGAACAGTGAAGCGACGCTGTGGATCGACGGCCGCAGTGTCCAGGGACTCAACAGCGACCTCGACGGCTACGAGAACCGCCCCGACGCGCGGCTGCTGGCCAAGGCGAAGGGCGGCGAATCGCTGAAACTCGCCGTCGAGATCGCCTGCAACGGCATGTTCGGCCTGCGCCGCGTCAAGCAGCCGCCCAATCGCAGCCCGTTCTCGCTCGAGCAGGTCGAACTGGCGCGGCGGGACGACCTGGCCTTCGACATCTACCACGACCTGCGCGCCCTGGTGGAACTCGAAGCCGAGCAGACCAACGAGAAGAACCCGCTCGACCCGACCTGGGGCGGCATGCTCCTGGCCGAGCTGAACCGGTTCTGCAATCGGTTCGATATCGATGACCGCGCGACGTGGCCGGCCGCGCACAAGATCATCAAGCCGCTGCTGGCCCGGCGCAATGCCGACGTTACGCACCGCGTCAGCGCCATCGGCCACGCCCACATCGATACCGCGTGGCTCTGGCCGCTTGAGGAGACGTACCGCAAGTGCGTGCGCTCGTTCAGTTCGCAGACGCGCTACATGGACTGGTATCCCGAATACAAGTTCGCCTGCAGCCAGGCGCAGCAGTACGCCTGGATCAAGCAGCGCAACCCCGACCTCTACCGGCGCATCAAGGCGCGGGTCAAGCGTGGCCAGTGGATTCCCGTCGGCGGCACGTGGATCGAGCCGGACTGCAACATCCCGTCGGGCGAATCACTGTGCCGGCAGTTCCTGCTGGGGCAGACCTTCTTCGAGAAGGAATTCGGCCGGCGCTGCAGCGAGTTCTGGAACCCCGATGTCTTCGGCTACAACGGCCAGTTGCCGCAGATCATGAAACTGGCGGGCATCGAGCGTTTCCTCACGCAGAAACTGTCATGGAACCGCTTCAACCGCCCGCATACGCAGACCTTCATGTGGCAGGGCATCGACGGCAGCGAGGTGCTCGCCCACTTCCCCCCGGCCAACACCTACAACGCCTGGGCCGATATCAAGCAACTGCGCAAGCAGGCCTTCGAGTACCAGGACACCGACCGCTCGCGCCACGGCATGCTGCTCTTCGGCTGGGGCGACGGCGGCGGCGGACCGACCGTCCGCATGCTCGAACAGTTGCGCCGCGTCGAGGATCTGCAGGGCGTCCCGCCCGTGCCCCAGCGCGACAGCGACAGCTTCTTCGAACTGCTCGAGGCGGACTGCGAAGACCGGCTGCGCATGGTCGGTGAGCTTTACTTCGAACTGCATCGCGGCACGTACACCAGCCAGGCCTTCGTCAAGCGCGGCAATCGCAGGAGCGAATTGCTCCTGCACGATGTCGAGTTTCTCGCCGCGTGCGCGTGGATGCACGGCGAAGCGAAGTACCCGGCCGCGAAACTGCGGACGCTGTGGGAGTTGACGCTGCTCAACCAGTTCCACGACATCCTGCCCGGGTCGAGCATCGACCAGGTCTACGATGACGCCCGCCGGCACTACGAGCGGATCGAGCAGGAAGGCGGGGCGCTGCGCGACGCGGCCGCGGTGGCGCTGGGCAAGGCCTTGGCCGAGACCGCGCGTGGCGCCGTCGCGCGGCCGGTCAATACGACCAGCTTCAACCGGCGCGAAGTCGCCCAGGATGCCCAGGGCAAGCTGACATTCGTCGATGTGCCGTGCTACGGCATCGGGCAGATCATTGGCTGTGAGGATCGCGTTCGCATCACTGAGCGGGGGACGCGCACCGTGCTCGAGAATGCCCACCTGCGCGCCACGCTCGACGCCGCGGGACGGCTGGTCAGCCTGAAGCACAGGGAAAGCGGCCGGGAGACCTTGGCCGCGCCGGGCAACGTGCTGGAAATCTACCGCGATGAGCCGACGCGGTGGGAGGCCTGGGACGTCGAACCGCAGGACCTCGAAACCGGCAGGCCGTGCGCGCCGGCGACATCGTGCAAGGTGACGCGGCGCTCGCCGCTTCGCGCGGAAGTGACGTATCAGCGCAAGGTCGGCGCGGCCAGCACGATGAAGCAGGTCGTGCGGCTGGATGCCGACGCGAAGCGCCTCGAGTTTCATTGCGATATCGACTGGCAGGAAAGCCGCCGCTGGCTGAAGGTGGCCTTCCCGGTCAACGTGCGGGCGATGAACGCGACCTACGAGATGCCCTTCGGCGTCGTCGAAAGGCCGACCCACTACAACAACGCGTACGACCTGGCCAAGTTCGAAGTACCCGGCCACAAGTGGGCCGACCTTTCGGAGCACGGCTTCGGCGTGGCGCTGCTCAACGAGAGCAAATACGGCTACAGCACCTTCGGCAACACCATGCGCCTCAGCCTGCTGCGGGCGACGAAGAACCCCGACCCGAACGCGGACATCGGGCGACAGACGTTCGCTTACGCCCTGTACCCCCACGAAGGCGGCTGGCAGTCCGGCCGCGTGGTGGCCGAGGCGTTCGCATTCAACGCGCCGCTTGTCTGGACGAAGTGCAATGCCAAGCTCGACAGTCGGCCGCTTTTCGCCGTGGACGATCCGAACCTGGTGCTTGACACCGTGAAGCGCAGCGAGGACGGCGCGGGCCTGGTGCTTCGGTTCTACGAAGCCCACGGCGCTCGCGGCAGCGCGACGGTGCGGGTGCCTGGCCGATTCGAACAAGCGCGGTACTGCAACGTGCTGGAAGATGCGGGCAAGAAAGTCCGTCGCCGCGCCGGGCGGCTGGTCGTGCCCTATCAGCCATACAAGATCATCAGTATCCGGCTCGAGTAAGGGGTTACTCGACCGGTCCGCCCATCACGCGTTCGAGTTGGGCGGTCACTGCTTCGGCCTTGCGGGTTTCACCGAATTTCTCCAGCACCCGCTTGTAACGCCGGCCGACCCGGAACCAGTTGCTCTGGTGCATGAAGGCCGAAGGCTTTGGACGACGGATGATCTTCCACGACGCCTCGTAGACCTTCGGAATCATCTCGTCGCGTTTCGCTTTTTCAAGGAGATCTTCCGTGCGCGAAAGCGCCTCAAGGACAAACGGCCCGGCATTCGCCAACTGCGGGTTGCGCCAGATGCCTTCGTAGCACTTGGCGGCCTGCATCAACTGACCGTCGTCCTCCCACATCTTCGCCCGGGCCATCTGCAGCTCGGCCTGGAGATCAAAGCGCCGGCCGAAGTAGCGAACCGAGCGAAGCCAGAACTGCTCCTGCTGGTTGATGTCTTCCACGGACTGAATCATGGGCACCACGACACTGGCGACGAAATCCGGATACTTGCGGCCGCACATGCGGTTCAGGTGGCCCGCCCAGGTGCGGATGTCCTTCAGTTCCATCTCGCCGTCGGCGGCGAGTTTCCGCACGGCGAACCAGCCGCGCACATTGGCCGGGTTCAGACGCAGGCCCGCTTCGATCAGGTCCAGCTTGGCCTGCAGCGTGGGCTCGCGCGGCGTGCGGAGCACCTGGTCCGGTCGCGTCAGATCGATCGGCGCGGGTGTGAACGGCCGGTTATCCTCGCCCGCGTTGATCAGCCGCGCCGCGGCGTCCACCAGCGCGATCGACTGCTGCCGCCCCACCGCGGTCGAACCGATCATCTCGGCCTGGACCGCCAGGTAGCTGTCTGGCACGTTCCGTCCGGTCTGCGGGTCCTCCAGCACCCCGCGGACGCCCCGGTATTCCGCGTAGCGCCCCGTGTTCATGTTCCACTGGCCGTCGCGACCCTTGACCTGGAAGAAGGAGACCCACGCATGACCGACCTCGCCCGAACGCGCCCACGTGTAGGCCGTGGGCACCCCGATCGCCTTGCCGCACGAAACGGCGAAGTAAGCCTGGTCCGCGCAGACCCCGCCGTATCGCAGGATGTTCGCCAGGTTATAGCCGGCCTCGGTCACCTTCTTCACGGTGTGATTGCGGAAGTGGCTGTAGTCGTATTCGATCTTGAAGAACTGGGCGCCGATGTTGGTGTCCCGCTGGTAGCGCCGCAGCGCCCACTCCATCTCCGGGATCGTGGCCGTGGTGTCCACGACGTAGATCAGCAGGTCGGGCGGCACTTGGCGCACGCCGAAGAGCATCCGCTTCTCGTGGTTGGTGAAGTACTCGAAGATCTCGGTCGCGTCCGGCGCGTTGACCTGGTTCTCGTTGATGCGCCGGTAAACCTTGCGATCGTGCACCACGCAGATCGCCGCGACAAGGTTGGCATAGTCGTTCAGCTTGTCGCCATGTTCGGCCCGGAGCTGGTTGAGCACGCCGTAGACGTCGCCCGGCTTCTCCGCGCCGGTGCGAACGGTGAACACCATCGCCCGCGCCAGTTGCTTGTTGGCGCGCAGGTACTTGAGCAGTTCGATCCGCTTGTCCTCGTCAACCGCCGAGAGCTGCCCGACGATGCGGATCAGGAACGACGCCTCGAGAAACGCATCGGCCTGCGACGACGGGATGTACCCGACGACCTGGTCGAACAGATGCAAAGCGCTGTCCGCGGCCTTCTCGAAATCGTTGTCGGCTTCGAGCTGATCGAGAATCGCTTCACTCCGCGCGGCAACCAGTTCCTCGGCGCTCTGGGGCCTGCGCTTGGTGTCGGTCGTGGCCGCCGGCGCGGCGGTCGCGGCAATAGACGCCGTCAATACCAAAGCCGCGCACAGCAGCAGGCTCGAGAGCCGTTTCACGTCACCGGATCGAGGTACGGAAAATGTGAACATCGCGCCACCTTCTCAGTGTCAGGCAAACCACGCCCGGCCCTTCGACGAAGGACTCCCGCGGAACGTTTGGGCCATCTATTGTACGGGCCAACGTCCCGGTGCGGTCGCGCTATTCCCCCGAATCGGAAAAGGTGCGTGTCAATCGTCCTCGTCGTGCTGATCGCGCAGGCCGGGAGCGATGCCTTGTTTCGTCGTGCGGATGAAGCTGGCGAACTCCTCGAGCAGGTCGGCGCCCGGTCCCCCCGCGGCGGCGCGTTCGTCGATCGCCGCCAGGGCCTGCGGCACGCCCCGGGCCTCCCGGTAGTAGACGCGGAATGCCCAGCGCACCGCGTCAATCGCCTCGTGCGGCAGGCCAAGCCGCCGCAACGCCACCAGGTTCACACTGGCCACACGCGTGATCTGACGCGCGGCGATGCAGAACGGCGGCACGTCCCGCGCCGAGGCCGTCCCGCCCTGGATCATCGAGTACCGCCCCATCCGGCAGAACTGGTGCAACGCCGCATTGCCGCCCATGTTCACCCCGTCGAGGATCGCCGCATGTCCCGCCACGAGCGCGCCCGACGCCAGCGTCACGTTGTTGCCCACCACCGAATCGTGGCCGATGTGCGAGTTGGTCATCAGGTAGTTGTCGTCGCCCAACTGCGTCGGGTGCTCATCCGTGCTGGCGTGATGGATCGTCACGCCTTCGCGCAGAATGTTGCGATCGCCGATCGACACCCCGGCGCCGGGCATCGACTCATCCCACCGGCGCGACTGCGGCCGGAAACCGATCTGGACGCTGGGATACAGCGTATTCTCCCGGCCGATGCGCACCTCGCCGTGCAGGTAAACTTGAGCAATCAGGCGCGTGCCGGTCCCGATGACCGATGGGCCGTCAATGATGCAGCCCGGCCCGATCTCAACATCGTCGCCCAGTTGTGCATCGTTGGACACGATGGCAGTCGGATGAACGCGAACCACTTTGTGACACCTTTCCCGAGCCTTTGGACCCGGACGGATATGATAGGGAATTGCCCGCCTGCCTCCACCGCGCGCCATCAGGAGCCCGCCACACGTGAACCAGCCATGCGAACCAGTGCTTGCGATCCGCGATCTCGGGCGGCTGCGCTACGCGCCGGCTTTCGAGGTGCAGCAGCAGACGCACGAAGCGGTGAAGCAGCGGCAGGCGCCGCCCACCTTGCTGCTGGTGGAGCACGAACCGGTGATCACCGTCAGCCAACGCAGGAGCGCGCCGGATCATATCGTCGCCGATCGGGAGACGCTCGAGCGCCTGGGCATCGAGGTGCAACCGACCAACCGCGGCGGCGATATCACCTACCACGGCCCGGGCCAACTCGTCGCCTACCCCATCCTGCGCCTCGACGACCTGCGTATGAACCTGGGCCGGTATGTCCGGTGGCTCGAACAGATCCTCATCGACACGCTCGAACACTTCGGCATTCGCGGCGTTCGCGATCCGGCGGCGACGGGCGTGTGGATCGAACGCAACCGATGGCGCGCCGCCGATGCCGTCCCGGCGGACCAGCCGCCCGCGCCCGAAGCGAAGATCGCGGCCATCGGTGTCCGCGTCAGTCGGCATGTCACTTTGCACGGCGTCGCACTGAATGTCAGCACCGACCTCATGCATTTCCGGACGATCGTCCCCTGCGGACTCGTCGGGCGGCCGGTGATCAGCATGCGGCGACTGCTCGGCGACGACTGCCCGAGTATGCCAACGGTCAAGGAGGTGCTCGCGGATGTCATGCATGAGCGAATGCGGCAGGCGACCGACGCGGCCCAGGTCGCCGATGGCGATTGATGCGCCTCAACGCCGCGCGAGATAACGGACAAGCGCTGCGGCCGTAATCGCGGCCGTTTCGATCCGGAGGATGTTGTTGGAAAACGACCACGCGCGGCAACCGTTGCTCCGGGCTACGTCCTGCTCTTCGGACGTGAAGCCGCCCTCCGGACCGACCAGCAGAAGCACCTGCTGCGCCCGGTGCAGTTCGAAAGCCAGCCCCTGGATCGGTCTGGCGTCGGGCGTGGCCAGGAGCCTCAGGTCGTGCGGCTGCTCGAAGAGCGTGTCCAGCGTCGCCGTCTGGTGGATCTGCATCACGAACGGCCGCCCGCACTGCTTGGCACTGGCCACGGCGATGCGCCCGAACCGCGTGAGCTTGGCGTTTCTCGGATCGACGATGGACCGCTGCGTGCGCAGTGGAATCAGATGATCGACACCCACCTGGCTCAGTTGCACGACCATATCGTCGGCGCGGGGGCCCTTGGGAATGGTCACGGCCACGTGCAGTTCGGGGCGCTCGGGCGTCTGTCTGCGGACGTCCAGCACTTCGGCCACGGCGCTGCCGGGGTCGCCCTCCATGCGGTCGAGCCGCGCGGTGGCCAGCGTGCCCCGGCCGTCGAATAACTCGACTTCAGCGCCCGGCTCCAGCCGCAGCACACGTGCGGCGTGGCGGGATTCGTCGGCGTCCAGCACCATTTCGTCCGATAGGCGGGCCGTCGCGAGCGTGGGGCAGTAGAATCTATGCATGCGGCGGTTTCCGGGCGGATCGCGCGGTGTCCGGGCGATGTTACCGGCCGGCGCGGCTTGAGTAAGCCCCTGCTCCGGCCGATGAGATTCGGGGGCGTCGTGCGCTCGGACACTATCGCACAACCGCGGCCGGCGGGCCAGTACGCGCGGCCACGGATGGGCCAAGGGAAAACAAGGGAACGCGGATTTGGCCAGCAATCCCGAAAACCCTGAACACGAGGACATCGATCTCGGTCAGCAGTTCGACGCGCTGCTGGCGGATATCGAGAGCGCGGCCCCCGGCACCGTTCCGCCGGCCGGCGCGATCCCGCCGAGCATCATCGACGATCCCAAAGGCCTGCTCGAAGGCAAGATCCCCATCGCCGCCGATGTGATGGTCAGCGACGAAGGCGAGAAGGCCCAGACTTCGGCGCTGTCGACGATGTCGGAAGACGAAGCCGCGTCTCAGGAAGCGGAACCCGAAGAGCCCGCCGCGGTGCTCGACGACAGCCCGGCCGCCGATCCGCAGGCGACCGTCGAGCAGGCGAGCGAAGCGGCTCAGTCTCTGGACAACCAGTTGGACAGTCTGCTCGCGGAACTCAACCTCGGCGATGACGCACTGAGCGACGAACCCGGATCGCAGGCGGTCGCGGCGACTGACGTGCCGCAAGACGCGCCCGATGCGGGTGCAGCCGCCGGGCCGGTGACAGACCAAGCGCAGACGGATGCGCCCGACATTCTCGAGTCGCAACTCGACGCGTTGCTGAACGCCACCGCCGCGACGGACGACGATCCGACGGCGTCACTCAGCGACGATCCGTCGGACGAGCCATCCGACCGCGGGCCGGCGACGATCGAACCGACCCCGGCCGTCGACGCGCCGCCCGATGAGATGCTCGGCGAGGCGAAGGAAATCACCGAAGCCGACATCGCGGCCCTGGTCGTGCCGCCGGTGCCGACCAGTGAAACTGAGCGAGCCGGACAGACGCCGGACGAACCGCAGGCGACGACCGAAACCGACGAGCCCAAATCCGACGAGGCGGCCGAATCGCCTGATGCGCCCGTCGAGTCCCAAGCCGCGGTTGAGACGGAAGCCAAGCCGGCTGCGGCCGAACCCGAATCGCCCACGGCGGAAGCATCGCCCGAAGACGAAGACCAGACCGCGCCGGACGACGACGGGATTGCCGAAGAACAGCAGCCCGATGCGCCGCCGGCTGAGACCGTGGACGTCAGCCAGGCGGTCGAGGCGTTGATCGAGCAGACGCGCGGCGTGGATCCGATGCAGGACATCCAATCCCAGCCGGTGCCCGTCGCCGGGGCAACGCGGACGACGCCTGGCGAGCAGGCCGCGACGCAGCCGGACGAAGAACCTGAGGCCCACACGTCGGACGAGCCGGACGTAGCGTCAGTCGCCGAGCCGGTCGCGGCCGAGGCATCCGGAACCGGAACCGAAGCCGCGGTTGCCGAAGCGGCCGAGCCGCCGCTCCAGCCGGAGGCCGGCGAAACGCAGACGCCCGAGCCCGTCGCCACGACCACCGAAGCGTCAGAGCTTGAGTCCGAACCCGAACCCGAGCCGGAAGCCGCGGCGGCTGAACCGATCGCCGAGGCTGCCACCGAACAAGCGCCATCGCCTGAGCCTGTTGCCGCCGCAGCGCCCGAGGCTGATGCTTCATCTGAAGCCGACGCCGGAGACGAAGCCGCCGAAGATGGCGACGACGAGGACGAGAACTCGGTTGTGTCCACCGAAGCGGCGGAGTTGGCGGCGATTGACGAGGCCCTGGCCGCGCAGGCTGACGAAGCGGTCGCCGGTGAGTTCGAGACGGTCGAGGACGTGCTGGCCAACGCCGAGCAACTGGATGCCGAGGAACTGGCGGCGGCCGAGCAGAGCGTGCATGAGCCGGTCGCCGCGTCAGCGTCGCAGGAGCCGACGTCCGGGGCGGGGGCGACGGCGGACGATGTTGCCAAAGAGCTCGACGAGCAACCGGAAGCGGCGCCCGCAGTCGCATCCGACGTGGCGGCGACGGAAGACGCCGCGCAACCTCAAGCGGCCGTCGTCGCGGCCCGCTCGTCACACGCCGCGCCGGCCGGCGATGCAAAATCGCGCGGCAAGCGCTTCACCATCGAACTGCGGTTCGATCCGCAGGCACTGCTGGAGAAAGCCAAACAAGCCGGACGCGCGGCGTGGCCCATGCTGCAGCGTTCCGGGCCGTATGTCCATCGCGCCTGCGAACGGATCAACGCGCCGCTGAGTCGACTCAGCAAGGAGTGGCGCGACGGCATCGGCTGGCTGGCCGTGATGCATCTGTTCATCGGTCTCGTCTGGGTGCTCTACGCGGTGTTCTTCGCGTAAAGCATCACACGCGACCGAATCCATCAGACATACTGCTTGGCATCGGCATGCAGTTCATACGCGCCTGACGCGGCGTGCCACTGGTAGAGGTTGGCCGTGGCCTCGCGCGCGGCTTCGACCAGTTCCCGGTGCGGCTGGTCCGCGATGTCGACGAAGCCGACCGTCTGGTTCTCGCCGTCCATCCCGCGACCGGTGGCCGCCTGGTCCGCGTGCTGGAACCAGTGATCGCCGACCGAATACGGCCGACTCGCCCATTCGCGAATGAACTGCACGTACAGCGGGCCGCGCTCCTCGGCGGTGAACGCGGCGTAGAGCGGGGGCAACTGCCTGGGGCTGAGCAGCGGGAAGTGATGCTCGCCCATCATCAGCGGACGCCCCGCCACCGCGTACCACACATCGAACTGCGCCGGACGCGGATACAGGTCGTAGCAGTTGATGCTCACCACGTCCGCGTGCCGGCCGTTGGCTTCGACGATCGACGGATGCGGCATGGCGCGCACAAAGCGACAACCGAGATAAAGGTGGTTGGGCGCGTGCTTCTTCAGCGTCGTCTTCACGCCTTCGAACATCGTCTCGGCGAAGAGGGCCTCGAATTTCGTCATCACCTCCTGGCCGGGCGTCCCGTCGTCGGCGACTCTATCGCCTTCCATCGACGCGACTTCATCCCACTCGCTGAACGTGCGGCCGAACGCCTTGCCGCACGCGGCCAGGTCGTTGCCGAACTGCTCCTTGCAGAATTCCCGCCAGCGATGGCGAACGGCGAAATCGCGCGGGGCGGTGAGCAACCGGCAGTTGCGCCAGTGCGACTCGTTGTCGACGAAGAACCCGAGCACCCACGGATTGTCGCGGAACGGCGCGACCTCCTCGGCGAATTTCTCATCCAGCAGCTTCGCCCACTGCGGATCAAACACGTCGGCGAACTGCCTGGTGATCAAGGGGAAACGATCGTCGCGCGTCTGCGTGGCGCGCACGTGCGGGACCATCTCCTGGTCGAGCATCACGTCCTCGGACCAGTTGGCGATGGTGTTGAAGCCCCACTTCTTGAACCGTGCGCAGACACGATCGCGCCAACCTTCCTTCGAGCCGTACTTGCGCAGAATGTTCCAGCGGTAGAAGCTGATGCCCTGCATCTTCCCGCCGCGATCGTTGCGCGAGCCCTGCGTCGGATCGAGCCACACGGACGCGTACCGCCCGTCCTTCGGCGGCAGTTCCTGGTACAACTCCTCGCGGCCGTCGGGAATGGTGTTGTCGGTGGTGCGGACGCCGGTGGTGCCGATCGAGTAGAACGGGTTGCCCAGCGGATCGACCATCCACCACACGCCGTCGACCTGGTGGACGTAGAAGAAGCCGGTGGCGTCGAAGGTCGGCCCGCCGGTCCAGCCGCCGAAGGCGTCGCGATCGGTCGGGGCGGGCAGCTCGGCCAGATCCTGCAACTCGCGGTCGCGAGACGCGAGCAGTTGGTTCTCGTCGTTGACCTTCGTCGGCCACATCGCGTTGATGCGCTGGCCGAAGCGATCGACGCATGGGCGCGGCTTGGCGTCTTCCTCGCGCGGGACGAGTTTCAGTTCATGGACGATCAGTTCGTGCGGTTCGGCGGATGCGGGCGGGACATCCGGCAGCGCATCGCCAAGGTCTTTGCTCGAGCCGCGCGTGGCGCGCTGGTAGTCGGTGAGTTTCTCGTCGCCGTCCCACAGCCCGACGAAGCGCACGGCCGGGGGCTCGTACGCCGCGCGGATGCCGGCGGTCAGCGGCAGGTCCACGAGGTTGATCGCCACGTGCGTCAGGCGCCCGGGCTCGACCAGTGCCTGATGCGTCAGCCGGCTGCGGGCGCCGACGACAGTCAGTTCGAGGGTCAAAGGTTTCTCGCGGGCCTCGACGGTGGCGGCGAGGATGTTGTAGCCCTTCCAGCTCGCGGGCAGTTCGAGCACCTGGGTGGTGGCTTCGACCTTGCCGTCGCTGCGATCGAAGCGCAAGCCGATCGCGCCGTCGGTGATGTGGATGGCGGCGAACGCGCGGCTGACCTGCTCGCGCTGCACCATGCCCCCGCCGCCGGCCTGGAAGCCTTCGTAGCGGTCGCTGGCGGCGTAGTGTTTCGGGTCGGCGAGGTTGCGGAGATTGGCGGTGACGGTCTGCATGCTCGGGGCTGCCTTCGGGTGTGTGGGGAGTGATTCCGGGGTCGGCCATGCTATCGAAAAGGATCGATGTGCACGAACGGGCGAGTGCGGGTGTCGGGCGACGCGGCCAGGGTCGCTTGAGACCGCACCGGGCGACCGCGTGGCCGGCGTTGGCAGCAATTTCTGATAATTCGGGGTCATCGGGCCAAGGAGGCTTAGCTCGCCGCGCACGCAACCCGCGTTGACGGGCTGGAATCGAGGGCGTGGGACCGAAACTGCGCCGCAATTGAAATAGGGCCTGATTTTTTGTGTCAAAAGTGCACGGTGTTTCGGCTCGTTTTCGTCGGTTTCTGTTGGTTTCTGCAGGATCGTGTAGGATTCCGCCGGTTTCCGCGCGTCGCGGGTGGCAGCGACAGCAAGAAATGACATTCGGCGCGGGGTGGGGCGTGGCGTTGTTCGCATCGCATGGACTCCGGTTTCCGCGCGGCGGCATGGGCGGGATCCGACGCCGTCGCCGCGCAGAGGGGGCCTCCATACTGGGACGAAAGACCGCCCGGGTGCGCACAACATGGCCTGTTTTCGCCAACCGTGCGGCTGGAAACACCGGCGCGGCCGGGAGTAGAGGAAACTTGGCGATCCCACGGAATCGCCGGAAATTTGGTGTCACGATCTGCGCGCAAGATGGCCTGTTTCAGCGCATGCTTCATGGGACGGTGACGCGGGTCGTCTGGAGACGCGTCGCCGGCCAGCCGGCCCGACCGAGCGCGCCAACACGTCGACCTTCTCGGGCAGAGCGTGAGCTGGTGCGGTGATCGATCAGATACGGATGCGTCCGCACGGCGCGTCCGTCGTCGGTCGTGTGGATGGGGATCAACTGTTGTTCGTCACACTTTGCCCTCCCTTCGGTCGGGTCAAAATGTGGCGCCCGGAGGCGTACTACCGAACTGAATCGCCGACCGCGCAGTGGTCACCGACCAAGGGTGCCACACTTTGTCCGTCTTCGGCAAAGTGTGAAGCGGTGCGGTGGGCGCCCCGATGGGGATGTGACCGCATGGTGCTTCGGGGGTCGGTCGTGTGGATGGGGATCAACTGTTGTTCGTCACACTTTGCCCTCCCTTCGGTCGGGTCAAAATGTGGCACCCGGAGCGGCCGGGCGCGCTGCCGCGGCGAGTCGCCGATCGCGCAGTGGTCACCGACCGAGGGTGCCACACTTTGTCCGTCTTCGGCAAAGTGTGTGGCGGTGCGGTGAGCGTCCCGAAGGGGATGTGTCCGCATGGTGTTTCGGGGGTCGGTCGTGTGGATGGGGATCGACTGTTGTTCGTCACACTTTGCCCTCCCTTCGGTCGGGTCAAAATGTGGCACCCGCGGCGGGTTTACAGCTTCGCGAGGATTCCTTCCACCGGCGTGATGGCCACGTCCAGCGTTCCCAGTGCGGTGGTGGTGTACATGATGAAGCGGCCGCAGGGGGTGAAGTGCGGGTGGGGATCGAAGTGATAGCTGCGGCGGTCGGCCGGGGGGATGGGGGCTTCGGGCAGGGCCGAGGCGATGGGGATCTCGCGGCCGGACCTGCGATCGAAGAACCAGACGGCGCAGGGGTTTTCGCTGGTCCACTCGTAGGGGTGGTAGTCGCCGACGAACTGCGTGCGGTCGGCATTGCAGTCGGCATGGATCGCCGGGCGCGGCCAGACGAGGGTGCGGGTGCGCTCGGTGAAGGGCAGCCGCACATCGGTTTCGTAGATGCCCTGGTCGTAGTCGCACCATGCAACGAGGCCGTCGGGCGTCCACCATTCGTGGCAGCTCATGCAGTTGTGGTTGAACCACAGGTCCGGCTGCACGGGTTCGTAGCGTTTGCCGTGGATGTCCATCACCCACATGCGCACGTCGATATTGCCCTTCTCGCCGGTGATGGGGTCATGCCATGGGCCCTGGCCGAGCATGAACAGGTCGGGGTCGGTCGGCGAGAACATGGCGTGGTGGTGGCAGTGGTGGAACCAGCGCAGGGGTGTGATGACCCCGGTTTCGATCTCGAGGATCGAGATGAGCCAGCGGTTGCCGATGTGCGAATCGAGCAGGATGTACCGGCCGTCGGCGGAGACAGTGATGGTGGTGACGAGCGAGAAGATGTGGCGGTTGGCGATGAGGTCCTGGGGTAGCCGCGCGATCGGCTGGGGATCACCGTCGAACGGTTGCAGGAAGATACCGTCATGAATGCGCACATACGCGGCGTCGCCGGCGGGGGTGATGCGCGGGTTGGCGGGATCGGTGTGGAAGGTGCGGAGGTGATTGGTTTCGGTATTGAGGCAGGCCGGCGCGAACCGCCGCGAGGGCGGCCAGCCGGCGTAGAACCAGAGGTGTCGGCCGTCATGCGAGAGGCCGGGCGCGGTGTAGTAGAGGATCTTCTGGAATGGGGCGGCGCGCCGGGTGAGGATGAAGGACTCGACGCCGGAGGCGGGGTCGGTCCAGGGGGTGAAAGACGGGTGGTTGGCGGGGTGGAAGGACATGGGGGAGGATAGCATCCACACAAGTGTTCCGCGCGACCGACAGCGAAGCGGGAGGCCCGTCACGCCACGCGCTGGTTCGCCGCGATCTCCTGCTTCAGTGCGTCGGCGCAGAGATCGACGCCGCAGGGCCACTCGACGTAGCGGCCGTCACCGCCGATGGTCGCCTTGGCGAACTCGTCGGCGTTGCGCAGGGCGGCGAAGACGCCGCCTTGATCGACGGCGCGTGACAGATCTGCGACACCGGACGTGCCGTCGTCGAACGCCACTTCCAGTTGCAAGCCATTGCGTATCTGCAGCTTGGTAATGCGTGTGAGCATCGAACACCTCTGCCACTATTGTAGCGGTTCGATCTGCGCCAGCGGCTGGCCGGCCTGGCTACGGGCCCAATTGGCATGCAGTTCCTGTTGATGCAGCGCGGCCCACTCCAGGACCATCGATCGGACGCGGGCCGGGGCGGAGCCGGCCAGAATCGTGATCGGATCGATGCCGAGCACCAGTTCGTGTTCGCCATACATCGCGTGGAAATGAGGCGGCGCATGGTCGCGGTAGTACATCCGGATCAGTATGCCATAGAACCTGCTGATGGTTGGCATCGCGTGGCCCCCTAATCGATCCGCACCTCGACCTCATGCACCTTTCCATCGCCATGCGGCGGGATCACATTCCACTTGATCGCTTCGCCATCCACCGTGATCGTCACGTTGCCGCGCTCCACGCCGCGTTTCTTCTTGATGTTGATGTTGTACGTTGCGCCGCGGAATTCGCGTTTCATTCTGGACCAGGTCCACTTCGCCGGCAGGCAGGGGTCGATCTTCAGGCCGTCGAGTTCGGGTTGGACGCCGAACATGTGTTCCCAGACGTTCATGAGTGACCAGCAGGCGGTGCCGGTGGCCCAGGAGTGGCTGCCTTCGCCGGGGCGGTCGGCCTCGTTGGCGTAGATGAACTGGCACGCGGCGTAGGGCTCGATGCGGTAGGTGTCCGGGCGGCGCTCATGGCAGCGGACGGGGCTCATCTTGTCGTAGATTTCGTAGGCCTTGTCGCCGCGCCCGGCGTGGCACTCGGCCCAGATACGCCAGCGGCTGGAGTGGCCGAAGATGGCGCCATTTTCCTTCGTGCCCGGTGCGAAACGGCTGATGATGCCGGCCCGCGGCTCGGGATCGCCGAACGGCGGATGGAAGGTGTAGCTGCCCAGCGGGTCGTCGAGGTACTTGTCGAAGCTGGCGAGAATCTTCTCAACGCGCTGCTTGCTCGCGGTTTCACTTACGATGGCGAAGCTGTTGGGGTTGGCCCAGATCTTCGCGTACTTGCTGCTCCGAGTGCCGAGGATGGTGCCGTCGTCGTGCATGGCGCGCTGGTACCAGTTGCCGTCCCAGCCGATCTTGTTGACGGTCTTCTTCAGCGCGGCGATCTTCTTCTTGTAGGCCGCGAGCTTGCGGGTGTCGTTCATGAATTCCATGCAGGGGTAGAACTGCTCGAGGCAGTAGATGGCCCAGCAGGCGAGCATGACGCTGTCGCCCTTCTTCGCGTTGCCGACCTGGTCGAGCGCATCGTTCCAGTCGGCCTTCATGATGAGCGGCAGGCCGCGCTTGGAGAACATCTTGAAGAAGAAGTCCATGCCGGCGATGGCGTGGTCGTAGACGGTGGCCTTGGCCTTCTTGCTCATGCCGCTGATGCACGTGGCCGGGTCGACCCACTGCGTCTTCTCCTCGAGGATGGAAAAGTCGCCCGTCTCGCGCACGTACTTGGCGAGGATGAACAGCGGGTTGATCGGATCGTCACTGTGGAAGGTGCGCGTGCCCTGCATCGAGACGAAGTTGCCGCCGTGGGCGTAGTCGCCGTCTTCGAACTGCCAGATCATGATGCGCTTGACGATATGGTCGCGCACCCACTTGGGATCCTGCGGCAGGCGCGAGGCGGCATCCTGGCAGGCGTCGCGGACGCCGAAGTTGTAGATGCCGAAATAGCAGTAGCCGGTATTGCGGTTCCACCAGCTCAGGTTCGATCCCTGGTACTTGAACCAGTAGTTGGTGAGGGTGTCCAGGTCCTTGTCCGGGGTTTCGATGAAGGGCGCGGAGCAGACCTTGTGCCAGTAGGCCTGGTTGTTGTCGAAGGCTTTCCGGGCCTTGGCCGGGTCGCAATACTTGTTGATGAGTTTCTTGGCGTTGGCCGCTTCGGCATCGACGGCGCCGAGCACGAGGACGTACTCGACCGACTGGCCGGGCTTGAGCGTGAAGCGGTGCTGCAGGGCGTGGCAGGCATCGCGGCCTTCGCCGACGTTCTTGCCGATGGTCTTGCGATCGGCGTCGAGCGCCTGGGGGCTGGCCAGGTCGCGATACGGGCCGACAAACTTCTCGCGGTCGCCCTCGTAGCCGACCACCTTCGCACTCGAAGCGAGGAACGCGGCCTTGTCGAAGGGGATGTTGTTGGCATCGCTGTTGGCGGCCTGCCAGCCGCCGATGTACTTCACCCACAGTGTCGAGCGCGTGTAGAGCACGTCGTCCTTGCACTGCTGGCGATTGAACAGCAGGTAGAACTCGCGCCAGGAAGTGTCTTCGTGCCAGTTGCCCAAGGCGATTTCGCAGTAGTTCGTGGCCGTGAGCTTGCGCGTCTTGCGGCCGGTGTTGGTCAGCTTCACCCGCCAGAGCATGCACGGGTCGCCGACGTCCTCGCCGGTGGCCGTCCTGGCGTTGGGCATGGGCGTGAAGTAGGTCACTTCGCTTTGGATGGCGTTTTGCTTCGCGACGATCCGGTTGTAGCCCAGGCCGATGTGGCAACGCCAGTCGTCGAGCTTCTGGTTGGGGTTGAAGCCGTTGGCGGTCCAGGTGTCCATCGTTTCTTCATCGCGCAGGTAGACGAACTTGCCGACGGTGTCGCGCGGGATGCCATCGATGTGCCAGCGGGTGATGCGGCTGACGGTGGGGTTGCCCAGGAAGGAGTAGCCGCCGCCGGTATGCGAGGCGACGTAGCACCAGTTGCCGTTGGATAAGACGTTCATCCACGGCCGCTCGAGGCGCGGTTCGGTGAGGATGAACTCTTTGCCGTCATCGGAGAAGTTGCCATAGCGCGTGGTTTTCATGGTCTGAAAAGTCCATCTGGGGTGGCGGTTGATGCGCGGTTGATTCGCGTGGAAGCCGCGTCCGCGTCGGCGCGGGCGGGCGATGAATGTAAGGGCTGCGGCGTGGAAAGCAAAATCCGGAGAGGTGGATCGGCGGATGCCCTCGCCGGGCGGGCCTGTTCAAGCGCCGCAGGGGTTTGAAGGCAGAGTGCGTCGTGCCCCCATGTGTTTCGTGCCCGACCGCCGGCAAGGCGCGCGGCGGCCGTCCGCGCGTTGTTCGCCGATCGATGGTGCGGCTCGTGTCGCGATCAGGCAGTCAAGGCGAACGCTTGCCTTTATCAGTGATGACCCTGGCAGCCTGCGCGATGTCATCCACCACGATCACATCCGGCCACGCCGCGCGGCAGGCTTCCTCGTGCCGCCGGCCGTGGCCGGTGCGGACGAGGATGGGGGCGATTCCGGCGTTGACGGCGCATTGGATGTCGGAGGGTCGGTCGCCGATCAGCCAGCTTCCTTCGCGGATGAGGTTCATGTCGTCGATGGCGCGATGGATCATGTGCGGCGAAGGCTTGGCCGCGCCGTGGTCGACCAGTTCGGGCAGGACGGCGCGGTCGGGATCGGTCTCGCCGCGGGCGAAGTAGACGGCGTCGGTCTCCACGCCCTGTTCGGCGAGCAGGCGGCACATGACGTCGTTGGTCATATGGACGACGGGCGGCGGGTAGTAGCCGCGCCCGATGGCGTTCTGGTTGGAGAGGACGGGTGTGGCGAAGCCGGCTTCCTGCAGTGTGCGGATGGCCGCGGCGGCGCCGTCGAGGAGGCGGAAACGTTGCCAGTTGTCGCGGTAGGAGCCGGTGTCGCCGATGACGCCGTCGCGATCGAGGAAGACCGCCGGCCGCGCGGGTTGGGCGTCGCGGCCGAGTTCGAACTGCCGCATCGTGATGCCGTCGTCAGTCAGGTCGTACAGGCGCCATGGGAAGGTTGAGACACAGAACGCGGGGCCGACGTAGTAGGCGGTGTCGCCGATGTCGTGGCGATCGGTGCCTTGGTGATAGTGGCCGCTGAGGGCGAGGCGTACGCGGCCGGAGGCGGCGATGCGCCGGGCGATGTGCTTCGCCTCGGCGTAGCTGTGCGGATATCCCTCGTTGTTCTCAGGTTCGATGAGGTAATGCTGCAGGTGCACCTGCGGGGGCGAGGCGTCGTCGGCGAGCACCTGGTCGAAGCGGCGGCGCTCGGGATCGAAGCGGCGCGGGACGTGGCCTTCGTATTCGTGGTCGCAGAAGCGCACGACGCGATGGCCGGCGATGTCGCGGATGTTGTCCGCGCGGTCGAAGACCTGCCAGAAGGCTTCGATGTCGTCGTGGTTGCCGGGCAGGACCATCCAGGGCAGGCCGGTCTGTTCGAGGCAGTCGCGGATGAGTTCGTAGTCGCGCGCGGCCAGTCGCCGCCAGTAGTCGGGATTGTTGGGCGGGAAGTCGGGCAGCGGGCGGTGGATCAGTTGCGGCATGTCGGCCAGGTCGCCGGTGACGGCAATGAGGTCCGGCCGGTGCGCGGCGATCTGTTCGAGGGCGCGGGGGAAGAGCGTTGCCATCAGCCGCGCGCGGCGATCGGGGCCGGGGCACGGGCCGTGCAGGTGGTGACGCAGGTGCAGGTCGGTGATCTGGGCGATGCGCATGGCCGCAAATGTAAGGGGCAAGGCGCTGGCGAGCCAACGGCGGTGCGCGGTGCGGTGCTATGATGTTGGGCGATGAAAGTCACGTTCCAGGAGCAAAACCCGCGTGTCGAGACGGCCATGGAACTGGCGCAGGAGATCAGCTGCGCGGATGATCCGCAGAAGGTGCTCCTGGCCATTGCCCGCAACCGGGCGAAGCTCTTCGGGCCGCGCGGGTATGTCTCCATTTCCGTGCGCGGCTTGCCGCCCGGCGATTACAAGATCACGCGCATTCTCCACGACAACGAGGTAACCGCGGCCAGTCCGACCAACCCGTGGGAAACGTGGGACGAGTTGCCCACGTACCGCGGCGGACTCATCGGGAAGATCCTGGCTCAAGGCAAGCCGGCGGTCCTGACGGACATGCGCAACTGCGATGACAGCGTGCTTTGCGAGATTCTCCCGAAGTATCACGCGGCGTACGTGCTGCCGCTCTACGACGCGGGCAAGATCCTCAATTGGGCGATCTACCTGCTGCCGGACGAACAAGCCGTGGCGCAGGAAAGCTTGGAGGAGGCGTTGCTGCGGACGAACCTGGTCGGCAGCAACGTGAAGGAGAAGGTGATGAGCCGCGAACTGCGCAAGGCGAACGAGCGCATCCGGCTCGAGATGAATCGCATCGCCCAGATCCAGCGTTCACTGCTGCCGGGCAGCCTGCCGGCCATCCCGGGAACGGACATCGCCGTCAGCTACGAAACCTTCGATGAAGCCGGCGGCGACCTCTATGACCTGTACCCGCTGTCGCAAGCGCATGGCGGCTCGCCCGACGACCCGCGCTGGGCGGTGTTGATCGGTGATGTGTCCGGTCACGGACCGTCGGCCGCGGTGATGATGGCGATGCTGCACACGATTCTCCGCACGTATCCGGGCGTGCCCGACGACCCCGCGTGTCTGCTGCACTACGCGAACCACCACTTCTTCCAGCGGCAGATCGATCAGTCCTTCGTGACCGCGTTCCTGGCGATCTACGACCCGACCACGCGCGAACTGATCTACGCCCGGGCCGGGCACAATCCGCCGCTGGTCAAGGGGCCGGGCACGCACAGCGAGCTGCGGATACTCGATGAGAACGGCGGCATCCCGTTGGGCGTGCTCGAAGATACGACGTACGACCATGCCACGACGCGACTGGAGCCGAGCGAAACGCTGGTGCTGTACACCGACGGGATCACCGAGGCGCGCGGGCCGGGCAGGAGGATGTTCGGCATCGAGGGCATCGAGGCTTCGCTGGTCGATTGCTCGGGCGAGCCGAGCTGCGTGATCGAGAAGGTGAACTTTGACCTGAAGCTGTTCCAGTGGGGTGTGCGTCCACAGGACGACCAGACATTGCTGGCACTGCAGGCGGTGGAAGGCTGATCGTCGGGGGCAAGGTTGCCGGTGGGCCGGGCGTTGGGCGAAGGACCGGAGGCGTTATGATTCGTCGAGAGGGATTGTTCATCGGATGGGCGGCCGCGTGCGTACTGATCGCGGCGCCATGTCACGTGGCAGCGGCCGATGCGCGGGCGAATCTGCCGGAAGGCGTGTGGCCGGCGGAACAGGCCGAGGCGCTTGAGGGGCATCTGGACACGTTCTTCGCCGCCGAGGGAGTCGATGGCCGCAAGGCGATCTTCGATGAGCATCTGGCGCCGGGGCAGGTCGGGCTGACGCTGGACGAGCTCGAGTCGATGCGAACGCGGACGAAGCCGCTGGGCAGGAAGCACGGGCGCGTGTGGCGCGTGGCGATCCCGTGGATGGAAGGCCAGCCGCGCAGCGCGTTCAACCTGTCGCTGCCGCGCGGGTACACGCCGCGGAAGGCGTGGGGGCTGGTCGTCGCGCTGCACGGCAGCGGCGGCGACGTGGACAACATGATCCCGTTCTACACGCCGGACCTGAACAACCGCGGCTTCTTCGTGATCTATCCGCAGACCACCGATGCGAACCACTACTGGAGCGCGGCGGAGGCGGCGAATGTGGATCGGATCATCGCGTGGGTCGCCCGGCGGTACCGGATCGACTTGCGACGCCTGGTCGTGACCGGTGGGTCGATGGGCGGGATGGGCACGTGGTACTTCCTGGGCAACAGCCCGCAGGTGTGGTCGGCCGGCGGGGCGGTGGCCGGCACCCCGGCGCTGCGGACGGCCGAGCAGATGGAGAAGCTGCGGGGCATCCCCTTCTACGTGCTGCACGGCGAGGCGGACGAGAAGATATCGGTCGAGTACTCGCGGCGTGGCGTGGCGATGCTGGAGAAGCTCAAGATCGCGCACGTCTACGTGGAGGCGAAGGGCGCGGGGCACACGCCGCCGATGGCGTACTGGCGCGCGATGAACGCGTGGATCACCAAGCAGCCGCGCAAGGCCTGGTCGCCCCGCCCGCTGTATCTTTCACCCGGAGGCAAGGCGCCGATCTGGGAACTGCGGGCGGACCCGCTGGGGCTGGCGGACGGGGATGATCCGATCCTGCAATTGATTCGTGACGGTGAGAAGCCGGAGGCGCTGCGGCGGATCGGCCGGGCGATGGCCAAGTCCAACGAGACGAATGATCGCGCGCAGTTGCTGGTGAAGCGCGCGGTGGCGGTGTTACCCGGCCTGCTGGATCCGCTCGATCCGCAGTTCAGTTCGGCGCATCACACGGCCGGCAAGGGGTGGGTGGCGTCAAACGAACTGGCGGCGGCGCGGGTGCTCGGCCAGGCGCTGGGGACGCGCGACGGCAAGGGGCCGTTTCCGGATGCGTTCGATGCGGAAGTGAACCTGCTGTGCGCGCGGATCTGGGCGAAGCGGGCGATCGAACTGCGGGCGGCGAAGAAGGCGCGCGCCTGGGTCAGCGCATACAACCGGTATGCGCACCACGTCAACGCGGCCCAGCGCCTCGCCCCGGGCCATGAAGGGGTGCGGCGGATCATCGCGGCGGTATCGAAGCGCATTCCGAAGAAGAGTATCCAGGTGATCCAGGTGCGATGATCGGCGGGCGTTGATTCACGCATCGGCGGCGGGCGTTGGTTCGGCTTCTTCGATACCCGGCAGTCGGGGCTTGCGGATCATCTCGATGCGCTCCCATGGGCCGAAGCGCCATCGGGCCCACAGCCCGACGCCGAGCGCCATGATGTAGACGGTGGCCGCGGTCCACGGGCCGATCGGGCCCCATTGCGGCAGCAGTTCGACCATCGCCCATCCGCCGCCGAGACAGACGAGCGCGGCCATGGCGGCCATGAACCAGGCGGGCCAGTGGTTATCCCCGGCGCCGCGCAGGGCGAAGATGTAGACGATGTGCAGTGCGTCGAAGACCTGGAAGACCGCGCAGAGCACCATGATGTCCGCCGCGATGGGGATGACCTGCGGTTCGACGGGAAACAGCACGATCAGTTGGTACCGGGCGAGAAGGTAGAGCAGGCCAACCGAACTCATCCACGCGACGCCGAATCCCGCGGCCCACCGCACGACCTTGCGGGCGAGATCACGGCGCCCCTGGCCGATGTAGCGGCCCACGTTGGCGGCGGTGGCGATGCCCAGGCCGATGGTCGGCATGAACGACATGTGCAGGAACTGGAAGGCGACGTTGTGGGCGGCGAGCGGGACCTTCCCGAGCGGTCCGATGAGGCGATAGGTGAAGACCATCCACGCGAAGATATCGATGCTGAACTGCAGGCCGGCCGGCACGCCGTAGTAGAGGACGGCCTTGATGCGCACCCAGCTTGGCCGCCACATCTGCCGTGTGCCGAACTCGTCGGCCAGCGACGGCTTGAGCATCCAGGCCATCAGCATGAGCATCTGGAAGGTCGCGGCGAGGGTCGTGGCGATCGCCGCGCCGGCGATGCCCATCTTGGGGAAACCGAGGTTCCCGAAGATGAACACCCAGTTGGCGAAGACGTTGAAGACATTGGCGATGAGCGCGGAGAAGAAGCCGACGGTCGGACGGTGGATGCCGTTGAAGAAGTGCGCCAGGGCGACGGTGGCGACGACCGGTCCGATGCCGACGATGCCGATCTCGATGTACTGCCTTTCCAACTCGCGCAGCACCGGTCCATGGTCGTGGGCGAACCAACCCAGGAACCAGGGCACCAGCGGGATGAACGGCAAGGCGAGAAGGCCCATCACGATTGCGATGTGAAACCCCTGCCACGCGTACGCGGCGCATTCCCGCGGCTCCTCGCGTCCGAGCGATTGCGACACGAAGCTGTTGATGACGGTCATGGTGCCCATGCCGAGTGAGATTACCGCGAAGAGCACCACGTTCGCCGGCATGACGGCGGCCTGTGCTTCCGTGCCGAGCTTCGAGACCATCCAGAAGTCGATGAACCCCATCACGGTGCGCGAGATCATGGATGCGGCGATGGGGAGGGTCAGCAGCAGAAGACGTCCGGGTATCTGCAGGCCGGTGGGCTCGGGGTTGAGCCGGTTGTCTTGGCGGGTGGTGTCACGCATGGGTCGGGTTACTTCGTGTCGGCTTTCTCCGCGACGACGCGCTGGAACAGGTCAATCATCTGATCGAAGTGGCGCGGCCAGGTGAAGCGTCGGGCGGCATCGGCTGCAGCGCGGCCCATGTTCTCGCGGCGCGAGGGATCCAGCAATGTCGCGAGGCGCCCGGCCAGCGTCCGCGCATCGGTGGGGTCTTCGAGGACGTAGCCGCTGACGCCCGGTTCGATGGCCTCGGCGCCGCCGTTCTGGCTGGTGGTGATTGTCGGCAGGCCGCACGCCATGGCCTCGAGGGTCACCGCGGCGAACGGATCGTAGCGTGTCGGCAGGGCGAAGACATCCGCGGCGGCGAAATACTGCTCGATCCGGGCGGTCGGTTCGTGCAGGTGGACGCGATCGGACAGCCCCAGCCGCCGCGCGATCGCCGCCATGGGTCGCACGCGGCTGCGCCCGACCGCGACGACGTGCACCGGCCGCCCGGCCTCGCCGAGCTGCGACACGGCCTCGAGCAGTGTCGGCAGGCCCTTGCGCGGCCAGTTGTGCGAGGCCAGCAGGACGACCAGGTCATCATCACGCACGCCCCACTGCTCGCGCATCGCGGCGCGATGCGTGTCGCGGACGCCCGGATGGTAGCGGTCGTGATCGACGCCGTGGTAGACCACCTCGATGCGCCGGACGGGCAGGTTGTGGTATTGCATCGCGTGGCGCTTGATCAGCTGCGAGTTGGCAACGATACGGCGGTGATTGGCCGGCGCGAAGATGCGCGATTCCATGTGGCGATGAACGAGGTTGACGGGATTGAGCACGTACTTGCCGGCCCGCACGACGGGGTTGGCGAATCGCTCGGTCAGCCAATGGCGGATCGCGCCGCCGCCCATGAAGTAGCAGTCGACGGGCCAGACCTGCGTCAGGCCGTAGGTGATGTCGAATTCGTGGCGGGCGACCGCGTCACGCGCCGCCGCGGCGAAGCCGAGGACGCGGCGCGAGGCGGGCCAGCGCGGCATGGGTACGCGGTTGGTCCGCGTGTTGCGCGGGGCGTCTTCGATGACATGGCCGAACAAGTGGACATCGAGCCCGCGCTCGCACAGGCCGCGCGCGAGGGTGAGGGCGTACCGCTCGCCACCGCCGCGTTGGTCGGAGAAGACCTTGTTGATGAGGGCCACGCGCATGATGAAACAGCTTACGGGCGGGGGTGCGGAAACCCAACCGAGTGATGCCGACCGGGCTGAGAAGGTCGGGTGCCCGGGCTCGGGTGCCCCGGAATCTCGCTGCGCCTCAGTCCGGCCTGGTGTTTTGGTTGTTGGGATCGTGATGGTTGTTCTGCAGGCCCCAGGAGGTGGGCATGCCGAGCAGGTGCCAGAGCATGATGCGGGTGTAGACGGGCAGTCGCCGTCGCGCCCTGGATGAGTGGCAGCTCATCAATCCGAACCAGAAGATGTCGACAGCCAGTTCGACGATCAGCCCGGCCTGCAGGATCGCGCCTTCGAGGCCGCGATAGTGCTTGCGGAAGAAGGTGTAGCGCGATCGCCAGTATTCGATGCGGGCGCGCTGTGGCGCCTTGGCGGCGCTGCGTCCCTGCAGGTGATAGAGGCTCAGGCGCGGGTAGAAGACCACCTTCCAGCCGGCCTTGCGGGCGCGCAGGCTCCAGTCGGTTTCTTCGAGGAACAGGAAGTAGTCTTCGTCGAGCACACCGACGGCGCGGATCATCTCGGAACGGGCCATCATGCACGCGCCGATGAGCGACTCGACCTCGATGGGCGCGCTGGGCTGGAATTCCTTGCCGGGGAAACGATTGGGCACGAGCAACCGGAGCACGCTCTTCTTCGCCAGTTCGGTGAGAAGCGAAGGCGTGTTGGCGATGGAATTCTGCAGGCTGCCGTCGGCATTGAGCAGTTGCAGGCCGGCGATGCCGACGGTGGGATCGTCATCCATTTCGCCGACAAGGCGGTCGATCGAATCGTCGTGTAGCTGGGTGTCGGTGTTGAGCAGGAGCACGTACCGTCCGCGGCTGCGTCGGATGGCCTGGTTGTTGGCTTGGGCGAAGCCGCGGTTCTCGCCGTTGGTCACGAGCCGCACATGGGGGTACCTGGCGCGGACCATGTCGCTGCTGCCGTCGCACGAACCGTTATCGACGACGAAGACTTCGTGCGGCCGGCGCACGTGCTGCTCGATGGTGGTCAGGCAGTCGTCGAGCAGATCGCAGGTGTTCCAGTTGACGAGGATGATGGAAAGGTCGAGGGTCGTCGCGGACGGACGGTGCGTGGGGGGATCGTCCCGATGGGGCTCGGGGTGTGGCTTCCTGACTGCGTGGCTGGGGGTGGCGGCTAGCGTCATCTCACCAGTCTGGCTCGCGTGTCGTCCTTGGCGTGGTACCGGCCCGTCCGTGGGGCCGCCGCAGCCAGGCGCCTTGCGGCGATTTCACATCTCGTCCTCAATGTCCCCCTGACTGCGAGACCATACCGATCGGAACGCAGGTCCGGGCTCTCCCGACAATTGCGCACCAGTATAGCCAAGCTGACCTGAGGTGGAAACGGTGATCTGCCCGGCGGATTCGTTCGTGTGGATCGGTGGCGGTAGACTACCCCGCTCGCACGACAAGTACTGTTGGGAGCAGGGCATGACACACGGACAGTTCTCGGACGACGCGCGGGCGTACACCATTACCGACCCCCACACGCCGCGCCCCTGGCATAACTACCTCGCCAACGAGCAATACCTGGCGAACGTGACACAGCATGGGACGGGCGCGAGCTTCTGGCAGCCGTTGGGCGAGGGTTTGCGGACGAACCTGACCGAAGACCGCGACGGTGCCGGCGGGCCGCGCTTCGTGTACCTGCGTGACAACGAGAGCGGAGATTACTGGACGATCTCCGGCGCCCCGGGCCACGAGCCGATGGACGATTGGGCGTGTGAGGTCGGCCTCGGGTACCAGGCGGTCCGCAGCCGGCTGCATGACATCGAAGCTTCGTGGACGATGTTCGTCCCGCAGGTGACGGTGGGCAACGAGCAGCAGGCGGATTCCTGCGAGATCTGGCGGATCACGCTGACCAACCGCAGCGATCGGCCGCGGCGGATCAGTGCGTTCCCGTTCGTGGAGATGCATCTGACCGGCGGCAGCACGTTGATGGATTTCATTTCGGTGCTGGGCGGCCATTACGACGCGGACCTGGGGGCGGTTTTCGGGATCAACAGTTGCGTGAAGTTTCCGCCGAAGTTCAAGGCGGTGCTGGCCTCGGATGCCCCGGTGGCCGCGGCGACGGTCAGCCGCGATGCGTTCATCGGCTTCTACCGGGACTACCGCAACCCGATCGCGGTGGAGACGGGCAAGGTGCACAACCCGCAGGCGGGCACGGAATGGCTGGGGGCGTCACTGAAGCATGACTTCGAACTGCAGCCGGACGAGTCGGTATCGTTCAATTGCCTGCTGGGGGTGATCGACAGCGTGGCCGATGGCAAACGCCTGATCGAGACCTATCTGGGCGAGGGCACGCCGCAGCGGGTGCTGGACCAGATCGGCTCGATGAGCCAGACGATGTGCGAGCGGATGGTGGTGCGGACGCCGGACGCCCAGTTTGATCGATGGGCGAATGTCTGGCTGAAGCACCAGTTGCGGTTCGTGGCCCGATGGGGCCGCGTGATCGGGCGGGGGTATCGCGATGTGCTGCAGGACACGTTCGCCCATCGCCTGACGGAGCCGGCCAAGGCGCGGCAATGCCTCGTGGAGGTGTTCGCGAAGCAGTTCCCGAATGGCAAGTGCATCCGCGCCTGGCGGCTGCCCAACGCCCAGCTCGACCTGCAGCACTACGCGGACAGCCCGAGTTGGATGATCATGGCGCTGACGATGTACCTGAAGGAGACAGCCGACTTCGCCTTGCTGGCGGAGAAGGCGCCGTTTCTCAATCCGGATGACCCCTATGCCGCGCCGTCATCGAGTGCGAGCATGTGGGAGCACGTGGTGATCGCGCAGCGTCATCTGCTGCAGGAGCGCGGCCTGCATGGTCTTTCACTCATCCACTACGGCGACTGGTGCGACACGATGAACGGCGTGGGCGCGCCGAACGATCGCGGCGTGAGCGTGATGCTCTCGATGCAGGTCAAGTGGGGTTGCGACCTGCTGGCGGAACTGTGCGAGCAGTTGATCGCGAATGAGCAGCAGCGGCCGGCGGGGGTTGATGAGGCGCAACTGGCGGCGGTCTGCGACGAGATGCGCGCTGCCTCCGACGAGTTGACGCAGGCCATCAATGACCATGCATGGGATGATGCGGGTTACTACATCCGGGCGTTTGACGATGAAGGTGTGGCCGTGGGCAGCTCGAACCTGCCGGCCGACGAGAACGGCGAGCTGCGCATCTTCCTGAATCCGCAGAGCTGGTCGCTGATCGCGGAGATCGCCCCGCCGGATCGCGCGGCGTCGGCGGTGGCGGCGGTGTATGAGAACCTGGATACCGGCTACGGCATGGTGCTCAGCTATCCGCAGTCGACGTTTCTCAAGCCGCGCATCGGGCAGATGTCGGCGATGACCCCGGGGTTCTACGAGAACGGCAGCGTGTACACGCACGGCAACTGCTTCTGGTCGGCGGCGCTGGCCATGGCCGGGCGCGGCGACGAGGCGTGGGAGGCGATCCGCACCGTGCTGCCGGACACGGACAACAAGCCGAACACGGACACCGAGCCGTATGTCGTTCCGAACATGTACATCGGCCCGGTCGTCGAGCGGCGCAAAGAGCGGAATCTGTATCTGTCGGGCTGGCGCACGGGCTCGGCCGCGTGGCTGTATCTGACGATGATCGAGTGGATTCTGGGGGCGCGTGCGGAGTACGGCGGGCTGCGGATCGACCCGAACCTGCCCGAAGGCTGGAAGCAGGCGAAGCTGACGCGCCCGTTCCGGGGTGACACCTTTGCGATCACGATCGAGTCAGACGGCAAGCCCGGCGCGGCGGTGCAGTCGATCACGCTTGACGGCGAGCCCATCGAAGGCACGCTGATCACGCCGTTGGGCGATGGGCAGAGGCACGAAGTGGCGGTCATCCTCGCGGCGGACTGATCAAACGTCCACATCCACCCGGACGCGCGTTGTCTGGAACTCGTAGAGCAGTTGGCGATCTGTTGCCGGCGTGCCGTCCGGTCCGAGGAGGCGCAGGCCGCGCAGGTCCAGGCCGTTGACGTTGGCCGCGATGACGTGCGCGGAGTGCCGGGCGTGGTTGATGCGACCGGGGTCGATGTTGACGCGTGCCGCACCGGCGGGCTTATCCGCGCCGGAGGCGTCGAGCCCGCCCGTGGTGTTCCACGTGATGTTGGTCATCGCGATATTTTCCACCGGTTCGGCGGCTGTTCCTTCGATGTAACACCGTCCGTTGGCGTTGATGATCGCGCTGTCGATGATCACGTTGCGGATGCGACCGGCCTTTTCGCTCGGATCAAGCCGCGGGGTCACGTCAATGATGATCGGGAAAGCTGCGTCCTCGCAGTTTGCGACGATGTTGGCGATGGTGATGTTTTCGTATCCGCCGCCGTCCTTGGCATAGAGGCCGATGGGCAGGCCATGGCCCCAGGTGTGGATCACGCAGTTGCTGACGGTGATGTTGCGGATCGGGCCGATGCTCTCAGTACCCAGCTTGATGGCGGCGCAGTTTGTGCGCAGCACGCAGTTGGTGACCGTGATGCTGTCGCAGACATCGCCCTTGGTGGACTTGATGACGATGCAGTCGTCGCCGCAGTCGAGATCGCAGTCGCTGATCACCATCCGGCGGCAGCCATCGGGGTCGATGCCGTCACTGTTGGGCCAGTTGTTGCGGATGGTGACGCCGCGAATCATTGCATCATCACAGCGGAGCAGGTGGAGCGTCCAGCTCTTGGATCGCTGGAGGGTGACATCGCGCACGCGCACGTGGCGGCAATCGCGCAGGAGCACCATGGCCGGCCGCAGGTCGAGTTCGCGCGCTGCATGCCAGGTCGGCGGCGTATCGCTGCCGTTGCCGTCGATCACGCCGTTGCCCGTGATCGCCGCGTGGTCGGCCTTGTCGGCGAAGATCAGCGCCTGAAGAGGAATGCGCCGATCTTCGCGGGTCTCGAGAGCGGGGAAAGCTTCGAGGTCTTCAGATGCGACGATGGTCGCACCGGTGGTCAGGTGCAGCTCGACATTGGCCTTGAGGTGGATCGTGCCGCACACGTAACGACCGGGCGGGATGAGGACGATACCGCCGCCGGCTGCGGAGCAGGCATCGATCGATTGCTGGATGGCCCCATTGTCGTGCGTTCGACCGTCGCCGGTAGCACCGTAATCGCGGACGTTGTGTTGCATGGGATAGCCTCGGTGGTGGTGCGGCGAGTCTAGCCGGTCGGCGCGAGGCGGCAAGGTGAGACAGAACGCCCGCGTTGCTCGTCGCGAGCGAGGTGCTACTCTGGGCAGACCCGACTACCTGCGAGGGAGCCGCAATGCACAAACCCAACATCCTGTTGATTCTGCTTGATGACTACGGCTGGCGTGACACTGGGTGTTACGGCAGCACGTTCTACGAAACGCCGAACCTGGACAAGCTTGCCGCGCAGGGCATGCTGTTCACCGATGCGTACGCTTCGTGCCCGGTGTGCTCGCCGACGCGGGCGAGCATCATGACCGGCAAGTACCCGGCCACGGTGGGCATCACCAACTTCATCGCCGGCAATGGGTGGGGCAAGCTCAAGGGCGTACCGTATGTGCACTGCCTTCCGGATGATGAGGTCACCCTCGCGCACGCCCTGAAGCGCGGCGGGTACCAGACATGGCACGTGGGCAAGTGGCACTTGGGCGCAGCGGGGCACGAGCCCCATGATGTGGGGTTTGATGTCAACATCGGCGGCGGGCGTCACGGTATGCCGCACAAGGGTTACTTCAGCCCGTGGGACCTGCCGAATCTCGAGAACGGTCCGGAAGGCGAGTACCTGACCGACGCGCTGACGGATCACGCCGTGCGGCTGATCGATGGCGCGGGCGACCAGCCGTTCTTCCTTAACCTGTGGCATTACACGGTGCACACGCCGATCCAGGCGCCCCCGGAACTGGTTGCCAAGTATGAGAAGAAGGCGAAGGAACTTGGGCTGGACGCCGCGCACACCTTCGAGGAAGGCGAGTTTCATCCGTGCCTGCACAAGAAGGACCAGCGGGTGAGGCGCCGGCTGCTGCAGTCCGACCCGACCTACGCGGCGATGATCGAAAGCATGGACACCGGGATCGGCCGCGTGTTGGAGGCGCTGGAGCGCAACGGCAAGGCCGAGAACACGCTCGTGCTGTTCACCAGTGACAACGGCGGCCTGTCGACCTCCGAGGGGTCGCCCACGTGCAACGCGCCGCTGGCTGAGGGCAAGGGCTGGATGTACGACGGCGGGGTGCGCGAGCCGCTGCTGGTGCGCTGGCCGGACAAGGTGGCGGCAGGCTCGCGGTGTGAGGCGCCGGTGACGAGCACGGACTTCTACCCCACGCTGCTGGAGGCGGCCGGGCTCGCCCCGATGCCCGAGCAGCACGTGGATGGGGTAAGCATCATGTCGCTGCTGCGCGGCGAAGCGTCGCTCGATCGCGAAGCGATCTTCTGGCACTACCCGCACTACTCAAATCAAGGCGGCACGCCCGGTTGCAGTATCCGGTGCGGCGACTGGAAGCTCATCGAGTTCTTCGAAGACTGGCACGTCGAACTGTACAACCTGCGCGAGGACATCGGCGAGACGAATGACCTGGCCGAGGTGAAGCCGGAACTCGCGGCCGAGCTGCGTGCGAAGCTGGTGGCCTGGCGGGAGTCGATCGAGGCGAAGATTCCCGAGGTGAATGAGGGCTACGAGGCGATGCTGGCCGGTGAGGCAGTAGCGCCGAACGGAAGCGGGATGTTCCCGGAAGGTGTCGACAGCCCGTTTATATGACCGCGTTGCGCGATGATCGCGCGGGCACGTACCACAAATGCAGCGCCGGGCGGACGTTGTTGCATTCGTGCGCGATCCGGCGCTCAAACGGCAATGCGCGCTAGTATCTGCGGGTGTCACAAGTGCGCGAAGCAGACATGACAAATCAAGGAGAACGATCATGTTGATCTGGATCGGATTGGCTTTGATTCTCGTCGGGGGCGGCATGGCGGCGGTGGTGCGCGAGAAGCGGTTGATCGGCGGGGGAATCGGCGCGGCGGGGGTGGTGGCGCTGGTGTTCAGTTGCCTGGCCATCGTGCCGGCCGGGCACGTGGGGGTGCCGGTGGTGTTCGGGGATGTGTCTGATGAGTCGCTGCCGCAGGGACTGAACCTGAAGAATCCGTTCGCGGTGGTGTACATGATGTCGGTGCGGACGGAGAACTACACGATGTCCAAGACGGTGGGCGAGGGGCAGGTGCGGGGGGACGATTCGGTGCGCGTGCTGAGCAAGGACGGACTGCAGATGCCCATTGATGTGAGCGTGCTGTATCGGCTGAACGCCGATGATGCGCCGTGGGTGTACGAGCGGTTCGGTCCGGACTTCAATGAACGGATCATCCGGCCGTCGATCCGCACGGCGGTGCGGGTGGCGGGATCTCGCTTCATGGCGACGGAGGCATACGCGTCAAAGCGCGAGGACTTCGCGATGGAGATCCAGCAACAGTTGGAGAAATCCATCAAGACGGTGATCAGGGACTACGAAGAGGACGCAGGCGGCGTAAACACGGTGATTGTGCAACAGGTTTTGCTGCGTGATGTGGGCCTGCCGCCGCGCGTGCAGGGAGCGATCGAAGAAAAGCTGGCGGCCGAACAGGAAGCCCAGAAGATGGAGTTCGTCCTGGCCAAGGAATCGAAGGAGAAGGAGCGTAAGAAGATCGAGGCCGAGGGCATCCGCGACTTCCAGCAGACGGTGCAGGAAGGTATCACGCCCGACCTGCTGCGCTGGAAGGGCATCGAGGCGACGATGGATCTCGCGGCCTCGCCGAACGCGAAGATCGTGGTGATCGGCTCGGGCAAGGATGGGTTGCCGTTGATTCTCGGGGGTGATTCGAAGTAATCGGCGCCGCCCCGGCTCAGGGACGCTTGTCGCGCCACATGTCAACGGTGATGTCGAGGGATGGAATGGACTCGCCATGGCCGTCGAAGAACATGCAGTTCGTATTCTCACCGTGGCGATACCTGGCAACGCGCCGCCCGTGGCTGCGTGAGGTGTTGTCCGAGTCGGGCATGTGTTTCGGGTGCCACACGTCATTGCGGAGTTTATCGCTGTCATTCCTGCCGGTTACGATCGGGCGCCAGTGGCCGTAGGCGTTGTCAGCAAGGTAGATGGTGGCGGTGAGATCATCGAAGTCACTCAACCTCGTGGGTTGGTTGATCTCGTAGCCCTTCTGATCATGGCCGTCGCGGAACTTCCAGGAACTGTCAACGAAGCAGACGGTCTGCTTGGGATCGGGGTAATCCGGGCAGCGGTAAATCTGCACGTCGCGGTAGTCCTTGGCAGCGTCTTCCTCGTTGAGGTAAGGGAGGAAAGCTTCATACCAGATGACCCTGTTGCCGCGCGGGACATACTGGTTGTGGTCGTTGGCGTAGTGCATGGAAGCGATGCCCACCTGTCGAAGGTTGCTGAGGCACTGCAACTGGTCCGCGACGGCCCTGGCTGCCCCGAGGGCAGGCAGCAACAGCGCGATGAGCAGCGCGATGATGGAGATCACGACGAGCAATTCGATGAGCGTGAAGGCGCGCGAAGCGCCTTGAACACCGGGACGGCACTGCATGCTTGCGTGGCTGGACATGGCGTGATCTCGACCGATCGACAGATGAGCGGTTCAACAGAATCCGGGCGACCGACGCGTTGGTAATGACATGAATGACCCCGCGCCACGGCGCAGTATAGACGGGTGTCAATGTTTTGTAAAGCCCCGCGGGCTGGCCTCGCGTTCAGCGGCCGAGCTTCTCTGCCAGGTACGCCCTCACCTTGTCGATACTGATGCGCTCCTGCGAGGCCGTGTCGCGCTCGCGGACGGTGACGGTCTGGTCGGTCAGCGTGTCGCCGTCGATGGTGAAGCAATACGGTGTGCCGGCCTCGTCCATCCGGGCATAGCGCTTGCCGATGGATTGCTTCACGTCCATCTGGACCACGTGCTTCGTGCGCAACTCCTTGTAGAGCTTCTCGGCGACCTCGGGCATGCCGTCCTTGTTGACCAGCGGGAAGATGGCCGCCTTGATCGGGGCCATGCGCGGCGTGAACTTCATGATCGCCTTGCTGCCCGAGCGGTCGGGCGTGGGCGTGTAGGCCTCGCACAGCAGGGCCAGCGTGCCGCGATCGGCGCCGGCCGAGGGCTCAATGACGTGCGGGAAGTAACGCTCATTCTTCTCCTGATCGAAGTACTGCAGCTTGTCGCCCTTGCCGCAATGCTCGGCGTGTTGCGTCAGGTCGAAGTTGCTGCGGTGGGCGACACCTTCGAGTTCGCCGTAGCCGGGCGCGGTGAAGGGGAAGCGGTATTCGACATCGCACACCCCCGCCCCTTCCTTCGCGTAGTGGGCCAACTCCTCCTTGTCGTGATCGCGTAGCGTCAGGTTGTCCCCGGCCAGGCCCACGCTCTGCCACCACGCGTAGCGGTTGTCGCGCCAGTAGGCGTACCACTGGTCGGCCTCGCTCGGGTGGATGAAGAACTCGATCTCCATCTGCTCGAACTCGCGCGACCGGAACGTGAAGTTGCGCGGCGTCACCTCGTTGCGGAAGCTCTTGCCCATCTGGGCGATGCCAAACGGCACCTTCACGCGGCTGGTGTCCACGACATTCCAGAACTGCGTGAAGATGCCCTGCGCGGTTTCGGGGCGGAGGTAGGTCTTCGAATCATCATCGCGAACGGCGCCGGTGTACGTCTCGAACATCAGATTAAACATGCGAGGCTCAGTGAGTGACTGCACTGCAGGATTCTGAAGGGCTTCCAGAGGTATCTTCCCTGCGTGCACCTGCTTAATGAGCCAATCAAGATCCCGATTGGCTGGCGACGGAACGGCCCCGATATGGTTTCTCAGGATCGCGTCAGGCACTTGAAGCACAACACCAGGATAGGTGGTGCCATCGTGTTTGCGGAACTCAAATGCTGCGTCGAAGCCAGCGATGTCAAGTGGATTGATCTGCACGCGAAGCTTCTTTTCGAGAGATCGGAAGTATCCCATCGCTTCGGCGGGGGCCGAAGCAATGCATGTCAGGTTCGGGCCGTAGGCGATCTCGCGTGTCGCGTCATGAGCCCAGTCCACAAGTTCACTGAGTTGCTGCTCCGTTGATAGCTCTTGGTTCTGAAACCGAACGTATAGGCCATACACATGGTCGGCGCGGTATCGATCCTTGGTCTCCTTGTCGTCCACCATCGGATCATTGAACCCCGCCACATGCCCGCTCGCCTCCCACACCTTCGGATGCATGATGATCGTGGTATCCACCGGCACCATCTGCACCGCGTGGCCGTCCGGGCCGTCGGGCGGGCTGATGATGACGTCGTTCCACCAGGCGTCCTTGAGGTTCTTCTTCAGCAGCGCGCCCAGCGGGCCGTAATCCCAGAACCCGTTGATCCCGCCGTACGGCTCGGACGACTGCCAGATGAACCCCCGCCTGCGGCAAAGGGCGACGATCTCATCCATGCTCTTCACGGTCGACTCGGCCATCGGAAAACCACCTTTCTGCGCGGCATTGAGGAGGCGAATCGTACGGGAAGGTAAGCTGGGTGCCAAGTGCTGAGCCAGCTTGGATCAACGATCGGTTCCTGGGAGGGTCTTGCGATGGATGAACTGGCAAGTTTCAACCGCGGCCGCTGGGAAGGCCTGGTCAAGGCCGGCTGCGCGTACACGCGGCCGTGGCTGGACCTGACGCCCGAGCGGGCGCGCGATGAGGTTGACGACCAGGGGCTGTTCGGCGACGTGGCCGGACGGGATGTGCTTTGCCTGGCCGGGGGCGGCGGGCAGCAGTCGGCGGCGTTCGCGATGCTGGGGGCGAAAGTGACGGTGGTGGACATCACCGACGGACAACTCGAAGCCGATCGCCGCGCGGCGGCGCACTACGGGTTTGACATCACCCCGATCCAGGGCGACATGCGCGATCTCTCGATGTTCGGTGATGACAGCTTCGACATTGTCTACCACGCCCACTCACTTGGTTTCGTTCCGGATCCCCAGCGCGTCTTCGACGCGGTCAAGCGCATCCTCCGGGCGGACGGGTGGTACCGCATGAGCTATGCCAATCCCTTTACGCACATGACTTGGGAGTCAAGCTGGAATGGCCACGGCTACGTGTTACCGGGCGGGTACCCCTACGAAGACGGCGAACTCATCGAAGACGATGATTGCTGGAAGGTCGCTGATGGGCAGGGCAACGTGCAGCGCGTGCCGGGGCCGCGCGAGTTTCGTCATCGCCTCAGCACGGTGATCAACTCGATGTCACGGCGCGGTTTCCGTCTCGTTCACCTCGAGGAAGGCGGCGAGCCGGACAGCAGTGCGAGCCCCGGGTCATGGCAACATTTCTGCGCGATCGCCCCGCCGTGGCTGACGATGTGGTGGAGGAAGGGCGCCTGATGCTTCGTCAGCGGCGCCTGCTGCGCAGCAAGACAAGCGATCCCAGCGCCAGCAGTGCAAGCGCGTTGGGCTCGGGGATGGCCGCGCGTGACTCGATGCGCAGCGCGGCGGCGACGGGCATGTGCCGGAAGCGGAACGGCGCGATCTGATCGGGACCCTCCTGGAACGACAGCAAAGCTTCGCGATTCCTGCAGAACCGATCGAGTTCGCGCCAGGTAGGCCAGTGGCATTCGGTTTCGGCCGCCGAGGTTCGCTGCGTCTGGGTATCGTTGAGGAAGCTCAGATCGATCCGTGGCTCGACCTCGACGACCGGCGGTCGGCTCGGCGCGGCCGGACGATGCATGGCCCCGGCGACGGCGAGGGTGATGCCGCACAGGATGGGCAGGATGCTGTAGATCAGCAGTGCGCGCATATCGGTCTCCTTTCCCGCCGCGCGCATCGGCGGGAAAGGTGGGCGACTTTCGTCGGGATGTGAGAAATGGCGAAGAAGCGCGCACGCGGCGGTGAGCGCGCCAGTCCGGTAAGGGCGGCATGGCGGTTTTCAGCCGGGCCAGGGCAAACGCCCGGCCTCCGTATACCGGTCGTGGCCCCGCTACTTGCGGCCGGTGCTGAACGTGAGCATGCCGTCCTCGATGGCGGCCTGCGTGACGCGGCCGTTGAGGGTGAAGACCGTGTCAGGATCGCTGACCTTCACCTTCACCAGCCGCAGATTGCCCCATGCATCGATGTGCTTCGGGCTGATGCGGATCCACGCGTGGTCGGCGAAGCTGAACTGCTCGTCGCCGGCTTCCACGGTCAACAACCCGCCGCGATCGGGATACTGCACCATGATGCGATCATCCACGGCGCTGCCCGCTCCGCCCTTGATCCGCACGGCGATCATCTCGTCGGTGGATGCGATTCTCTCAAACGTCTCGATCCGCAGCTTGCCACCTTCGAACGGTTCGTGCAGCGCGGCGAAGGTGGTCTGCGGCGCCGATCGCCGGACGATGAGGCTTGTCCCGCCGACTTCGTGTGCCTGCGGGTTCTGTTCCTCGGATGGCGCATCGGACGGGTCGTCGGTAATGGGTGTGCGCGCCAGATGCGCGGCGGTGCCCGGCGCGCCAAGCATGTGCACCTTCACGCCGATGCCCCGTTCGTACCACGCATCGGGCAGGACCGCCTTCGCCTTGTCCTCCAGCGCGCAGACCTGGTCGATGCGCACCGACCAGCCATCGCTCGTGTCGCGCGTGCGCAGCTTTGCGAATGCCTTGAGATCGGCCGGCGCCTTCAGCGGCTTGCCCCACCCGGCGCCGCCCGTCACGCCCAGGGCGTGGGCGAACCAGGTGTAAGTGTGCGGTTGTCCATCCGCAGCGGCGAGGCGCGTGACGTCGAAGAGGTACTCGCCGGTGAGGAACATGGCGCGGGTGTGGTCGATGCCGGGGTAGACGGCATCGCTGTTGGCGACCATGAACTTGACGGGTTGGTAGAAACCGTGCCGCTGGGTGAAGTCGTAGGTGAACGCGGGCTCGCGCTTGTCGACTTGCACGCTGCAGTGGCTCTGGACGCTGCGCGTCCAGCTTCGCGCGTAGCCGCGCGTGGCCTGGCGGTTGATGTAGATGTGCCGATTGTGCGCGACGTAACCGGCCAGGGCCATGGGGTCATTGCAGTGATGAGCGTAGGGCGACGGCAGTCGGAAGCCCACGGCCGGGGCGGGCGATTCCCAGTACGCGGGCGACTCATCATGGCGCAGCATGACGAGGCCGCGCTGAGGCGCGACGTATGACCACGCGGACGGCGGGGACACGTCCTCGATGCGGATGGGCGCGAGACCGAAGTACAGCGAAGGCACGGCCACCTTCTGGCCGGGGGTGCGCATGTGGGCGAGGAAGTAACCGAAGCCTGCCTTCGGCCACTTCTGGTGGGCGATCTCGAACCAGAGCGGGATCTGCATCTTCGCCGTGAAGCCGGAGTAGCCGTCCCACTGCGGGTTGTCGCCTCGCTTTTCGCCGCCCCACGCGCCGTGCGCGGCCCAGCGGTTGATCTGGCCGTCTTCGTCGCTCGGGAGGAAGCCGTTGACGATCGAATGCTGGAAGGCGAAGCTCGGGTGATTCTTCCTGCGCGAGGAACCGGAGCCGCGCAGGTCGCCGATGGTGAGCATGGGATACTGCGGGTAGTCGCTGTGCAGCTCGATGCGGGGATAGCCCAGGTCGATGACGCTTTCGATGTGGCCGCGCATGGTGGCGCCGTGCCGGCCGCGGTAGCCGTAGCCCAGATCATTGAGGCCCTGGCGTTCGAGTGCGCGGCAGTAGACGAGCATCGCGCCGGGCGTGGCGCCCATCTTGGAGAACTCCTCGCTGTAGAAGCCCTGGTCGGCCAGGTACTCGTCGAAGTACCACTGCATGGAGCCGTAGGCGCCCCAGGTTTCGCGGATGAGCCCCTCGTCGCCCATGGCCGCGGCCATGAGGTTGGCGCTGACTTTGCGCGGCCAGATGATGTTGGGCAGCCAGTTGCTCTTGGAATACAGCCGTGCATCGTAGCGGGAGAAGTTGCGCGAGTCGTTGAAGCCTTCCGTGCCATCGAGCACGGCGTTGGTATGGATGGCCTGGCGGATGTAGTCGCGGAAGATCTTCTCGATTTCGGCGCGTTCGTCCTTGGTGAGCTTGTCGTAGAAGAGGTCGTAGCGCACGACGTTGACCCACTGCGCCCCGCCGAGGGGCTTCGTGGATCGGAGCGTGCTAAGCAGGTGTTTCTTCTGCTCCTGGCCGGCCTTCTCATCGCCCATCACCGCGTAGCGGTAGAGCTGGAATATCTGGTCATCGTTCGCCCTGCCGTCCTGGGCGAGGCGGTCCTCGTACGCCTTGCGGACGATCGGGTTCGTCTCAACCAGCTTCTTCATTCGTGCGATGTCCTGCTTGTTCCACAGGACGAAGGGGCGTTCGGGCAACTTGGCGGAAAGCGGGGCCGCGAACGCGGCGATCGTAACGATGCTGATCAGTACGCGCAGGAAACGAGACATGCGTTCTCTCCTGATTTCTGGAGGTCTTCTGTGTGCAGTGTGGATTCGCTCTGCTCGTGTTGCAGCGCGGCGCGGCGGACGCCTATTGCGTCGGCTTATCCAGTCGCAGCCGCAACTGGGCTTCGTAAAGGTCCGGCGGCTGGGGTACGCGGCCATGGTCCGCGATGATGCATCCCTTGTCCCCGTGCGCCATTGCCCAGGCCTTGCGCATGTCCGGCTCCACGCCCTGGATGCCGACCAGCGCGCCCATCGAGATGCAGTCCGGCTGGTAGACCCACTGTGCGCGGCGGCCGGTGACGCGTATGTTCCAGTGTACGCAGCGGGCGCCGAGGAACGGCCCGGCGTCGCCGGCCCCGCCGGGTCCGCCGTCGTCGTTGCGGATGGTGATATCCGTACGGATGAGATCGAAACTCATCGCGCGGTGACTGTCGAACGTGCCGTGCTTCATCAAGCCTTTGCGCCAGACGTTGCCGCTTGAGCATCCCTCGGTGTTGATACCGTGGTGGACGCGTGATTCGATGATGAAATGCTCGACGAGATTATCGTGCGACGCGACGCGACAGGCAGTGGCGTGGTGGTTGTCCTGCCCGACGATGTGCAGGCCGGTGCAGGTGGTGTGCTTGGCCGCGGCCACGCCGAAGCCGACCTCCACGTTCTCCATGGTGACGTTGCGCACCCAGCAGTCGTAGGCGCGGTTGATGTATACCCCGTTGTGCCCGGGGTTCTGCAGGTGACGCTGCACGCGATACCGCGGATTGCGGATGCGAAGGTGCTCCACGCCGACTTCGCTCACGTGGCGACCGAGGGTGTGCACGTGGACCCGCCACGCCTCGCGGATCGGCACGCGAAGCGGCTGCGCGAGTGTCAATCGGTTACCATCGACGGCCGCGACGCGTACCGGCCAGCGCCAGGTCATGCGGCGGGCGTAGCGGCTACGCTCCCAGTCGAACTGGCGCATGCGCTCGTGTCCGGCAATGGTCTTGGCCAGTTCGAGCGAGGGGTCGTCGCGCCAGGTCATCAGCACCATGTCGCCGGGCTTCACCTCAGCGCGCCCGCGCTTGTCGAGATGGATCACGCGATCGCCGCGCTCGTGGTTGTCGTTGACTTCGCCGATCAATTCGTCGGTTCGCCACGATTCCCAGCCGCGGGTCGGCTGGCGCAGTCCCTTGCTGTCCTCGGCGAATGTCTCCTCCGGCCCGATCCAGATCATGCCGCCTGACCACGACCAGACGCTCTTGCCGGCGCTGTTCAGCCGCACGACGGCTTCGGCCAGCGAATGCTGGAAGTCGAGGATGGTCTTGTCCGGTCCCTCGCCGCGCAGGATGACGCCGCGCTGGTGCAGGTGAAGAATGTCCGTGAGGCGGTAAACGCCTTCGGGGATGAGCACAACGCCGTGGGTTCGCGTGCGGGCGAAGTGGGCCCCGGCTTGCGCGATGGCCTTGCCGAAGGCTTCCACATCATTGGTCTTGCCGTCGCCGGCGGCGCCACAGTCGCGCACATTGATGGTAATTGGCGGCTGGGGCAGCGCCGCCGCGCCGGCGCGATAGCCGGCGTAGGAGCAGTTGGGAATGTTGGGATGCGTATCCGGTGACTTGGTGTACGCCTGCCACAGATCAGCGCCGGTCGGCGCCTTCGCGGCGGCGAGGGACGTGCAGAGACTCAGCAGGAGCATGCTTTCGATCCAGTTCTTCATGAATTGTTTCCCCGCCCAACTGGCACGGCACGCCGCGCGAGTCGTTGCCTCAGGGTAGCACCAACGGTGCGCGGCGACCAGCGTTATCATGGGGCGGATGATTCTCTACGGCGGCATTGACGAGGCGGGCTACGGTCCGCTGTTCGGCCCGTTGACGGTGGCGCGCTCGCTGTTCGCGATCGAGGAGCCGGGTGTCACCGTGCCGAATGGTCCGGCGATGACGCAAATGGACGATTGGTCTGCCGCGCCGGTCGACATGTGGCAGCGGCTTGAGCGCGTGGTCTGCCGCGCGCTGTCCGGGCGGCGGCATCGCATTGCGGTGAACGACTCGAAGAAGCTCTACACGAGGGCGGCGGGGATTCGTCATCTGGAGATGAGCACGCTGGCGTTCGCCGCGATGGCGGGCATCCGCCCCGCGACGCTGGATCGCTGGCTTGAGGCGGTCGGTCAAGGCGCGATGCCGAAGCTGGACGACCTCCCGTGGTACGGCGAATGCGAGGACAACCCGTGGACCGTGCTGCCCGCGGCCGGGGAGTTGGGCGAAGTATCCATCGCGCGCAGCATGCTGGCCAACGAAGCGAAGCAGGTGGGGGTGCGGCTGCTAGATCTCGGCGCGGATGTCATCTTCGAAGATGCCTTCAACGCGATGGTGAAAGCCACACGATCCAAGGCGATCGTGAGCTTCACGTCGGTGACGCGGCATCTGCGGTCGATCTGGGACCGGTACGGGGTGAGCCGCCCCCGCGTGGTGGTCGATCGCCAGTCCGGGCGCATGCGATACCGCGAACCGTTGGCGCTGGCCTTCCCGGATGCGACGCTGCGGATTCTCGAGGAATCCGATCGCTGCAGCGCGTACGAGTTGCGCGAAGCGTCGCCTGACGAGGCGCAGCGTGCGCGGCGAATGGTGCTCGTCTTCCAGATCGCCGCGGAGGCCAATCACATGCCCGTCGCGCTGGCGAGCATGACTGCCAAGTACACGCGTGAACTGCTGATGGCGCGTCTGCAGGCCTGGTTCCTGAAGCGGTGCCCGGATATCGCGCCCACCGCCGGGTACGGCTCGGACGGCAAGCGTTTCTGGGAAGAGATCGAACCCGAACTGGGCCGACTGGGCATCGACCCGGCATGTCTTCGTCGATGCAAGTGATCGGTCGTCGGTCGGTGAGGTTGACTCGAAGTCAACCTGAAGTTGACCCGGAGTCAACTGTCCGGCCCTTACCTGTGCCCTATCTTTCGTCCGATGGTTGACGCGGACCGAGGAACACACAGGAAGGAGCAAACCGATGACAACGCTTCAAGCACCGACTATTGACACCGCCAAATCCGAAGCATTCGCCGAGCGCCTGTTGGGCGCAATCAACGAAGCGGCGATGATGCAACTGATCTCGATCGGGCATCGCACAGGCCTGTTCGACACCATGCATGACATGCCGCCGGCCACCAGCGGCGACATCGCGAAAGCGGCCGGTCTGAACGAGCGGTACGTGCGCGAATGGCTGGGCGGCATGGTGACCAGCCAGGTCGTCGCGTACGACCCGGCGGCGAACGAATACGCCCTGCCCGCGGAGCACGCGGCGTGGTTGACGCGGGCCGCGTCGCCGGACAACGTCGCGGTGATGGCGCAGTACTTCGCCGTGATGGGAAGCGTGGAGGACGACGTGGTCGCATGCTTCGAGCGCGGCGGGGGCGTGCCGTACGAGCGGTTCGGCCGCTTCCACGAGGTGATGGCCGAGGATTCTGGGCAGACGGTGGTGGCGGCGCTGTTCGATCATCTGCTCCCGCTGGCGCCGTGGCTCACGCCGCAACTTGAGCGCGGCATCGAGGTGCTCGATATCGGCTGCGGGCGGGGACGCGCGTTGCTGACGCTGGCCGAGCGGTTCCCCAACAGCAGTTTCGTCGGCTATGACCTGAGCGAGGAGGCGACTGGATGGGCCAACGCCCGAGCGCGTGAGAGGGGACTGACGAACGTGCGCTTCGCGGCGCGGGACGTGACGGACATGAACGAGCCCGACCGTTACGACCTGGTCTTCGCCTTCGACGCCATCCACGACCAGATGCACCCGGCCGCGGTGCTGGAGAACATCCACACCGCGCTGAAGACCGGTGGTACGTTCTTCATGCAGGACATCCGGGCGTCCAGTTATGTGGAGAACAACATTGACCATCCGATCGGCACGCTGCTTTACACGATCTCCACGATGCACTGCATGACGGTGTCGCTCGCGGGCTGCGGCTGCGGGTTGGGCACCGTGTGGGGCGAGGAACTGGCGCTCGAGATGCTTGGCGAAGCGGGCTTCGAGCATGTGGACGTGCGGACACTGGAGCACGACTTCCAGAACAACTACTACATCATGAAGAAGTAGGAGGAAGCGGCGAAGCGATCGAGCGACGAAGCGACGAAGCGACGAAGGGCGGAGTCGGAGGACGGAGTGACTGTCGCAGGGCGAGGCCGATATGTCTCGCCCTGTTTCACGCCTGGCCGGCAAGGACTTCCCGCGCGGACTGTTTCTCCAGGTCGGCCAGCTTCGCCACGCGTCGGCGGAAGTGTTCGGCGGTGGAGAAGCGTGCTTCGATGAAGGCCTTGAGGATATCACGGGCGAGCCACGGGCCGATGATCTTGGCGCCGATGCACAGGACGTTGACATCATCGTGCTCGACGCACTGGTGGGCGCAGTGGGTATCGTGGCACACGGCCGCGCGGATACCGGGCGTCTTGTTGGCGGCGATCGCCGCGCCCACGCCCGTGCCGCACACCATCACACCGCGGTCGGCGGCGCCGGCGCGCACATCTGCGGTCACCTTCGCCGCGATGTCCGGGAAGTCAACCGGCTCCTCGTTGTGCGTGCCGTGGTCAGTTACTCCGCACCCAAGCTCGCGCAGCGCTTCGATGACTTCCTGCTTCATCGGGAACCCGGCATGGTCGGCGCCGATGGCGATCTTCATTTCGTGACACTCCGTTGAGGGGGGCCGTTCACGACGCTTCGATGAGTTTCACCAGTTCACGCATCTTCTCCGCTCGACTGCACAGCGCGCCGAAGATCGCCTCGGCATCCTGCTCGATGGTTGTCTGCCGGTTCGTATACGGGTTGGCCATCGTCGCTTCGTCGACTTGGCGGACCCATTTTTGCGGCAGCGCCTCGATGCCTTGCAGTGCGCCGGCCAGGCCGCCGGCGATGGCGGCCGCGCAGTCCGTGTCGCGCCCGAAGTTCACGGCGTCCAGGATCGCCTGCTTTGCATCGCCGCCGCAGCGGACGAAGATCGCGAAGCCCTTCGACACGACCTCGCAGGCCGAGGAGAACGGATAGTCGCCGACACGGCTGGCATAGACCGTATCGAATGCTTCGCGCATCGGTTCATAGTCCGGATGCTTCGCGGCGAAGTCGAGCGCGAGATCGAAGCCCTTGCGCGTTCGATCATTCACGAATCGCCGCGCGGTGTGGAGCACGGAGTCGACGGTCGCTTCCGGTCGCACTGCTTCCGCGATGGCGGCGACGTAGATGCTCGCCCAGTCATGTGACACGTCGTTGGGGGCGAAGCAGAACCGACCGACATCACGCACATCGCGGTCCGCGCCCGCCGGATCCCCGGGGTTGATCAGTCCGATCGGGTGGGCCGCGCGAGCCACGGAGAGGAGCCCCGACCAGTTGGTGAGCGTTCCCACCAGTGCCGGCGGCACGCCTTCCTTCAGGAATCGCACCAGCCGCACGTCATCGGGTTCTGTCATGTAGAGCATCTTGTCGAGGTCACACGCGATTGCTGCTGCGGCGAAGTCCTCGACGGTGATACGGTCCTGCTTGTCGGCGATCGCGTCAACAAAGAGCTTCTGGCGCTCGATGCCGTCCTCGGTGGTGCCCGGCGGGCGCGTCCAGTCGATGCCGCGGTACTGGTAGTGCGCATAGGGAAGCAAGCGATCGACGTAACCGTAAGTGGACGCAACCTTCTCACGAGGCCAGCACTCGACTGCGGCGCCCATCGATGATCCGATGCGTGACGCGGCGAGGCAGCCGTAGATCTTGGCGAACAGGTCGGGCATGCCGAACTCCCGTAGCGAAAGCGGAGGTGAACGAATCCAAACACAGCATACCGGCCACGGGAGCGATGGGACAACGGCGGGACGTCGCACTGGAGTTCAACACGGGTGACGCTGCGTGAGGGCCAAGTCTTACGCGCCATGTCTGGCCGGCGCAACCGGCCGCCCTTTCGTGCGATCCTGGGAGCGATCGTCAGGCAATCATCGCCGGGCGGATCGCCACCAAAGTACGCGCCCGACATGCGCGGCGTAATGGTGGTGTGCTGGTCGCCACGAGTGGCGGAGTGCCGTATGTGTCCTTGCGACAAGCTGCGAACTGTGGATCGGGACCAGTCAGATCTTCGCTTCGGTCGCTGTTGGTAGAGGGGCGACCCCGCTGGTCAAACCACCCCCGCCTGGCCCGTTGTGATCGGATCACTCACGAACTCGCGCGGGTCGGTGATCTTCCCCGTCAGCGCGCTGGCTGCGGCCGTCAAGGGTGAAGCGAGGTAGACCCCCGCCTGCTTGTGGCCCATGCGGCCCGGGAAGTTTCGGTTGGTGGTGCTGATACAGGTGATCGGTTCGTTCAGCCGGCCGAAGGTGTCCTGCGGGCCGCCGAGGCAGGCGGCGCAGCTTGCGGCGCCGACGAGGCAGCCGGCGTCTTCGAGCACCTGTTCGATCGACTTCTCGCCGTCGGCCTTCTCCCGGCCGCGGATGTTCAGCCGCTGCATGTCGGCGTGCACTTCCGTCGAACCGGGCACGACGTAGGTGGGGATCCTCACCTGCTTCCCCTCAAGCAGCGCGGCCGCGAAGATCATGTCGGTGATCTTGCCGCCGGTGCAACTGCCGATGTACGCGCGGTCGAGCTTCACGTCGCTGCAGTTGCGGGCGGTGTCCTTGTTGTCGGGGCTGTGCGGCTTGGCGACCATCGGCTCCATCAGGCCGAGATCCCACTCGTGCTCGTAGCAGTACTCGGCGTCGGCGTCGTCCCGGAAGACAGTCCACTCGGGCCGCGTTGAGCGTTTCTTCACGTAAGCCAAGGTCTTGTCATCCACATCGCAGACGCCGTTCTTCCCGCCGGCCTCGATGGCCATGTTGGTCAGCGTCATGCGGTCTTCGAGGGTGAGTGAGGCGATGCCGTCGCCGGCGAAGTACATGGTCTTGTACGTGGCGCCGGAGACGCTGATCTGGCCGATGACGGCGAGGATGAGATCCTTGGCCGTGAGGTACGGCGGGATCTCCCCGTGGAAGGTGAACTTCATGGTTGGCGGCACCTTGAGCCACGTGCGTCCGGTGCCCATGGCGAAAGCGGCATCGGTGTTGCCCACACCCGTGGCGAACTGGCCGAACGCCCCGGCCGTGCACGTGTGGCTGTCGGTGCCGAGCAGGATCTCGCCGGGACGAAGGTGGCCTTCCTCGGGCAGGGCCTTATGGCAGACGCCCTTGTAGCTGGTGCGCGTCGGGTCGCGGTACGGGCTGGGCATGCCTTGGCCCTGGACGAAGTCCGGGTCGTAGTAGTAGCGGATGCCCTGTTCCTTCACGAAGTCGCGGAGGATCTGGATATTGCGGTGGCACTTTTCCTCGGCGGTGAAGATGTAGTGGTCAGGGATGATGACCACGCGGTCGGGGTCCCAGACGCGGGCGTTGTGCCCGAACTGCTCCTTGAAGATGCCGATGGTGCCCGGTCCGCACACGTCGTGCGTCATCAGGATGTCCACGTCCACCCAGACATTGTCGCCGGGGGCGACCCCGGTCTTGCCGGCGTGGGCGGCGAAGATCTTCTCCGTCATGGTCATCGGGCGGGGCATGATGAAACTCCTGCATCTTCAGATCAGGCATGGGTTTCGCGTTGCGGTAGTCGGCGCGAAGCGGCGTATTGTACTGCTTGTCCGCAACGGTGTATAGGCATCGAGGTGTTGCGCGGTGTCGTTCTGGGGATCGAAACCAGGCCAAGCCCGCGATGCACGAGCGTGGCTCAATTGCCCCAAGTGTCTTGAGGCGGCGGGGAATGGACGCCCATTGGGTGGTGCGCATGAAAAAACCGGCGATGGTCGGGCGGCTGAGTTCGGATGGTTTCTTGACGAGTCCCCACTCGTCACCTTGGCCGAACGTCGCCGCCGGACCTTAAGCCGGCTTGGTCACCCAACTCCCATCCGCCTTGCTGAACTCGATCCCAAACGCTGAATCGTGTTCGGCCCAGACCCCTTCCCGGCCCGGTGGCTTCTCGCATCCTCCGAACCCCAGTTCTTCAACGCCCCCGTCCCCTCGTCTGGCGTTCGGCCGCCCCCGCGATCGAACGCCGTAAGAAATTAAAAGACTTTTGACCAAACTGCAAGAGGCGCATCGCTCAATCGGGTTACGGTATCATGCGAATCCGCCATGTGGAGACCGGTAACTCGGCTTGGTTGTGAATCTGGGCAACCTTGGTCGAAACTAGACGAGTGTCGGTACAGCCTGTGCGAGGCGGCGCCCGCGTGCCGCCTAACGCGATGGCGTGACGATGGGCGAGCGGCCGGGGAAAGGCCGCTTGGGAATGCACCATCCGATTGTGTGGTACCTTGTGGGCCATCGCAACATGCCGGGCGGGTCTCCCGGTGGTGTGCAGATTCGACCGTTGGCTGATCAGGGCTAAGGCAGAGGAACTCGAAGATGAATCAGATCAGGGCGTTGGTCGTCGGGACGCTTCTCATGTCTCTGCTTTGTGTTGCGGGCTGTGTCAGCCCCATGGACCGGACGGCGGAAGAGCAGCTTCGTGACTCGCTTCAGGCCACGAGGCAGACGTTCCTCGATGCGATCGCGCAGGGCGAGGTCGAGTTCCAACAGGGCTTCTCCGAGGTGGAGCGTGAGCTGCTGACCGGCACCAAGGAAGATCCTGACAAGAACAAGGACAAGATCGAGCAGTTGGACAAGGTCAGCGGGCCGGACTCGTACGGCGATGCCAAGCTGATGCTGGGTCCGGATCTCCAGAACCGAAGTGATGACGAAGAGGTGGCGCCCGAGGACGACAAGGAACTGAAGCAGTGGAAGGCGAGCCGCAAGGAACTGGACCGCGTCGGCATGTCGCTCGAGCAAGCGATCCGCATGTCGGCGAGGAACAACATCGACCTGTCGATCGCGCGGCTGGTGCCGGCGATCCGCGAGGCGCAGGTGGTGCAGGCCGAGGCGGCATTTGACGCCACGTTCTTCGCCGCGGGCGACATGTCACTGACCGACACCCCGCGGCCCGCTTCGAGCGTGGCCGGCGCGGGCGGGCCGGTGCAGGGCGAAGTCTGGTCGCTGGAGACGGGCATTCGTAAGCCGTTCACGACCGGCGGCGGTATCGTGCTGTCCACCTCGTTCCAGAGCAACTCCGACTCACCGACTTTCTTCAACGTCAACCCCTATTGGGATTCTGACATCACGCTCGCCATCACGCAGCCGTTGCTTCGCGGTTTCGGCGAGGATGTGAACCGGGCGGAGATCGTGCTGCGCAAGAGCGCCCAACGGCAGGCGATGGCGGAACTGCGGGCCTCGGTGATCGAAGTGGTCAATGCGACCGAGGCAGCCTATTGGAATCTCGTGCTGTCGCGCCAACAGGTGCTGATCCGCGAGCGGTTGCTGAAGCAGACACAGGCCGAGCGGAAGGTGCTCGGGGCGCGCAAGATTCTGGACGTGATCCCCGCGACGTACACCGAGGTGCTGGCGCGTGAGGAAACGCGCCGCCTGGAGCTGATCCAGGCGCGGCGTGCGATGCGTCAGGCTTCGGATGACCTCAAGCGTCTGATCAACGATCCGTCGCTGCCGCTTTCCGGCGAGACACTGCTTCTTCCGATGGATGCGCCGATCGACGCGCCGCTCAAATTCAGCCTGCTTGACAACATTTCGACGGCGCTGCGCAACCGGCCGGAGATTCAGCAGGCGCTGCTTCAGATCAAGGACGCCTCGGTGCGTCAGCGGGTGGCGGACAACGGTCGGCTGCCGGTGCTGGACCTGACGGCGACGATGGCTTTCCGCGGCCAGGACGGTTCACTCGACGGCGCCTACAGCAACCTGTTTGATGGGCTGTTCATCGATTACATCGTTGGGCTGGAGTTCGAGGTGCCGATCGGCAATCGTGCGCCCGAGGCGGCGTTCCGGCAGCGTGAGATCGAACGGCAGCAGTCGGTGCTCAACTACCAGCGCACGGCGCAGGATGTCGTGTTGGAGGTGAAGACGGCGCTGCGCAATCTCTCGACGGCATACGTGCTGATCGGGGTGACGCGCTCGTCCCGCCGCGCCGCGGCCGAGAGCCTTCGCGCCTTGCAGGCCCAGCAGGATGCGGGCACCAAACTGACGCCCGAATTCATCGACCTGAAATTGCGTCGCCAAGAAGCGCTGGCCGAGGCCGAGCGACAGGAATACGAGGCGCTGACCGCCTACCAACGCTCCATCTCCAACCTCTACCGCACGACGGGCACGCTGCTGCAGCGGAACAGCATCGATTTCAATCCGGACGCCGACTAGGCGGGCCTGACAGCCGCGACTTCGAGATTCTTGCCGACGAACCAGCCGCAGACCGTGTCGAGCGCGCGGCTGCAGGGGAAGATGTAGCGGTCATACGTCTTCAGCGACTTCGGATTGAGGTCGCCCCGGTCGTTGCCGAACCACTTGTACGCGAGTGAGGCGAGGTAGCCAAGGCTGTCGGCGTAGGCGGCGTGGGCGATCTCGAAGCCCGCGTCCCGCAGGCGCGGCAGCATCATGGATTTCGTGTAGCGTCGGTAGTGTCCGACCTTCCGATCCATGCTGGAGAAGAGTGCCTGGAAGGCGGGCACGTAGACGTAGAACACGCCGCGGGGTTTGAGCTTGGCGAAGATGGCTCTCATGACCGCCGCGTCGTCCTCGATGTGTTCCAGCACGTTGAGGCTGTAGACAGCCTCGAGGCCGACGTCCCCGAAGGCATCGAGCGATTGGTGGGACTCGAAGCCATCTGCGATGAGACTGTCGTTGAGCTGAGCATCCGCTTCGACGCACACGATCTTGTGGCCCCGCTTGCGCATGGCCTTGGCGAAGGTGCCGGTGCCGGCGCCGAAGTCGACAAGCGTTTGCGCCGTGCCGCAGTACCGCTCGACTTGGCGGATGAGGAACGCATTGTAGCGCTCAGCCAGCGTCATCATCTCGAGGTTGTCCACGCCGGTGTAAGCCTGTTCAGTGGCCGGAGGCGGCGCTTCGGAGGCGTTTGGAGCCATCGGGTTCACTCGCTTTCTCCGTTCCGGCCGTTGCCGTCGGCCACGCCATCCATGCGTCGGGCGATGCGGCGCCACAGTTCGAAGTTCTCGTTGTGGTAGTTGCGGATCGTATGCAGCAGCAGGCCGATCGCGACCGTGACGGTCGTCACGACCCCAAGCGCCGCGGCAAGAATTGCCAGCGGAAAGTGCGGCACGCGGCCGATCGTGAAGTAGTCGTACACCGGCACCGAACCGGCCAGCAGCGACAGCACCGCGAGGGTGATCCCCAGCGTGCCGAAGAACGTCAGCGGCTTGTAGTCCTTGAAAATGAGGAAGATCATCTTGAGGATGAGCAGGCCGTCGCCCCAGGTGCTGAGCTTGGAGTAGCTGCCCTCGGGGCGCTCGCCGTATTGAATCGGTGATTCACGGATGACGAAGTTCTTCGCGGCCGCCTGAAGGGTCAGTTCGGTTTCGATCTCGAAGCCGGGCGATGACAGCGGCACGCTGCGCACGAAGTCGCGCGAGAAGACGCGATAGCCCGACAGCACGTCCTTCACGTCGATCTGGAAGATCGTGCGAATCAGCCCGGAGATGACGTTGTTGCCCAACTGGTGGAAGCGGCGGAACGAACGTTCGCGGTGATCCTGCAAGCGGGTGCCTACGACCATGTCCGCCTCGCTCTCACGGGCAAGCTGCACCAGGCGCGGCGCGTCGGCGGCCGGGTAAGTGTCATCGCCGTCGGCCATGACGCAGTAGGCGGCATCGATGGTCGCGAACATGTGACGCACGACATTGCCCTTTCCCTGGCGGGCCGATCGCACGACGGTCGCGCCGGCCTCGCGGGCGACTGCCGCGGTATCGTCGGTGGAGTTGTTGTCGTACACGTAGACGCTTGCGCCGGGCAGCGCCGCGCGAAAGTCGTTGATGACCTTGGCGATGGTCGGTGCTTCGTTGTAGCAGGGCAGCAGCACGGCTACATCGCTGAATGTCTGCGATCCGGCCGGGTTTTCGACTGTTTGGTCGGCTGGATTCAAGTGTCATTTCCTCCGAACGGTTGCCGCGTGGCGGTAGTCACTCTGTATCTGATTCATCATCCACCGTGTCGGCGCGACTGGCCAGATCGATCACGAAAACGTGGCCGTCGTCATGGATCCGCCGCCGTGTCTTACCAAGCTCAACAAGGTTGTTCTGGAACGCGAACAGCGGCTTGGCCACGATACCCATCAGGATCTTCGTATTGCCCGGCGCGACCAGGTGCCCCCATTGCCTGCGGCTGAAGCCGGCCTCGTTGCCGTAGCTGTACATGACGTAGCGGATGTTCTGCGCCTGCAGGTAGGCGGCCAGCGGCTCGGGGCCCGCGTAGAGCGGCATCCCCGGCGGCGGGCTGGTCTGGCCGGGATGGTCGGGCACCACGATCGGGTTGCGCGCGAAGTCCAGCAGGAACGGCCGGGCGACGCGGGCGATCAGTTGCTCCCCTTCGGGCACGGCATCCTGAGCGTGACGCAGCGTGGCGCGCTGGGCGTCGGTGAAGGCTTGCTCGCGCTGGACCGCCACCTTGATGTTGTGCAGGAAGTCCCAGTAGTAGATGACCGTGTCATTCCACGCGCTGCCGATCACGAACGTCGCTACGCACGCTCCGGCGATGATGCCTTGCGCGGCCCTCCTGCCTCGATGGACGGCAGATTGCGGAGGCGTCAGGACGACAACCAGCATCGTGAGGATCGCGGGGATGTAGATCGAGTAGCCGTAGCGATAGTGTCCCTCGCCCGCGACCATCCAGGAAAGCAGCAGGCAACCGACCAGTGCGGCCATGCCCATCGCGGGGGCGGCCGCGCGGCGACGCCATGCATGCCGGCTGACGGCGAGCGTGATGGCCACGAGCGCGGCGGTTGCGACGTAGGCATAGGACAGCAGCGTCATGATGACGATATGCACGCCGCGCTCGGCGCCCAGGCTCGACGGCGTGGGCACACCGCCCCAAGCCGTGGCGTGGTAGCCGCGCCCCAGAAGGGGAAAGAGCAGCGTGCCCGCTGACTGCTTGAGCGAGAGCATCCACGGGAGAATGAGGATCAGGCCGATCGCCGCGCAGAGGACGACATCGCGGATCGTGCCCCACCAGTCGCGTGATCGCCAGGCATGGACGGCGAAGCTGATGATCATCAACAGGCCGAGACCGGGCAGCAAGCTGGATTTGAGCGTCGCCGCGGCGGCGGCGACGAGACACAGAACGAAGAGATGCCCCCAACGCTGCATGCCATCGATGCGCCCTGCATCCAGGTAGTCGACGAGGAACAGCAGCATCACGATGGGGCCGAGGATTGCGGTGGTGTTGATCTGCGGCGCCGGCAACAGCAAGGCGATGAGGGCGAAGCACGCGATGAGCGCAGCAGGTCCGCCGCGCCGCGTGACCATGGATGCAAGCAGGCCGATGAGCATCAGCACCGTCAGGCCCGGGTCGATGATGTAGTAGTTCTCTTCCCGCCCGGCCGCCAGCACCATCGCGTGCAGCCAGGACTGGCCGCCGAGGGACGACACGATGCGGCGTTCGCTGAACGGCGCCGGCTCCATCGAGCCGGTTTGCAGCATGCGCTGCGGGAAGACGAGGTAGGCGTGGTGGTCGTCAACCGTGTTGAAGTCGTCGCTCCATGCGGAGCCGACGTACTGTACTGCGGCGAGGCCGAGGACCACCACCCACAGCGCGGCGATCAGCGGCTTAGATGCCAGCACAGCAGCGCCACGCCTGGTTGCATGCCGGAAGGCTGTCCGTTGCAGCCAAGCATCCCAGAGGCACGCGATGACGCCTGCCCCCACAAGGCCGATCAACAGTGGCGCACTGATGATGGCAAGGTAGTTGAGCATTCCCCCGAGGCAGATCAGCAGCGACATGCCGATGACGGCCCGGTGTGCCCAGGAAAGCATGCGACCCCGCGTGGCGCAGCGGCAGACCACCGCGCCCCAGCCGACGAAGCTGAGCAGCAGCGCCATCCCCCAGGCGAGCCCCACCATGCATCCGGCCAAGCCACACCTCCCGCGACACGTCCCCGGCCCACCCACCGGCCACGACGAGACACAACGGCGTTCAGGACACCGTCGAGTCCTGCTAACCTTAGGCTGGGGCGAAAGTTCGGTCCAACCGGCCGGTTACGTATCGCTTTCATCGGCATGCGGCAGGAGGCGATGAAGCGCGTGCCACATCTTGCGTGAGGCATCCCCGCGGTGGCTGATGGCGTTCTTGTGCTCGGGCGGCAGTTCGGCGGTGGTCCTGCCCAGATCAGGTACAAGGAAGAGCGGGTCGTAGCCGAAGCCGTTTCTCCCGCGTCCCGCGAAGCCCGACGGCGGATCGTCGTCGATGAAGCCCTCATCGCCCGGCCCAAGGATGCGTCCCTCGATCATGCCGCGCACGATGGTAAGCGGGCGGTCGTGGTCGGGTCTGGCAAGGGCCATGGTGCACACGAACCGCGCCGTGCGCTTCCTGGTCGGCAAGTCGGCCAGTTCGCGCAGCAGTCGACGATTGTTCGCCGGATCGACAACGGAGCGCGGGCCGTCCACGCCGGCGTAGCGGGCGCTGTGGACGCCCGGTTGGCCGTTCAGGGCATCGACCTCCAGTCCCGAGTCATCGGCCAGGCACCACATGCCCGACTGTTTGGCGTAGTACACGGCCTTAAGTGCGGCGTTACCGGCGAAGTCCGGCTGATCCTCGACCGGTTCGGCGATGGGTCGTTCGAGGGCGTCGAGGCCGACAAGCTCGGCATCGGGTGCCGGGGTGTCGGCGGCCGACGCCGCGCGGCAGGAATTGAAGACCTGTTCGATCTCGCGTCGCTTACCGGGATTCGAGCTGGCGATGAGGATCTTCACGCGCCGCAGGCTAGCGGAACGCGGCCACCCGATCAACGGTGGTGCGTCGAGAACAGGCGCTTCACACCGCGGTGGAACGTCATGACACCCGTGAGCACGAGAAGCAACCCCAGCGGTGCGATGAACTGAGCGTGTCCGCTAAGCAGACCAGGCAAGTCGGACGGCGCTGCCACGGACGAAGTGAATGTCCAACTGCCCACCGCCATCGAGAGGATCCCGATGGAGATAGTTACAAGGCGCTTGACCTTTCTCCTGGTGCGTCTGCCTACCATCCCTGGGTCTCCGACAGCACGTCTACATGCGCCACCACGCGAGGTCGATCTCGGGGAAGATCACATCGTGGATATCGGCGTCCTTGACTTCAAACTGTTCTATCTCGTTCAATTTTCCGAGATATGACGAATCCACCGCCGAGCGCTCGGCCAAGTCCAATAACGTCTCGAAGCGCGAGACATGTTGCATGAATCGCTTGATGCCATAGTCAACCGCCTGGCCGCGCGTGATGATGAATTGCCAGTCGCTGGCCTGAAGCAGGAGCAGTTCGCGACCGGCTTTCTTGAGCAGTTGCTCGACCGGTTCGCTTTCGCGCCAAGGCAATTCGCACGTCGCGCGGCCGAAGTTCGCCTCGCAACGGTATTCAATGTCCCACATCCAGTTGATTTGGTCGTTGGTCCACACGCGATGATCGCCGCCGTCGCCCCACGAGCCCTCCGGCAAGGAGACAACCTTGTCCGGCGGATGATGCTCAAGGTATGCCTCGGTGGTGGAAAGCTCCACGTCCGCGTCACTGTTGAGCGACAGCAGCACGTCGCGAAGGAACTGCGGGCCCTCGAACCACCAGTGACCGAACAGTTCGGCGTCGAATGTCGCAGTGACCACGCCATGGCGGCCGGTCTGGTTGTGGTACTCCCACAGGCGGTGGCGCACGGCGCCGCAGAAGTGGCTGACATGCTCGAACAACTTGCTGGTGATGTTCTCGGGGTAATAGAGATGTTTGTCGCCGAGATCAACCTTGGGTCCGGTGATCTTCCAGTACCGCAAGCCGCGCTTGGGCCCCCACTTCTTGTGGAACTCGAGGTACGCGCCGTCCGCCGGGTAGCCGATCGAGCCGGACCAGACCTGTTCGCAGACCATATGGTCGCGTCCGAAAGCGGCGGCGCGCCCGAGGCCGGTGCCGTCGCTGTTGACCCAATGGGGCTCATTGACGCTGCGCCAGCCTCGCGTGGGGTACTTGGCCGCCTCATCCCAGCCGATGCGCCACCATTGGCCGTCGTTGAATACCTGTTCGCTGCGGCTGCCCTCGATCAGATGGCTCTCCACGAAGAAGTGGCTGATTTCCTCATCGGCGACCAGGTGCTCAATCCCGACACGATATTCCTTGCCGCCCCACGGGATCGGTGGATTCCACGGCCCGCCGGTGCGGTAGGCGCACTCGGGCAGCCACGCGCCGCGCGGCCTGAAGCCGAGGATGCGATGCGACGAGGACAGACCGGCGCGAAGCTGGGCTCGGATCGATGAATCCTCGTACAGCAATGGCAGGTAGCCGTGCGTCGCCGCGCTGGTGAGAATCTGGATGTGACCGGCACTCGCATGCCTGGCAAAGGCGCCGGGGATGTCGCGGTTCACCTCGCTGAACTTCTCGCCCAGTGTTTCAAAAATCCTCACCCAGTTGTCGGCGAGGTACATCATGTGGCCGTTGTTATGGCGCTCAAAGTCAGCATGATCCTGCTTCGCGCGCTCGATGCGGTCCTTGAGATAGTGCTCGAAGCCGTCCTTGAAATGCTCATGCGCGAGCTGTTCGAGCAGCACCGGTGTGAGACCGATCGTCACCTTCGGGATGCAGTCGTGAAGGATGCAGTGGCCGATCATGTCCAGCAACGGCAGGTACGTTTCGGCCGTGGCTTCATAGAGCCAGTCCTCGCCGTGCGGCCAGATGCCGTGGCGGAGGACATAGGGGAGATGACCGTGCAGGACGAGACAGAAGCTTGCTATTGCCATGCCGTCATCATACGGGCAGACGAGAAGACGTGTCGACCGGCTTTCACCGATGCGGCCGTGTCCGTCCGATACAATCCCAGTGACAGCATACCACGACGCACAGATGCCCAGAACGAATCCCCAATCAGCCGCACATGATTTCCGGGCCGATGTTGTCCGCACGGCCGGGCGGAAGGCCCATTTCGTCGGGATCGGCGGGTGCGGCATGTCCGGGCTGGCCCGGATGGTGACACAGCGCGGCGGGCGATGCACCGGCAGTGACATCGCCGAGAGCAGCACGGTTCGGGCGCTGCGCGGCGATGGGATCAGCGTGTCGCTCGATCAGTCCGGGGCCGCGATCCCCAGGGATGCGGACCTGCTGGTGATCAGCGCGGCGATCGGCGCGGACCACCCGGAACTGCTGGAAGCCAGGCGGCGCGGCGTGCAGGTGCTCAAGTACGCCCAGATGCTCGGACAACTGATGATCGGCCGGCGCGGCGTCGCCATCGCCGGCACGCACGGGAAGAGCTCGACCACCAGCATGCTCGCGCATGTGCTGATCCAGTGCGGGCTGGACCCGTCGGTGATCGTCGGGGCGAACTGCGCACAGATCGGCGGCGGGGCGCGGACGGGTTTCAGCGATCTGCTGATCGCCGAGGCGTGCGAGTTCGATCGCTCCTTCCACAGCCTGCACCCGACGCACGCGGCGATCCTGAACATCGAGGCCGACCACCTCGATATGTACAAGTCGATCGACGAGATCGTAGAGGCATTCGCCGTCTTCGCGCGCCGGTTGCCGCAGGAGGGGTCGCTGCTCATCCAGCATGAATCCCCACACCGGCTCGAAGTGACGGCCGGGCTGGACTGCGAGGTGCAGTCGGTGGGCTTCTACTACCACGCGGACTGGCGCGTGGGCCTGAAAGGGCGCGAGGCGCGGCTGCACCACCACGGGCAACCGGTGATGGACTGGGTAAGCCCGATGCCCGGCGAGCACATGGCCTACAACGCCGCCGTCGCGGCGGTGATGGCGCGTCGGGCGGGCGCGGACTGGCCGGCCATCGCCGAGGCGCTTGGCAGCTTCGCCGGGCTGGACCGACGAATGCAATCGCTGGGCGAGGTGCGAGGCGTGACGGTGATCGACGACTACGGCCACCACCCGACTGAAATCGACACGACATTACGCGCCCTGCGGCGACACTACCGTCCACAGCGGCTCGTGTGCGTCTTCCAACCGCACCAGCACAGCCGCACGCGGTTCCTGATGGAGCAGTTCGCGGCGAGCTTTTCCGAAGCGGACATCGTGATCGTGCCGCACATCTACTTCGTGCGCGACAGCGAGCAGGAGCGACAGGCGGTAACCGCGGCGGACCTGGTCGACCGGTTGCGCCAGCAGGACGTTACGGCGATGCACCTGTATCCGTTCGAGGCGATCGTCGAGCAGTTGCGGCTGATCGTGCGCGAGGGGGACCTGCTGGTCACGATGGGCGCCGGCGATGTCTGGAAAGTCGCGCGTCGGTTCATGGATGCCGTGGCGAATGCCGAATGAACGAACAGCCGGTCCGGAGCCGGGCATCGTGTCTCGGGATCGGGGCCTCAGGTTCCGGTAACTCGCGGCGCGTTCGGCCGCAGGTGGTGTTCGTCGTCACATGCCACGCATGAGCTTCTTCGCAACTTGGCCGGACTCGTGGCGGATCATCCGTAACATCCTTGAGCGGGAGGACGTGCGCATCCTGCCGGACCTGTGGTACGAGCGGGCAGAGCCGCAGTACCACAACGCACTGAGCGAGGGATTGCGGGATCTGCTGACGGTCTACCGACGGGCCTTCATCATTGAGCGAGGCGAGTCGATCGCGCTGGCGGGGATGGTGCGGCAGGACGACGGGCCGCGGACGGGGATGTATCGGATCGACCTGACCCGCCTGGCCGAGGGGCTGGCGCTGACGCTGCCGGGCTGCTACCAGCTCGAAGGCCTGAAGCGGCTGAGCAGCGGGGCCATCAGTCTTCCACGTCGCTTCATGGATCACGAGACGGGCAAGCCGCAGCCGCCCTCCGACGGTGTGCGGCTGCTGTACGACCGGGTATGCGGCGTGATCCGCAAGGACTGCCGCAAGATCAGGCCGGGCAAGCGCAGTGCCTGGGTCGGCAGCGAAGGCGCGAGACTGATCGCCGAAGGCGAGGCGGCAATTGTCGATCGCGAGATGTAGCGGATGGCGGTTGCCAAGGGGCGCGAACATCTTTTGATCGGGTCCGCACGCTGGGCAGTCTGCAAGGATTCTGCAAGAAGCGGGGCGTCATGCGCCCGGGATGCTTAAGATGCCCGTATGAGCAAGAACAACACCCAACCGAACTGGTCACGACGTGATCTGCTGAAGGCCGGCGCCCTCGTCGGGGCGGGGACGATGATTCCCGGCGCAGTCGGCTGCGCCACGGGGCAGCCGCGCGGCAAGCAATCGCACGATGCGCCCAGGCCCGCTGAAGGCGAAGTCCGCAACATCATCTTCATGGTGTCGGACGGCATGAGCATGGGTGTGCCGTCGATGGCCGAGCCGTTCTCGCACATGGCGCGGGGCAAGGGCACGCACTGGTACACGCTGCTGCACACGCCGGGTATCACGCATGGCCTGCTTGAGACGGCATCGCTCAACTCGGTGGTGACCGATTCGGCCGCGGCGTCGAGCGCCTGGGGCAGTGGCACGCGGGTGAACAACGGCGTATTGAACATGCTGCCCGATGGCCGGGAGATGAAGACCATCACCGACTATGCCACCGAGAAGGGCAAACGCGTCGGGCTGGTGACGACTGACAGCGTCTGCGGCGCGACGCCGGCCGGCTTTGCGACGGTCGTTGACTATCGCAGGAAGTACGACCAGGTGGCGGCGCAGTACCTCGATCGCGTGCACGTGCTGATGGGCGGCGGTCGCGCGACGTTTGAGGGGCAGCATCCCGATGGCGGCACCACGATTCTCGACCACTTCATGAAGTCGCCGGCCGGCTACAGGACCGTCTTCGACCGCAATGCGGTGAAGAAGATCGACAATGCCGACTTCATCCTCGGGCTGTTTGCGGACGACACGATTCCGTACACGATCGACCAGATCAACGACAAGGCGATCGGCAACCAGACGCCGACACTGGCGGAGATGACCAGTGTCGCACTCCAAAGCCTGGATCGCGGGCCGAACGGCTTCCTGCTGCAGGTGGAGGCGGCCCGTGTCGACCATGCGTGCCACAAGAACGATGCCGGCGCCATGCTGTGGGACCAACTCGCGTTTGATGATGCCGTGGAGGTGGCGCTGGACTTCGTGCGCAACCGTACGGACACGCTGCTGATCATCACCAGCGACCACGGCAACTCGAACCCGGGCGTGAACGGCTGGGGCAGCGGCTACAGCGAGTCGTCCAAGCAGTTCCAGAACCTGACGAAACAGAATGTCTCATTCGAGCGCCTGGTGCCCAAGCCCCCGAAGGGCCAGAAGCCGCAGATCATCACGGCCGCGGCCATTGAGAAGGGCTTTGGCATCAAGATGGCCGAAGCGCTGCTGGCGAAGATTAACAACGCCGTGCAGGAGAACGATTTCTCAATCGAGATCCATGAGGCCCAGGCCAACGGCTACGGCCTGCTCGGCCAGGCGATCAACAACCACACGGCCATGGGGTTCTGCTCCATGGCGCACACCAACGACCACATGCTGATCACGGCCATCGGGCCGCACCAGGAAGACTTCGCCGGCCTGCGGCATCACACCGATGTCTTCGACCTGATGTGCGGCTATTGGAACATCAAGGACACCAACCCGAAGCAGAAGCTGCCGCCGGTGGTGGGCCTTGGCTGATCAGTTGGCGTACTTGACGCTGCAGCCATAGGGCTTGGTGCTCTCGTACGGTAACTCCTCACCCGCCATGCCCGCATCGAGGACAGCGGCGACATAGTTGTCCGCTTGCTCGATATCCGCGGCGTCGGTGCTGCGAACGCTGTCGATCGCGCCGCGGTAGACGAGATCACCGTCCGGGTTGATGACGAACATGTGTGGCGTGGTCGTCGCACCGTAGCGCTTGCCGACAGCACCGTCTTCATCGATCAGCACGGCCGTGGCTTTGATGCCCTTGTCGGCGATCGCCGCCTGCCAACCGGCATTGTCCATGTGGCCCTGTTTGCCCGGCGCGGACGAGCATATCGACAGCCAGACGACGCCACTATCGGTGTACTTCTCCTGAAGACTCTGCATGTTGCCGGAGTTGTAATGCTTCTTGACATAGGGGCAGCCGTGGTTGGTCCACTCAAGCACGACCCATTTGCCGGCGAAGTCGGACAGGCTGTGCGACTGCCCTTTGGTGTCAGTCAGCGTGAAGGCCGGCGCCTTGGCGTCGGTACCGGGCTGCGACATGCCGTCGCCCTTCTGGTCGCCCTGCTGCGACCCGGACGACGGGTTCGTGGCCGAGTCGCAGCCGGCAACTACAAGCAGCGCCGTTAAGGTGAAAGCGGTAGCGATTCTTTGCGAGAAGCGTAGCATTTGGGTTCTCCATTCGGTATCTGGGTTCGCGGCGGAAATCGCCGGGTATGCGAATTGTTCGCACGTGCGCGACAGAGTCCAGCGACCGGTCGCAGAATCGGGAGAAGGCCCCCGCCGCCCCTTTAGCGACTGGCGGCCGCTGAACCGATGCCCGGCGAAGCATCACGGATCGCCTCGGCGATTTCATTACGCGTGATTACCGGTCCGCGAACATCCGGTTCGCTGCCCGGCTTGGGGCTGTAAATGACATAGAGCGGCACCCCATTGTGCCCGAACTGCTCGAGCGCTCGGGTGATGGCGGGGTCTTTTTTCGTCCAGTCGGCGCGGAGCAGCTTGACGTCGTGTTCGCGGATGGCCTCCTTCACCGTGTCGCTGTAGATGACGGTCTGCTTGTTCCACTGGCAGGTGGCGCACCACTTGGCGGTGAAGTCGACGAAGACAACGTTGCCCTCGTCGCGGAGTTGCTCCGCCCGGGCCTGGGAAAACGGCTCCCACTGCAGGTCCTCGGCCAACAGGCTTCCGCCGTAGGTGGGGACCAGCGCGGCCAGCGCGACAAAGATGATCGCCGCGACGCGTCCGCCCCACTGCGCCGTGGCCGATCGCTCCGGCGCGTTCCAGCGGCCGAACGCCCAGAGACCGATGCCCAGCAGGATCATTGATCCGCCGAGCAGCAGCATGCCGTTCGTCTGGCCCAGTTGGTTCCCGTACACCCACATGAGCCACAGGGCCGTCGCGAACATGGGGAACGCCATCACCTGCTTGAAAGTCTCCATCCAGGCGCCGGGCCTGGGCAGCATCTTCAGCCAGCCCGGGAAGAACGACAGCAGCACGTATGGCACGGCCATGCCCAGACCGAGTGTCAGGAAGATGGCCATGGTCTGCCAGGCAGAGAGTGTGAGGGCATAGCCGATGGCTGGGGCCATGAAGGGCGCGGTGCACGGCGTGGCGAGCGCCGTGGCCAGCACGCCGCTGAAGAACGCGCCGCCACTCGACGGCTTGCCGCCACCGACCTTCGACTGCGCCTTGCCCGCGGCGGCCATGACGCCGAAGCCGACGTCAAACACGCCCGCAAGGTTGAGCCCCACGGCGAACATCACCAGGGCCAAGGCCGCGACGAACAGCGGCTCCTGCAACTGGAAACCCCAGCCTACCTGCTCGCTCGCCAGCCCCAGGCCCTCCACGCCCGATCGCAGCATGACCAGCAGTCCCGCCAGTACGGCGAACGAGGCCAGCACGCCCACGGCGAAAAGCACGCCGTGCTTGGCGATCTTCGAGCGGTCCGAACCGGCTTGGTTCACGAACCCGAGAATCTTGATGGACAGCACCGGGAATACGCAAGGCATCAGGTTGAGTATCAACCCGCCGAGGAAGGCGAAGACGAGGGCGAGCGGAAACGTGAGACTGCCGCCGGCGCGATCGGCCCCATCCGCGGGCGCGGCGCCGACGGTGGCCTGGTTGCTCATCGCCGTGTCGAAAAGGCCGGCCCACTTCTCGTTGACAGGCGGCGCCCCTTCGATCACCGGCAGTGTCAGCGCCAACTCGACATCATCAGAGGGGACGCACGCGCCGTTGCCGTCTTCGCATGACAGCCAGGTGACAGTGGCGCGAAGCGTGACCTCGTTGGCCGCGATGCTGTCGGGAACGGTCAGCCGCACCGGAAGCACGATCTCGCCTTCGTAGACGTAGTTGACGCCGATAGCAGACTCAAGCCGTTTCGGCTCGGGCCACTGAATCTCACTTGCGGCGAAGCCATCGGGCAGCTGCCACTGAATCCTTGTTGGCTCGCCGACGCCGTTCTCGCCGGGATTTCTGTAGTACGTGTGCCAGTGGGCATCGTGGTTCAGCCGGAGGCCGATGAGTAAATCCTGCCCGGGCTGCACGCCTTCGCGGCGTGAGATCAGTTGCGCTTCGACGTTGGCTGATTTACGGATCAACTCGTTGCCGTCGCCAGTCGGCAATTCCAGGCTGATCCCTTCACCCAGTCCATTACTCAGTGGATCGAGTGTCTGAGCGGTGACAGAACCGATCCCGGTGAGCACGGTACATGCAAGCAGGGCGAGCAGTGTCGGCATGCGGTCGCTGGAAAAACGCACAGTTCAGGTCTCCAATGGGGGCATGTCCACCAGGAAGCACAACCAGCGAGAGCGTGGTTCCATTCCCGACGACAGGGGTATTCCTTTTTCGCCAGATTGTACGACGCCCCGGCCCGTTGATTCGCCAGTCGGCCCAAGTTTGCAACCATCGCCCCGCTTCGCTCTATTGTCGGCATGAATACACCGAATATCGTCTACATCCACTCGCACGATACCGGCCGCTATGTGCAGCCGTACGGCTATGCGATTCCCACCCCCGCGTACCAGCGACTGGCCGAGGAGGGCGTGCTCTTCCGGCAGGCCTTCTGTGCGGCCCCGACCTGCTCGCCCAGCCGCGCGGCTCTGCTGACCGGGCAGAGCCCCCACAATGCGGGCATGCTGGGACTGGCCCATCGTGGATTCTCCATGGCCGACTACCGTCAACACCTGTGCCACCTGCTCAAGCCTCTCGGCTACGAGACGGTGCTGGCCGGCTTTGAGCATGTGGGCAACGTGGAGAAACAGGGCTATGACCATGTGGGCGAGAACCGACACGACGGCGATGCGGCGATCGCCACGGCCAAGCGATTCCTCGAATCCGGCCGAGAGCAGCCGCTGTTCCTGGATGTGGGATTCACCGCGACGCACCGCAAGGGCACCGGCTTCGATCCGCCGCCCGACGGCCAGCCAAAGACCGATCCGCGCTACGTCGCCCCGCCACCGGTCATGCCGGACGACCCGGTAGCGCGAGAGGACATGGCCGCGTACATCGACAGTGCGCGGCTGCTGGACCGGCAGGTCGGCCAGGTGCTCGAGACCATCGATCAGGCGGGCATGACCGACAACACCCTCGTCATCCTCACCACCGATCACGGCATCGCCTTCCCGGCCATGAAGTGCAACCTGACCACCCACGGCATGGGTGTACTGTTGATCATGCGCGGCCCGGGGGGCTTCACCGGCGGTAAAGTGAGCGACGGACTTGTTTCGCACATCGACATCGTGCCCACGCTGTGCGAGGTACTGGGAACCGATCCGCCCCCATGGGTGCAGGGTCGAACGCTGATGCCGCTGGTGCGGGGTGAGACCGAGGAGGTGAACGAGCAGGTCTACGGCGAAGTGACCTACCATGCCGCGCTGCAGCCGATGCGGTCCGTGCGAAGCCGGCGATACAACTACGTTCGTCGCTTCGGCGATTACCGCGAGCCCGTGATGCCGAACGTGGATGATTCGGTCAGCAAGACATTGCGGATGGGAGGCGGCTGGCGGCAGCAGCGGCTGCCCGACGAGGAATTGTACGATCTGCTCTTCGACCCGAACGAGGCCCACAACCTTGCCCGCGATCCGGCGCACGGCGAAGCGCTGGTCGACATGCGTCGTAGACTGGACGACTGGATGCAGCGTACCGATGATCCCTTGCTACAGGGCGTTCCCGTCCCGAGCGGCGCGAAGGTCAATGATCATCGCGGCACGTCGCCGAACGAGCCGGCGCAGATGCTCGCGTAGCGCTCACGAGGGTTTGGCATCGTGCAGTTGAGACTGGGCGAGCAGACGGTAGGTATCGCTGCGTTCGAGGAGTTCGGTGTGGCGTCCCTGGTCGACGATGCGCCCGCCGTCCATCACGACGATCATATCCGCATCCACCACGGTGCTGAGTCGGTGGGCGATGATGAAGGTCGTTCGGCCGCGGGCGAAGTTGTTGATCGCGCGGTGTATCTTCTCTTCCGAATCGGTATCGATCTGGCTAGTCGCCTCGTCGAGGATGAGGATGGCCGGGTCGCGCAGGATGGCGCGAGCGATGCACAGGCGCTGCCGCTGCCCGCCGCTCAGACCCGCCCCGCCCTCGCCGAGGACGGTTCCGTAGCCGTCGGCCAGCGTTTCGATGAATTCATGCGCGTACGCTGCCTTCGCCGCCTCGACGATCCGCTCGCGCTTCGCCCCTGTGCGGCCGTAAGCGATGTTGTCCGCCACGCTCGCCTCGAACAGCACGTTCTGCTGGGTTACCATGCCGATCTGCCTGCGCAACGACCGCAGGTCCACGTTTGCGATGTCGGCGCCGTCGATGAGTACGCGGCCCTGGTCGGGCGTGATCAGCCGCGGCAACATGGACAGCAGCGTGGTCTTGCCCGAACCGTTGCCGCCCACGATCGCGACGCGCTGGCCGTGCGTGACCGAGAGTGAGACGCCGTCGACGGCCGGGCGGTCGCCGCCGGGGTAGGTGAACACCACCGACTCGAAGGCGATGTCGCGCTGATGGTGGGCAAGTTTGGGCGCATCGCGGCGGGCCCGATGGTCGACAGGCTCGGCCGGTTCGCCCATGACCTGCAGAACGCGTGCGGCCGCGGCCTCGGACTCCTTCAGATGCCCGTGCAGCCGCGTCAGCGGCTTGACCTTGGATCCTCCGGCGATCAGCAGCGCCATCACGGTCATGAACTCCTCCACCGAGGCGTCGGCCCGCAGGACGAACCACGCGGCCAGCGTGGCCACGGCGCAAGTGCCCACGAGCGAAAGGAACTCATTCAGCGGCGTGACCAGCGCCTGAGAGATACGCACTGACATCTCCTGGCGGAACATCTGCCGATTGAGATGGTGGAAACGCCGCTGCTCGTATCCCTCCGCGCCGTGAGTCTTGATGACATCGCCGTTGGCGAAGGTGGACGACGCCACGCCCAGCATGCCGGTGATCGACTCGAGGGCCCGCGCGCTGCTGCTGCGAATGCGGCGTCCGAAATAGGTTGATGTCAGCGCGATCAGCGGCGCACCGACGGTCGCCAGCAGCGCGAGCTTCCAGTTGATGATGAAGGCGAAAGTCAATGCGGTGACAGCGACCATCAGCTCAAGCAACCCCGTGTGCAACAAGGCCCGGAATCCCACGGCCATGCGGTTGGTGTCGAGCAGCAAGCGCGTGACACCATCCGATGCGCCCGCTTTCTGCGCGACGAGCAAGGGCGTGTGCAGCAGGTGATCAAACAGGCGCTCACGCCAGACCATCGCTCCGCGCAGGGCGATCGTGATGGCGGTCAGCCCGTGCAGGTAGCGGGTGAAGTTCGCGGCCAGCATTAGCAGGCCGAACGCGCCGATGCAAACAACGAACGCGAGCAGCGCATCGCCCGGCACGATCTCGGCCAAGGCGTTGCCGACATGGTCCAGCCATCGGCCGTTCGCGGCCGGACCGCCGCCGATGCGCTGATGGATCAACTGCTCGAGCGTGTGTTCCTCGCGAAGCAGCACGTTCATGATCGGCATGACCGTGCCGAGCCCGAGGCTGAAGCAGGCGGCCGAGATCACGGCACAAAACAGCGCCAGGCCGACTCGGCAGCGATAGCGCAGCAGCACGCGCACGGCGTACCAGAACGGATGACGGGTTGCGGCAGACGGGAGGGTCATGGTGCACTCACACGGGCCCGGCGAACCACACAAGATAACGGGGCGGGAGCGTCAGGGGGAATTGCCCGCCGGGAAAACACCGTTGAGTTTCGTGATCCGGGCGAACGAGTACCATGGACCCGCAACCCCATCCCGAAAGGAGGCGAACATGTTCGCGCAACTGGTCCGCGAGGCGCGGAGCACACGACGATTCGATGCCGGCCGGCGGATTCCGCCCGAGACCGTGCGGGAACTGGTCGACATCGCCCGCCTCTGCCCCTCGGGAGCGAATCTCCAGCCGCTCCGCTATCGCCTGGTGACCGACCCCGCCGAGTGTGCGGACGTCTTCCCATTCACCGCGTGGGCCGGCGCGCTGGCCGATTGGCCGGGACCGGCGGAGAAGGAACGTCCCACCGCGTACATCGTGGTCTGTTCCGGTGCCGGACAGCCGTCGCCGGACGTCGACCTGGGCATCGCCTGCCAGACGCTCCAGCTTGCGGCGTCCTCGATGGGCTACGGCGCGTGCATGCTGGGGGCCATACGGCGCGAGCAGATACACGAGGCACTGAACCTGCCGCAGGAGATGGCGGTGCGCTTGGTGGTCGCCCTTGGCAAGCCCACGGAGACGATCGTGCTCGAAACGGTCGGCGAGAATGGCGACACGCGCTACTGGCGGACGCCCGACGAGGTGCATCACGTGCCCAAGCGGAAACTGGAGGATGTGCTGCTGTAGTGCCGCGGCCGGACCTCTCGAAGAAGGGGTACTTGATGTCACAGCTACCGAAAGCGCCGAATGTCGTGTTGATCCTGACCGATCAGCAGCGCTACGACAGTCTGGGGTGCAACGGCAACGCGTTCGCCGATACGCCCAACCTGGATGCGCTGGCCCATGAGGCGTGCTGCTTCGACCGGCACGTGACGGCCAACACCGTATCCATGCCTTCGCGGGCATCGATGATCTCCGGGCGTTACCCGTCTTCGCACGGTGTCTGGATCAACGGCGTGCCGCTACCCCGCCGGTGCTACAGCCCGGTGCAACATGAACTGGCCTCGCACGTGCCCACGCTGGCGGACGTGCTCAAGGAGGCAGGCTATGCGACGGGTAGCGTGGGCAAGCTGCACCTGACGCCGACGCAGTGCGCCCCATCGTACGGGTACGAGGAATCGCGCGGGCGATGGCAGAACGACCCGCAGATGGTGCAGTGGCACGGACCGTACTTCGGCTTTGATCATGTCGAACTGACGATCGGCCATGGCGAAAACATCAAGGGACACTACAGCCACTGGCTGCGACAGGCCCATCCGGCGATGGCCGAGCGCGTCGCTCAGCATGGAACTGCGGCCGCTCGTCCTTTCCCGGAATTCGGACAGCTCTACCGCGGGGCGCACACGTGCGAGACCCATCCGACGACGTGGGTCGGCGATCGTGCATCCGCCTACATCGAGCGGCACGGGAACGGACAGCAGCCCTTCTTCCTCTGGGTAGGCATTCCCGATCCGCATCATCCTTTCACGCCGCCGGAGGAACTGGCCGCGATGTTCGAGTCGCGCGGCTACCAGCCGTCGCAGAGCAAGCGCGAGTGCCTCGCGAGCAAACCGAAGCCGTTTGCAAAGATGATCGACCAGCGGCCCGTCCACGACGAAGCCATCGGACTGATGCGACGGTACACCGACGCCATGGTGCACCTGATCGACCGAACGGTGGGTGCGATCATCGACACATTGAAGGCCCAGGGCATCTGGGACGAAACAGTGCTGGTGTTCACATCCGACCATGGTGACTGGCTGGGCGATTTCGGCCTGTACACCAAGGGACCGCACGCATGCATGGCGCTGAATCACACGCCACTGATTGTCCACGCGCCGGGGACTGACTTGCGCGGGAGAGTCGACGCGCCGGTGTCGAACACCGATATACTCCCGACGATCTGCGCGTTGACCGGCGCGAAGATGCCCGAGGCGACACAGGGTGAAAGCCTGTTGGCCGTGTCGAAGGGCGAGCGCCGGCTACCGGTGATGGTGCAGACAGGCGGCCCGCGTCCGGAGGCGACCAACCTGACGGTCGTGGATCAACAGTACCGCTACACGTGGTACACCGCGACCGGCGAGCGCGAGCTGTATGATCATGCGGCTGACCCGCACGAAAACGACAACCTGCTCGCCGATGGCCGATCGCACCCGGAAGCCCCGCGCCTTCACGAGATGCTGCTCGACGGGGTGGCACGGACCTGGTCGCCAGACTGTGGACGCATCTGCAACTGGTAGGATCGACAAGCAGTTCGCCCCGCCCTGATCTGCGGAGTTCACCATGGCATTCGACCTCGACCTGCGATACAACGTTTTCAGCCGCTACGGCAGCTACATGTCCATCTCGCGGCCGAAACAGCCAACGGCCGAAGATGAAGGGCTCTGGCTGCGCCAACATCGTGGACGAGGTGTCTCGCGGAGGGACCTTTTCCGGCTCGATGCCCTGCGTGACGGCAGGCCGGTCGCGTTCAGCGAGGACGCGACGTCGGCCACGCTCACGCTGCGCGACGACGACGGCGGCGAGATCGCTTTCTGCATCGAGCACCCGGACACGCTGCGTATCCGTGGCGATGGGGCCGGGCTGCGCCTGGAGATGCCCATGGGCACCGGGATCGTGGCGCACCCGGGCGGCGAGAACCGATGGGTGGTCAACGCCCGGCCGGCGCGGTGCCGTTGCATGTTCGAGCCGCTGGCCGGCCGCATCGACATGGATGCCCCGTGGGGGCCCGACCAGTGTGACCACGTGATCGTCAACCTGCTCCCGGATGAAAGTGGTCATCTCGATGTCGCGATGGACCTGTTCCAGAGCACCTGGCGGCGCCCGAACCGTGGCAGCTTCGACCGGTGCGTGGAGCGGGTGAGCGAGGAATTCCAAGGCTGGCTGGATCGCAGCGCCGAAGCACCCAGACGCCTCCGCAGCGCGTGGGAACACGCTGCCTACGTCAACTGGTCGGCGGTGGTACTGCCGGAGGGGCTGCTGACCCGCCCGTCCATGTTCATGTCCAAGCGGGTGATGGACCAGGTGTGGAGCTGGGACCACTGTTTCAACGCCATGGCGATGAGCCATGGGGATCCGAAGGGAGCCTTCGACCAGTGGATGATCATGCCCGATCAGCAGGACGAATTCGGCGCATTCCCGGACGGGCTCAATCCGTGGTTCAGGCATTTCAACTACAGCAAGCCACCCGTGCATGGCTGGGCGCTGCGGTTCTGCATGCAGCGGAATCCGGCGTTCTTCACCAAGGCGCGGCTGCGCGAAGCCTACGGTCCGCTCGCAAAGTGGTCGCAGTGGTGGCTGGAGCATCGCACCATGCCGGGCGAGACGCTGCCCTTCTACCTGCACGGCAATGACAGCGGCTGGGACAATTCGACCATGTTCGACCACGGCGCCCCGCTGGTTTCGCCGGACCTGGCCACGTTCCTGGCCGTGCAGTTGGAGGTGCTGGCCGAGTTGGCCCAGATCCTGGGCAGGAAGCGTGATGCCGCGATGTGGCGCAAGCGGTCGGACGAGCTGGTGGCAGCGCTGATTCATGAACTGTGGCGCGACGACCATTTCATCGCGCGTCGGCAGCATGATGGATTCGAAGTGCATTGCGACAGCCTGGTGCTGTGCATGCCGATCCTGCTTGCGCGGCGGCTGCCGACCTTCATCCGCAACGCCCTCACGGCACGGATCGAGCAGTTCCTGACCGACCATGGCGTGGCGACCGAGCTGCCTGACGGCCCTCTGTACACGTCCGATGGGTACTGGCGCGGCCCGATCTGGGCGCCTTCGACCATGTTGATCGTCGATGGCCTGTTTCGCAGCGGCAACAAAGCCCTTGGCCGGACCATCGCCCGGCGATTCTGCGATCTGTGCGCCAAGTCGGCATTCGCGGAGAACTTCGACGCGCTGACCGGCGAGAATCTGCGTGACCCGGCGTACACCTGGACGAGCAGCGTGTTCCTCGTGCTGGCCCACGATTACCTCTGACGCATGGCCGCCGGAGCACCCCCCGCGCCCCGTAAACGAGAAAATGCGGCACGCACGAATTCAGTATGGGAAATCGTGCTTGCCTAGTGCCGTTTCCATTGAGAGAGTTTCGTGATTGTAAGTGCTGACATCATCG
>CAZHJL010000009.1:0-97752 GCA_964532795.1 uncultured Phycisphaeraceae bacterium | reverse complement strand
ACCAGTTGTCATTATTCGACTTCTAACCGGACAGTTGTGGGCTCGCCCGCCAGTGCCTTCCCCCACACCCGGAACACGGAGCAACCCCCGAAGCCCAGGGATTACATCCCTGGGCCTCCGGCGATCGCTCAGTTGATGCCGCCCGCCATCACCAATCCGTCGCCCCCGGAGACCCAGGGATGTATTCGCCCGGTTTCCACGACACCTACCGCATCCACCAACCTGCCGAAGCCCAGGGATTACATCCCTGGGCCTCCAACGATCGCTCAGTTGATGCCGCCCGTCATCACCAATCCGTTGCCCCCCCCCCGGAGACCCAGGGATGTAATCCCTGGGCTTCACACTCAACCACCCCACCTCCCACTCGCCACATCAACTCACACCAGCCACCCCATCTCACACTTCAGGACTCCCGCCATGCACCGACACGTCCGCATCCTCAGTCATCGCGTCGCCCTCGCGCCGGGCGACATCGCCGACTACCACGCGCTCGCCCACCATCACTACTGCGCTCCGCGTCCCGCGACGATCACGCGCATCCTCGCCGCGCGTCTCGCACACGAACCGGCCAACCGACACCGGCATCCAGCCCGCCGACACACTTCATCCCCCGCGACCACATCGGGCGCATCGCATCAGAGTTGCCCGCCCCTCGCCGTCCTCGTCGAATCCATGCCCACCCTGCGCCTCGCCGGCCGTCAACTTGCCCTCGGCGATCGCTACACGGCCCTGACCGCCGCGGGGCTCGGGTCGCAACTACTCAACGCTGAGATGCGCTGCATCAGCCGCGTGATCGTCTACCCTTCATGGCGCGGCTCGGGCCTGGCCAAACGCCTCGTCCGCTTCGCCCTCGACACCGCGAGCACGCCTTACACCGAAGCCGTCACCCGCATGGGCCCGATCAACCCGTTCTTCGCCCGCGCGGGCATGACCGCCTATCCCATCCCGCCGCGCGAAGAAGATGAGCGCGTGCGCGACGTCCTCGCGCATGCCGGCATCACCCAACACGACCTCCTGCACATCACCCCGGCCGCCACGCGCTTGCGCGGCCTCCCCGCCGACGATCAGCATTGGCTGGCCGCCGAACTGCTGCGCTGGCAGAAGCGCGCCTTTCGGCGTCAACGAACCATCGACCCGACGGGGCAGGGCGACGATGCGCTCCACACCCTGTTGCGCAAACTGCGCGATCGTCTCATCGTCACCCCCGTCTACTACCTGCACCACCGCTCAGCGTAATTCCACCATGAGCAACGTGACCGAATCGACAAAGGACACCGAGATCAAGTGCCACTGGCGGCTTGCCCGCCAGTATCTTCCCCGCACCCGACACATCAGCCAACCCCCCGAAGCCCAGGGATTACATCCCTGGGCCTCCGACGATCGCGCAGTTGATCCTCCTCGCGCCACCGCCAACCCGTCCACCCCGGAGGCCCGGGGATGTAGTCCCCGGGCTTCGCAATGACCCACGTCTTTCGTCTCATCACCCCCATTCCACGCAAGGAGCCGTCCGCATGCACCTCCAACCCATCCCCCTCGACCAGCTTCACGCCCATCCGCTTTCAGCCAACACGATGTCAAAGCGCGCCCTGAGCAGACTCACCAGCCACATTCGGCGCACGGGCTTCTGCCCACCGCTCATCGTCCGCCCCCATCGCGCCCGACACCCCGAAGCCCATGGATTACCATCCCTGGGCCTCCCCGAAGTGCGCAATCCCATCAACCAGAGGACGAGATCTCGGTCTGCGCGGGCTGACTCTCAACCGGTCGCCGGACGGTTGGAATCGCTGGGCCTCCGCAACGCGCCCGACTCGATCGACGAACCGACATCACCCGCAAGTGCGCGGCGCGCGTTCCAGATCATCGACGGTCACCATCGCGCGCTCGCGCTGCGCGAGCTCAACATCACCGATGCGCCCTGCATCGTCCTCGACATCGACGACGCCCGCGCGCTGGAACTGCTCGCGACGCTCAACCGCCTGGCGGGTCGTGATCAGCCGCACTTGCGTGCCGCCCTGCTGATGCGCCTGCGTGAGGCGACTTGCCCCGCCGACTGGCCGCGCGTCGTGGCCGGCCTGCCGGAGACCCCGCGCCGTCTCGAAGCGTTGCTGCATCTCGAGACGACACCCCCGAAACCGCGTCCGCCGCGCGGCGCGCACGGTCGCCGGTCATCCGTCCACTTCTTCCTCACCCCCGCCCAGCGCCGCGCACTCGAATCGCGCCTGCGGCAGTTCGACGACCGACCGGAGCACGCCTTGATGAAACTCATCGAGGCAGCATGAACCCGTCTGGGGTCCGGAGCGGTCGCCACGCAACCGGGTCTGCACACGGTCTTCGGCAGAGTATGCCGGACCGGAAGCCCCGCGCGCGACCCCACCTCATGCCACCAATCCGAACGCCCCCCAGGTACGGAGGAGACACCATGCATCACACCATCACCCCCAACCCATCAACCCACCCACGAAGCCCGGGGATGCCATCCCTGGGCCTCTACGCGTCGTGCGATGGATCAGACATGGCGTGCACGTCGGTTCACCGGTGCCGGAGACCCAGGGATGGTAATCCCTGGGCTTCGGCAGCATCGGCCCATCGGTATTCGGGTCGCGGGGTTCGGGTCTCGCAGCCCCGCAGACCCGCGGGACCCATGCGAATCGGCGGCATGTTGGCGCCGAACCGGGCCCCAGCCGCGCGGTTCCGGACCGAACCGGCGCGAAACGAGCCAAAACGGGCCCAAAAAGTGTGCACTTTTGACACATTTTTCGGCCAATTAATTATGAAATCGCGCACACCGCACCTCTGCCTGAACCGCACCCTTGCCGTTACCAACGTTTCCACAGCTACTTACATCACTCACCTCGATTCCGCTCCCCAAGGAACCCGCCATGCAAGCTAAGCCTACCGAACTGCCCCAACTCAGCCGACGCCATCGCCGCAGGTTGCTCGCCGATCTGCTCACGCTTTCCGAGGACCTGGAGACGCTTGCTCGACGTCACAAGATGTCCGTCGATCAGCTCGCGCACTGGATGCGCAAGGAGGAAGTTGCCGATCGGATGCTCGACCTGGCCGGCCTCGCCGATGCACAGACGCAGCTCGCCCTTGCGCGTGTTCGCATCAATGCCGTGGCGCGTCTGCACCGGCTGGCCACCTCCGAAGCCGCCGGCGAAACCGCTCGCCGCGCGTGCGCCGACCTGCTCAAGTACAGCGTCCTTGGCTTCGATCCGCGCTCGATCGATGACATCAACTCCGATGATGCCAACCCCCTGACGCTGCGCCAGTTCCTCTACGGACTGTCGTCCGCTGACGCGCAGCCCGCCGATCCCACCTCCCCCGACTCCGCCACCGCCGCCCCCACTTCCCCCGCATCCTCCACCCCCTCGGAGCCCACCGATGAAAACGCCTGACACCTCACGTGCCGACCGTCTCGCCCGCCGCGCGATTCTCGCCCTCGAACCGCGCAGTACGGACGAACTGCATCGCTTCATCCAGCGCCTGCTGTGCATGGACGTGCCGCGCGACCCGCTCATGCCCGGGTCCACCGCGCCGTTCGATTACCTCGTCGAAGCGTTCTTCCACGATCGCGCGGACAACGCCGCGGGCGACCTGCTCGTCTGGGCGTCGCGCGGCAGCGGGAAGACCATCCTCGGCGCCGCCGCCACCTTGCTCGACCTGCTCTACAAGCCCGGCATCCAGGTGCGCATCCTCGGCGGATCGCTCGAGCAGTCCAGCCGCATGTTCGCCTACCTGCGCCAGTTCTTCCATCACCCGCTGCTCGCCGCCGCGCTGCGCGGCCGACCCACCCGCAGACGCCTGCGCACCTGGCGCGACAGCGGCGTCGAAGTGCTCGCCCAGTCGCACACCTCCGTGCGCGGCACGCACCCGCACAAGCTGCGCTGCGACGAGGTCGAACTGTTCGGACGCGATGTCTGGCAGGCGGCGCAGCTCGTGCCGCGCGGCGGGAAGGTCGGCGACCTTCACCTGCGCGGCGGGATCGAGGCGCTGTCCACCATGCACCACGCCGCCGGACTCATGGCCGACCTGGCCGATCGCGCCCGCGCCGGCCATGGCATGCGCCTCATGAAATGGTGCACCCTCGATGTCGCCGCGCAATGCCCCGACGCACGCCCGTGCGAAGGCTGTCCGCTCAATGCCGATTGCGGCGGGCGCGCCCGTCACGCCGCGGGATTCATGCCCATCGACCAGATCATCGACGAGCGCAAACGCTGCGACGAGAACACGTGGGCCAGTGAGAAAATGTGCTACCGCCCCAGTCGCGAGGGACTCGTCTACGACGGTTTCGATCCGACCACCGGCGGCCGGCACGTACGGATCTTCCGCCCACCGTGGCGCGATGTCGAACTGCTGGCCGGCATGGACTTCGGCATCCGCAGCCCATGCGTCACGCTCTTCGCGGTGGTGGTCAAGGCCGACAACCCGGCCGCGCGCCGCGTGCACATCGTCGGCGAACACATCACCCGCGATCGCACGCTCGATGCCCATCTCGACGGCGCGGATCGCCTGCGCCGCAAACGGCGCTGGCCGCATGTCAGTTGGGTCGGCGTCGACCCGTCCGGCGCGGCCCGCAGCATGCAGACGGGCCTGAGCGACATCGCCATCGTGCGCCGCCGCGGCCTGCCCGTCCGCCACGCCCGCAACACCATCGACCAGGGCATCCGCCTCATCCGCCGCAAGCTCGAGGACGGCACGCTCACCATCGACCCGCGCTGCCGCGACGCCGTGCGGGCCATGGCCTGCTACCACTTCGACTACGAAGACAAGACCAACGAGTTGCCGGTCAAGGACGGCCCGGATCACTGCTGCGACGCGCTGCGTTACCTGGTGGTCAACATCGAGCGCTCGCACGCGGTGGAAGTGAGGCGGTACTGATGATCGGTTGGAAGATGAAACGGAAGACGCACACCGGTGGACGCCGATCGCCCGCATCATGCACCGATCGTCCGCCGGTGTCGGTCGTACGAAGCCCGGGGATCACCATCCCCGGGCTTCGGTGCGGTCGTGGTCCGTCATCGATCCAGCTCGCGCTCCATCGCCGCCATGGCTTGCTCGATCTTTTCCTTCATACGGTTCAGTTGCTCGACCATCGCGTCGAGCTTGGCGTTTTCGGCTTCCAGTTGCGCGGATTCGGCCATCAGCTTCTTCATCGCGTCGTCGCGCTGCGGCGTCGACGGTTGTTTCTCGAGCTGCCCGATCCGCGCCAGGATCTCGGCCCGCGCGTCGCTGCTTTGCGCCTGCCGCGCGTGGACTGCTTGGATCTGTTGGTTCAGGGCCTCGATCTGCGCCGCCAAGATCTTGTGCCGCGCGTCAGCCGCCGCGCGCGCCTGGTCGCGCTGCGTGGCTTCATCCAGCTTCGCGCGTGCCGCGGCGATCTCCTGTTGCAGCGTCCGCGCGGTCTGCAGGTCGCCGCGGTTCTTCGCATCAGCCAACGCGCGGCTGAGCTGCTGAACCTTGGTCGTGTAGTACTGGACGTCATCCATCAGCCCGGATCGCGCCATCTCCCGCGCGATCGCCTGCTGCTCCTCGGTCAACTCCCGGTCCTTGAGTACATGCCGGACCAGCCGCCCGGCCAGCTTGCCCACGTGCCGGTACGCCGCCAGTTGCGGGTCCTCCGCGTCGACCCGCGCCTTGGCCGCGTCGAACACCGCCTTGCACCGGCCGACGATCACGTTCGTGTAATGCGTCCGCAAAATCGCCCGTGCGCGGCGGCGCACCTCGGCCTCTTCGCTGCCGCACGCCTCGACCAGTTGCGGCAGCGCCACGTCGGCCTGACGCGTCAACGCCTCCGTCGCCGCTTCACGCTCCTCGAACTGCTCGTCGTTCAACCGGCGCACCAGCGCGGTGATTTTGCTGCGCCCCTCAGGCGTCTGCTTCTCGCGGATCGTGTCCACATCCACCGGCGTCAACTGGTGCGGCCGCAAGCGGCAGTGCAGCGTCAGGTACGCCAACGCCGCCTCGTCTTCCAGCCGCGCAACCGTGGGCTCGTCCTGCCCCGCTCGCTGCAACGCGATCGCTCGCCGCAGGTGATGCATCGCCAGCGTCAGCAGTTGCGCCTGCTGCTGCGAAAGGTCCTCAAGTTCCTCGCGCTCGGCGTCGCGCGGCAGGTCAAACTGGAAGCCGGTGACCAACCGGCCTTCGTCGTCCAGTTCCAGCCGCCCGCCGCCCACGGCCAGGCGATGGCAGGCAATGGCGTACTGCCGGTGCGCCGCCACGCTGTCCGGTTGATGCTCGACCACCTGCCGCAGCCGCAGGGCAATCTCACGATCCCCGCTCGAACCCATCGCGCCGCCCGTCGCCGCCACAAGCAGCATCGCCGCCATCGACCGACCAACCCATCGCATCTTCATCGCAGGCCTCCCGGCAAGTGTGTTGTGTGTAAGCGCAATCATACCGTGTCGGTATTGGACGCACGACGTCCGGTTTCGGTTTCGGTCACGAGCCTGCCAAATGCGCCGGGCGAGAAAGGAGAACAGGAGACAGGAGAACAGGAGATCTGCCGAACTCGATCCGCTTCGTGCCTTCGTGCCTTTGTGCCTTCGTGCCTTTCTTCTCCCCCTTCGTCGCTTCGTCGCTCCGTCGCTCCGTCGCTTCCCCTAATTGTTCCCCGGATCCGAATCCAACGGATCGCTGCCCGTCCGGTTCTCCCCGAGTTCGTTTTCGCCCAGCAGCGTGTAGAGTTTGCGGCGAAGGATCTGGGCCGACAGGTGCTGGTCGTCAGTATGCAGCGCCACCACGGCGTGCCCGCGCGGGCGCACCAGCATGGGGTAGCAGTAATGGATGCTCACCTCGGCCGCAGTCAGCAACTGGCACATGTCGCGCAGCGAGTGCTGCTCGTTGACTTCCACGGCAAGGATCGGCGTCTCGCTGAACGACACCTCGTTGCGCGACAGCAGCCGTCCGGCCAGTTCGCCGTTGGAGGTCACCACCCGGATGACCGCATGGTCCGTGCTGTCAATGATGGAGATCGCGGCCACGGTCAGCGCATGGCCCTCGAACACACGGAGGAACGCTCCGAGCTGGCCCACCTTGTTGTCCAGGAAGCAACTGTGTTGCGAGCAGTAGGGCGGCTCGTAGCCGCGCGTCGTCATCGCATCGGTGCCGATGTCCGTCGATTCGGGCATGATCTTATGGTAGGTCGCCCGCCGCCCGGTTGCCAGACGCCCGGCGCGCCGCGGCCGCCCGCGGCCTGTTTCGCCTCGCAAAGCCGCTAAACTTGTGCACAGATGACCCGACCAATCCCAAGGGCAATCCCGCCATGAGCAACTTCGCCGCCGAGAGAGTTCGAGACCTGCGCCGCCTGGAGGAACTGGTGCGCGTGCTGGCCAAGTACGGCCTGGCCGACTGGCTCAAGGAGTCCGCGCCCGGCTACCTGCGCGGATGGCTGGTGTCGGAGGAGGGGGATTCACTGGTGCAGGCCACGCCCGAACAGCGCGTGCGGCTGGCGCTGTCCGACCTCGGGCCCACCTTCATCAAGATCGGCCAGCTCCTGAGCACCCGCGTGGACCTGGTCACCCCCGCACTGGCCGAGGAACTGTCCAAGCTCCAGGCCAGCGCCCCGGCCGACACCGTCGAGGAAGTGCGCGAGACCATCCTCGAGGAACTGGGCGCGTCGCCCGAAGAACTCTTCGACACCTTCGACGAGGAGCCGGTCGCCTCGGCGTCCATCGGACAGGTGCATTTCGCCACGATCGACGGCGAGGCGATCGTCGTCAAGGTGCAGCATCGCGGCATCGAGGACAAGATCTTCAGCGACCTGGCCATCCTCGCGCGGCTGGCGGCCCTGGCCGAAACCTATTCCGCCTGGCTCCGCCCGTATCGTCCCCGCGCCCTGGCCGAGGCAATGAAGAAACAACTCAAACGCGAACTGGACTTCGAGCAGGAAGCCCAGAACCTCGACCGCTTCGCCGACAACTTCGAGGGCGAGGGGGACGTCATCATCCCCCGGCCGTACCACGACCTGACGACCAAGCGCGTGCTCACCATGCAGCGCGTCAGCGGCACGCCGGTGCGCGAGTCGCAGAAGATCAAGGACCAGGGCATCGACCTGTCGCCGGTCGCCGATCACGGCGCGGACGTGTTCGTCCGCATGATGTTCGAGCACGGCTTCTATCACGCCGATCCGCATCCGGGCAATATCCTCATCGATGATCAGCAACGCCTCGTACTGCTCGACTGCGGCATGGCCGGGCGGCTGGCGCCCAACCGCCGCGAACAGATCGAGGACTTGCTTCGCGCCGCGGTTGAACGCGACAGCCGCATGATGTCGCACGCTATCCTCCGCATCGGCGAGACGCCCGCTTCGCTCGACCGCGAGCAGATGGAGAATGAACTGGGCGAGTTCGTCGCCGACTATGGCGATGCCGAATTGAACAAGGTCGACATGGGCGCGATGTTCAACGACTTCACCGCCATCATCCGCCGCCATCATGTGCTGTTGCCGGCCGACGTCTCCATGTTACTGCGCATGCTTGTCCTGCTGGAAGGCACGGCCCAGCGCCTTGACCCGCAGTTCAGTCTCGCTGAGGTGCTCAAGCCGTACCTGCGCCGCTCGTTGCGCCGGCGCTACCATCCCCGCCGCGTGTGGCGGCGGATGATGCGGCTGCAGGGCGAGTGGCAGCGCCTGGCCGAGGTCGCGCCGGTCGAAATCATGGAGATGATGCAGCGCATCCGAAAGGGCCAGTTCGACATCCACCTGCAGCACCGCCGTCTGGATGTCTCGGCCAACCGCCTGATCTACGGCATCCTCACCGCTGCCTGTCTGCTCAGCGGCGCGTACCTGCTGGGCACGAAGATGGTTCCCCGCCTCGGCGGCATTTCCGTGCTCGGCATGCTGTTGATCGCGGCCGCGGGGATTCTCGGCGTGCGCCTGCTCTGGGCCGTCGAGCATTCCGGCGGCCTGCGCCGGGAACGCGATGATGAGTAGTTGTGTCCGCCCCCTCCGAACCACGAGGAAACCCATGTCCATTACCCGAGTCACCATCAACGCCGATCCCTATCCCGCCGAAGCGCAAGTGCAGCCCTGGTTCGGCCGCGGCAAGTGGCCGGCCAGTTGGATTACGCTGCCCGACGCCGACACGCCATGGATCGCCGCGTTCCGATTGCGCTTCACGCTGGATGCGCCGCTGATCACGCGCCTCCACGTCACCGCCGACGAGCGGTATGAACTCTTCGTCGACGGCGATCGCGCCGGCCGCGGGCCCGAGCGCGGGGACTTGCGCAACTGGTTCTACGAGTCATACGACCTGTCGCTGCCGGCCGGCGAGCACTGCATCGTCGCCCGTGTCTGGGCGCTGGGTGATCTGGCCCCGCTTGCCCAGCACACCGTTCGCCCCGGCTTTCTGCTCGCATGCGACGAGGCGCATCTTGATCTGCTCGCCACCGGGCATGCCCCGTGGCAGGTCAAGGGCATCGGCGGCTACGCATTCACCCCGCCGCGCTACGCCTTCGGCGTCGGCCACAAGCACACCATCGACGCTGCGGCGCACGACTGGCGTTACCGGCGCGGCGAAGGCGACGGCTGGATCGAGCCGCGTGTGCTCGGGCCGGGGATCAATGGTTTCGCGGGTGTCGAAGGCCGCGCGTCTCAACAACTGCGGCCCGCGACGCTGCCGGCGATGGTCGACCAGCCCGCGCCGCCCGGCAAGGTCCGCTTCGTCGCGCCCATCGATGGCGACGACAGCGAAGGCGTGGCCGTGCGCATGGGTGATCATCTGGCGGACGAAGCGGCATCGTGGCGGACGATGCTCGAAGGCGGCGGGGCGGTCGCCATTCCCGCGAACACGCGTCGGCGGATCATCATCGACCTCGACGACTACTACTGCGCGTATCCGTTCCTCGCCACCAGCGCCGGCCGCGGGGCGCGCGTGCAGGTGCGCTGGGCCGAGTCGCTGTACGTGAGTCCGCAAGTGCAGCACGATCGCGAGAAGGGAGACCGCGATGAGATCGACGGCAAGTACTTCTGCGGCGTGGGCGATGTCTACCGGCCCGACGGCGGCGAAGGGCGAACGTTCGATTCGCTCTGGTGGCACGCCGGGCGATACATCGAGTTGCTCGTCATCACCGGCGATCAGTCCCTCTCCATCGATGCATTCACGCTGCGCGAGACGCACTACCCGCTCGATCTTGTCTGCCGCTTCGAGGCGAGCGACGACCACCTGTCGCGCGTGATCCCGATCATGTGGCGCACCATGCAGATGTGCAGCCACGAAACCTACATGGACTGCCCGTACTACGAGCAGCTCATGTATGTCGGCGACACGCGGATGGAGGTGCTCGCGACGTATGTCGGCGCGGGGGACGATCGTCTGCCGCGCAAGGCGATCGAGATGTTCAATGCCTCGCGCGTGCCATCGGGCCTGACCCAGTCGCGCTACCCAAGCTGCGACACGCAGTTCATCCCGCCCTTCAGCCTGTGGTGGATCGGCATGGTGCACGACTACGCGTTGTGGCGCGGTGACAAGGCGTTCGTCGGCAGCATGATGCCGGGCGTGCGCGGCGTGATCGATGCATTCCTCGCCTGGCGCAACGATGATCTGCTCATCGAGGGACCCAACGGCTGGAACTACATGGACTGGGTCAAGGATGGCAACTGGCTGCACGGCGTGCCGCCGCAGGGCGAATTCGGGGCCAGCGGCGTGATCAACTGGCAGTTCGTCCTCGTGTTGATTTACGCCCGCGCGCTCGAACTATGGCTGGGTGAGAAGGAGCACGCCGCGCGATGTGAGCGGCTGGCGAATGAGACCGCGGCCGCGGCGACGTTCACGTTCTGGGACGACACGCGCGGCCTGCTCGCCGATACCACCGACAAGCGGCATTTCAGCGAGCACACGCAGTGCCTGGCGCTGCTGAGCGGCAAGCTGGATGCGCAGCGCATGCGGCGGGTCGGCGAGGCGCTGCTGAGCGATGGTGACCTGGCGCGCACGACGATCTACTTCACGCACTACCTGTTCGAGACGTTTCACCTGCTTGGCCGGGCGGATGCGATGCTCGCCCGCATGGGGCTGTGGTTCGAGCACCTGGACAAGGGCATGCGCACCACGATCGAGGCCCCTGAGCCGACGCGCAGCGACTGCCACGCATGGGGCGCGCACCCGATCTATCACTACTTCGCCGGCATCCTCGGCATCCGCCCGGCCGCGATGGGTTTCGAAGGTGTATCCATCCAGCCTGATCTCGGCTCGCTCGACTGGGCGCGCGGCACGATGCCGCACCCGAAGGGCGAGATCACCGTCGACGTGCGCCGGCGCGACGGCGATGCGCTGGCGGCGACGATCGCCTTACCCGACGGTCTGACCGGCGTCTGCGCGTTGAACGGCGACATGCACGAACTGCGGGCCGGTGAGCAGGAGGTGAGGCCGTGAGGCGGCGATGGGCCGCTGCATGGTTCACTCCGCCGCCAGTTCCTCGGCCAGTTGCCGGGCTGATTCATAGCGCGGGTTGATCGTCAGCGCCTGGTTTGCCGCGATGGTCGCCGCGTCCTTCTCGCCGGAAGCGCGGCAGAGCTGGGCGATGTGATAGTGCGTATCGGCGCGTTTCGGATACCGCCGCGCATGCCCGACCAGCGTCTGGCGGGCCTGCTGCATCAGCCGTTCCAGCACGGTTCGCCGCGCACTGCCATCGCGCGGCGAGGTCCGCACGTCCACGGCCACCAGTCCGGAGGTCACATGCGACCAGATATTCGCGAAAGTCTGCCGCTTGAGTTTGCGATCGATACCGAGCCGGTCGATGCGCTCGCGCACCCGCCGCGCCAGCGTCTGCCGCCCGGCCGCCACGGCGCAGGCCAGCAATCCCAACCAGCCTTCGTCGCGCAGCGCCCGGCCGCGCGTGCAACGCCGCCAGCAGGCTCCGGCCTGTTCGAACCGCCCCGCATGCATGTGCACGATGGCCAGCGATCGCCACGTATTGTCATCGGGCTCGATCGCCAGGGACCGCTCGAGGTTCCGCACGGCCAGGTGGTCCACGCCCATGTCGTCAGCCAGTTCGCCCGCTTCGCGCCACAGCAGCGCATCATGCGGCGACTGCTCGATCAGCACGCGGTAGATCTGCTGCGACTCGGCCAGCCGGCCGGCGCGCCGGAAGTACTGCGCCGCCAGATGATGCAGCATCCAGTGGTCGCCGTTGCGCGGGCCCCCCACCAGCACCCGCGCCGCCGCCTCGGGGTCCTTCTCGCCGACCACGCGGGCCAGCGTCCGCCGCGCGACCTGGTCGGCCGGGCTCAGGCTCAGCACCTCGCGCAGGTGATACGCGGCGGCCTGCTTCTCGTTACGCTGCAGGCATGCGGTGGCCAAGGTCCGGTGCAGCCGCGCATCGCCCGGGCACACCTCGCAGAAAGTCGAGAGCAGCAGCACCGCCTCCTCGCTGCGCCCGGCCTGCAACATGGCCCGCGCCCGCAGCAGGGCGGTGTCCGGCGTTTCGTTCATCGCCGTGTCCTGCCACTGCTGACTGTCGAGCGACTGCAACGCGTCGATGGGGCGATGGCAGTGCAGCTGGCACCGCGCCTCGACCAGCCGCGCTTCGGTGTGCGAGGGATCGGCCCGCAGCGCCTGCTGTGCGTGCTCGAGCGCCAGTTCATACTGCCCGGCCTGAAGCGCGAGCTGCGCTTCGTCCACGAGTTGGCGAACGTGTTGCGGATGCGGTGCGCTCATGCGGCCAGTTCCTCGTGCATCTGGCGAGCCATCGGGTGTTCGGGTTGCTCGTCGCGCCACGCTTGCAGATGCGCCCGCGCGGCATCCGTCCGTCCGGCTCTCATCTGGTGGCGAATGACCGCCACGCGCAGATCGGGGTATGTCGGATGCGCATGAATCGCATGTTCCAACGTCTGCACCACCAGCGGCTCGTCGCGTGTCTGTTCGGCCAGCCGCGCGAGCAGCAGGGCGAGTGTTGCGGCGTAGGGATCGATGCTGAGCCCGCGCTGCGCCCACAGCCGCGCATCGGTGCGATCGGCGGCCAGTTCCGCCAGTTGGGCCATGGCCTGGCTGACCATCAGTTGCCGGCGCGGATCGTCCAGCGCATCGGTGGCCGGCGGGATCGCCGCGCGAAGCAGGGCGATGGTCTCCGCATCCGGTTCGAGCGCCTGGGCGAAGACCAGGCTCGGAATCACCTGCGGCTGGTCGGCGAGTTGCGCAATGAGTTGCTCGACCTGCGCACCGTGCGCCTGTTGGTCCTGCGGCGGCACCGGGCCGTCCATCGCGCTCAGCCATGCGTCGAGCGACGGCTGGCCCGCATGCTGCCGTACGAGGCGGCTCATGACGCGCGCCGCATCGTTGGATTGACCGGCCGCCTCGAGCACCGCGGCCGTCATCTGCAGCAGGTGCTGATCGGTCACCGCGCCGATCTGCCCCGGTCGGGGCAGGGCGAGCAGGGCTTCGTCATGCCGCCCGGCCCGGGAGAGCAGGGAGGCGAGCAGCAACCGCGCCTCGATCGGGCAACCGCGCTCGCGCAGCCAGTCGTGCAGTTCGATCATGGCCGGCGCCAGTTGTCCGGTGAGGCACCAGTTGACCAGCCGCGCCAGACGCAGTTGCGGCGTCTCGCGCAGGATGTTCGGCGCGGACGGCGCAGGCGGATCGCTCCGTCGTCGTCTTGCCCCGGCCCTTCGCTTCACCTTTCCCTCAGCCGGACTCATCATCGCGGCTCCATTGCAGTAACAGGACTGTCGCCCCACAACCTTGAGCGCTATCGGTTGGATCAATCGCGCGGTTCAGTTCGTCTGGTCGGGCAGGTCGGGATGCGCCGACGGCGCAGGCTTATTGGACGATTGATGGAGGGTGGGGTAGTAACTGCAGTGGCCGCAGAAACCGCAGTAATCGCAGCAGGCCGGATGCGCTGGCGCTCACTCCGCTTCGCGCCTTCGTGCGTCTCTTTCCTACGTCGCTTCTTCGCTCCGTCGCTCGGCCGCCTCGGTCACCACCAAATTATCACGATGGACCACCTCCGCGTACGCCACGCGCCCGAGGATCTTCTCGAACTGGCTGGTGCGTTTGCCCTTGATCAGGCGCAGTTCCTCGGCGCTGTAGTTGCTCAGGCCTCGGGCGATCTCGATGCCCTTGGGATCGCGGATCATCAGCACATCCCCGCGGTCGAAGCGGCCGGTGACTTCGGTCACGCCGGTGGCCAGCAGGCTCTTGTTCCGCTCGCACAGGGCGCGCACCGCGCCGTCGTCGATGGTGACCGTGCCGCTGGGTCGCTTGGTCAGTCCGATCCAGCGCTGCCGGCTGTCGAGCTTGCGATGGGCCGGGACGAAGACCGTGCCGACCTTCTGCGTGTCGAAGAGCCTCATCAGCACGTCCGGTTCGCGGCCGTTGGCGATCACCGCGATCTCCCCCGCATCCGTCACCAGCCGCGCGGCTTCGAGCTTACTCTTCATCCCGCCGGTGCCCAGTTTGCTCTTCTTCTCGAAGGCCAGCCCCGCCGCCTGCCGCAGATCATCCACCATGTCCACGCGGTTGCCGTCGCCGTCGAGCAGCCCGTCCACCACCGACAGCAGCACGAGCGCATCGGCCCGCAGCAGGTTCGTCACCAGGGCCGCGAGTGTGTCGTTGTCGCCGAACCGCAGCTCATCCACGGCCACGGTGTCATTCTCGTTGATGATCGGCACGCAGCCGAGCTGGTGCAGCCGCGCGATGCAGTTGCGGATGTTGAGGAAGCGCAGCCGATCATCGAAGTCCGCCCGCGTCAGCAGAAGCTGTCCGACCTCGAGCTTGTGCGGCGCGAACGCTTCGTGCATGTGTCCCATCAGCCCGCGCTGGCCCACTGCGGCCACCGCCTGCTGCGTGGTGATATCGGTCGGGCGCTTCTTGAGTGCGAGCGTCGCGCACCCGGCACCGACGGCCCCGGACGATACGATCGTCACCTCAAGCCCGCGCTTGCGCAATGCCGCGACCTGCGTGGCGATGGACGCCAGCAGCGCGACATCAAGCCGTCCGGCCTCGTCGGTCAGCACCTGCGTGCCGATCTTCACGACGATCCGCCGCGCTTGGGTCAGGACATCTTTTCGCAGTTGCGTGGAAGGCATGGCGGCGGGGCCTGTGGTACGGGGTCAGCAGCTACCCGTGCGCGTCGCGGGCATCATGTTCATCAGCAGGTCGGTGGTGCGCTTCGTCGCGCCCTGGCGAGACAGGATAACCTCGCGTCCGCGCTTTGCCAGCAGTGCGGCGCGCTCGCGGTCGGCGAGCAGGTCGCCGGCCGCTTTGCCCGGCTCGTCCGTCACGATGATGCCCTCGCCCTCGATCAGCGCATGCATGATGTCGGCGAAGTCGCTGTGGTGCGGGCCGATGATCGTCGGCCTGGCCAGCGCTGCGGGCTCCATCATGTCCGAGCCGTAAAGCCCGAGGAAGCTGCGGCCGACGATGGCGACATCCGCCAGCGCGTAGGCCCTGCGCAATTCGCCCATGGTGTCGAGCAGGAACAGTCGCGTGCCATCGATCGGTCGGCTCGTGCCGTCCGGGCACTGCGTGCGGCGGACAAGCTTGCCGCGCTGGGACGCGAGCCCGGCAACCTCCTCGAAGCGCTCGGGCTTGCGCGGCACGAGGATGAGCTGGGCCTCGGCCGGGCACCGGTCGATCAACAGCGGCTCCTCGCCCGGTCCGGTCGACCCGGCGGTGATGACCGGGCGGCTGCGGTCGATGCCCATCGCCGCGGCCAGTGCTTCGGCCCCGTCCACGTGGTCCGCCACTTGGGCGGTGTCCCACTTCATGGTGTCGGTGATGGTGATGCGTTCGGCCGGCACGCCGACGCCCGCAAAACGGTCGGCGATTGCCTGCGACTGCGCCGCGACGTGCGCGATGCGCCGGAACATTGGTCGCACCAGCGGGCCGATCCGCCGGTACCCGCGATGGCTTCGCTCGCTCAGTCGCCCGTTGATCACGCACAGCGGAATGCCGCGCTTCGCGCAGGCATTGGAGAAGTTCGGCCACACCTCGAGTTCCACCGTGGCGACCAGGTCCGGTCGGACGGCGTCCAGAAACCGCCGCACGGCGAACGAGAAATCCAGCGGGTAGCGCACCACGTCAAATCGCGGTTCGAAGAGTTGCTTCGCGCGGGCGATGCCCGTGTCCGTCGTGGCGCTGATCACGATGCGCCAGCCGCGTCCAGCCGGGTCGGCCGCCTTGGCTTGTTCATCGAGCCGATCCACGAGCAGCCGAATGGCGTTGACTTCGCCGACGCTCACCGCGTGCAGCAGCAGTGCGGGGCGGTCGTCGTCGGCATCCGCAGGCGGGCAGTGTCCCATCCGGCCGCGCCAGTCGGTTCGGTGCTTGCCGGTGCGCAGCATCCGCACCGCCCACCACGGCGAACTGACGGCCGCGGCAAAACCAAGCACCATGTCCGTGCCCAGACCCATGGGCCGCGATTGTATGGCATGGGTCTGATCGCGGCACGCGAGCGTGACGCGCTGGCTCTATTCCTTGGGTGGCCGCACATCGATGCATACCAGGTCGCCCTCGTTGTTGCGGCAGTAGATGCGCCCGTTGGCCAGCACCGGCGAAACCCACGTGCGGCCCTTGATCACTCTCGCCCGGGCAAGCTGCACGAAGCCTTGCGGGTTCGCCTGCGCGATGACCAGTTGGCCGCTTTCGCTGAGAATGATCAGCTTGTCGTCGGCGGCGATGAGCGTGCCGTTGCCGAAACCGCCTTGCTGCCACATGGTGCGTCCGGTCTTCATGTTGATGCAGGTCACCAGTCCGGAGCCGCCGTCGCCGCGCCGCTCGCCGGATACGCCGTAAGCGTGGCCGTCGACGACGACCGGGCTCGAATACTTGGCCGCCATGTCGGGATTGCGCCAGATGATGCGCGGCTGGTCGCCGACCAGACGATACAGGGCCGTGCGACCACCGCGATAGCCACCGGTCAGCAAAATGGTATCGTTGACGACGGTGGGAGTGCCGGAGTTGACGTCATAGCTGATGCGCCAGTCGATCTCGGCGACCTCCCGACCGGTGCGGATGTCATGAATGAGGTAGCTCTTGGCCTTGGGCACCACCACGTAACGCTTGTCGTTCAGCGAGAACGCATAGGGCGAGCCGTAGCCCACCTTGTAGTCGCCCACGCCCCAGACCTTGCGGCCCGTATCTTTGTTGAGCGCCAGCGTCGAGTTGCGCGGGCCGCCGATGTTGACGATCAGCAGTTCACCATCCACCAGCGGCGAGCCGGCGTAGTGCCAGCGCGGCAGCGAGCCGTCATAGGCGTCCACCACGTCCACCTGCCACACCACCGAACCGTCGTCGAGCTTGAGGCAGAACAGATCGCCGCGATCCGACAGAACGTACACGCGCTCGCCGTCGATCGTCGGCGTCGTGGCGGTGCCGCCGTCGAACTGGCGCGAGGAGAACCGGTTCGGATAGCTGTGCTTCCAGATGGACTTGCCGGTGTCCGCGTCCAGGCAGACGACGACATCGCGGTCGTCGATGTTGCCCATCGTGATGACGCGATTGCCCACCACGGCCATGGAAGATGCGCCGATGCCGACGTTCGTCCGCCAGGCGATGCTCGGCCCGCCATCGAAGGACGCGACCCAGCCCGTCTCCTGCGATACGCCGTGTCGGTCCGAGCCGCGATAGCCCGGCCAGTCATTGGCCGCCGTCTGCGAGGCGAGGGCGGCAAGCAGGCCGCAGGCGATGGCCAGCGAAGCGACCGTGAGCCAACGTCGAAGCGCGCAACGGGAACTGAACATGTTCTTCTCCTGTTTCCTCAGCCGAGGGAGTCCGTGACGGAAAACGCCCCATTCTATGACGGCTGTCAATACGAGGGCAATGGCCCCAGAGCGGTCCAGAAGCCGCCCGGCGGGGCTGATCCGAACTTCAGAGCAGCAAGGCAGCAAGAAACCAAAGCAGCAGACTCCAACCACCCCGTCCGCACCCTCTTCCTCTGCCCCGTGCCTCCGTGCCTTTCTTCTCTTCCCTCCGTCGCTCTGTCGCTCCGTCGCTTCGTCGCTTTCCTAGACCATCTTCCTCAGCACCGTATGCAGAATCCCACCATTGCGGTAGTACTCGACTTCCACCGGTGTATCGATGCGGCAGACGGCCGTGAAGTTCGTCTTAGCGCCGTCGGGCTTGGTGGCCGTGACTTCAATCGTCTGGCGTGGCTTGACCTGGTCGTCCACCGGGATGTCGAATGTCTCCTCACCGGTCAGTCCGAGCGAGTCGGCGTCCTCGCCGCCCCTGAAGCACAGCGGGAGCACGCCCATGCCCACGAGGTTGCTGCGATGGATCCGTTCGAAGCTCTTGGCGATGACGGCCTTGACCCCCAGCAGGTAGGTGCCCTTGGCCGCCCAGTCGCGCGACGAGCCCATGCCGTAGTCGATGCCGGCCAGCACCACCAGCGGCGTGTCGGCCGCCTGGTAGGCCATGGCCGCGTCGTAGATGGGTTCGACCTTGCCGGTGAGGAGGTTGGTCGTCCACCCGCCTTCGGTGCCGTGGGCGAGTTGGTTGCGCACGCGGATGTTGGCGAAGGTGCCGCGCATCATCACTTCGTGGTTGCCGCGCCGCGAGCCGAAGCTGTTGAACATGCTCACCGGCACGCCGTGTTCCTGCAGGTACTTGCCGGCCGGGCCATCGGCCTTGATGGCGCCGGCGGGGGAGATGTGGTCGGTCGTCACGCTGTCCCCGAGCTTGGCCAGGCACCGCGCGCCTTCGATCGGCTGGATCGGTTGCGGCTGTGGCGCCAGGTCCTGGAAGAAGGTGGGCAGCCGCACGTATGTGCTGGCATCGTCCCAGTCGTAGAGCGCGCCGGTCGGCGCTTCGATGGCTTTCCATTCGGAAGAACCTTCGAATACCGAGGCATACTGCTGCTCGAACTGCTCGCGCGAGACCGAGGCTTCGACTGTCTTCGCAATCTCCTCACGCGACGGCCATATGTCGGAAAGGAATACTTCGTCGCCGTCCTTATCGATGCCGATGGGCTGATCGTTGAAGTCGATGTCGACCGTGCCCGCGATCGCGTAGGCCACCACCAGCGGCGGGGAAGCCAGGTAGTTGGCCTTGACGTGCGGATTGACGCGGCCCTCGAAATTGCGATTGCCCGAGAGGACGGAGCAGACGACGAGATCATTCTCCTGCACCGCTTCGGCGATCGGCTCGGGCAGCGGGCCGGAGTTGCCGATGCACGTCGTGCAGCCGTAGCCCACGAGATTGAAGCCCAGGGCGTCGAGGTCCCTGTTCAGGCCGGACTTTTCGAGATAGTCGGTCACCACCTTCGAACCGGGGGCGAGCGAGGTCTTGACCCAGGGCTTGCGCCTCAGGCCGCGCTCGACCGCCTTGCGGGCCACGAGGCCGGCGCCGACCATCACGTCGGGATTGCTGGTGTTGGTGCAGCTGGTGATCGCGGCGATGACCACCGCCCCGTGCGTCAGGTCGAACTGCTGTCCGTCGTAGCTGACCGTGACGCCGGCGAAGCCCGCCTCTTCGGTGATCGTCGCCACATTCATCTCGGAGTAGCCGACCGGATCCTGCTGCGGCGCCGCCACGGCGGCGCGTGAATGTTTGCCGAAGGTCTCGACCAGCGCCTCGCTCCAAGCCGGCTGCATGTCGGAGAGGGCGATGCGATCCTGCGGGCGCTTGGGCCCGGCCAGGCTGGGCTCCACGTCACCCATGTCCAACTCCAGTGCGGCCGAGTACTCGATGGCGTAGTCATCGTTGCGCCAGAGGCCCTGCAGCCTGCAGTACCATTCGACCGCTTCGATGAGCTTCGTGTCCCGGCCGGTCAGATCGAGGTAGCGCGTGGTTTGTTCGTCTACCGGGAAGAAGCCGATCGTCGCACCATACTCGGGCGCCATGTTGGCGATGGTCGCCCGGTCGGCCAGCGGCATGCTCGCCAGGCCCGGGCCGAAGAACTCGACGAACTTGCCCACCACGCCGTGGGCGCGAAGCATCTGCGTGACGGTGAGCACCAGGTCGGTGGCCGTGGCGCCTTCCGGGAGTTGGCCGGTCAGCTTGAAGCCGACGACTTCGGGGATGAGCATGTAGATCGGCTGCCCGAGCATGACCGCCTCGGCCTCGATGCCGCCGACGCCCCAGCCCAGCACGCCCAGCCCGTTGATCATCGTGGTGTGGCTGTCGGTGCCGACCAGCGAATCGGGGTAGAGCGGCGTTGCCTCACTGTCATCCGATTCCCAGACGACCTTCGCCAGCCGCTCGAGGTTCACCTGGTGCACAATGCCGGTGGCCGGCGGCACCACGGAGAAGTCGGCAAACGCCTGCTGGCCCCACTTGAGGAACTGGTAGCGCTCGTTGTTGCGTTCGAATTCCTTCTCAGAGTTGATGGTCAGGGCCGCGTCCGAGCCGAAGGCGTCGACCTGCACGGAGTGGTCAATGACCAGGTCGCACGGCACGAGCGGGTTGACCTTCTGCGGATCGCCGCCCATGGCCTTCATCGCGTCGCGCATCGCCGCGAGGTCCACCACGGCCGGTACGCCGGTGAAATCCTGCAGCACCACCCGGCCGGGCTTGAAGGGAATCTCCTGGTCGCCCACGTTCTTCGCCTCGTACCCGGCCAGGGCCTTCACGTGGTCTTCGGTCACCACGTAACCGTCCACGTTCCGCAGCACCGCCTCGAGCAGCACCTTGATGCTGTAGGGCAGCCGGTTGGTGTCGCCGAGCCCCGCCGTGGTCAGGGCATCGAGTCGATAGACGGTGCGCTTACCAAGCGGCGTGTCCACCGCCGCCTTCGCGTCGAAGGGATTGCTCATCATAGGCCTCGTCTCTTGAGTCTGATAGCGTATCACTGGTCAGGCGCGGGCCACCAGTCCACCACCGGCGATGCATCGTAGCACTGCGGCGTAAGTGCGGCAAAGGCTTCCGCCACTCGCCGGCGACGCTGTCTGCGTTGAGCAGTTTGCGAGTACGGACTGTGCCGGAGACCATGCCCAACATGACAACACCCAGCCTTGATCAGCGCCTGGCCTGGTTCAGAGACGCGAAGTTCGGCATGTTCGTCCACTGGGGCTGCTACTCGCAGATCGCCCGCGGCGAGCAGATTGTCAGCCGCGACATGATGCCCCTTGGCGAGTACGACCAGTTGGCGGCTGCCTTCAAGCCCGCTCCCGACTGGGCCGACCGCATCGCGCAACTGGCGGTCGACGCCGGGGCGCGATACGTGGTTCTCACCACGCGGCATCACGATGGCTACTGCCTCTTCAACACCGCCACGCACGACTTCAACGCCACGAAGACCGGACCCGGGCGGGATCTCATCAGCGAGTACGTGCAGGCCATCCGCCGCGCGGGGTTGAAGGTTGGCTTCTACTACTCACTGGTCAACTGGCGTTGGCGCGGGTTCTGGGATCCGACCCACCACGCCGACGAACACCCGGCCATCACCCAGGAAGTCCACACGCAGGTGCGCGAGTTGATGACCAATTACGGCCACGTCGACATTCTCTGGTACGACGTATCGGCCATCCCCGGCTCGCGCACGCCCGGGGCTAACACCTGGACGGGCTCGCGCATCGACACGACGCCGGCCGAGTTTTATCAGTCGGCCAGGCTCAATGCCGATGTGCGCAAGCTCCAGCCGCACATTCTCATCAACAACCGATCCGGCCTGCCGGAGGATTTCGGCACGCCCGAGCAGCGCGTGCATCCGGATGAGGATGCCAGCCGCGCGTGGGAAGCGTGCATGACCCTCAACTTCGCACCGAACTGGGGCTACCTGCATCACTCGGTGGCGAACAAGACCGCCGGACAGGTGCTGTTCAGCTTCGTCGAGGCCGTGCGCCTGGGCGGCAACTTCCTGTTCAACATCGGCCCCGATGGCCAGGGCTATCCCACCGAGCGCGAAGGCGACGTGCTCAAGCAGATCGGCCAGTGGCTCAAGCGCCACGAAGAAGCAATCTTCGAGACGCGCCCCGGCTACATCTACTACCGCCGCTCCGACGGTGCCTTCCTTGGCGGGCAGGGGGCGTGCTACCACTACGGCATGTTCACCCAGCGCGGCAAGACGGCCTACCTGACCATCTTCTACTACCCCGTCGAGCACATCGTCATCAGCCGCATCGGCCCCGCCATCCGCGCTGCCACACTGCTGACCACCGGCCAGCCGCTGAAGGTCGAACCGATGACCAACGCCCGCTGGCGCATCAGCGGCCTGCCGGAAACGTGCCCCGACCCTCTGGCGGCCGTCGTCAAGATCAAGTTCGAAGACGAGCCGTACGCGATCGCGCAGAACGATGCATCCTGGATCGATGGGGAGTTCGAGGATACGGGGCCGATGTGATCGGTCTTGCCAGATCACTGTCCGCATCGCATCGTATGGCCATGCCCACCCCGCACCCCATTGTCATCCTCGGTCCCACCGCCGGCGGCAAGAGTGAGTTCGCCGTGGGGCTGGCCGAGCGGCTGGGGGAGATCGATGGCCAGCCCGGGCAGATCATCGGGGCGGACTCCATGCAGATCTACCGCCACATGGATGCCGGCACGGCCAAGCCTTCGCCCGAGCAGCGCCGCCGCGCGGTGCATCATCTGATCGATATCGTCGAGCCCGGGCAGCGCTACACCGTGGCCAACTGGCTCGAGCGGGCGCGCGAACTGATCGAACGCCTCCAGTCGTCGGGCGTGCGGCCGATCGTGGTGGGAGGGACCAACCTCTATATCAAGGCCTTGCTCGAAGGTCTGTTCGACGGGCCGCCGATCGATCGGGCGTTCCGCGACGCCATGGGCGAACTGGAGACGGGCGAATTGCACCGGCGGCTGGCCGACGTGGACCCGGCCGCTGCAGCACGCATTCATCCGAACGATCGCAAGCGGCTGACCCGGGCGCTGGAGGTCCATTACCTGACCGGCCGGCCGATCAGTGCGAGCCAGACGCAATGGGGACGCGACGAAGCGACGGAGCGACGGAGCGACGAAGGGGGGGAGGCGCAAAGGCACGAAGGCACGGAGGCACGAAGGCAGAAAGCGGAGGGGGGCGGGGGCATGGCGTCCTCCGGCCAGACCCGAGACGCAAAACCCGGAAACCGGTTCCTCCTCGTCGGTCTGCACTGGTCGGCGGCGGACATCAACCCGCGCATCAACCTGCGGGTGAAAGCGATGTTCTTTCCGGCGAAGGTCGAGCCGGCCCTAGCCGCCGAGATCTGCCCGAATGGCGAGTCACTGCCCCAGGAAGTGACCCGGCTGGAACGGGAAGGGCGGTTGGGGCCGCCCGACTCGCAGGCGCGGCAGGCGCTGGGTTACAAGCAGGTGCTCGCGGCGATGCGCGGCGAGATCTCGATGGAAGAGGCCTACGAGCAGACCAAGGTCCAGACGCGCCGCTTCGCCAAGCAACAGCGGACATGGCTCAAGCGGTTTGCCGGTGTGTACTGGCTGGACGCCGCGAATATCTCTGCCACGCGGCGTGTTCAGCGCACAGCGGCACTGCTCGACTGACCTTGGTCGCCGGCGCGTCGGGCTTCTTGACGAACGGCGGCGCATAAGCGACAGTGCGCAGATGCGGCTCGGCGATGTTTGGAGAGCGTTTGGCGGTATGCCCGCCCGCTCCGGTGCCTCCCGGTTGGCCCCCTTGTGTGGCGGGGCCTGCAAAGTCATAGGAAACCATGATTTACGGGTATGCCTTGACAAGCGTCCTCAAGGTTGCTCAAGTTATCCGCCGATGTTCCAACGTGGATTTGGCGGGCCATTGACCCGTCGCGACCCCTAGACTCCGGGGTGAAACCGCCCATGGCGAAGAAAAAGGCGAGCAAGAAAAGGTCTTCGAAGAAAAGATCGGCCAAGCGTTCATCGCGTGGCGGCGGCGGTTCGCGTGGGGTCTCTGCCGCGGACGCCGAGGGCAAGCACCTGGTCATCGTTGAGAGCCCCACAAAGGCCAAGACGATCAACAAGTATCTGGGCAGGGACTACGTGGTCATGGCCAGCGTGGGCCACGTGCGCGACCTGCCGCCGCGCAACCCCAAGGGCGTGAAGAACCCCGTACCGGGCGTCGACCTCGAGAGGGATTTCGAGCCGACGTACGAGGTCCTCTCCGACAAGAAAAAGACAATCACCGAACTGAAACGCGCGGCGAAAAAGGCCGCCGACGTCTGGTTCGCCACTGACCTCGACCGTGAAGGCGAAGCCATCGCCTGGCATCTGGCCGAATCTCTGGGGGTGGATGGCAGCGCCGCGAAGCGCGTCGTCTTCAACGCGATCACCAAGAGCGAGATCGAGCACGCGTTCGCCAGCCCCCGCCCGATCGATGACACCCGCGTCGCCGCGCAGCAGGCGCGGCGGATCCTTGATCGCATCGTGGGCTACCAGGTGTCGCCGTTGCTGTGGAAGAAGGTGGCGGGCAAGCTGAGCGCGGGGCGCGTGCAATCGGTGGCGGTGCGTCTGGTGGTCGAACGTGAACGCGCCATCGAAGCGTTCATGCCTGAGGAATACTGGAAGATCACGGGCATCTTCGCCACCGGCCTGGCCAAGGCGCCAGGGCTTGCCGACGAGTGGGCGGCTTTCCTCGAGTCCAGCAACGACAAGAAGGGCCGCACGGTCCGCGAGCAGCTCGCGTGGCTGGGCGAGCGAGCGTGCGTGCGGGGCGAGCTGGTCGAAGTCGACGGCGAGAACTTCAAGGCCGTGGACACGGATGAGGCACGCGGCGTCGCCGAATTCCTCGGGTTCGCCGTGGATGATGTGGAAGAATGGCAGGACCCGAAGGGCAAGGGAATGAGCAAATTCCGCACGCGCCTGAAAGGGCACGTGGCGGACGAGCGGCCGGACTTCCGCGTGCGCTCGATCGAAACCAAGCGCACGCGCTCGAAGCCGCCGGCGCCGTTCATCACCAGCACGCTCCAGCAGGCCGCGGCCAACCAGCTCGGCTTCGCCCTCCAGCGCACCATGCGTGTCGCCCAGCAGCTCTACGAAGGCATCGACATTCACGGCGCTGAAGGGCAGACCGGTCTGATCACGTACATGCGTACCGACTCGACGCACCTGTCGGGTGAGGCGCTCAACATGGCGCGCGGCTACATCGGCAAGGAGTGGGGCGACAAGTACCTGCCCGAGAAGCCGAACTTCTACAGTTCGAGCAACCGAGACGCACAGGAAGCGCACGAGGCCATCCGGCCCACCGATGTAACCATCACGCCCAAGCGGGTGCAGAAGGACCTGTCCGAGGAGCAGTACAAGCTTTACCGCCTGATCTGGGAACGGTTCCTGGCTTCGCAGATGGTGCCGGCCGAGTGGGACGCGACAACCGTTCTGATCGATGCCAAGAGAGGCGGCCGCACGGCCACGTTCCGCGCCAACGGCCGCACGCTGGTGTTCGAGGGCTTCTACAAGGCTACGGGCCTGCCCAGCGGGGATGATGCGATCCTTCCGAAGCTGGAAGAAGACCAGGAACTGGCCCCGCTGCAGATCGATCCGACCCAGCACTTCACCAGTCCGCCCGCCCGTTACACCGAGGCTTCACTTCAGAAGAAGCTCGAGGAAGAGGGCATCGGCCGGCCCAGCACGTATGCCGCGATCATCCAGACGATCCAGGACCGCAAGTACGTCCTGCAGCTCGCCCCGCGCGACCGTCGGCTGTATGCGACGGACTTGGGTTGCGTGGTCACTGACAAGTTGGTCGAAGCCTTCCCGCGCATCATGGATGTCGCCTACACCCGGGAGATGGAAGACGAGCTGGACAAGATCGAGACCGAGCATCACGACTGGGTGGAAATGCTCCACAAGTTCTACGGGCCGTTCAAGGAGAATCTCGAGCGCGCCCACGAGATGATGACCCATGCCAAGGCCGAAATGGAGCCGGCGCCCTACAACTGCCCGAAGTGCGGGGCGGGCACGGTCTACCGCTTCGGCAAGAACGGGCGTTTTCTCTCGTGCAGCCAGTACCCGGATTGCGACTACGCCGCGCCGATTGACCGGGAAGGCAAGCCGGTCAAGGCCGAGGTTTCGGACATCGCCTGTCCCGAGTGCGGCGGGGCGATGACCAAGCGAACCGGGCGCTTCGGCCCGTTCCTTGGCTGTGAGAACTACCCCGCCTGCAAGGGCATCGTCAAGCTCGATCCGAAGAAGCACACCGTCGTGCTGCCCAAGGCCTCGCCGCTTACGACGGATATCCCCTGCCCGAAGTGCGGCGAGCCGCTCTACATGCGCGATTCGAAGCGCGGTTTCTGGCTGAGTTGCTCGGCTTTCCCCAAATGCCGGGGCCGCGCCGCGTGGTCGGGCGTCGAGGAGGAGAAGCAGAAGACGCTCGAGCAGGCATGGCACAAGCACGTGGCCGAGAATCCCGTGCCCGTGGTCCGCAACACCAAGGGCGAGGTGGTCGCCGATGGGTACGAGCCGGAGTTCACGCCCGCGGACGACGCGGAGGGGGCCGCGAACACCGGCGCGGCGGATTCGAATGCGGCGTGACGCTGGCGGGGGCCAACGCGACGGGGCGGAGAAGTGACTGTCTGGGCGGAGGCCGTTGATGGGTGGTCCAGCCGAGGACGTATTGAACAGGAAGCGGGCGCGCCACCGACGGTGGTTGCGATGGCGGCGCTGGGTGGGATTTCCCCGGCCACGCGACACGTGCTTCGTCCTGAGCGCCGGACGCGACGGCAGCAATCTCCTGGTCAGTTACCTTGAATCGATTCCGCAACTCAGGACGCTGGGCGAGGTGCTGAACCCGTCACTGGCCGAGGGATTGGCCCTGGATGAGCCGCCGGACCAAGCCTTTCAGCACATCGAGCGGTCACTCAACGCGCTGGGCCCGGGCATCGCCGTGGTGAAGATTCACTTCGCCCAACTCGAGGATCGGGGTATCGGTATCGATCGTCTGGCCGCGCGCTTTCCCCGAGTGAAGTTCATCGTGCTCTACCGGCAGTCGCTCGCCCGGCAGTACGTCTCCATCCGCGCGGCCGTGGCCAGCGGGCAGTGGTTGCTCAAGAATGGGCAAGCCCGGAAGGAACCGACGATCACGCTGGACCGGGAAGGCATCCGCGGATACTGCGCCCACACGCGCGGCAAGCTGGAGGAGGTGATCGCCTGTCCGGATGTCATGGTGCGGGCCGTCCTCATCAGCTATGAGCAACTGGCCGAACAGCCGCAGGCGTTGTTCGACCGGACCGTCTTCCCGTTCCTGGGCCTGAAGCCGCGCACGATCCAAACCGACCTGCGCAAACAGAACACGCGCTCCCTGCGCGAGATCGTCGAGAACTACGATGAGGTGGAAGACCTGCTGACCGCCGAAGAGGCGCGGCAGGACTACACCGCGGTCCAGTCCTCGCAGATCTAGATGTCGAAGTACATGCAGAACTCAAACGGGTGCGGCCGCACGTTCAGGGCATTGACCTCATTCTCCCGTTTGTACATCACCCAGTAGTGAATCACGTCTTCCGTGAACACGTCGCCCTCCAGCAGATAGGCATGATCCTCCTCCAGCGCCGTCAGGGCGCGATTGAGACTGCGCGGCGTGGAGCGGATGGACAGGTACTCCTCCGGCTCGAGGTCGTACATGTCCTTGTCAACGGGGTTGCCCGGGTCGGTCTTGTTCCGGATGCCGTCGATGGCGGCCATCACGATCGCCGCGAAGGCAAGGTACGGGTTGGCCGAGCAGTCCGGGCAGCGAAACTCGATGCGCTTGGTCTTCGGATTGTCCTGGTAGACCGGGATGCGAATGGCCGCCGAGCGGTTGCGCGAGGAGTAGACAAGGTTGATCGGCGCCTCGTAGCCCGGCACCAGCCGCTTGTAGCTGTTGGTCGTCGGGTTGGTGAAAGCCAGCAGCGACGGCGCGTGCTTCAGGATGCCGCCGATGGCATACAGCCCAATCTGCGACAGCCCCGCGTAATGCCGCCCGGCCATCAGCGGTTTGCCCGCCTTCCACAGCGAAAAGTGCGTGTGCATGCCCGAGCCGTTGTCCGCAAACAGCGGCTTGGGCATGAACGTCGCCACCTTGCCGTGCCGCGCGGCGACATTCTTCACGATGTACTTATACAGCATGCACGTGTCGGCCATGTGCACCATTTCCTGGTAGCGCAGGTCGATCTCGCCCTGGCCGCCGGTGGCGACCTCGTGGTGATGGCACTCGACCGCGATGCCCATCTGCTGCATGACGGCCACGATCTCCCCGCGCAGATTGTGCATCGTGTCCATCGGCGGGCAGGGGAAGTAGCCTTCCTTCTGCCGCACCTGGTAGCCGAGGTTGGTCACGTCCTTGCGGCCGCGGTTCCAGATGCCCTCGGCCGAATCCACCCGGTAGGTCGCCTCGTTGATCGTCTGGTCGTACCAGACGTTGTCGAAGATGAAGAACTCCAGTTCAGGCCCGAAGAGAGCGGTATCGGCCAACTTGCTCTTCTTGAGGTAGGCCGCCGCCTTCCGCGCGATCGAGCGCGGGTCGCGCGAGTACTCCTTCTTCGTGATCGGATCCTTGACGTCGCAGATCAGCGAGAGCGTTGGTCGGTCGGCGAAAGGATCGATCTTCGCGGTGTCGGCCACCGGTACGATGATCATGTCCGACTCGTTGATCGCCTGCCAGCCGCGAATCGATGAGCCATCGAAGCCGAAGCCGTCGACGAAGCTCTGTTCGGTGAGTTCGGTGACCGGGTACGTCGTGTGCTGCCACAGGCCGGGGAAGTCGAGAAAGCGGCAGTCGATGAATTCGATGTTCTCCTGCTTGGCCAGTTGCAGCACTTGCTTAGGTGTCATGGAAGGCTCCAGAGGGTCCGGCCGGGCGGGACGGGTGGCCACTACTGCTTCTGCAGTGACGCCAGCCGCTCGATGACCTGTTTGCGAAGGGACTGACACTGCCGGGCGTATTCGCTCAGTGTCTTCGAGCGCTTCTCGTCCTTCTCCCGGCCCGCCAGGGCGGACAGCAGCCCCCAGCCGTAGTTGAGCGATTCGGTCTGACTCATCAGCAGCCGCAGTTCGAAGTCGCCGCCCCACAGCATCTCCTGGGTCATCGATTGCTCGACGGTCTCGCGTGACGCGGCTTCGATCACCGGCAGGCCGCGGTGGTCGAGGACGAGCGCCGGGTCGCTGTCCGCCCAGTCGCGAAGCGTGCCGTCGAGTTCACCGAACATCGCGGCGATCCGGTTGATGATGTCCTTGGTCGGCGTGGGGGCGCCGCGGATGATCAGAATCTTGTCCACGCCGCTGTTCTTCGAAGCCAGCGTGTGAACCAGCGCGTAGCCGTGCGACATCTCGCGATCGTAGCCCTGAATGTCATCAGGCATCGCCGGCACACTCGTGCAACCGCCGGACATGACCAGCGCGGCGAGCAAGAGCAAGCCGGTCCACCCGCCGCAACGCTTCGACACGTGGATTCTGTCAATCAAGCGATCACCTCCAGACGCCTTGCCCGATACGATTCATTCGCTTCGTCGCTTCGTCGCTCTCTTCTTCCTCAATGTCCCTCCGCCGGCGTCCCCAGCATCGGCGAGATCTGCGACAGCACGAGCTGCAAGGTCGCCTCGTCCTTCGCCTCGGCGTTGAGGCGCAGCAGCGGCTCGGTGTTGCTCGGACGCACGTTCAGCCAGAATCCCCCGGCCTCGCGTGTTTCGCCGAAGACATCCACTTTCGTGTCCCACGCATCGATCGTCACGCCGTCCAGTTCGTCGATATCCGCCACGCCGTGGAACTTGTCCTTCAGCGCTGACAGCACGCCTTCCTTGTCCTCGGTCCTGAAGTTGATCTCGCCCGACTGCGGGTACTTCCTGAACGGCGCGATCATCGCGCTGAGCGTGCGATCGCTCTGGCCGAGGATGCTGATCACCTTCGCGAAGGTCATCGCCCCCGAGTCGGCGTAGTAGTTGTCGCGGTAGTAGAAATGGCCGGAAAGCTCGCCGCCGAAAATGCCCTCGGATTCCCGCAACGCCGCCTTCATGAACACATGTCCCACGCGGCTGCGGATCGGTGTGCAATGGTGCTGCTTGATCGTCTCCTCCACCGCCTTGCTTGAGCGCAGGTCGTAGACGATCGCCGTGCCCGGGTCCTGCTCCGCGAAGTAGCCGGCCAGCAGCGCCGTCAGGTGATCGCAGCCGAGGATGTTGCCCTGCTCGTCGGTGAACATGCACCGGTCGGCGTCTCCGTCAAAGCACGCGCCCATCGCCGCCCCGTGCTGCTTCGTACCCTCCTGGGTCGGAACCATATTCTCGGCCACGAGCGGGTTCGGTTCGTGGGCAAAGCCCTTGCCGATCTCGAAGTTCAGCGGAATGATCTCGAGATTCTCAAGCCCCTCGAACACCTTCGGCACCAACACGCCGCCCATGCCGTTGCTCGCATCGACGAACACCTTCATCGGCTGCTTCGGCGGGATGAAGAACTTGAGGATGTGCTCGCGATACGCCGCCCACAGGTCACGTTCCTCGAGTTTGCCCGTCGGCTCCAGCGCGCCCGGCCCGTAGTCTTCCGGCAGCTTCAAGGCGAGTTGCTGAATCTCTTTCAGGCCGGTGTCCGCGCCGATCGGCCGGGCTTCGCGTCCCGAGATCTTGAAGCCGTTGTACTCGATCGGATTGTGGCTGGCCGTGGTCTGGATGCCGCCGCATGCGCCGAGGAAGTTGATCGCGAAGTACTGGATGGAGGTGTCGGCCATGCCCAAGTCGATTACGTCCACACCCCCGGCCCGCAGCCCATCGGACAACGCCTGGCACAGTTCGGGCGAACTCGGGCGCATGTCGCGGCTGACCAGCACCGTCGCACGACCTGTACAGCCGGCCGCGTGCGGCAGGAACTGCGCCGTGGCGTAGCCGATCTTCCACGCGTTCTGCTCGTTGAGCATGTCCGGATACGTCGCGCGAATGTCGTATGCCTTGAAGATCCTGTCCAGCATGCCGAGGACTCCTGATCGCGTTGGCTTGAGGGCTCTCATGCCGATGATAACCCGCCCCCAGAGAATGTGCGACCGCCCGCGCGGCCGGATAGAATAGTCCAAATGGCCTACCGGATTCTGATCACCGCTGGCGCGTTCCTGCTCGCCGGGATCATCCTGCTGATCGCTTTGTCGGCCGGCGAGTCGGGCGCGACGCCGCAGGACGCCGAGCGTGTCATCCCGCGCGATCGCATGGCCCCGCCGCCGGACCTGGCCCACGCCGGCGACGGACGCACCGTGCGCCCCACGCGGGTGCGCGATGTGCTGTTCGTCTGCCGCCTGCCCAAGCAGGAAACCACCATCGAGATCCAGGGCGAGGAAGCGCGGCCGCTGGCCGAGGGCCGGCATTTCGTCGTCCTGCCGCGCGTGATCATTCGCGTCGATGAGAACCGGCGCGTCGTCATCAATGCGCCCGAGGGCCGCATCCTCGCGCCGCAGGGCGAGATCCAGGAAGGCATCCTGTCCGGCGGACGCCAGGCAGTGGTGGTCACGCTCTACGAATCGCCGCCGGGCGAAGCGCCGATCTACGGCGCCGGTTCGCCGCACGTCGCACTGCGCGCGTACCTCGACCACGCGAACTTCTACATGGATCGCACGCTCATCCAGAGCAGGGGGCCGATCCACATCACCGGGCCGCGCTTCGACTTCACCGGTGATGGACTCGACCTGACCTACAACACCGTCGCCAATGCGCTGGTCAACCTCACCGTGCACCACGGACGACTGCTGCGCATCAAGATGCGCGACCCCGTTTCACGCCAGGTCGCGTCAAAGCCCGATCGAGCGGATGGCGGTGACGCCCGCGCTTCAGACCGGCCGCCAGTGGGACAGCAGGCCGATAGCGGGTCGCGGGTCCAGTGGTACATCGCCGAACTCACCGACGAGATTCTCATCCGCGGCGACCGGACACGCGTGGAAGACGCCCAGCAGATGCTCGTGCACTTCGCCACCGGGGGCCGCTGGCGCGTCGAGGATGCGGTCAAGTCCGGGGCGGATGGGTCCGAGCCGCGCGAAAGAACGAGCAGGCCCGCCCTGGCATCCAACCCAAGCCGCCGCAGCGACACCCGGCCGCGGATACGGCCGGCCAGTAGCGCCCCCGAAGCGCGGCGGATTCCAATGGCATACGAGGATCTCTTCGCCCTGCATGCCCTGGCCCCCGTCGACGATGACGACGTGTACGTCACATGGGACGGCCCGTTGACCGTGAACCCGGTCGAACCCGAAGAAGCGCCGGCCGATGTCGCCGGCCCCGATGACATGCTCGCCGAACTCGCGCCGGTCACCGTCATCCGCGAACGCGGCGCGGACGGCGACACCCGCACCGAGGCGCTCAAGGCGGCCCGGGCCGACTATCTGGCCAGCCAACGCCGTATTCGACTGACCGGCTCGCGCGACACGCCCCTGACGATGACCTCGGAGTCGCTCGGCACCATCGCGGCGCTGCCTGACACCGATGCGAGGCTGGTGGTCTACCAGAACGAAGGGCGCGGCGTCTGGTCGGGGCCGGGACGCCTTGATCCAAGGGAAGAACGCGTGACACCAGATGCGGGTCCAGAAGTGTCGGACGACGCGGTGCCGGGATCGCTCGCCGTGACCTGGCAGCGCGGCATCGACCTTGACTTCTTCCTGCGCGACCCGAATCAGGTCAGCGAATCCGATCCGCTGCTCATCCGCGCCCTGAAACGCGTGGCTTTCCGGGGCGATGTCGAAACGCGCCATCCCGACTTCGACCTTGACACCGAACAACTCGCCCTGCGCTTCACGGATCCGGGCGCCTCGGGGAAAACGGTCGTCCGCGCGATCTCCGCCGAGGGCGGAAACGCCGCGAACGCGGGGCGGGCCAGGCTCGTGACGCGCGCTGAATCGACACGGCGAGAAGAACTCGAACAGCCGCTGGATGTGGCCGCCCGCACGCTCAAGGTCTTCGTCGAGCCGAACGACACGGGTCAACTGGACCCGCGGCGGATCGAGGCATTCGGCGACATCGACGCCGCGATGGCCGACCAGAGAATCGAGGCCGGCGAGCTGGACGTGGACATCGAACGCGTCGAGAACCAGGACGCCGCGCGGATGGTTGATTCCCTGCCGAAGGGCCCTGTCCTCGCCGAGGAACAGCCGACTGACGTGGCCGCAGCGCCGGTCGCCACGACGACGCTGACGCCCGAACCGGCGAGCCAACTGGTCGTAACCAGTCTGAACGCACGCAGCGACGTCCGTATCACTTTGCCGCGCAAGAAGACGACGTTGACGGCTGATCGCGTCGCCGCCGATCCGCAGTTGGAGGTGCTTGAGCTGTTCGGCGCCGGCAAGGCGCCGGCGGAGGTACGGCGGCAGTCCGGCACGCTCGCGGGCATGCACGTCACGCTCGTGCGCGACGACGGGCAAGCCCAGGTCGTTGGCCCCGGCTGGATGACTTACCAGAGCCGCGGCCCGGTGATGCGGCCGATCGGGGGCGTCGAGGGGCGGGAAGTCCTGATCACCGGTGGGCGGCTCGAGGCGGCGCCCGGCGAGCCGCGCAATGGCAAGAACGACAGCGGCGACGACAAGCTGACCACCACGCGCATCGGTTGGTCCGACCAGATGCACTTCAGCAACGCCGACGGCACGGCCAACTTCTACGGCAACGTCCACGTTGATTCACGTGACGAACGGGAGCGCGTGCAGGTCTGGTCGGATCGGGCCCGCGTGCTGCTGACACCGGACGCGGAGGCGAACGCCGACAGGAATGCGGACGCCGCGGATGACCTGGCCCTCGATCTGGCCGGCCGGCAGGTGTTGCGGGTCGTCGGCTGGATGCTCCCGCGCTCGAAACAGGACACCGTGCTGCAGTACGACAACTGGACGGACAGGATCGGCGGCGAACTGGCCCAGCGACTGTACCTGTCCGGCCGGTCCATCGACTACCGCCGAGAGGCGCAGCAGGTGTTGATCGACAGTGCCGGGCGAATGCTGATCGAGGACCTTGTCGCCGAGGACGCGAAGGCCGCAGTCAAGGGCGAGGCCGGCGCCAAAGCCGACGAGAGCGACAAGCCGTTCGAGGACGCCATCGCGGAAGCGGAAGGCCTGGAAGAGGCGTCGAATCTCGAAGGCAAGGGCCGGTGGTACTTCCGCTGGGATCGCGATCTGCGGGTGGACATCGGCCGCAACAACGCGGTGATGCGCGAGAACGTTCAGATGGTGCATCAGCCGCTGGGCGAGAAGAAACGCTTCCGGCTCTACGCGGATGAACTGGAGGCGCGTTTCGATGACATCGGCGGCGTCGAGGCGATCGAGAAGGGCGAGGCCAAGGAGCCGCAACTCGCTTCGCTGCACGCGCGCGGCATCCCGGGCATGCTATCCAATCGCGTGCGCTTCGTTACCGAAACGCGAACCGTCGAGGCCGACAGCGCCGACTTCGATGTCCACGCCCGCGTGGTCAACCTGTTCAGCGAGCCCGGCCAGTGGGTGCAACTGACCAACACCGGCGACCCGACCACCTATCCCGCCCGCCGCGTGCGCTACGACCTGGCAAGCGACAAGGTGCGCTTCATCGGTCTCGGCGCCATCATCGTTCCCGAGCGATAGTGTCCGCTGTAAGCGAACAACGAAGCCCAGGGGTTACATCCCTGGGCCTCTCCCATTGATCATCATGTCTGCGATCACTTCTTCTTTGTGTCGTACCGTGGGAACAGCGCATCGCCTTTTTCGATCGGCGTACCGGGCTTGAGCAGCCCCCAAAGGCACCATTGCTCCAGCCTGCCTTCGCCAGGCGCCACCGACGGCTTGCCCGCCAGCGTTTCTGCATGCTCGCCGAATCCCATCCTGCGAAGTTGCACCCCGCATTGATCCGGCAGGAACGGCCACAGCAGCAGCGTCGCGATGCGCAGCGCCTCGGCGCAGTTGTAGAGGATCGTCGCCACCTGCGGCAGGTTCGCCTCGTCCTTGGCCAGCGTGAAGGGCTTTGTCTCGTCGATATACGCATCGACTGACCGCACCAGTCCCAGCGCGGCCTCCGCGGCGCCCGCAAGATCGAGCTTGTCAAATGCCGCGATGTAAGCTCCGAGCGATTCACTGGCCGCGTTGTCATACCGGCCCTTGGTCTGCACCGGCTCGCCCGGCTCCGGCGTCTTGCCGTCGAAGTACTTGCCGATCATGTTTCCCACGCGGCTGCACGAATTACCGTACGTGTTGGCCAGATCCGCGTTGTACACCTCGGCGTAGATCTCCGGCGAGAACTGCGCATCGGACACGCCCAGCGGTCCGCGCGTCGCGAGGAAGTAGCGCAGCATGTCAAGGCCGAATTCGCCCACGATGCGGTCGATCGTCGCCGGATCGAGGAAGTTGCCCAGCGACTTGCTCATCTTGGTCAGCGTTTCCTCGCCGCCTTCGCCGGTGGTCTTACTGACCCAGTAGCTGTGCGAGTAGACCTGCGAGGGGAGGTTCACCCACGCGTACCCATCGCACTTGGCCAGCGCCATGAGGATCGCCGGCCAGATGGCCGCGTGGAACCAGAGAATGTCCTTGGCGATGAAATGCACCGCGCCCGCCTGCCAGTACCTGCGGCGGTCGTTCGTGTCGACGGTCGTCAGGTAGTTGAACAGGGCGTCGATCCACACGTAGATCGTCTGGTCCGATTCGCCGGGAATGGGAATGCCCCAGCCGCCCGTGCCGGTGCGGCTGATCGGGACGTCCTCCATCTCCTTGATCCGGTTGATGATCTCGTTCTTGCGCGCCTCCGGCTGAACGAACGCCGGCCCGGCCGCGTCGCATTTCGCATAGAGGTCCAGCAGCGGCCGGCGGTAGGCCGACAGCTTGAAGAAGTAGTTCCTTTCCTTCTTACGCACCAACGGCTTGCCGGTGACCTCCGACTTGTAGTCGTTGGCCCGCGCCTTGCTTTCGGTGATGTACTCTTCCTGCCCGGCGTCGTACCAGCCCTCGTACTCGCCCTCGTACACGTCGCCCGAGCCCATCAGCGCCTGGATGTAGGCCGTGACGCGCTCCTTGTGGCGGTCCTCGCTGGTGCGAATGAAATCGTCGTTGCGGATCTCGAGCTTGGCGAAGGTGTCGATGAACGCCTGCGCGCACGTATCCGCCCACTGTTGCGGCGTCACGCCCTGCACCTCGGCCGCGTCGGAAACCTTGGTCGCGTGCTCATCCGTCCCGGTCAGGAAGAACGTGTCGTCGCCCTTGAGTCGGTGATAGCGCGCCACCACGTCGGCCACCATCGTCGTATACACATGCCCCAGGTGCGGCTTGTCGTTGACGTAGTAGATCGGCGTCGTCACGTAAAACGTATTGCGGTCAGTCATGGTCGGCGGATTGTACGGGAAACACGGGAGATGCGTAAGGAGCGCGATCGCACAGTAAACAGTTCACCCCGGCCTGCAGCCCGACGGCGTGCGAGACGCCCGCGCCACGACAAGCCGCCGGTGGCACGAGCCCGGATCGCTCAATCGCGCGGCGGGCCGAGGAGCGGCCGCAGGTGTCCGCCGTGATCCGCCAGCAGACGATCCGCCTCCCTAAGCTCCACGCACTTCAGCCCCATCACCAGCGCCGCCTTCACGCGGCCGCACGCCGCCTCCAGCAGTCGCAGCGCGTCCTCGCGCGTCAGGTCGGTCTGCGACATGATGATCCGTGCCGCGCGATCGCGCAGCTTCGCGTTCGTCGCGCGCAGGTCGACCATCAGATCGCCCCACGTCGTGCCCAACTCGATCATCACCTGCGTGCCGATCAGGTTCAGCACCATCTTCGTGGCCGTGCCCGCCAACATGCGCGTTGATCCCGTCACGACCTCGGGCCCGACCGGCAGGGCGATCACATGCGTCACGCTGTCAATCTCGGTCTGTCGCCCCGGCTCGTGCGCCGCGACGTCCTCGACCGGCACGCAACAGATCAGCCCGGTCACGCAGCCGCGCTGCCGCGCCAGGGCCAGCCCGCCCCAGACCCAAGGCGTCGTGCCGCCGGCCATGATGCCGATCACCACATCGCGCTCGCACACATCAAGCTCGCCGAACTCCGCCAACGGCCCGGCCGCATCATCCTCCTTCCCCTCGCTGCTGCGCCGCAGGGCCGCATCACCGCCCGCGATGATGCCCACCACCTGCCCGGGGTCCGCGTGAAACGTCGGGGGAATCTCCGAAGCATCCAGCACCCCCAGCCGGCCGGACGTTCCCGCGCCGATGTAGATCAGCCGCCCACCGTCGCGCATACGCCCGGTCACATCGCGCACCAGCGCGGCGACCTGGGGCAGCGCCGCCTCGACCACGCCCTGCAGCCGCGCGTGCTGGGCGTGCACCAGCCGCAGCGCGTCATCCGTCGGCAGCGCATCGATCTCGCGCGCCGCTTCGAGTCGCTGTTCGGTCAGCAGCCGCCCGCGATCCGGCGGCGGGATGGGCCGATCGCCTTCGCCGCTCACGGCCTGCCTCCCGCCCACGTGCCCGCCACGAGGGCCTGCTTCGCACCCGTTACCTGCGGCAGCGAAATGCTCACGCCGTCCTGGCACAAGGCGCCCAGCACCGCGAAGGCCACCGCCTCGCGCGCTTCGCACGGGATACCCAGCCGGTCGCTGGCCATCACGCGGTGGCCGTACTGTTCGAAGTCCACCGCGAGCGCATCGGTCAGCGTACGGTTGCGCGCCCCGCCACCCGCGTAGATGATGTCCGTCGGCAGCGAGATGTCCACTTCCGTCAGCATCGAGCAGTAATCGCTCAGCCCCCACATCACCGCGTTGACGGCCGAGGCGATGATGTCGTACGGGTTGCTCATCTCATGCTTCGCGCGTTCGAGCAGTTCGTCGATGAATTCATCCGAGAAATCTTCTCGCCCGGTGCTGCGGGGCGACGGGCGCTGGTAGAAGGGCGATTCTCGCACGATCGCCCGCACGAGATACTGCGGCTCGCCCTGCGCTGAAAGCTTCCCGTCCTCGTCGCATTCCTGTCCCGGGAACAAGCGCCGCACGAGCCCGTCGATCAGCAGATTGCACGGGCCGACGTCTTCGGCGAAGACCGTCTCGGGACCGCCCCCGGCCGGCAGGGCGGTGACATTGCAGATGCCGCCGAGGTTGACGATGAAGCGGTGCCGCTCCTCGCTGCGATACATCACCCAGTCGCACAACGGCGAGAGCGGTGCGCCCTGGCCGCCGGCGATCAGGTCCGCCTGCCGCACGTCGTAACACACCGGCACGCCCAGGTCATGCACCAGCGGCCATGGATCGAGCAACTGCCACGAGCAGCCGCGCGGCGTGGCGTCGTCCGGCCGCTGACCCCACGGCGCACTCGGCGCTTCGGCTTTCGGCGGCGCATGCCAGATCGTCTGACCATGCGCCGTTACGAAGCCCAGCGTCGCCTCGGCCGGCAGATGCGCCTCGCAGAGTTCGCGCACCGCATCGGCATGAAGCTGGCCCAACTCGCGGGCCGCGCGCAGGTACTCGATCGGGGCATGCGGCTTGCCAGAGGTCAGCGCCCGCAGCCGCGCGGCCATCTCGCCGAGCGGGCGATGCACCATCCCCACGAATTCAGCCCGCATGTCGAGCCCGCGCCCGGCGACGCGTACCAGCGCCGCATCAAGCCCGTCGAGGCTCGTCCCTGTCATGCATCCGACGATCCATCTGGTAGGCTGTGATGCGTCCTCGTTGCTCGCCATGGATGGAGAGGATACGTGAAAGACGCCGGCTCTGTCGCGACGGATGACCGAATGAACGGGGCTTGGCGTGTCTACTTCAGTCGGCGCATGGCCGTGCTGCTCGCACTGGGATTCGCGGCCGGGCTGCCCTCCGTCTACAAGATGCTCGGGTCCACCATGCAGGCGTGGCTGCTGGACCTCGACTACGACATCAAGACGATCACGCTCTTCGGCCTCGTTTCGCTGCCGTTGGCGCTCAACTTCGTCTGGGCGCCCCTGATGGATCGCTTTGCATTGCGGCTGCTGGGCTGGGGCCGGCGGCGCAGTTGGCTCATTCTCGTGCAGGCGGGGCTCGTAGCGGGCATCGCGGCGATGGCGATGCTCGGGCCGGCGCATCCCGGTGATTCGCTGCGGCCGCTGGTGATGATGGGCCTGGTCGTGGCGTTCCTCGTCGCCAGCCAGGACGTGGTGGCTGACGCGTATCGCGTGGATGTGCTGTCCAGCCGCGAGCTTGGCGCGGGCGCGGCGTTGTTCGTGCAGGGCTACCGGCTGGGGATGGTGGCCGCGGGGGGCGGCGCGCTGTGGCTGGCCGAGTACGCTTCGTGGCGCGTCGTGTACCTGGCGCTGGCCGCGCTGATGGGCGTAGGGCTCGTCGCGACCGCCCTCGCGCCAGAGCCGACCGACGGTGCGCGGCAACCGGCGACATTGGGCGAATCGGTGATCGAACCGGTGGTCGAATTCGCGCGGCGTCACGGCTGGTGGGCCCTGGCGGTGCTGGTCTTCGTGCTGCTGTTCAAACTGCCGGATGCCATGGCCAATGCGATGACCACGCCGTTGCTGCTGGAGGGGCTGGCCTTCAGCAAGTCACAGGTGGCGCTGGTGCGCGAGGTGATCGGTCTCGGCGCCATGGCGGTGGGAGCGATCCTCGGCGGCGTGGTGGTCGCCGCCATGCCGCTGCGCGGAGCGCTGCTGCTCTTCGGCTTGCTGCAGGCGGCGTCGAATCTCGGGTTCTTCCTGTTGGCGGCGGTGGGTCGGTCGACGCCGTTGATGGTGGCGGTGGTGCTGGTCGAGGCGTTCTGCGCCGGGTTGGTGGCGGCCGGCTTCATCGCCTTCCTGATGGGCCAGTGCAATCGGCGCTACTCGGCGACGCAGTATGCGCTCTTCACGAGCCTGATGTACTTCGGCGGTTCGGTGACCGGGGCGTTTACCGGGCACATGAAAGCCTCGCTCGGCTACGAGTTGTTCTTCGTGGTGAGCGTACTTGCGGGCCTGCCGGGGTTGGCGTTGCTCGGCGTGATCCGCATGGAGCGGCCGGCGAACGGTGATGGACCACGAAGCACGTGAAGGGGATGAAGGGGTCAGAGGCCGAGCAGGGCGGGCAAGTCATCCAGGCGCTCGAGCGTGGCGTCCGCCTCGTGGTGATCCGCGTCTCTCTCGAAATGCTCCGGCGTCTGATACTGCGTGAGATGGATCGCCCGCATGCCGAGCCGCTTCGGCCCTTGGATATCCGCCAGCCAGTTGTCGCCGATGTAGACGGCGCGATCGGGCTCGATGCGCATCTGTCGCAGCGCCGTCTCGAATGGCAGCGGATGCGGCTTCACGCGGCCGATATCGCCCGAGACCACGATCGAATCAAAGCAGTCGTGGATCCCGCCCCGCCGCATGCTCTCGCGCAGCACCCGGCCGTCCGGATAGTTGGAGACGAGTCCCAGCCGGAAGCGCCTGCCCAGTGTCTCCAGCAGCGGACGCACGGCCGGGCCGACTGTCGCCACCTCCAGGAACGAGTCATACCGAGACCGCAGCAGCGCGGCGAGCAACGATTCATCCGGCTCCTGGCCGTAGAGTTCGCGCACGAGATTGCCGCAGATCGTGGGCAGATGATTCTCGCGGAAACCGTTCTGGTACGGCGCCATCCGGTCGCGCTCGCGCAGCACGTCCAACGCCGCGCGATCCACCTTGCCGAAGCGCTCAAGCAGCACGGTCTCGAGCGCGCCGTTGACCTGCCGCAGCGATGCGGCGTCGAAGGCGATCAGCGTGTTGCCGTAGTCGAAGAGGACGGCTTCAGGGGGCGGGCTGAACAATGGCATGGGCTTGTTCATGGCGTCGAGGCTGGGCGTCGGCAAGATCGCGAAACGAGCGGCGACGGGCGAACGGCAAACCGCTCGGACGGGGAAACTCACGCAGTACTTCGTGGATCAGCAGGGCGCCGAAGCGCGGCGTGTCGCCGTCCGAGTGCGCCGTGGTCGCGATGCCCTGCCACATGTACGGCATCGCATGATCGTCCGGCGGCATGGCCGGGTCAAGCAACAGCACCGCGATGCCCAGCGCGTTCATCACGCCCGTGTGCTCGTCGCGGAATTCGCTGTGATGCTCATTGACCGTATGCCATTTGCCGTCCTCGTCCTCGTAGGAACCGCGCGTGGTGTACGAGTGGGCGTAGGCGGGAACGGTGTAGGTGTACGGTCCCTGCTTGAAAAGGATGGTCACGATGAACTGCGGCGCCGCCGCGTCGTAGACATACCCGCGGCGCTGCAGTTCGGCGGCCGCGATCCTCGCCAGGCGGAAGGCCAACAGCGGATGATCCCGCTGGTCGGTCAGTTCGGTGGTGCGGTCGTCGATGCGGTGCCCGCGGTGGGCGACGGTGCGGCGCATCAGCCCGGCCATGGCCTTGTGCAGCAGCAGCTCGGAGCGGGGATGCTCCCCGGCCGTGGCGATCGCGAAGCGTTGGAGACGGGGCAGATCACGGGTCGGATCGCCGTCGGCCTGCACTTCGATCAGCACGCCGACGTCGCCGCACCCGGCGAGCAGCGCGGCCGCCAGGAACAGCAACCCGCCCGGTGAAGCCCGGCAGCCGCGAGCAAGCAGCATCGATGGTCCTGGCATCCGCGTCATGTTGAGTCATCGCCCGGTCAGGTAGACGCTTCACCGGCGGCGAATTGCACTTGCCACCATGATACCGCCCGCCTGCGCATGGGGAAGCACAAAGCGGGCCCGATTCGCCTCGCCGGCCGCGGACACTATGCTGGCGGCTTCCGAGTCAACCACCATGGGAGTCCTGACGGATGTCGAAAATGCAATCGAAACTGCGCGTGGGCGTGATCGGTGTGGGCATGGGAAGGCAACACGTGAAGCGGTACCAGGAGTCCGATCGGTGCGAGGTCGTCGCCCTGTGCGACATCGACGAAGCCCGCCTGGCCGGTGTGGCCGAGATGCTCGATGTGCCGCAGACCTACACCGACGCCCAGAAGATGCTCGACGCCGCGAAGCTCGACGTCGTCTCCGTCGCCACGCCCAACACGCTGCATCATCCACTGACCATGATGGCCCTCGACGCCGGCCTGCACGTGCTGTGCGAGAAGCCCATGGCCATGAACGCCGCGCAGGCGAAGGAGATGGTGGACAAGGCGAAGACCAAGCAGCGCAAGCTCGCGATCCACTACAACCATCGCATGCAGCCGTCGGTGCAGTTTCTCAAGCGCTACGCCGCGTCGGGCGAGATGGGGGAGATCTACTTCGCCCGCACCACCTGGCATCGCCGGCGCGGCATCCCGGGGCGCGCTTCGTTCCTCGACAAGGCCCATTCCGGCGGCGGCTGCCTGATCGACTTGGGCGTGCACATGCTTGACCAGACGCTCTACATCATGGGCTACCCGAAGGTCGCCGCGGTCAGCGCCGGCAACTACCGGAAGTTCGACAAGAAGTACGTGCCGGACATCCCCATGAGCGTGGAAGATTTTTCCGTCAGCCTGCTGCGGCTGGAAGGCGGCGGCTGCCTCGCCATGGAGATCAGTTGGGCCAGCCACCACGACCACCCCGAGCAGATGATCGTCCAACTCTACGGCACCGAAGCCGGCGGCCTGCGCTGGTCTGAGCAGTACCAGGACCAGCGCACCAGCATTCATCGCGTCGAGCATGATGGCCTGGTGACCGTCAATCTGGACCGGCCCACCAAGGTCACCAGCGTACAGGCCGATTTCATCGACGCGATCGCGGACGGCCGCGAGCCGGAATGCACCGGCGAGCAGGGCTGGCGCACCATGCAGGTGCTCGATGCGATCTACGAGTCGAGTGAGAAGGGCGCGGAGGTGAAGGTGCGCTGATGCGGCCGGCCAAGGGCAGCCATCGATCGCATTCAGACACGACCGCCCTGGTGGGGCGCATCGGGCTCTTCGTATGCGTACTCGCGTGGTTGCCCATACTGTGGATCGCCGAGGCTGGTTTCGAAATCCTGTTCTACATGCTTGCGGCGATCGGCGTGGTTGCGGGCTTCACGCTCAGTGGTGACTTGGCCAAGCCGCTCCCAATGTGGCGACTTGCGTGCGCTGCCGTGGTTCTCGCACTTCTTGGCAGCATACTCATCTTCGCATCATTGCGACCGAACTTGTCAGAGTGGTATTTCGCGCCGCCCGCAACGTTACTGTCTGGGGGGCTGATGTTCCTTGTGCTCACGGGGTGGCGCCGGCAAGCATGGCGTTCGCACATGCTGATGCACGGTGTCCTGCTGATCAAGTCGGTTACTGTGGGCATTGTGATGGTCGCCTTCGGTGTCAAAGGCGAGCATCTTGCTCCGCCTGGCATCTTTTCTGCATTTGCCGCGCACTCGATGCTGTTGGCCATGGCACTTCCGCCGAGCGTGCATGTCCGGGCCCATGACCTGGTGTGCAGGAAATGTGACTACGACCTGCGCGGCAGCGGGGGAGACATCTGTCCGGAGTGTGGTGAACCAATCGATCCCCTGATGCGGCACGTGATCCAGAAGCGACTGGCGCGGCAGGAAGCGGAGAATCCAGATGATTGACGACACCCTCAAACAGGATCTCATTCGCGGCTACGACGGCCGCGCGGGCGACCGGGAGCGCAAGGGCCTTGGCGACTTCAAAGCCGGCGAACTCGAGCGTTTTCTCGCGCGGCTGGATGAACTGTCACTCACCCGCGTGCTTGAGATCGGCGCCGGCCCGGGTCACGCCGCGGCGTGGCTGGCCTCGCGCGGGGTGCCGGTGGTCGCCACCGATCTGTCCCCGCGCAACGTGGATCTGTGCCGCGAGAAGGGCCTCGAGACGCGTGAGATGTCGTTCGACGCGCTGCAGTACGCCGACGCCTCGTTCGAGGCGATCCTCGCGATGAGCTGCCTGCTGCACGTGCCGAAGGCGACGCTGCCGACCGTGCTGGATGAGGTCGCCCGCGTGCTCAAGCCCGGCGGCTTGCTCTACATCGGCCTGCACGGCGGTCCGGACTTCGAGGGCCCGGACCCCCGCGACGGCTACGACCCGCCGCGCTTCTTCGCGACGTACTCGGACGCCGCGCTGCTGCAGGTGCTGCTGCCGCGCTTCGAGCTGTGGGACTTCCGCCGGGTCGACTACGGCAGGAAGAGCGACGGCCCGCGCACGCACTACCAGTCGGTCATCGTGCGGAAGCCCTGTGTGTCAGGCTGAGATGTCCATCTGCAGCAGGCCGAACCCGAAGGGCCGCATCCTGAGCGCCAGGGGCAGCGTGGCCGGTGACAAGGCGCCCGTTTGCAGATCAACCCATGCGGCCTGTCCCGCTCCCGGCAGGCAGACCTCCGCCTCAATCGGCGTTTCGCCTTCATTGAAGAGCATGCACCAGCGCCGGCCGGCCTTTTCGACAAGGCGGTATCGCAGGCCCGCACATGCCGGCGCCACCGTGATGTCGCGCTCGATCAGTCCTTCCAGTTGAGCGACAAGCTGCGATGGATTGCTCGTCTCGAACCGGATGACCCGACCGGCATCGCGGAACGCCGCGAGTCGGTGAGTATGCTCGTCAGCAATTCCATCCTGCCCTTCGACCACCAGCGCCTCGTACCGCATGCCGGCCAGGTGGATGCCGTCCTCATCGATTGCCGCATCCGACTGCAGGTGACGTGCTTCCAGGTAGTTGAAGTCGATCTGATTCTCGAAGAGCACCCGCGCGGCCCGCTCCGGCAGCCAGTCATGCATTGTCAGCAGGGCAACGCGGCAGATGTGGCGGCTGTCCGTGTTCAGCCAACAAACCTGCCGGCAGAAACGGTGGAAACGTCGCAGCGCTTCGCTGTGCCACCACGGTGAATGCGGCCCAAGCTGTGGCGGACACTCATCGACGCGCGGGCCGCGCGTCGAGTAGAAGTATGCATGCGGGATCAGCAGGTTGCAGCCGCGAATGAGCAGCCACTTCGCGGTCCACTCGTATAGCTCCAGCGGCACATCGTGTCCGAACGCCCCCATGAACTCGTTTGCGTTGCGGCGGCGCCCCAAGTGCAGCGCGGCCGACGCGGCGCATTTCGCCTGCGTCGATTGCCAACCCGACACGGCTTTCTCTCCCGGCTCGACGTCGCGCCACACGATGTCCTGTCCCGGCCACTGGAAGTAACGCAGGTGGCCGATGTCGTGTGGCGTTTCCGGATGGCCCGTCAAGGCGATGCCGTGCGCCGCGCACCAGTCGTGCAGCGGTCGGTAGTACGTCTCTTCCAGCCGCGCGTTGATCGCGCGCCGGTACGCTTGGCGATGCGCCGCCGCGTCCGGTTCGTCATCGAACCACAGCGCCGGCAGGTGCGGCGTGAAGTCATCGCCAAGGAATCGATTGACATGCTCGAGGATGCCCGTGGTGCCCGGCCGGGCGTCGAGCTGATTGCCGCGTCCCAGCACCATCGGCTCGTCGGTGAAGATGGCGGGGATCGTTCTGCCAAAATGTTCGCCGAAGCAAACGTCGTATCGGTCGTAGACGAGGCGAATGAAACAGGCGACGGCGTCAGGATTGAGCAGATCGGCCGCGGGTGGGCGGAACTCGGGCGTGTCGCGCGCCGACCAGTCACTCCTGCTGCGCGGCGGATCATCTTCAGCGTAGTGGAGCCCCCGGATCCACGTCCCGATCGGCCGATCGATGATCGAGACCATGCGCCCATCCGCACGCGGTACGACGGCAACCAGTTGCTGCTCCGCGGGCAGATCGTCGACTTCGCCATCCACTTTCACCAGCCCGCGGCACGCGAAGGCGGGATTCTCCGCCACCACCTGCCCGGCTGACGCGCCCGACGGATACATCCCTTCGTCGTACAGGATGACCGTCATCTCCCGCCGCGCGCCCTCCTTGATCGCGATCCGCATGAAGTCCAGCAGCTTGGGCGACATCCATCCGCAGTCGCGCGGCAGGCCCACGCGGGGATGAATCACGAACCCGTAGATGCCGTTACGCTCGAAGCTGTCGATCTGTCGCAGCAGTTCGGCTTCGTCCAGCGCATCGTTCCAGAACCAGAACGGCATGAAACTGAACTCGCGCGGCGGATCAAGCAACTCGCTCAAGGTGCCTGTGTTCATCTTCGCCAGTCCTCAAGTGGGGATGCCGCGCATGGAAAGGGACCCCATGCCGACGGGGTCCCGTGATTGTCCTGGCGGTGCGATGACCGCTCAATGCTTGTGCAGACTCTCATCCACCTCGTGCTTGGAAGTGATCGGCGAGAGCGGCTCCTTGATGCACGGTGAATTCGTGCGGTACGGCACGGTGCCGAGCATCGGTGCGACGTACTTCACGCCGTTGGCCAGCACGCGGCGGACGTCCGGGTTGAAGTAGAGCGGGAACGTTTCATGGCCCGGGCGGAAGTAGAACACGCGGCCGGCGCCGCGCTTCCATACGCAGCCGCTGCGGAAGACCTCGCCGCCTTCGAACCAACTGACGAAGACCAGCTCGTCCGGCTGCGGGATGTCGAAGTGCTCGCCGTACATTTCGACGTGGTCGAGCTGAATGTAGTCCTTGTCCATGCCGGCGGTGATCGGATGGCCGGGCGAGACGTTCCACAGCCGTTCCATCTCGGCCGCCTCGCGCCACTTGAGATGGCAGCCGGTGCCCATCAACAGCTTGAAGGGTTTCGAGTAGTGGCCCGAGTGCAGCACGATCAGGCCCATGCCTTCGCGCACACGCTGGGCGACCTTCGCGGCAATTTCATCCTTCACATCGCCGTGGGCGCAGTGGCCCCACCAGGTCATCACGTCGGTGCTCGCCAGCACTTCGTCGCTCAGGCCGTGGTTGTCATCCTGGTCGAGCGTGGCCGTCTTGACGACCACCTGGTCGCCCAGGTGCTCCTCGATGGCGCTCTTCATGACGGTGTGCATGCCGTCGGGATAGCCCTTCTGGACGACGGGATGCTTCTTTTCGTGGCGGTATTCGTGCCAGACGGTAACGCGGATGGGGCTGCTCACTTTGGGCTTCCTTCAGCAGGGGAACAGGGGTTTACACGGGACAGGGGTGGGTTATAGCCGTCCGTGGCGGGGATGCAAGCGGCGGGGGCGTCGGGTCGCTCGGACCCGATGGCTGCGCCGCCGGCACACGATGCCGGGGTCAGTCGAGATGGCGCAAGCGTTGGATCGCCGCGATCTGCGAACCCGCCCGGGCAGAAAGATGCGGTTTTCCTGCCCGATCCCCCGAATGGGTCAAAAACCCTACTGCAAGCGTAAAGTCATTCTAATCAATCGTTTGTACGCAAGGATTCGATCAGGGCGAGCATTTGACTACAAAACTATCTGCGAGACCGGTTGACTTCGTGCCGATTGTGTGTTCTAATCACACATAGACCGAAGGACATATATCGGTCTTCTAAATTCGCCCCCGGAAGCCCGTGTCGGTGCCTTGTGTGCCGATGCGGGTTTTTTTATCCTTTCAGTGGCGGGCGCGGGCCGTATCAGGCCAGAAACGGCGGTTTCGGGTGTTGCACCTTCCCTCGGAGGACGTGCTGGTGGCTCATCGCATTCCGTCGGGCAATAGCAATACCAAGCATTCGCTCATCCTCAACGACCTGCGCCAACGCATTTTCAACAACGTCTACCAGCCCGGGCACCGCCTGCCCACGCGCGACGACCTGCAGGCCGAGTTCAGCGTCAGCCGCCAGACCATTCAGAACGTCTTCGACGAGCTGATCGAGCATGGCTGGGTGGTCTCGAGCGGGCGGCGCGGCACACATGTGGCTACACACCCGCCCCATCTGCACCACTACGCACTGGTCTTTCCCTACTCACCCGAGAACTGGAGCGGCTGGACGCACCTGTGGCGCGCGTTGCGTCAGGTGGCGCAGGATACCGTTGCCGAGGGACATGCCCGCTTCTTTCACGTCTACGGTGATCGCTCGCATACCGCGGACGATTCTTACGATGGTCTGATCCGCATGATTGACGCATGCGGCGTGAGCGGGGCGATCTTCGTGATGCGCCCGCGCGAGACGCGGCGACGCGTCATCGACGAGCGGCCGCACCTGCCCGTCGTCGCCTTTTCCGATCAGCCGGTCGATGGCATCACCAGCCTGCACCTGGACCACGCCACGTTCTACGAACAGGCGGTAACCCAGGCCGCCGCGCGCGGGCGCCGGCGCATCGCCTTCATCGTGCCGGCCGGCCTCGAGGAGAAGTACGATCGGACCCTCGAACACATCACGCGGCTCATGCGCGAAGCGGGCGTGACCTACCGCTCGTCCTGGCTGCAATCCAGTCCGCCGTTGCGTCCCGACTGGGCGATGCACGCCGCCGAACTGCTCGTCTCCGGCGCGGCCGACGAGCGGCCCGATGCGCTCATTGTCGGCGATGACAACCTGCTGCCGTACGCCGTGCAGGGCGTGAGAAAGGCGGGCGTGCGGGTTCCCGAGCAGATCGACATCATCGGCCACACCAACTTCCCCATGCCGGTCGCATGCGATGCCCCCGTCCTGCGCATCGGCTTCTGCCTGCCCGATGCGCTGCAACTGGCCGTCCACCTTATTGAACGCCGGCGCGCCGGTGAGCCGGTTGATGCGATGGTCAACGTCGCCGCCAGCGTGCAGGAAGAGTGCGAGGAACAATTGCCAACCTGATGCCGCGCACCGGGCGCGCCGTGAGTCCGTCGTGCACCATCGGGCCCGGGGGCTATTGCTTCTTCGGTGAGGCTTTCAGTGCGGCGATGCGCGCCTCGATGACCTCGCGAGCGGATTCGTCCTCCGTCATCTTCAGCAGTTCGGTCAGGTAAGTCGCGTCGTCGGTCAGTTTCATCGCGCGGACCACCTCGTCCACCCGCGCCCCCTTGGATGAGGCTTCATTCACGATCCGCTGCAGGCGCTCCTTCGCCTCCACCGACAGTCCCTCTTCGGCGTGCTTGGCCTGGATGAGCGACTTGAACTGCTGGTACTCCTTCGTCAGCGCTTCCGTGGCCTTCTCGCGTGTTTCGAAGTCGTCGGCATCGAGATCCTCGATGAGTTTGCGGCCGCGCTGCATGGTCTGCGGATCCATCGGCCGCAGCGCCGCGATCACCGCCCGGCGAACTTCGGGATTCATCGCCGTGATCGGCGCCGTTATCCCGATGCGGCTGAGCAGTGGGAAGAGCTTGTTGTCGACGTAGTCACGATTCGCCGCGTAGAACGCGCCGAACGACTCACCCGCGAGGCGCTGAACCTTCCCGCCGCGCGAGACGATGCACGTGAACGCGCCGTCACCCGCCTGGCTCAGTTGCAGAAAATCACCGTCGGGCAGCAGGAAGCGCAGGAGCATGCCTTCCTTTTCCTCATCGCGCAGTTCCAGCACGCGCCCGGGCGACTGGACTTCGCTGAGGTGGAAGTAGAACGCGCCGCCATCCATGTTGAGTGAACCGTGGGCGGTCTGCCCGAGGAACGTGCGCTGGTACGTTTCGTTGCTGCGGGTCGAGCGCATGGAGCCGCCGCCGGCCGTCTGCTGGATCTTCTCGAACAGCTTCTCGGGCGGCGTCTGGGCGTCGCGGCCGGCCACGATCATGCGTGCCTGGATCTGGATGCCGCCGCCGCCCCTGATGACGACCGGACCGCCCTGCGGGTTCTTCTTGTCGTCCTTGCTGAGTTTCTCCGCAGTCTTCGCCCAGGTCTTGCGATCCAGCTTCAGCTTGCCGTCCACGATGTGCAAAGGCAGGAGCTTGGCCGTGTGCTCGGCGACTTGCGCGATGACGCCCGGTTCCACCGGCAACAGTTCATCGCTCTGCTTGTCCGACGCGTTGGCCCGGCCAACGCAGAACACGACGCCGCTCAGGGCGATGGCGAGCAGGAAATAGGTGTCTCGATTCAGCATGGAACGGGCCTCCTCAACCACGATCTGACCAGTTGCTCAATTCGGGCAGGCCATCCACGGCGCCCGGCCGCCGGTGGCGACAGCGATTCTAACCTCGTCCCCGCCCACTTCCGCAATAGAGGACGTTGTGAACGATTCGACCCGTGCAACAAATGCGAGAAAACCCCCGCGAGATTCGCAATCCGGGCATCGTGGCGATCTTATAATGCTCACATGAGCATCCGTATTGCCAAGCCGGCCATCTACGGCGCCCTTTGCGTCTACCTCGTGGGCCTTGCCGCCTTCGCCGCGTCGGACCCCGCCCCCCGGGCGCCCGAGACTCAGGCCCAGCCCAGGCAAGCCGGCCCGCTCATCCCCGTCAACCCGCCCACGCCGCTGTCCGGCGGACATATCGCCTACATCCCCATCGAAGGGGCGATCGACACTTACACGCTGCCGTTCCTGCGTCAGCGCGTGGAGGCGGCCAAGGCCGCCCAGCCCCAGCCTTCCACCATCGTCTTCGAGATCAACACGCCCGGCGGGCACATGATGCAGGCCATCCAGATCGCGCGCTACATCAAGAGCGATGTCGGCGTCATGACCGTCGCCTGGGTCAACGACAACGCCTATTCGGCCGGCTCGCTCATCGCGACCGCGTGCGATCGCATCGTGATGGCCCCCGCGTCGGTCATCGGCGACTGCGCGCCCATCGCCGTGGGCACGTTCGGGCAGGCACTGACCCTCGGTCCGGTCGAGCGCGCCAAGGCGCTCGCGCCGCTGCTGACCGAGTTCCGGGACAATGCCGCCCAGAACGGCTACGAGTACGCCATGCTCCACGCCATGTGCGTGCCGGGCACGAAGCTCTACGTCGTCGAGGAACGAGACACCAGCCTGCGCCGCGTCGTCACCCAGGCCGACTACTACGTCATGGTCGAGGGCGACTCGATCGACGAGGCCAACGAGAAAACGTGGGATTTCTTCGATCGCCAGTTCGGCAACGCGCCGGTCAACAGCGCGCCGGCTTTTCCCTTGCCGGGCGCCGCCGGCACGCAGGCCCCGCCCAATCTGCCCAACGTCAACCCCATCTCCGGCGCACAGCGCGACGGGCGGTTCGTGCCCGGCGCGCCGGTCGTGTGGATCGCCGACGACAAGGACCGGGGCCAGTGGGATCTGGTCGCGCGGATCCACGACGCGGTGAGCCAGCCGCTCACCCTCTCCCAGGACGAGGCCGTCAATTACGGCCTGGCCCAGAGCAGCCAGATCCGCACGGAGGCCGACCTGCAGCAACTGCTTAACGCCCAGGCCGGGGCCAAGTCGCGCTACAACATCACCTGGTCGATGACCATCGGAAAGTTCCTGACCAACCCCTGGGTCCGGGCGCTGCTGATCCTCACCATGATCGTCGCCGGCTACATCGAAGCGCAGTCGCCCGGGGCATCGATTCCCGGCATCATCGCACTGGCGGCGCTGCTCCTGCTGGTCGTCGCCCCGTATGTCGTGGGCATCGCCCAGTGGTGGCACCTGGCCGTGCTGATCATCGGGATCATCCTGATCGCGTTGGAGATCTTCGTCGTCCCGGGCTTCGGCATCACCGGGGTGTCGGGGGTGATCTGCGTCTTCGTCGGCCTGGTGCTGATGATCGTGCCCTCGAGCGGCGGCGGGGCGGTGCCGCTGCCCGGCGGGGCGTCGATGGACCAGATGCGCCGGTCGGTGATCTCCACCCTCGGCGGCCTGATCGCGGCGATGATCGCGCTCTTCGTGCTCGTGCGCCATTTCAAGGACATCCCGGTACTCAACCGCCTGATTCTCTCGACCCAGCAGGAAGCGCTGACCGACCCCGGCACCGGCGACGTGAACGTCGCCCGCCCGCCGCAGGGCGCGGTCAGCGGCGGCGAATCCGTCGGCGAAGGACAACTGCGCGTCGGGCAGGACGGCGTGGTGACGTCGGGTCTGCGGCCGACCGGACGGGCGCGCTTCGGCGAACACGTGGTCGATGTGGTCAGCCCCGGCCAGTGGATCCAAACGGGCGAACGCGTGACGATCATTGAGGTACACGGCAACCGAATTGTCGTGACAGAAACGACTTAACACGGATCCGCCCGGACGGGATGATCTGCGGATCAGAAAATCCTTGACAAGTGTTAACAGCAGATTAGGATGTCTGCTGAGAGGCCTGAACAGGCAGGAGCCACTGAAGATTCTTTCACTTCCGAGGCGCCTCCTGTGCCGATTGATACGCGTCGCTTTGACCAGTGTCCGGCCTGTGAGTGCTTCTCGTTCGCTGGTCATCGTCATACTCGGCGATGTCAAGACAACACCAACGCGACTGACCGTAAGGCCAGTCGCGTTGTTATTCACCGGCCGCGAGCACAGTTCAGGGTTGGCCGCAGGGGGCGCAGATGCGGACAGGGATGGAACCGCCGATGGACGCAGATGAACTCAGATGGGGGAAGGCGAGGAAGCCCGCTCGGGCGCCGACTCTCATGCGCTTCTGCATTCGCTCTTCCGGTCCGGTCAATCTCCGCCTTCCCATCTTCCTATCCGCGTTGATCTGCGTTCATCCGCGGTTCTATCTTCTCCCATTTACTGTGCATCTGTGGTTCCAGCATTCCGCATCCGCGTAATCTGGGGGCACGCTTCACCGACCAGGCAACTTCCATGAACATCTTCTCCTTCTCCGAAAAGCTCATGTCCATGTCCGACCGGACATGGATGCGCCACGCCAACCCATGGAGCGTGTGGACGCGGTTCACCTGTCTGCCGCTGATCTGCCTGGCCGTCTGGAGCCGCGCGTGGGTGGGGTGGTGGTCACTGGCGTTCATCGCCTTGGCAGTGTTGTGGACATGGTACAACCCGCGCGCCTTCAACCCGCCGCAACACACCGACCGCTGGGCGTCCAAGGGCACCTTCGGAGAGCGCATCTTCATCGAACGCCGCAGGACGGACATCCCCGCCCACCACCGCCGCGCGGCCACGGTCCTCACCGGGCTCTCCGCCCTCGGCCTGCCCGTCCTCATCTACGGCCTGGCCGCGCTGAACTTCTGGGCGACCGCCTGCGGCGTCATCGCCGTCGTCTTCCCCAAGGTCTGGTTCGTCGACCGCATGGTCTGGATCTACGAAGACATGAAAGACACCGACGACCGCTACAAGTCGTGGCTTAAGTAGGGTGCCTTCGGGTCGGCCAGGCCATCGACATCCGATCCCCATGCACTAGCTGCAAAACCAGCCACCCCACGCGCCGATGTGATCAATCCCGCTCCGCCGTCTCAGTTGGCTTGGCCGCCGCTTCCAGTCCGACCGCCTTGCCCGCGGCGTCGATCAGCCGGCCGCCGATGAAGCTCAGCGCGATCACCCCCGCACCGGCGAGGATCGCGCCGATCCGCCGCGCGGGCAGCCGTCGCGTGTAGACCGCCTCATCCGCATCGCCGAAGAAGCACGCGGCCGCGATCCGCAGGTAGTACACCGCGCTGATGGCACTGTTGATCAGCGCCACCACCACCAGGATCACCATCGCCTGCTCGCCTTTGCTGATGGCCGGGGCGAAAAGGGCGATCTTGCCCAGGAATCCCACCAGCGGCGGCAGGCCGATCAGCGAGAATACGCTCAACACCATGACCGCCGCCAGCGCCGGACGCCGCCGCGCCAGCCCGCGAATGTCGTCGAACTGGTCCGCCTCTTCGCCCTTGCGCTCGAGCATCGCCAGCACCGCGAACGACCCGAGGTTCCCCACGCCGTACGCCACCAGGTAGAACATTACGCCCGCCACGCCGGAAGCCAGCGCGGGTTTGCCCTCGGCCGCGAACGCCACGCCCGCAAGCAGGCCGACCAGCATGTACCCCGAGTGGGCGATCGAACTGAACGCCAGCACACGCTTCACCGATGACTGCAGCAGGCCCATGACATTGCCGTAGGTCATCGTGAGCGCCGCGATGATCCACAGCAGCCACATCACCGGCTCCGGCAGCGGCCAGCCGACCGTGCCCAGCAGCAGGATCAGCGCCACGAACCCGGCCGTCTTCGGCACGAACGCGAGGAAAGCCGTCACCGGCGTCGCCGCGCCCTGGTAGACGTCGGCCGCGTAGAACTGCATCGGCACCGCCGCGATCTTGAAGCAGATGCCGACGATGGCGATCGCCAGGCCCGCGGTGAACAGCCACAGCATGTTGCCCAGTTGCGCCATCTCGGTGAGCTGCGCTGCGCCCGCCTGGTCGCCCAGGGCGGTCAGTTCGACCATCCGTACCTGCATACTGCTGACGGTCTCCTGGATGCTCGCGAAATCGGTGAAACCCGTCGCCCCGTACATCAGCGCGAAGCCGTAGAGGAACATCGCCGCCGACAGCGCGCCGAGGAAGAAGTACTTCACCGCCGACTCGTGCGCCGCCGCCTTGTCCCGCGTGATCGCGATCATCACGTACGTCGGCAGGCTCGTCAGTTCGAGGGCCAAAAACAGCCACACCAGTTCATCCGCCCCGGCACACAGCATCGCGCCGGCCAGGGACAGCAGCATGAAGGCGAAAAACTCGCCGCGCACCACGTTGCCCGGATCGAACGCTTCCCTGCCGCTCTCGGCATCGGCGTTCTGCCGCACCGCGTCGGGCGTGTTGACCGCGACCAGCAGCAGAAGAAACCCCACGGCCGCGATGGCGATCTTGATGTAGGTGGCCATCGCCGTGTTGGCGATCGCCAGTTGCGTGATATCGAATGATTCGCCCGCCTTCACCGCGAACGACCCGCAGCAGAGCATCGGCACGAGGATTGAAGCCAGGATTGTCGCCCCCGCCACGGCCGGCGTCGCCCGACGCACGCGCGCGGATTTGGCCAGCCCGATCATCAGGCAGGCCGTCGCACCGATCCCCAGCGCGATCTCCGGCCCAAGCCCGGCGAGTTTTGCCAGTAGCGGGTTCATTCCTGGTTGCCAAGCTCCATCAGGTTCCCCGGCACAAACGGCGGCAAGCCCGCCGGCGGCAGTTCCTCGGTCTCTTCAGCGACTTCCACGCCACCGTCACGCTGTTCGAGCACCAGCTTCACACCGCTGGTCATCTCCTCGAGCGGCCCATCCAACGTCTTCAACACCGGCGAGGGATACAACCCGAGCGCCAGGCACATCACCGCAATCGGCAGCAGAGTCGCAATCTCCCGCCGACTCAGATCAGCCACCCCAAAACGGTTTGCCTTGCGCCCCCCTCCGCTTCGTGCCTCCGTGCCTCCGTGCCTTCGTGCCTTCCCTTCTTCCCCTTCGTCGCTCCGTCGCTTCGTCGCTTCGTCGCTTCCGCCCGGCACCCTCACCTCCCCCCAAACCACCTTCCCCACCATGTACAGGATGTACATCGCCCCGAAGATCATCCCCACGCCCGCCGCGGCCGCGAAGCCGAAGCCCAGCGTGTCCGTCGCGAGGAATGCGCCCATCAGCGTCAGGATCTCGCCGACAAAGCCGTTCAATCCCGGCAGGCCGACACTGGCCAGGCAGAAGAAGACGAAGAAGCTCGACCACACCGGCATCACCTTGCCGAACCCGCCGTAGTCCTTCATCCGCCGCGTGTGGAAGCGCTCGTAGATCATGCCCACGCAGAGGAAGAGGGCCCCCGTGGACAGGCCGTGGTTGACCATGTACATCACCGCGCCGCTCTGGCCGATGTGCTGCGTCGTTGAGAGCGCGAACAGCCCCAGCACGCAGAAGCCCAGGTGCGACACCGACGAGTAAGCGATCAGCTTCTTGATGTCCTTCTGCACCCAGCAGATCAGGGCCGTGTAAAGGATGCCGATCACCGCCAGCACCCCGATATAAGGCGCGGCCTCGACGACCGCCTGCGGACACATGGGAATGGCAAACCGCAGCAGCCCGTACGTGCCCAGCTTGAGCAACACGCCCGCCAGCACCACCGAACCGGCCGTGGGCGCCTCGGTGTGGGCCAGGGGCAGCCACGTGTGCACCGGGAACAGCGGCACCTTCACCGCGAACCCGGCCAGCAGCGCCAGCAGCACCAGCATCTGCTCCCGCCCGCTCATCATCTGCGCGGCTTCGACGAGGATCGGAATCGAAAATGTCCACGTCCCCGCGCCCCAGTAGTCGCTGGGCGCCTGGGTCGTGTTGAAATACGCCACATACAGAACGCCCGCGAAGGTGAGCATCGAGCCGGTGAACGTGTACAGGAAGAACACCCGGGCCGCGCGGAGGCGCTCCTTGGAGCCCCAGATGCCGATCAGGAAATACAGCGGCACCAGCGTGAACTCGAAGCATACGTAGAAGAAGATCACATCCGTGGCGATGAACGTGCCGATCATGGCCGCCTGCAGCAGCAGCAGCCACATGTAGTATTCCTTGATCCGCGTGGTCACCGCGCTGTACGAGCCGAGCATCACCAGCGGCATGAGGAAAGTCGTCAGCAGCACCAGCCACAGGCTGACGCTGTCCAGCCCGAAGCTAAGCCGCAACCCGAAGCTTTCCACCCACGTCACGCCGTCGGAAGACAGGAAGTACCCCGCGCTCTCGATCCGCGCCGGCCCGCCCGCGACTTCCGGCTGGTAGGCCAGCCACAGCACCCACACCGACAGCGCAAACGTCAACGTCGTGACACCCACCGCCCAGCCCCACACCTGCCTGCGGTCATCCGGCAACGCCAGCGTCGCCACCGCTGAAAACAGCGGAAGCAGAAGCATCATCGGGATTAGCATCTCTGGGTTCATGGCGGCCAGTGTCCACGGTGGCGTGTTGGTTGTCGCGTTGGTCCGTTGCTGTTCGAGTCAACTGGTTAACTGGTTAACAGGTTTGCGTCCGTGTGCATCCGTGGTTCCATGTCTTCTCCGCTTCGTGCCTCCGTGCCTCCGTGCCTTCCCCCTCACCCCATTCCCGCCAGCACGAGCAGCACAATCACTGCCAGTCCCGCGATCATGCCGAGCCCGTAGCCCTGCAGGGCGCCGCTTTGCATCGGCCGCACGGACAGGCCCAGGGCGCGGGGGATGAAGCCGACGAGGTTGACCAGGCCATCCACGATGTAGCGATCGATGCGGTAGAACACCTCGCCGAGCACGCGCAGCGGGCGCACGAGCAGCCAGTCGTTGGCCTCGTCCACGTAGTACTTGTTCTCGAGGATCGTCACCAGCCCGCGCCACTTCGCCGCGAGCCTGTCCGCCGCGCTACGATTCAGCCAGTGGAAATACGCGGCCACGGCGATGCCCGCCACCGCGATCACCCCGCTGGCCACCTTCATCCAGAGGTGCAGGCTGTGCGCCCAGTCGGTATGCGGGGACTCCGTCCACGCCAGCGCGGCCGTCGAGCCGGCCATCATCCCCTTCATCCAGCCGGTCAGCACCACGCCCGCCAGCAGCGCCCCGATCGCCAGCACCACCAGCGGCCCGTTCATCAGCCACGGCATCTCGTGCGGCCCATGGTGATGATGATCGTCCGCATGCGAGGCATCTTCATCACCGTGATGCTCATCGCCCATCTCGTACCGCTCCGGCCCCATGAACACCCGGAACCACAGCCGGAACGTGTAGTACGCCGTCAGCACCGCCGTCAGCAGGGTGACGCCGCCCAGCACGTGGTAGTAACTCGCGTCCATGCTGATCGCCTTCTCGAATGCCCCGGCGATGATCGCATCCTTGCTGTAGAACCCGGCCGTGAAGGGGAAGGCCACCAGCGCCAGGCAGCCGATGAACATCAGCCAGCAGGTGATCGGCATCTTCTTACTCAGCCCGCTCATCTTGCGGAGATCGAGCTGCCCGCTCAAGGCGTGCATCACCGAACCGCTGGTGAGGAACAGCAGCGCCTTGAAGAACGCGTGTGTGAACAGGTGGAAGATCGCCCCGTATACCGCGTACTGGAAACCGATGCCCACGCCCAGGAACATGTACCCGAGCTGGCTGATCGTCGAGTACGCGTAGATGCGTTTGATGTCGTACTGGCACAGCGCGATGGTTGCGGCGAAGAGGGCGGTCGCCGCGCCGATGGTGGCGACCGTCGGCAGGGCCCAGGGCGAGAGCGTGAAGACCGGATGCAGCCGCGCGATCATGTACACGCCGGCAGTGACCATCGTCGCCGCGTGGATGAGCGCGGAAACGGGCGTCGGGCCTTCCATGGCGTCCGGCAGCCACACGTACAACGGAATCTGCGCGCTCTTGCCGAAGGCGCCCAGCATCAGCAGGAAGGGGATCCACTGGTCGTACAGCGGGTTGACGCCGCCGCCGTGGTTCACGGCCTTGTCCAGCACCTCGCTGATCACCACCGTGTCGTAGTTCAGGTATGTCAGGAAGATGCCCAGGGCGAAGCCCAGGTCGCCGATGCGGTTGACGATGAACGCCTTCTTCCCGGCCGCGACCGCCGACGGCTTCTTGTAGTAGTAGCCGATCAGCAGATACGAACACAACCCCACGCCTTCCCAGCCCAGGTACAGCAGCACCAGGTTGTCCGCCATCACCAGCACGCTCATCGCGAAGATGAACAGGCTCACGCCGACGAAGAACCGCGCATAGCCCGGGTCGCCGGCCATGTAGCCGCCGGCATACACCGCCACCAGCGTGCCGATGCCGCACACGACGAAGAGCATCACGATGGTCAGCGGATCAACCAGGAAGTGAAAATTCGCCGCCACGCGCGGCCGGGTGATGTACCACTTCACGCCATCGCCATCCACCTTCTTCTCGATGTCGTGGATGGTGTAGTGCGCTTCGGCGTAGTCCCGCGCATCGGCTTCCTTCTTGAACTGCATCGGCTTGCCCGCTACCGGATCCACCGCCCGCGCCCAACCGACGTTGATCCAGTCGAACCCGACCACGGTGACGCCGGGAATGGCTTGCTTGTGGGCCTCGCCTTCCGTCGTCCCCTCTGCTTCCGCCGCGTGTTTCGCCGCGGCCTTGTCATGCTTGGCCGCACCTGACATCTCGCGCACATCAGGATTCTGCGACACGCCGAACGCGATCACAAACGCCCCGGCGATCGCCGCGATGCACACCACCGCCGCGTACCGCCGCAGCGACTTGTGCATGCAGCAAACACCACAAACCACCGCGGCCAGCGCCGGCAACCAGGGAAGGAACTTGATCGTTTCGATCGACATCTATCTGCTTCGTGCCTTCGTGCCTCCGTGCCTACGTGCCTTTCTTCCTTTCCTCCCCTCCGTCGCTTCTTCTCCTCATCCCCACATCGCCCGCCACGCCTGCGAATCCAGCGTGCGTTTCTTCCTGAACAGCAGCACCACGAGCCCCAGCGCCAGCGCCGCCTCCGCCGCGGCCACGGTCAGGACGAAAATGACAAATGTCTGCCCCGTGAAGTTCGCGTGCAGCTTGCTGAAACTCACCAGCGTCACCACCACGCCCTGGAACATCAGCTCCGTGCACAGGAACATGATGATCAGGTTCCGCCGCGTCACAAAGCCCACCAATCCCAGCACAAACAGCACCGCCCCCGTGAGGAGGAAGTGCGAGAGCACCGGGCTGGGAAGCGTGTCAGGCATTCGACGTTTCTTCGGTCTCAACACAGGGGGCACAAAGCCGGAACGAATGCACAGATTTCGCAGATACGGGAGCAGACACCCAAATCATCTGCTCTACTCCTTCTCCGTGTTCTCTGTGTCTTCTGTGTTTCATTCGTCCATCTGCGAAATCGGCGCAATCTGCGGACAGATCTCTTCTCCTATCCGCGTTCATCTGTGTTCATCTGCGGTTCCATCTGGACCCTCTGCCGCGCGATCACCACCGCGCCGACCAGCGACACCAGCAGCAACACGCCGGCCAGTTCCAGACCCAGCGGATAGCCTTCGAACAGTTCCAGCCCGAGGCGTTCGACATTGCGCAACTGCCCGGCCGCGGCCTTCACCTCCGCCGCCTCCGCGCCGCGCGCCTCGCCCAACTCCTTCGCCAGCCCCTCTGCCACCTTGTCCGCCGACCGGTGCGGCAGCGTCGGCTCGATCCGCGCCCCGTCCACCACGCCGCCTTCAATCACCACCTGGTCACTCAGCGCCGCCGCCTTGTCATTGCCCCGCAGCGGCCCGAACATCACGCCCAGCAGCATCGCCAGCAGCAGGAAGCCCGCCGCGATCGCCGCCAGCGGCTCGCGGGCCCGGCGCTCGTACGCCGCCGGTGCGTCGCCACCCTCGACAGCCACCGACTGCGTCGCCAGCATGATCACGAACAGGTACGTCACCAGGATCGCCCCGCCGTAGATGATCACCATCGCGAACGCGATGAACTCCGCGGCCAGGATCAGCACCAGCCCGGCCATCGACAGCACCACCATCACGAACCACAGCGCCGAATACACCGGACGCGTGTGCGTGATCACCCGCACCCCGGCGATGATGGCAAGTGCGGAAAAGACATACTGATAGGCCATCACCACGCCGGCTTCGCCCAGCGTCCCGCTGTCGGTCATCCACCGGCTGAGCCCCAGCCAAAGCCCGCCCAGCGTCGCCACGCCCAGCACCGCCCCCAGCCACGTCCACGGCCCGCGCCGCCCGCGCGGCATCATCATCCACAGGGCCAGGGCCCCGAGGACCGTCGCGGCGTACAAGGCGTAGCTGAGCATGCCGTCCATCTGCTAGCGGGTCGTTTCGCGTCGTGATGATTCGCCCATCGGCCCCCCAAAGGGGCGCGCCGCGGCAACCATTCCCCTGCCCGCCGCGAAGGAGCAACGGTGGCAGCATAGGTCTGGAATCCCTGCTTTGCAACACGGTTGCGCGTCCCCCACGCGTCCCGCCCGACATCCGCCCAGGCCGGACTGGAGCAAGGCGAAACCACGAACGCCCGCGCGATCAGCGTCACGGCCGACCGGCGTTCCGCCATTGCCCATCCGAGGCCCAGCCAAACCCGCCCGCAGTGCCCCGTCCGCCCCCGTCGACTCTTCAGTCGCCACCCTCGGTTCTTCCCGATTCGCCCGTCACACTGATATTCACCAGCGCGAAACCGTCTCTCCCCGCCAGGTGGCCGCGCACCGTTGAGTTGCTCACGAACGCCAGCCCGTGCACCCGCTCGGGCATCGCGTACAACGTGCCATCGGCCACGATGCCGTGCCCCTCCGATTGGCCGTACCCGGTCGTGAACGCGTAATGCCGTCCGTCCGGCGACAGGCACATGTCCATCGTGCTCCGGCCGCGGTAGACCTCGCGATCGCCGACCTGGGCGATGGCGTCGCCGTCCGCTTCCCATGCGTAGAACGCCACCGTGCCGTCGTGCATCATCAGCGGCTTGACCCGGTGCCGGTACGGCCCGAAACGCTTGCCGTTCCAGTGCACTTCGTAGATCGATCGCTTCTCACCGCGATCGTGCCGCGCGACGGTCATCCAATGCCGGCCGTCGACCGAAAGCTGCGTGTAATAGAAATCCGTTGCCGTCACCACCCGCTTGCCTTCGACGAACAGTTCGCGCCCCGGCTTTGTCCAACCGTTGGGCGCGCCGATGAACGCCACGTGCTGTCCGTCCGCGCTGAAGATCGGCTCACCGAACGACTTCGACTTCGCCACCACCTCCCCGTTCACCACGGCGAAACGCCACGTCGCGTCATGCCACGCCGTGTACGCCACCAGCGAACCCACCGGTGCGAACGGCTGCTCCTCCCCATCGAGCGCCGAGAATCGTGTCTGAGGCCGGCCGTCCACCACCATGTGATGCTTGTACGGCCCAGGCATGGCGTACCACGCCAGGTGCTCGCCGTCCGGGCTCAGCCAGGCCCACCCCGCGCCTTTGATCTCCTTCGCCGACCGATCGAAGATCCGGATGACGTTGTTCGAGCCTTCGAGCATGCGGTAGACCAGCCGGTTGCGCGCATCGAACCCCATGATTCGCGGGCCGTTGTTGTTGCCGCGCGCGATCACCTGGCCGTCGAGAACGATGCCCCACTCGCTCTTGAGCGAACAGAACACGAAGGCGCAACGATCACTGTCGCGGCTGAACCGGATGTGCCCGGCGCTGCGGAAGGGCCCCGCCTCCCTCCCGTCCACGTTGACCCACGCCCGCCGCTCGCGTTCCTCGCCCGGCACCGACACACGCACCCATGCCAGGCGCGAGCCGTCCGGGCTGAACACCACCTCGCCGAGGCCCGAACCGCGCGCCGCCACACGGCCGTCCATCACCAGCGTCTCGCCAACCGGCTCGCGCGTCTTCTTGTCAACGTGACGCACCACGTAACCAAAGCGCCGGCCGTCGGGGCTCAGGTAGAAATGCCGCGCCTCCCCGTCCACCGGCCCGGGCGCGCCGTCGATGTGAACCCGTCCGTTCTTGTCGTAGGCGATCGCCTTCCCGCCCACGAATCCCTCCAGCCGCGCGATCGCGAACGGCTCGCCCACCGCCTCGCCGTCGACCACCAGTTGCCCCACGCCCTCCTGGTCCGTCGGCCGCATGTGCGCGGCGTGGCGCAGATCGGCACTGACCATGACATGCCACGGTATCACCCCGTCGCGCGAAGTGATCACCGTGACATCCACCGTCTCGGACCCGGCGTCCAGGGCCCGCAGCCCCGCCAGCACCGGCTCGGACGAAAGCCCAAACCGCAATCGCTGCGGCTCGACCCCGTGCGAACCCCACGCCGCCGCCAGGCCGCAGATCACCAGTAGAAAGATCAATCGTCGCATGTCGAGGTCCTCCGGATCAGCATCGCCCCCTATCATCGCCGATGCCCGGCCGGGGGCCAACCCTCTTTGACGCCCATCACCGCCCGTCGGTTCTGGGTGGGGCGGGCGTCTCTGGTGGGGTGGGCGTCTCGCCCGCCATCGACCCGAAGGGTCGAGCATTGTGCGTTCGCAACGAGCCGCGCGCGTCAGCAAGCGGTCTTCCGCACTTCTCGGTGGGCCGGCCCGCTCCCTCTCGGCCGCGCCTCGTTTGGCACGTGTGCATCGGCTCTCCGAGCCGATGGCGGGCGAGGGGGCGCACGTGCGTTGGGATCAAGAACCGGCCTGGCAGCAGGTCCGGACCCGGCAACCGCGCAAAAGTTGACCCCCGAAAATCGGAGAATCTCGCCCGCGGTGAAGTTTCTTTTGCCCTTGGCCGCGACGGGAGTTGCGCGGGTGGGGGGGCTTCAAAACAGGCCAACCTGTGCGCACCAGGGCGGTCTTTCATCCCTATGTAGAGGGGGCATGTCGCCCGCTCGCCACGGCCCGGAGACTGGACCAGCACATGAAACTGCCAGAACCTTCATCATGCATTCTCACCGATTACCGAATTCTGCGGAATCGGGCAGAATCCGACCGAAACTCGCGAAACGCGCCCAAAACAGCTTCAAAACGATGCACTTTTGATCGTTTTTTCAGCCAGTCTATTACATCACAGCGCAGATCCAAACCGGGAGCAGCGATTCCAGCCCGTCAGGCCCGATGGCTCGCACCGCGAGCTAAGCCTATGCGCCAGAAAGACCAAAAACTGTCAAAACAGCGAGACGGCAGAGCAGCAGAGCAGCGCCGCCCCCTCCCCCTCTGCTTCGTGCCTCCGTGCCTTCGTGCCTCCGTGCCTTTCCTCTCCCCTCCGTCGCTCCGTCGCTTCGTCGCTCTCTTCAATCCCCCAACTTCGTCACCCTTCCCCCAATGATCCATTCCACCACGTACACGCTCCCGTCCGGACCAAAGCATGCGCCGTGCGGGCTGTTGAAGCGGCCGGGCTTGATATGGCCCGTGCCTGCCACGTTCGGCCACGCGGGGATGTTCGTCGGCGGCCAGCGGTCGGCCAGCGGGTCCATCTCGTCGTTCACGCCGATCTCGCCGACCGGGGCCATCGCCGCGTCGAAGAGTTTCACGCCGGTGAACAGTTCCGGCACGACGCAAAGGCCATCGTGGAAGTCGAACATGCACGGGCTGTGGCACACGCCGCGCAACTCGCGGAGGAAGCGGCCGTCACCGTCGAGCACGATGATGCGCCGGTTGCCGCGATCGGCGACGTAGAGGTTTCCGTCCGGCCCGAAGCGCAGGCCGTGCGGGCAGTTGAATGTGCCGTAAGCGTCATCGCCCTTGAAGGAGTTGATGTGATTTCCAGCCGCGCCATACCGATGGAGCATACCGGCGCCGTAGCCGTCGCAGACCCAGATCTCGCCGGTCGCGGGGTGCTGGTCGGCCCAGGTGGGCACGTAGTTCTTCTCACCGCTGCGATAGATTTCGTGCTCCGGCGGCTCGAGGCTGAGCACCGTCTCGCCCTCGAGCGTGACCTTGGCCACCTCGGCCGACTCCTGGTCGACCAGCCACAGCAACTCGCGGCCGGCTTCCTCGATGAGCGTCAGCCCGTGCGCGCCGAGCCAACGGTCGCCACCGGTGGCGCTGAGCAGGTTGCCGTCGGCATCGTAGGTGAGCAGGCCGTCGCGAGCCTGGTGGAAGACGATCACCCGCCCGTCGCGCGTGGCGGCCACGCCGTGCGTGCGGCCGTTGTCCCGCGCGCTCGGCGTGTCGGGAATCTTCGCCCAGTCCTCGTGCCACGTGTACGCCCGCCCCGCGCATTCGATCCGCATCATGCGTGCTCCCAGGTTGGTACGGTCCCAAACGTCACGGGGCATTATTGGCAGGTCGGTGGGGCAGGGCGAGGGTCCGCGGCGGTGCGGACCTCGCAAGCGGCGCGGGTGTTTCTGGTGGAGCGGGCGTCTTCGGTGGAGTGGGCTTCTACGGTGGGGTGGGCTTCTATGGTGGGGTGGGCGTCCCGCCCGCCATCAAGCCGCAGGCCTGAGATGGGTAGCCGGTCTGCCGCATGCCGCCCCCGTCCGGCCGTGCTAAGCTGGGGTCGCCGAGCCATGGAGCAACAACTGACAGACCGCCTCGAAACGTCGCCGAAGGAGGGCTTCTGGCGCGGCGCGCACCTCGCGAAGGTGCTGCGCTCGCGCACGCAATGCCTGCTCATCCCGACGGTGTTCATCACGTACGGCGCGCTGCATGGGTTGGGGGTGTTTGTCTTTCCGTGCCCGGTGCATCTGGCATTCGCCCGCAAGTGCCCGGGTTGCGGGATGACCAAGGCGATGGAGGCGGGTCTGCACGGCCGGTGGCTGGAAATGGTGGAGCATAACCCGTTCGCCCCGGTTTTCGCCATCTTGTTTGCTGTCCTTGCGGTTGTCGGCTTGCTTCCGCTGCGGTGGCGGATGAAGCTGGCTGATGCTGTGGAATGGTTCGAACGGCGCATCCCGCTGGTTGCAGGTTTTGGCGTTCTGTTTATCCTTTGGGGCGTATTCCGGTCGGGGGGTCTTCTGGGCCTATCCGACGGTGTGTAGTTACGATCGACTCATCTAACTTAGGAGCACGTCCATGGGTATTGTTCTACTGTTGCTTGCAGTCGCCTGCGGTATCGTCAGTCTGGTCTGCTGGATCATGACGCTGATCAAGCTGTTCCAGAACGAAGGTGTCGGTCAGGGCATCTTCGGAATCATCTGCAGCATCTACGCTTTCATCATGGGCTTCGTGCGCATGAAGGCGTGGAACTACCAGAAAATCATGACGATCTGGACAATCAGCATCGTCCTCGGCTTCATCCTGAACATTGCGGCCAGTGCGATGATGGCATCGGATATGGCCAGCCAGATGAACAGCGGTGGCGGCGGGTACTGAGCCGACCGTAGCACGGCTGTGCTCCCGCTGATCCTTGTCGCGTGCTGCGTCGGTGCGGCCCGCCTGATATGAGTAGCAACACATCCGCGCGGCGATCGGCGTTTTCACCCGCCGGTCGCCGCCGGGATGGATAACCTTTCTCCCGGGCTTCACCGGCCTGGTTCCGGGATCGCCGCGATGATCAGAATTCGTGTCGTGTCCCGTCGTTGAAGTGGATGGTGCCCGATTCGATTTTGACCTTCAGTGAACTGGGCGGCTCGTCAAGTCAGTTTCTCGAGACCGGTCGTGATGCCGGGCGTTTCTTCGCTCTCGGCGTTTCCACCCGGCCGGATGGCGACCGTGTCACCTCGGGCGGCCAGTCTATCCGAACCGGCTTCCCGACCGCCACAGCCCCGGCATGCATAAATGGCGATTCCCAAATGTGTTGCACCAACCGCTACCATCCGCTGCCGCGGCTGCCGCGCCCCTTGGCGACGGCGGCGAACTTACCGGGCGTTGCCTTCGTACTGCGATGTGGAAGTCAAGTTGCAGGTTGCATGTCCCGGCCGTTTTCGGATGATTGCGGTCCTGTTTGTTTGTTCAGGCGCGAACCGGTCCGAAGTGGCGCTCGTAGATTGCTCACACTCCCGGTACTGACCGATCGCGTGCCCCGCCGGTTCCGGCCGCACGCGGGATAACCTTCGCTTTCTCCTGTTGACCTCAAGGTGTCTTGATCATGGCGCAAGATCAGCCGCACGCACATCCCCACGACCACTCGGACGGCGATGTCGCCGCCGCGCACGTGGGCAAGGGGCACGATGATGTCCGCCAAGGCCTGGGCCTCGACTCGGCGACCGGACGCATCAGCTACCAGATCATCGCCACGCTACTGGGCGGCGTGCTGCTGATCTGTTCGCTGATCGCCCACCCGTGGCTGGGGCTGTTCGAGAACGAGTTCTATTACACGGCCCTGGCCTTCGTCTCGGCCGTGCTGCTGGGGGCCCCCCTGGTGTGGGTGGCCTTCAAGGACCTGCTGACCGGCCACACGCACATGAACGAGCTGGTGGCCCTGGCGGTGCTCGCGGCCTTCGCGACCGAGCAGTACCAGGAAGCCGCGGCCATCGCGTTCTTCATGATCATCTCCGTGCTGATCGAGAATCGCACGGCCCTGGGGGCCCAGGCGTCGATCGAGTCGCTGATCCGCATCACGCCCACGCGAGCCGCGCGGCTGGCCAAGCGCGTGGCCGACGAGATCAAGCAGCAGGCGGCGCGCGGCGAGGTGGCGATCGAGACGCCCCGGGAAACCGGCGCGCTGGCCGACACCATGGCGGATGAATCACAGGCGGCCCCGGACGTGGATCAGACGGACGAAACCGACGAGCAGGCGGCGGCGCACGGCGACGAGGACGAGGTCGACGCCCGCGACCTGCGGCCGGGCGATGTCGTGCGCGTGCGACCGGGCGACAACATCCCCGCCGACGGCGTCATCCTGCGCGGCTTGAGCACCGTCAACCAGGCGACGATCACCGGCGAGTCCCTGCCGGCCGACAAGTCGCCGGGCGACGAGGTGTTCGGCGGCACCATCAACCTCACCGGCGTGATGGAAATCGAAGTGACCAAGGCCGGCGAGGACACCACGCTGGGCAAGGTGAAGAACCTGATCCTGCAGGCGGAGAGCACGCGCATCCCGATCATGCGCATGATCGACCGCTATGCCGGCTGGTACACGCCCACGATCCTGATGCTCGTGGCGATCACGCTCTTCATCGCCTACCGCAGCGACTGGGACAACCCGATGCAGCGGGCCATCTCGATGCTCGTGATCGCCTGCCCGTGCGCGATGATCCTGGCCACGCCCACCGCGATGGTCGCCGCGCTGTCCGCCGCTGCACGGCTGGGCGTGCTGATCAAGAGCGTGGTGGACCTGGAGGCCGCCCGCAATCTGACCTCCATCGTGTTCGACAAGACCGGCACGCTGACAACCGGTGAGCTGGAGGTCACGCGCCTTGCCCCGGCGCCGGGCGTCGAGGCGGTGGAACTGCTGAGCGTCGCCGGCGCGGTGGAGCGCAACAGCCGCCACCCGGTGGCGCGGGCGGTGGTGGGCGTGGCGCACAAGGCGCGGGTCAAACTCGCGGCCAGCGAGGACTTCCACGAAGCGCCCGGGCGCGGCGTCAGCGCCACGATCGACGGCCAGCCCGTGCTCGTCGGGCGCGGCGAGTGGGTGATCGAGCAGGACGACCGGTTCGACGCGGCGAACAAGCAGTACGTGCGCAACGCGCTGGGCAGCGCCGAAGCGGAGGGGCTGAGCCTGCTGTTCGTGACGAAGGGCGATCGCGTGCTCGGATGGGTCGGCCTGGCCGACAACACCCGCCCCGAGGCGGCCGGCGCGATGGATACGCTTCGCGCCCAGGGCCTGCGGCGGCTGATCATGGTCACCGGCGATCGGGAATCCGTCGCCAAACGCGTCGCCGGGCAGATGCACACCGAGTACCGCGCCGAGGTCCTGCCGCACGAGAAGCTCGAACTGGTGGACGAACTGAAGGAAGCGGGCCACAAGGTGGCGGTGATCGGCGACGGCGTGAACGACGCGCCGGCGCTGGCGGCCGGCGATATCTCCATCGCCATGGGCGCCGCCGGCTCGGACGTGGCGATCCACTCGGCCAAGATCGCGCTGATGAACAACAACCTCAACCGCATCCCGTTCCTGGTCGATCTGTCGCGCCGCAGCAGCCGCATCATCAAGCAGAACCTGATCTTCGCCCTGGCGTTCATCATCCTGTTCCTGGTGCTGGCGGCGGCGGGGCTGATCCCGGAGATCGTCGCGGCCATCCTGCACGTGGTCAGCGGGCTGATCGTGGTGTTCAACTCCGCCCGCCTGGTGCGCGCCGGCGAGGACCTTGAGCACGCGGAAGAGGCGGGCGACCGCCCCGAGCGCTCGACGCCGCGCGCTGCCGGCCCCGGCGGCCCTCCGACGGCCGAGGGCGCCGTCTTGCCCGCGTAGTACCGGTGTGAAAGAGACTGTGAGAGCGATCCGATGATGAGCTTGATCCCGGCCAACCCCCAGCGCCCCCGTGCGTCGACGCCAGCCGTCGCCGCGCGCGCGGTGCGATCAGCTCAGTTGTCGGCGATGGGACAGGGCGATGGCCAGGACCAGGGCGGCCAGTGTGAAGAGCGCGGCGTAGAGCGCCGCCATGCCGAGGTAGGCCACGCTGTACTCGTTGCCGGAGGCCAGGGCATCGCCGGGCCACAGCAGTTGCAGGTTGGCCATCAGCCGCACGATCCGGTCCACCACGGGGATGTCGCGCACGTACGGCTGAACGAGCGACTCGATGCCGAAGCCGAGCAGGTAGAACGCCAGGCAGACGAGCACCGTGGGCAACTGCCCGAGGCGCGTGGAGGCCGCGATGGCGACCGCGGTGAGCACGATCACCCCCGCGAGGACCATCAGCATCGCCAGCGGCAGTTGCCCGGCCATCAGCGCGCCGTCTGCGGCGAAATCGGTGGCGGGCGACTGGAACGCGAATTCCCTGCCGAAAGGCAGTACGAGCAGCGCCGCGACGGTCAGCGCGATCGCGAAGGTCGCCGAGAACGTCGAGGCGAACACGCGCTGGTGCGCGTAGTTGGCCCAGGCGGCGACCGCCGCGGGAACGATCAGGGCCACCGCACTGAAGATCAGCACCGGCAGGTCGTACTTGTCCGCGGCCGTCGAGAGCACGCCGTGCCGCGCGGTGAGGAACATGGCCATCATGACCGTCCACATGGCCACCAGGATGGCCGCCTGCACGCCCAGGAACTTACCCAGCACGAAGACCATGCGGCTGACGGGCTTGCTCAGCACGGTCAGCACGGTGCGCTGTTCGATCTCGCGGGTGATGACGTTCGTCGCGGTGAGCGCCGCCAGCAGCAGGCCGACGAGGTAGGCCGAAGACAGCCCGTTCTGCAGCAGCAGCTTGTTGTCGCTGCCGAAGGTATAGGCCGACAGCGGCGGTTGCAGCGCGATCCAGCCGCATCCGGCCAGCAGCATGATCATGTAGATCGGCTGGCGGATGCTCTCCACGAAGGTGTTCTTCGCGATGGTGACCAGCTGCGAGAAGATGGGTGTGTTCTGTTCCATGGTGACGTTCGCGCACCGTGCGGCCGGCAGCGCCGACGAGGCACAAGCGTATCATCTTACGCATTCGATGTCGCCGGGGTTTGGCGCGGCGCGCATCGGCGTGAAGCGGAAGGATCGAAGGTATGAGCGAAGCACATGATCAGCAGACGTACCGGCGCGGCGCCGGCGCGGCCGTGGTGGGGCTCGTGGTGCAGATCGTGCTGACGATCGGCACCGGCGTGCTTGCCGGCTACTCGGGCAACCTCGCCCTGGGGCTGGAAACATGGCACCTGATGATGGGTATCCCGGTGTGGGTCATCCTCCTGATGATCTACAACCAGCACCGCCAGGAACGCGTCGAAGCGCTGGAAGTCGAGCGCCTCAGCGCCGACGGGCAGCGCTTGTTCGATACCGGCGCCGATGCGCTGTCCGGTGCGCGGCAGCGCCTGGCCGTGCTCTACAAGTGGGGCCTGGGCGGGGTGACGATCGTCGTGTCGATCGTGCTGGTGCTGATCAACGCCGTGTGGCTGTGGCTGCTCGTGCGGTCCGAGCCGCGCGAGCTGGGCATCAGCGTCGGTGAGGCGCTCGCGAAGCACGTCTTCGCCAGCGAGGACGTGAGCGTGTTGATCGTGCTCGTGTCGACCGCCGCGGCGGCGTTCCTGTCGTTCATCGTGGCGCGTTACGTGGCGGGCATGACCAAGGTCGGTCCCTGGCGTCTGCTGCGCGGCGGGGCGAGCTACCTGGTCGGCAACTTCGTGATCGTCCTGCTCATCTTCCTGGGCACGCTCTTCGCCTACTTCGGCCAGACGCAGGTGCTGGCCTGGACGACGCTGGTTGCGACCGGGCTGACCGCGCTGCTGGGGCTGGAGATCATCCTGCTGCTTCTGCTGGGCCTTTATCGCCCGCGCAAGCAGGGGGAGATGCCGCGCTCGGCCTTCGAAAGCCGGCTGCTCAGCCCGCTGACCAGCCCGGTTTCGATCGCGCAGATCATCAACGAGACGATCAACTACCAGTTCGGTTTCGAAGTATCGAAGAGCTGGTTCTACCGCCTGCTGGGCAAGGCGATCACGCCGTTGACGATCTTCGCGATCGTGGTGCTGCTGGGCCTGAGCTGTGTGGCGATGGTGCAGCAGCATGAGCGCGCGGTGGTGCTGCGCTTCGGCGCGATCGTGGACGAGGTCGGCCCGGGCATGCACTTCACCTGGCCGTGGCCGGTCGGCGAGGTGCGGCGCTACCCGGTGCAGCGGGTGCAGCAGGTGCAGATCGGCTCGATCGTCACGAAGCATGATGAATCCGGGCAGGAGGTGCCGATCCTCTGGACGCGGCCGCACGTGGAGGGCGAGGAGCAGTACATGGTCTGCGCCCCCATGACCACGTCGCTGGGGGTACTGGATCGGCGCGACGAGGACGTGGACGCGGCGGTGACCGGCAAGTCGCTGGTCGCGGCCGAGATCACGCTGCAGTATGTCATCGAGGATCTGACCGCCTACGTGAGGTCTTCCGAGCAGCCGGAGGCGTTGGTCAAGAGCTTCGCCGAGCGCAGGCTCAACGCCTTCTTCGCGCGGCGCGATATCGACACGTTGCTGACGCTTGACACGCGCAACGCCGAGCGCGAGTTGATCGACCAGATCCAGGGCGACCTGTCCGATCCGGCCCTGAATGTGGGGGTGAAGGTCGTGTCGGTGCTGATCCAGAACGTGCACCCGCCGCAGGCCGAGGAAGTCGCCCTGGCTCACGAGGAACTGATCAGCGCGCAACAGGAGGCCGACGCCGCGGTGCGCGAGGCCCAGCGGTACTTCATCGAGGTGCTGACCCAGGCCGGCGGACTGGAGGCGGATCGCCGGGCGATCGAGGGGGATGCGCGGGCGATGCACGCGGACATTCTGGCGGGACTGGAGTACGCCGGCGCCTGGCCGCGGGTGTTGCGCCTTGATGCGCAGCTTACCGAGGTGAAGCGGCTGGAGGATGAACTGGCGAGCGCGGTGGAGGACGAAGACGACGCTCGGGCCGGAGCGCTGGAGCAACGGCTTGCGCAATCGCGGCGGGCGCTCGACGAGATGATGCTCGAGGTGCAGGGCGAATCGGCGGTCAAACTCAACAAGGCCCGCGCCGAGCGCTGGCAACTGCCGCTGAAATCCGAAGCCGACGCGATGGCCTTCCTGGCCGAGTACGAGGCGTATCGCCGCGCTCCGGGATACTTCGTGGCTGAGCGGCTCTACGAGATGCTCAGGGAGCGGGCGACCGACGTGCGGAAACTCATCGTGCCCGGCGCGAAGGACCCGACCATTCGCATCGACATGACCGAACTGATCGGCGGCGGCGCCGGAAGCGCCTTCACCCGCCCGCGCTAGCAATCGGCCGGCCGCGGCCTGCGCAAGCACGAACCCACAGTTGATGGAGTTCATTGACCGATGAAGAGCAAGTTCACACTACTGATCGGGGTGATCGTCGCCCTCGCGCTGGTATCGCTCATGTTCGCGTTCCAGGTGTACTACGACGAGGTGGCGGTGGTCACCACGTTCGACCGTGCGGGCGAAGGCAGCGTGAAGCGCGAGGCCCGGCTCTATCTGCGCTGGCCGTGGCCGGTGCAGAAGGTGACGACCTATTCCACGCTTAACCACACCCTCGACGGACCGCTGGCCGAGAAGCAGACGAAGGACAGCCACGTGGTCATCATCCGCTGCTACATCGTGTGGCGGATCAACGATCCGTTGCGCTTCTTCGAGTATCTGCAGAACGTGGAGAACGCGGAAGACAAGCTCGGGCCGATCGTCGGTGAAGCGCAGAGCATCGTCAGCCAGTATCGCTTCAACGAACTGGTGGCGGCCGAGCAGCCGATCAGCGACCGCAACGTGCGGCTGACCGACCTGCAGCGCGAGGTGCTGCGGGTGCTCGACGGCCGGTTGCGCGACGTCGTCGCCGAGGAGGCCCGCGGCGTGGATGTCGGCGACGGACTCGAACTGACCGGCGACCAGGTCGCCACGCTCAAGGCGATCGTCGGGCTGGTTCGCGGCCGCGCCGAGATCACGCTCTCCGCGTCCGAGGCGGTTGCCTTTCAGGCGGTTTTCGCCCTGCCCAACGACGCCGAGGTGCTGTTCGATCGAGAGAAATTGGTCACCGCCATCAGCGCCATGCGACGGGCGGACGTGAAGAAGGTGCGGCTGGATGACTTCGAGAAGGACGCGCTCGAGGCGATCCAGGCGAAGGTCAAGAACCAGGACCTCGGCATCGAGGTGGTCAAGTTCGGCGTGCGGCGCATCGTGCTGCCGCAGGACATCACGCCCAAGGTTTTCGAGCGTCAGAAGACCGATCGCCAGGCGCTGGCCGAGCACACGAAGGCCTCAGGCAAGGCGCGGGCGGACGAGATCCGCAGCCGGGCGGACAGCATTCGCGGGCGGGTCCTCGCCTTCGTCGAGAAGCGCGCCAACCGCATCCGCACGCGCGGCCTGGAAGACGCCGCGGAGTTCTACGACGTGTACGCCCGGGACGAGGCCCTGGCCATCGACCTGCTGCACATCCGCACGATGGCAGCGATGCTGGTGAACGAGACCACTGTTACGCTGGACACCGAGGACGTCTTCTCCAGTTTCCTTCGCCGGCTGCGGGCCCAGGCGGAGAAGGGAAGCGGCGGCGCGGCGGAACCGGGGAACGAATCGAATGAAGACAACGGAGGGACGAGCGAATGAGCCGCAATCCCTTCGAACATCATCACCCGCACCACCACGACGATCCGCGCGATCTGCGCGAGCTTGATCCGGCGCAGCAGGCGTTCTCCGATGCGCTGCGCGTCAGCTTCACCGTCCTGAAGGTGGTGATGGCGATCCTGGTCATCGTCTACATCTTCAGCGGGTTCTTCACCGTCAAGGAAAACGAAGTGGCGGTGCGGCTGATCTTCGGGCGCATCGTCGGCGAGACGGCAGGCGAGCAGGTGGTCGAGCGCGGCTTGCATTGGGGGTTGCCGTACCCGATCCAGGAAGTGGTGAAGGTGGACAAGTCGCTGCAGACGCTGGCGCTGAACAAGGCCTTCTGGTATGACATCCCGCCCGGGCAGGAGGGACGCACGGCCGCGGAACTGAGCGGCGGACCGCTCGACCCGGTGAAGGACGGCTCGCTGCTGACCGGGGATGCGAACATTCTGCACGCGCGGTTCTCGATCAAGTACCAGGTGCGTGAGGCGGACGTCGTTGATTTCATCCGGAACGTCGGCACGATGGACCGCGCGCAGGAACTGGTTCGCCGCGCATCGGAGCAGGCGATCGTGCACGTCGCGGCGGGCATGACGGCCGACGAGTTGATCCGGTTGAGCAAGGCCGACGACACGAACATCGCCCAGCGCGCCCAGGCATCGCTGGACACCATGCAGACGGGCATCGAGATCGTGCAGGTCGAGGCCGGCGAACGCGAGGTACCGCTCGAGGTGTACGACGCGTTCCAGGCCTCCAGCCGCGCGGCCGAAGAGGCGGCCCAGGAAGTCCGGCAGGCCGAACAGGCCGAGCAGGCGACCTTGGCCAAGCTGGCGGGTGATCAGGCGTCGCGGTTGCTGCAGGAACTGGTCGACGCCTACGAACTGGCCGACGAAGCCGAGCGCAAGGCTCTCGACCAGAAACTGGACGAGGTGATCTACAGCCTCGAGATCAAGGATGAAACGGGGCGTTCGTACCGGATCAGCGGCGAGGTCGCGCGGCTGATCAACGATGCCCGGGCCGACGCCGCGCGTATCCGGGAAGAGGCCGAGTCCAATGCCAGGGAGTTCGAGCGGCTGCTGGCGCAGTACCAGGCGAATCGTGACATCGTCATCATGCGCGAGTGGGCCGACGTCTTCGAGCGCCTGTTCGGCGAGGATTCGGACGCGGTGATGTATTGGAACCACGGCAGGCCGTACATCGAGATCGGCCCGACGCAGGAAGAGATCAGCCGGCGCGCCGCCGCGCGACTGAAGGCGCGTGAAGAAGCTCGCGAGCAGGCGCGTGAACAGGCCGAGAACGCTGAATGAATGATCGCGGCGACCGGCCGCGGGGAATGCGCATGACCAGCAGCAGCACACAAACACCGGCCACGGCGACGGTTCCCGACGCGCAGCAGTTGCAGTACGCCGTCCAGTGCGCTCGGCTGACCAAGGTCTTCAAGGATTTCTGGCGTCGTGATCGCGTGGTCGCGGTGCGCGATGTCTCGCTCAACATCCGGCGCGGCGAGGTGTTCGGCCTGCTCGGCCCCAACGGGTCAGGCAAGAGCACCACCATCAAGATGCTGCTCGGCCTGCTGCAGCCCACGGCCGGCAAGATCGCCGTGCTCGGGCGCCTGCCCCGTGATGTCAAGACGAAGCAGGACATCGGTTACCTGCCCGAGGAGTCCTACCTGTATCGCTTTCTCAATGCCCGCGAGACGCTCGAGTACTACGGCCGCCTGTTCCGCCAGTCGGCGGGCGAGCGCACGCGCCGGATTGACATGTTGCTCGAGATGGTCGGTCTCCAGCACGCGCAGCGCCGGCCGGTCGGCGAGTATTCCAAGGGCATGCAGCGCAAGATCGGCCTCGCCCAGGCGCTGATCAACGACCCGCAACTGCTCATCCTCGACGAGCCGACCACGGGCATGGACCCGATCGGCACGCGGCAGACCAAGCGACTGATCCTCGACCTGAAGCGGCGCGGCAAGACGGTGCTGATGTGCAGCCACCTGCTGGCGGATGTCGAGGATGTATGCGATCGCGTGGCGATCATGTACGGCGGCATGATCCACGCCATGGGATCGGTCGATGAACTGCTGACGCGCCAGGACATGACCACGCTGAACGTCGCCGGCCTCGACGAGTCGCTCATTGCCGAGATCGATCAACTGCTCACGCGCCACGGCAAGCGGCTGGAGCGCGTCAGCCAGCCGCGGCAGAAGCTCGAGGAGTTCTTCGACGAAGTGGTGTCGAAGGCCGCGGCCTCGGGCGCCGAGACCAGCGGCACGACCGGTGACGGCCGGATCGCCGCGTTCCTCGTCGGCGAGGAAGCCGAAACGCAATCGGCGGAGAAGGTCATCGATCAACTGGTCCAACCCACGCCGCCACCTCCGCCCCCGCCTGCTGCGACCGCAGCGCAGCGCGAGCAGCCGGCAGAAGAAGCCGCTGCCTCCCATCCGGTCGACGAGGTGATCACGGGACTGACCGACCGGGCGCCCGCCGCGCCGCCGCCACCACCGCCGCCGACGGCGCAACGCGATGCGGCGTCCGCGCCCGCGCATGAGCAGGTGGACATGTCGGTCCTGGGCGATCTGGTGGAAACATCCAAGCCTGCTTCCGGAACGCAGCCGGTAGAGACGGACGAGTCGCCGCAGGCGGATGCGACGTCCGCCGAGGTCGCGCCCGAACCGGATGAGGTGGCGCAGCAGGCCGACGCGCGGGCGTCTGAGGCCGTCGACGACACCCGCGTGGGCGAGCCCGGTCGCGAAGACACGCACGAAGAGGTCGCGGAAACGGGGGCCGGGGAGGTCGATCCGGATGAGGCCCGCGACGAAGCATCGGTCGAGGCGTCGCCGTCGGCTCCGGCCGAAACCACGGAAAGCGGCGAGACCGGCGGGATGTGGGCCGCGGCGGCCGCCGAAGCGCCGGACGGAACTGAGGCGTCGGGCGCGTTGAAGGAAGGTGATCTCGCCTCGCTTTACGAACGCGTGCCGGAGTATGACGGCAGCGACGAACCGCAGGGCCTGATCGAGGAAGAGAAACCGGACGAGCCGCCCGCCGACACCGAGGAGCAACCACCCGAAGGGCGCGAAGCGCCCGATCAGAGCTTCCTGCGCGCCCTGATGGAAGCGGATGACGAGGACGAGAACAAGGGCAAGGACGCGTCGAAGTAAGCGCGTCGGGGTGAGTCGGGTCGTAAGGAGTCTGCGATCGTGTGGCGTCACGTATGGATGCGATGGCTCATCGGCATGGCCGGCTGCCTGGCCGGCGGCGGCGCGCTGGCCGGACTGGTGGCGCTTCAGGACATGCCGTGGCTTGCGCGCGGCGTGGCGCTCGGCGGCGGCGTGCTCGCCCTGACGTGCCTGGTCGGCGCCTTGCTCTCCGCGACGCAGCGGCAATACTTGCGCATCTGGCTGGTGTTCGTGGGTATCTGGGTGGCGACCGGCGCGTTGGCCGCGCCGTTGATGCTTTGGTCAAACTGGCTGGCGACGCGCGAACTGACTTCCAACACGCCGCAGGCGCTCAACGTCGCGGCGGTGGGGCTGATCATCATCGGCGCGCTGGCCCAACTCGTCCTCCTGTTCTGGGCGATGATGGAACGGCGCGGCCTGCGCCTGCTGGCGATGGTCTTCTTCGGCGCCGGCGATGTCGCGCTCATCGCCTGGCTGCTTTCGCTCATCGGGTTCGATCTGGCCGCCATCGCCGTGATCGCCATCGCGGGGATGACGATCACTTTTACCCTCCTGCTGCGGCTGGTGCGCGAGGCGATGTCCGTGGGGCACCCGGTCTTCGGCGTCGCGCGGACGCTCATCGACGAGGCCGTGCGGATGAAGGTGGCGATGGTGTTCGTCGTCCTGCTCATCCTCCTGCTGGGCATCCTGCCGTTGTCGCTCTCGCAGGACAAACTCGCCGACCAGATCCAGCGGTTCATCACCTACTCGCTCATGGCCGTCGGGTTCCTGCTGGGGCTCATGACCGTCTTCCTCGCCTGCGCGACGATCACCGGCGAGATCAGCCGGAAGCAGATCTTCCTGACGATGACCAAGCCGATCGGGCGCTTCGAGTACCTGGTGGGCAAGTGGCTGGGTATCGCGCTGCTCAACTTCGTGCTGCTGCTAACCTGCGGCGCGGCGATCTACAGCTTCGCCTACATGCTCCGTTCGCGGGCGGCCGGCGACCCCTTCGCGCTCGCGATGGTCGATCAGACGGTGCTTACCTCGCGACAAACCATCGCGCCCCAACCGGCGTCACCGAATGTCCTGCCGGAGATGCGGGACGAACACCTGCAACAACTCCGCGCCGATTTTCCCGATCGCTACCCGGCGCGTTGGGCCGACCTGGCGCAGCGACAGCGCGACGAGGTGGAGGGCGCGGTGCGGCGCAAGTGGCTGACGATCGGTCCGACCGCGTCGCGTACGTACGTCTTCCGGGGTCTCGATCACCTGACCGCTCGGCAGCGCGGGGTGCTGCACCTGCGCATCAAGCCGCGTCGTGAAATGCGCCCCGAGGCCGGCCATGACTATGTCTACCTTACGCTCACGCTCAACGACAGCGGCAAGGACGAACAGATCAGGGATGCGATCACCGGCGAGTTCGTTCCCACCGCGCGGATCAAGGTGAAGAACAACACCTTCCGCCAGCTGGTGATTCCCCTCACGATGCGCGATGCGACGGGCAATCCGCATCGCCTGGTGAATGACGGGGTGCTGCGGGTGACGATCAAGAACGACCCGCCCAGCGCCGCGGAAGGTTACGGCTCGGTGCAGTTCAAGCCGGGCGAGGGGATCGAACTGCTGTACCCGGCCGGGAGCTTCGAGACGAACTACGGCCGCTCGCTGCTCATTCTCTGGGTGCAGATGGCGATGCTGGCCGCGATCGGCCTGGCCGCGGGCAGCGCCCTTTCATTCCCGGTGGCGGTGCTGGTGACGCTGGCGACGTTCCTCGGCGGGACGGCCAAGATCTACCTCGGTGATTCCTTCCGCTACTGGGTCAAACTGCCGGACGAAAGCCTGGCCGGCTGGGACTGGATCAGCGCGTACCTCGAACTGCTTACCCGCGCCGTCGGCGAGCGCGAGTTCGGCGTCCTGGTCAAACTGCTGATGGCCGGACTCGGCAAGATCGTGGTCATACTGCTGCCGGGCATCGGCGTGTTCGACCCGACCGAACTGGTGGCCAGCGGCAAGCTCGTCTCGTGGGAGATGACGGCCGATGCGGTGCTGTGGCTGGGCGTGATCTGGGGAGGACTGAGTGCGGCGGTCGGCTGGATGCTTTTCAGTCGGCGCGAACTGGCGGTGTCCTCGAATCTGTAGTGGAGAGGCAGGGGGCCGAGCGACGTCCGGCACGCAACGCAACAAGGGAACGACCCGATGAATGGCAGACTGATCATCTACGGTGCGGCGTGGGTCGGGTTCCTGGCCGTTGCGCTGTTCGTGCCGTTCGAGTGGTCGCTGCTACCGGTGGTCGCCTGGAGTGTGGTGGGGGCGGGCGTGCTGTTCTTCTTCATCGACATGCTGATTCATCGCGACCATGAAGCCTATCCCGTTCGCTTCCAGTCATCGATGGTTGCGGTGCTCTTTGTGCTCTGTGCCGGGCAGATGGCGCCGGTGATGGAATCTGAAGCCGATCGACTGGAAGTGCGCCTGGCCGCGCGGGGCAGCGGCGACCTGCCGCCCGGGGTGGCGCTGATGAACAGCATCGGCGGCCCGTTCCGCGGCATCGCGGTCGTGATCGCGTGGCAGCGGCTGAATCGGTTGAAAGAGGCCGGCGATTACGCCGAGGTCAATCAGCTTTCGCGCTGGATCGCGCAGACGATGCCCGGTTTCCCTTCCGCGTGGGCGTTCCACGCCTGGAACATGGCCTACAACGTGTCGGTCGAAACGCATACGCCCGAGGAGCGCTGGTACTGGGTCAACCGCGGTGTGATTGCGCTGCGCGACGACGGCATCCGCTACAACCCGCGTTCGGTCGAACTGTATCGCGAGCTTGGACGCATCTTCATTCACAAGATCGCGGGCACCACCGATGACCAGCATTACTACTACAAACTGATGGTGGCTGATGAATGGCACCTGCTTCTGGGCAGGCCCATCCCGTACGGCACCGCCGAAGAGCGCCTGGCGCCGTTGCGGCGCATCGCCGATGCGCCGGACACGCTCGGCGCGCTGCGCGCCCAGTGGCCGCAGGTGGACGATCTGATCGCAGCGATCCGCCGGGAAGGCTGGGCATTCGACAAGGAACTGACCCTCGAACTGGGCCGGCTGGAAACGGGCCACCCGGCCGCCCTGATCGGTCGCGGCGACCAGGCGCAGGACGAGGAGTCCGATCGCGAGAGCCTGCTGGATGTCTACCGTCAATGGCAGACCCCCGAGCGCCGGCCGACGTTCGAGGCGCTGCTCAGTTTCCTGCGCAAGCAGGCGATCACGGGTGACCACAACATGGATATCCAGTTCATGCTGGACATCCAGAACCCGGATTCACCGATCGGCGTGGCGCCGGTGGACTGGCGGCATCCGGCGTCGCACGCGTACTACTGGTCGGCCAAGGGCGTGGACGTGGCCTTCGATGTGCGCGGCGGCGCGAGCGACGGCATCCGCCATCTCGAGCGCGAAGACCTGCTCAACACCGACCGGCAGGTGCTCCATGCGCTCCAGATGCTCGCCCACCAGGGCGTGGTGATCTACCAGCCCGAGACCGGGCGGCTTCGCCCGCCGGGGTACATGCCCAACACCGAGTTCATCCTTGCCTACCACCGCTGGTGGAAGGAGGCAACGCAGCGCACCGGGCGCGAGGGAGTAAGGGGCGATCCGGAATCACTCCAGGCCGGCCACGAAAACTACCTGCAGTGGTCGGTCGCGACGCTGTGGATGCGCGGGCTCGAGGATGATGCGGAGCGACTGTTTCTCGATGCAAAGGAGCTTTACGAAGACGAGCCGCACAATCGCAAGAGTCAGTTCAATCCCATCCCCACGTACGAGGTGGCCGACCTGCGCGACTTTGTCGAGCAGTACTACGAAGAGAACTATGACCTGAAGGACAACGCCCGAGGATATATCCAACTCCGGTTGTCCAAAGCTTTCATCGAACTGTCGCGCGGCTCCATACGCGACTACCTCTACAACCGCGAACTGGCGCTCATGGCATACGAGAATTACATGCAGGACAAGCGCGAAACGGCGGGAACCATCCAGGGCCGACGCCAGTTGCCGCCGTTCGAGGACATGGAAGCGACCGGGTTCGCGCAGTTCCTGTTGGGGACCCCGGGGTTGCGTTACTTCACGCTGAGCGAACGATCACGGGCTTGGATGACGGCGCGCGATCTTCGCCCGCCGGACCTGCCGCCATTGCTGCCGCGCATTCTCGAGAGCCAGTTCGTGGTGCGCCTGCTCGAACGGGAGTGTGAAAGCGAGGGGCGCAATCTGCTGGATGTCTTCCCGCCGCCGGGGATGCCGTGAGGCCCGACAACCCGTGATGGTCGAAAGACGCCGCTTTCAGTCGTCCAAGCGGATCCACCGCCGCGCCTTCATCTCGAAGCGCGGCAACGTACCCCGGCCGACGGTCTTCACCGGAATGCGAAGCGCGAATGCCTCGCGCAACTGGTTCTCGATCCGCCGCGCCAGCGCGTGCGGCGCACCGCAGTCCACACCGGGCTCGACCATAACGCGCAGCTCGGACATGGCCCGCTCGGTGCGGATCTCCACGCGGAACTCTCCGACATCTGGCACGCCGCGGATGATGTCTTCCACGGCCGAGGGAAACAGGTTCACGCCACGCACGATCACCATGTCGTCCGCCCGCCCGATGATGCCGCCCACGAGGGACAACTCGCTGCGCCCGCAGGCGCACACGGACTCGCTGGCGCGGCGGACGCGATCACCGGTGCGGTAGCGCAGCAGCGGCGAGCCGACGCGCCCGAGATTGGTCAGCACCAGTTCGCCCGCGCCGCCCGGCCCGACAGGCTCGAACGTCACCGGGTCGATCACCTCCGCGATGTACTCGGTTTCGATCACGTGCAGCACGCCTTCGCAAACGGGGCAGCCGTAGGTGACCGGGCCGATTTCGGTCATGCCGTGATGGTCGACGACGCGCGCCCCGCCCCAGGCTTCGCGGATGCGTTGGCGCGTCGCGGGCACGTTGCCGCCCGGTTCGCCCGCGACGATGATCGTCCTCACGCCCAGCAGTCGCGTGTCGATGCCCTCGTCGAGTCCCACCTCGGAAAGGCGCAGCGCGTAGGTCGGCGTGCAGCAGAGAACGGTGACACGGTTGTCGTCGATCGTGCGCAGCCGCGCAAGCGATGACATGCCGCCCCCGGGGATCGTGATGCAGCCGCGACGCGCGGCACATTCGTGGGCGGTCCAGAAGCCCAGGAACGGCCCGAACGAGAATGCGCACAGGACGCGATCCGCCGCGGTCACCCCGGCCGCGTCGTACACGTGGTCCCAGCAGTCGAGCATCCAGCGCCAGCTCTCGGGCGTATCGAGCCAGCGCAGTGGCGAGCGCGTGGTGCCGGACGTCTGGAAGTAGCGGCTGTATTGCCCCAGGGCGTAAGTCAGGTTCGTGCCGAAGGGCGGGGCGGCCGCCTGGTCATCGACCAACTCCGCCTTCGTCGTCGTCGGCATGCGTTGCGTGAAGGCGTCGATGGACTCGACCGACGCATCGAGCCGCGCGCCGGCCAGGCGCGGCTCGTAGAACGCGTTGCGCTCGCGCAACTGACCCAGCATGCCTCGCAGCTTGTCCAGTTGCGCCTGGGCAATCTGTGTACGCGTACGATGGGATGGAAGCGCCTCGGTTGTGCTTGTCGCGTTCATGACCGGTCCCGTGCGATCGATCGCTCTGGCGGCTTACTGCGGCTTGAAGAGCGTGACCAGGCAGCCACCCGCCGCGGCCAGCAGCACGCCGAGGAAGAACTGCCAGGGAATCGCCGCCCATCCGCGCTCCGGCGGATGCTTGATCAACGCCACCACCGCGTTCACGATCGGCGCCCCGGCGAAGATGATCGACATCACCACCGCGGGCTTGCCCTTGGCGCCGAAGGCCATGAGGACGAAGAAGGCGCCGGCCGCGCCCACCGTGCCGGCCAGCAGCGACCAGGTCATCCCCGTGCCCGTGAACTTCCAGCTTGCGCCCTGCAGCCAGAGCACCACCAGCGGCGCCAGCACCGCCGTGATGAAATAGGCCACGCCTACGAAGAGGAACGCCTTGAACAACCCATGCTTGGGATCCTGCATACCCAGGCGTCCGGTGTGCAGGAACACGCCGTAGAGCCCCCAGAACATGACGGTCAGCAGGGCGAATCCAAGCCAGGCGTACGAAGGTGTTGCGGATGAGTCGGCCAGCGTGGTGTTCATCGGTGGTTCCTGCATGGGTTGATTCAGTTGTGGATGGCGCCCGGCGCGTCGGTCGGCATGAGCTTGGACACGATGGCGTCGGGGATCGCGATGCTGCGCATCGCGCCGGCTTCGTCGATCGCCACGCACACGGTGGTCAGCCGTCCGGTGGCGATTGGAATCACCTGCCCGGTTGTGTCTGCGAGATCGAACTCGAACCGGTAGTGCATCGTCTTCGCGCGGCGTTCGTCAATGTGGATGCTGATTCGCACCTCATCCTCGAATCGCAGCGGCCGCTTGTATTCGCAGTGCGCTTCCACGCGCGGCCAACTGATCGTCCGGCCGTCCACCGTCGCGTGCACCGACAACCCGCGCGATCGAAGAAACGCGTGCTCGGCGTCCTCCATGTATCGGAAGAACTGCGAAAAGTGCACGATGCCCGCCATGTCGGTTTCGGCGAACGCCACGCGTCGGGTTGTGGTGAACACTGCGGCCATGGGTCTCTCAGCAGGTTGCGTGTCTAGGCGCGGACCGCGGCCGTCTCGCCCTGCATCGGGCGGCCGTACGGCAGGGCGTCCGGCAGGTCGGCGAATTCGCGGAGGCAGGTGAACAGGTGACTCAGGTCGCGGAATACGTCGCCGATCAGGCAGTCCGTCAGCGGGCCGCGCATATCGGGGTACTTGCGGATCACATCGCGGAACGAGAAGTCCTCGTCATAGAAGGCGTAGACGAGTTGGCGCATGCCCTCGAGCCCGGTGCGGATGGTGTTGCAGTAGTCCTCGAACCGCGCGGCCGAAACATCGCCGTCGCGCAGCGCCGCGTCAACCGTGTCGGCCGCGAACTCCCCGCCGCGCAGGGCGAGGAAGACGCCGGAGGAGAACACGGGATCGAGGAACGCGAATGCATCGCCGGTCAGCAGCAGGCCATCCTTGGCGCAGTAGCGCGAACGGTAGGAATAGTCGCCCGTCACCCAGTACTGGCCGAACTGCTCGCCCTGCGACAGATGGTCGGCGATCCACACGTTTTCCTGGATCTCACGGTCCATGATCGCCTTCGGGTCGCGCGGGCCGCGGTAAAGGTAGTCGCGCTCCGCGACGATGCCCAGGCTGACGACGTCGCCGTGCAGCGGCAGGTACCAGAACCAGCCGCGCTGTGGCACATAGGCAACGGTCGTCGCCCCTTCGTCGATGCCGGGGTCGCGCTTGGCGCCGCGGTAGTACGTCCAGATCGAGATCTTCTTCAGCTTCGGATCGGGCACGCGCCAGTCGTACTGGTTGACCGCGAACGTATCGCGGCCGGAGGCGTCGATGACGATCCGGGCCCGCAGTTCGCGGGGCAGGCCATCGCGTGTCTGCACCCGTACGCCCACCACGCGGCCGTCCTCCTCGACCAGTTTCCGCGCGGTGGTCTCCTCCATGACCTCCGCCCCGCGCCGCCGCGCGTTGTCGAGCAGCAGCAGATCAAACTGGCCGCGCTCCACCTGCCAGGTCTGCGACCGGGGGTGGTTGTCCAGGTGCTCGCCGAAATAGAACGGCGCGGACAGCGTGCCGTTCGGCGAGACGAACTGCACGCTGCGCTTGACTTGGAACGGGCCGGCGTTGAGTTGATCCACTACGCCGAGCCGGTTGAGCGTCTCGAAGCAGTAGGGGATCAGCGATTCGCCCACGTGGTAGCGCGGGAACTTCTCCTTCTCGATGATCAGGACGCGGCGGCCTTTCTCGGCCAGCAGCGCGCCGCACGTCGAGCCGGCCGGGCCGGCGCCGATGATGATCGCGTCGTAGTCGGTGGTGGGTTTCATGGCGCATCACCTTCCTTCGCTGCGATCGGTTGGGCGGATTCGGCGGGCGGGAGAATCTCAAGCACTTCGGCGAGCACTTGCTCCTCGGGCGTCAGCAGCACGTTTTGCCGGCCGTACAGCGTGTGGGGCCCGTCGATGCCGAAGGCCTGGCAGATCGTTTCATCGCTTCGGATCGCGAAGTAGAGCTTCGGGCGGCTGCTGTGCGGGACGTCGTGGTCCTGCAGAATGCGGCCGAGCGGCACTTCGCATGCCAGGACGAGTTCACGGGCCTCTCCGGCTAGGTGCCGCAGGTGGATTCGGATCGCGCCGAACTCCGCGGGCGCTCCCGTCTCGCGCCCGACGAGCACCACTTCGCGCACCAGCACATCGCCGAGCAACTGCCGCGCGAGCAACCTTAGGCGCATGTCCTGGCGGTAGTGGGCTTCGAGCGTGGGCGTCATGTCGCGCTGGTGGACGAGCAGATCGCGCTGCGGCCGCGGGATGTCGCGCGGGTGCACCTGCCGCGCGTGCGGCAGCACGACGCCTTCGGCGGAGTACACCTCGCCCAGCGGGTGCAGCAGCCGCGGGCTCTCACTGACGCGTATCGGCTTGTTCACCGCGGTGTGGCTCATACGTAGCGTGCATTCTGGTGTTCGGGAAGGAAGAAGTCGTGGAGGATCTGGTCGACCCGCAGCAGCCGCGCACGGTCGAGCTCGAGGCCGCGCTCGTCCACCGTCACGCCGCCTTCCTCGCGAAGGGCGGCCAGTTGCGGCGCGAAGCGCTCGGCCGGATCCACGTCGAACTTCGCGCGGAAGTAGTCGAAGGAAAGCGAGCCGAGCTTCATTTGCAGGATGAACTCGCGGATGAACGCCTCCTCGTCGCGCATGGGCAACGCGCGGCGGATGGGGAGTTCACCTTGCTTCACGCGGTTGACATAGTCCTCGAAGTGATGCTCGTTCTGGTAGTGCACGCCATGGATCTGTCCGAAGGACGACACGCCGAGGCTCAGGAGATCCGCCCCGCACCAGAGCGCATCACGATAGACGAACTTCACCCGCTTCGGGTCCCGCACAACGGTGTAGGCGCTGGAGACCGCGTAACCCGCATCCACGAAGCGGCTGAACGCCTCGTCCACCCAACGGCGCTTGGTCTCCCAGTCGGCTACCGGTGCGGTCAGCTTGCCTTCGTCGCGCATGCGCTTGTAGATCGTCGTGTTGAACGGGATCTCCATCTGGTAGATGGTGATGCAGTCCGGCTCGAGTTCGAGCGTCTGGTCGATGCAGCGCTGCCAGTTCTCGTCCGTCTCGTCCATCATGCCCGCGATCAGGTCGATGTTGATCTGCGGAAAGCCGATCTCGCGCGCGTAGTCATACGCACGCCAGATCTCTTTCGACCGGTGCGCCCGGCCGTTCAGTTCGAGAATGTGATCGTCGAAGTTCTCGATGCCCAGCGACAGGCGCGTCACGCCGATGTCGCGGATGGCGCGCAGCTTCGCGTCAGTCAGCGTGCCCGGCTCGCACTCGAAGGCGATCTCCTGCGCATGGTCCCAGGACAGATGCTTCGTCACGCTCTCGACAAGGTATGCCAGTTGCGATGGCGAGATGTAGGAAGGCGTGCCGCCCCCGAAGTAGACGAACTGCGGGGTGCGCCCGCCCAGAAACGGCTTGTCCGCGTAGCGCGCGGCCTCATCGATCACCGCATCCAGGTAGTCGGCGATGTCGTGCTTGTTCTTGTCCGTGTAGACCTTGAAGTAGCAGAAGTGACATCGCTTGCGGCAGAAGGGAATGTGCATGTACAGGCCGAGCGGCGCGTCGTCGGCCGGCGGCTGCTCGAGCGCCTCGTGAAGGCGCGGCACATCGTCCTGCGTCCAGAACGAGAACGGCGGGTAGTTGCTGACAAAGTAGTTGCCCGCGCGGGTCTTCTTGTCGCCTTCAGTCTGCGGTAATGGAACGCTCTTGACGGCCATCGGACAACTCCCATCGCAATGCCAATCGTCAGGCCAACTATAGCGCCATGCGGGTTGGGCGACCAGCCAAACTAGTACTTGAACGTACGATTCGTGAAGGCCCCGGGGACGGCAAGATCACGCGGCCAAGCAAGTGAGAACGTTCAGGTGCAGACACCGGCGCAGAACGTCTGGCGATAGATGCGGACGAAGTCGTCTTGTGTCAGCGGTCGCGGGTTGAAGGTGCCCGTCCATTGCGTGGCGGCGTCCGAAGCCAGCTTGTTCAGGAGCGCCTCGTCGGATGACGACGGCTCGGGCAAAGGGGGCAGCGGCGCGGCGGTCAGAAGATGTCGCACTCGCTCGATCAATGCCGCGGTCGCGACCGCGTCATCGCGGGCCTGCGTCAACTGCACTTGACGTGCGAGCCGGGCATAGTGCCGCCGCGCGTGGGGCGCCTCTTGATTCAGATGCATGACGTGCGGAAGCACGGCCGCAACCGCCGCCCCGTGCACCACGCCCAGCGTTGCGGTCAGGGGATTCGCCGCGGCGTGGGCGGCGCCGAGCATGCTCGCCTCGATGGCCGCGCCGGCCAGCGCGGCGCCGAGCTGCATCGAGGCGCGGGCATCGACATCATCGGGCGACTCGAGGACCGTCTCGAAGCTGTCGGTTAGCAGCCGGAACGCTTCGGTCGCAAGCATCTGCGACATCGCATTGCCCGCGCGGGTCACCAGCGATTCGATCGCGTGCGAGATCGCATCCGCGCCCGTGCACGCGGCCACCGTGCGCGGCTGCGTGAGCGTGAGCATGGGATCAAGGATCGCCACCGCCGGCAGCGCCTTGCGGTCGCCGCACGCCATCTTCTCGTGCGTCTGCGCGTCCGAGATCAATGCGAACGACTGGCACTCGCTGCCCGTTCCGGCCGTGGTGGGGATGGCGATCATCGGCAGCATCGGCCGCGCGGCGCGGTTCTTGCCGCGATAGTCGTGCATCGATCCGCCGTTGGTGTGAATGAAGTTGCAGCCCTTGGCGGTATCAAGCGAACTGCCGCCGCCGAGGCCGACGAAAAGCCCGACCTCCCGCCCTCCGATCGCCGCCGCGCATGCGCTGACGGTGTCCGTGGTCGGATTCTCGATAACCTGGTCGAAGACGACCGATTCCAGCCCCGCGTCACGAAGCCCGGCCACGGCGCGATCCAGGTGACCGGCGGCGCGGATGCCCGCATCGGTGACGATCATCACGCAGCGGTCCGTCAGCTCGCGCGCCAGCGGGCCCAGTTGATCCAGCGCTCCCTCGCCTGCGACAAGTCGAACGCGCATGGCGTGGTCAAACTGGAAGGGATGCGAATCCATTGGCGCTCCGTTTCGAGGACGGTTGCCCTACAACGTCCCACGCATGCGAATCATTTCAGGAAGGGTGCGTCGATTCGGACCGTATGCCGGGGCCGCCGTCATCACCAGCCCGTCTCACGGTGCACCGCCCGGCGTTCGTAGAGCGTCTCGAACAGGTTGCCCTCGTGCGGCTGGTCCCAGTCCACGCGCGTGGTGGGCGCCGGCCCGAGGTTCAGCCGCGCGATGTGCGGGCAGGCGAGCAGTTCGCGTTGCCACGACGCATCGCGTGTGATGGCCGTCGCCACGAGCGTCGGGCCGATGCGCTCGAGCATCTGATCCTGCGGCAGTTCGGTCACGCTGACATAAGGGCACATGAACTCGGTGTTGGCCAGCGGATGCGACCAGTCGTCGCAGCGGATCACCGACGGCCGCACGTACGCGCGCCCGTCCACCTGGACGCGCCGCGGTCCGTCGCGGTGCGCTGCGCACACATCCCGCGCCCCGCCGGCGGACAGCCCCTGCTCGATCGTTTCGTCGATGAACGCCGCCATCTTCGGATTGGCCGTCGCTGAAAGCTTCGCATCCGGATCCTCGGGTGTCTTGGGCGACACCGGCCCGAGCACTTCAGCCAGTGCTTCGGCGATCGCATCGCCATGGCGCGGCGTGACGATGGCCGACGCATTCACGCAACTGCGGCCGCCGTTGGCCAGGACCGACTGCACCATCACATCCAGGTACTGCCGCCAGTCGTCGACGACATCCTCGCCGAGGAGGATCTTGCTCCAGCCCGGGCCGTGCACCTCCACGCGCGCATCGCCGTCGTAGCGTTCGACGGTCTTGCGGTCGCCGAAGATGATGGCGCGATCGCACTGCTCCATGATCGTGGCCGCGCCCTCGTGCGTCGTTGGGTAGAAGCAGAACGCCTCGCGCGGCGCACCCGCGGCCATGAAGGCCTGGATGATCCGCCACGGCGTCCACGGCTCCTCGCTGCCCGGCTTGATCACCAGCGGCGTCTTGAGCGCGATGGCCGGCAGCCAGATGGAGTTCACCCCCGGCGAGTTGCTGGGCAGCACCGCGCCGAGCGCATCGGTCGTCGGGTAGAAGGCCACCGGTGATCCGTGGTGGTCACCGATGCCGCGGTCCAGCACCGACAGGTCGAGATGCCGCGTCAGGCCGGCCAGCACCGTCGACATGTTCGTGAGGACGTAGTGCACCTTGCCCATGTTCGCCCGGCACATCACGTGCGGCAGGCCGCTCGTCGCCGAGAGAGCGCCGACGTAGTCGTCCGGCGACTGCACGCGATCACCGTCGCCCAGCGGCAGGTCGGCGTGCATGAAAAGCTCACCGGCCTTCGCGCTGATCGCGATCAACGCTTCCACGGAATGCCTGCGCAGCGCCGCGGCCGCCTCCTTCGCCCGCCGCCGATCGCGCCGGATGATGCCGGGGTTGACCAGCCCCATGCGCGCAACCGGTTCGCCCGTCGCCAGGTCGCGAATCACGTTCGTATCCAGGCTTTCGTAGGGATTTCCAAACCGCAGCGCGGGGATCGTGACAACGGCTTGTTCAGTGGCGGTGCTCAATAGACGCCCTCCACGATCTTCTGCGTGCTGGCGCCGAACGGCCGCACTTCCGCCACGCCATCCCACGGGAAGGCCTCGCACGGCCGGCGACGCAGGGCCTCATCACGCTCCAGCAGGCGCGGCATGAAGAATTCGCGCGTCATCGTTGTCAACTCCACGCGACCCCATTCGTCGTAGTCCACCGTCCGGGCCGTATCGTCGGGATCAACCACCCGCAACACCGCGCGCGGCTGCGGCGCGTAGTACGCGATGCTGTAGCCGTCCGCCTCGAAGTCGGGCTTGCTGCAGGCCAGGCCCATCAGCGTGTTGCCGTAGGTCGGCACGAAGCGAACCTGGCCCTCGAGCACTTCCTCGCACAGGAACCGCACGTTTTGCGGCGTCATCGTCGTGCCGCCGCAGAAGGCGCCTTTGATGCCGCAGTCCACAAGCGACAGGCGCTCGCCCAGCGATTCCAGCAACTTCGGCGTCGTGAAGAGGCACTGGATGCGGCGGTTTCTCAGGATCGTCACCGCCTGGTCCACGCAGTGTTCCTGGTATTCGCGCGCGATGTCCACGCGGCCGTCGGCGATGAGTTTCTTCACCCAGCGCGGATCGAGGTCCACAAAGAAGCACGACCCGCCGCGGTAGTTGGCCAGGTGCTCGATGGCCAGGCGTAACCGGCGCGGCCCGGTGGGGCCGAGCATCAGCCAGTTCCCGCCGCGCGGGAACACCTCATCGCCGTAGCGATCGGAAAACTCCTCGTAGTCGGTCTTGTAGTCGTCCCAGCCGATCCGCTGCTTGGGCATCCCGGTGGTGCCGCCAGTCTCGAAGACGTTGTACGGCCGGCCCTCGTAGGCCTTGGGCACCCATTGGTCCGGTTTGACCTCGCGCAGCCATTCGTCGTCGAAGTGGGGGAACTTCACCAGATCCGCGGCCGCGCGCACCTCTGCCAGCGGATCCCATCCGGCCTGTTCCTTCCACTGCAGCCAGCAAGGGCAGCCCGTGTCGGGCGAGAAATGCCACGCGATGATCTCGCGCACGTGCTGATCAAGCGCGGCCGTGGCGTCACTGATACTCGTCACGCTCTGGCTTGAACGCGTCGCCGTCATGCGGGCGTCTCCACGGGGTCGGTCGGTCCGGCGGATGCCTTCTTCCTGCGAGCGGCCGAGGTGGGGAAGAACTTGGCCAGCTTCTCCTCGCTCGGCGGACGCGTCACCAGCGATACGCCCACGAGCGTGACGATCGAAACTCCAAGCATCAGCACGGCCGGCATCAACTTCAGTTCAGTCAGCAGCAGGTAGGTCTTGCCGTAATCCGATTGGTGGAACAGGTAGAACCACGTGGCGCCGGTCAGCAGCACGCTGGCGATGGCGCCCCACTTGGTCGCACGCTTCCAATACAGCCCGGCGATGACCAGCGGGAACAACGCGCCGAAGCCGCTGAAACACCACACGCCGACGCGGAACACGTGCCGCGGATCGAACAGGCTGAGCACGTACACCACGACGACCACGCCCACCACGAACGCCCGGCCGATCAGCAGCTTCTGCTTGTCCGTCACCTTCTTGGGGTCCATGAACTTCAGCGCCACGTCGTTGGTGAACATCGTGCCGAGGCACAGGAACTGCGAATCGAGCGACGACATGATCGCGGCGAGAATGCCGGCGGCGAGGAAGCCGGAGAGCACCGGGTCGGTCAGGGCGCGCACCATCATCGACAGTTCCGCGTTGGGCGGATGCTCGGGCGGCACGATCAGTTCACCGGCGCGGGCGTGCCCTTCAGGGAACACGGCGCTCGTCGCCCACACGCCGATCATGATGCACGGCACCCACACCAGCATGATGAAGATCGGATGCATGATGACCGTCAGGCGAAACGTCTTCGCGCTCCGCGCAGTCAGCCAATGCTGGAACAGGTGCGGGAACGTACCCACCGACAGCGGAATGACGAAGTAGCTGAAGAACTGCCACGGCGGGATCTTCTCGCGTGACAGCTTGTGATCATGCTCGGGGTTGTTGAGCACCGCTTCGGTCGCGGCGACCGGCCCGCCGAGCCGATCGGCGATGATGTAGACCGTGACGATCCCGAGCACCATGAAGACGATGGTCTGGAAGGTGTTGGCCCAGGCCGCGCCGCGCAGGCCGCCGAAGAAGATATACGTCAACACGACCAGGCAGATGACCAGTCCCGTCAGCCACGCCGGCACGCCGTTGGCAAGCCAACTGACGTTCGGATCGGTGGTGATGGGCTTCATGACCGCGCCCGCCGCGAGGATGCCGATCAGCAGGTAGGGGATCACCAGCAGCACCAGGATCGGGAACAGCACGTAGCCGAGCAGTTCGCTGTCGAACCGGTCGCGGAAGTACTGCACCTGCGTCTGGTAGCCGTACTTCTTGCCGAGCGACCACAGCTTGATGCCGGCCACGAAGAAGATGCCCGCGTGGATGAGCCCGGAGTACGAGGCCATCTTGCCGTAGGTCCCGATGCCAAGCCGGTAGGCCTCGCCCGTCGAACCGACGAGGGCGAAAGCGGTCATGGTCGTGCCGAAGACCGACATCAGCAGCAGCACCGGGCCGATCGAGTGGCTGGCGACGAAGTAGTCGGCGCTCGTACCGCGGAAGAAGCGGCTGGCCAAGGCGCCCAGGCCCAGAAGCAGCGCCAGATACAGGAGAATGATGATCAGTGGCGTCATCCGGCGTGCTCTCCTTCCGGCGCGGCCGGCGCGTCGCTCAGCGTCTCGGCAACGTCCTCCTCGACATGCGAGGGCCAGGCGAATTTCACCGCGGCCGCCCACAGCAGCCCCGCGCCGAGCGAATAGATCGCGTGGTAGAACAAGCCGATCGGCAGGAAGCCGAAGACCAGCGTCCGGTCCTCCCAGAACCAGATGTCCTGGTGCAGCAGGAACATCACGCCGAAGGCAATCCACAGCCAGGCCGTGTTTCTACGCGTCTCGGTGCGATCATTCACTTGCGTGACTCCACGGCCGCGGTCTTGTCGGACTTGCTCTCAACCGCGATCGCATACAGGTGCGTCTGCGAACCGATGTACAATACGCCGTTGGCGACGATCGGCGAGGTGTGGATCGGCGACGGGAACGGGACGCGATTGATCAGCTTCTTCTCCTTGCCCTGGGCGAAGATGCTCAGCACGCCGTCCTCGTCGTTCACGAACACCTTGCCGTCCGCGGCCAGCGTGGACGACCAGATGTGGCTGCGCAGATCGTGCTGCCAGTAGAGCTTGCCCGTCTTCGCGTCAAGGCAGTTCAGGTAACCGGCGTACTCGGCGACGTACACCAGGTCGCCCACCACCGAAGCGGTCGACATCGTGCGGCCGATGCGGTGCTCCCACACGCGGCCGGACTCGGTGATGTCGCCTTTCTTGCCGGCCGGATCGATGCACGCGAAGTTCGCCACGCCGTTGCCGTGCTCCGGGTCCTGCCCGGTGCCGATGTACACCTTGCCCTCGTGGATGACCGGTGTGGCGATGACCTCGCTCGGGCCCAGACGGTGCGCGTAGGGAATCTTGCGGCCATCGCGCTGGAAGTACTCCGGCGGGTTCAGGTTGTAGCGCCAGAGCGCCGGGAAAATGAGGAAGCCGTCCTCGTCTTCAACGGGCTTCGGGTCGAAGCCGTACACCCAGCCGTCCCCGCCGCCGAACACGAGTTGCATCCTGCCGCCGATCTCACCCATCGCCGGCGACGACCAGTTGCAGTGCAGCGTGCGCTTGCTGATCCCGACCGCTTCCTCGCCCACCAGTTCGCCGGTCTTCTTGTTCACACCGACCATCGCCGGGGCGGCCGGCGACGGCAGATTCTTGTGCGACCAGTCCACGCCGTTGCTGGTGCCGATGTACACCACGTCGCCGATGACCAGCGGGCTGTTGCTCGATGTGTTGTGCGGGAAGACATCCAGGTCACTGCGGACATCGTAGATCCAGATGATGTCCGCATCCTTCTCGCCGATCGGCAGCTTGCCCTTGCCGCCGGTGGCGTAGGTCGCTTCGTCCTTGTAGCCCTGGTTGCCGTCGGCCATGCCCTGCACGTCGAGGCAGACCAGTTCGCCGCGCGTCGTCACGACGTACGCGCGCTCGCCGTCAATCGCCGGCGAACTGCAGATGCCCAGGTACTCCCAGTCGCTGACTTTGCCCGCGCCGAGCTTCGGCACGGCCAGTTGCCACAGCAGTTCGCCCGTCCGCTCATCGAAGCACATGACAATGCTGCGATCGCCGGTCATCTTCGGGTTGCGTGGCGAGCCGTTGTTCGTCCCGACGAACACGCGCCCGCCGGCCACTGTCATGTTGCCGTGGGTCTGCGAGCCCAGCTTGGCCACCCACTTCACGTGGCGGGTGGTGGTCATGTCCACCTTTTCGGCGCCCTGGACAAAGCGGCCGGGCGCGAAGTCGGCGGGGATGCCTTTCTCGTGCGAGACCATGTTCCGATCCGGCGTGCGTCCCCACATCGGCCAGTTCTCGGCGCTCGCCGCCGCGGCCGCCCCGATCACCGCCAATATCGCCAGTAGTGTGATTCGCCTTCGCATCGCTACTCCTTCCGCGGCCGCCCGCGCGGCCGCTCCGTTCGCATTGGTCCGTGTGCGCACAGCGCCGCTCAGTCCGCCCGGGACGTCTGCGCCGATTGCGTCACCTTGATGTTGTCCACGTACACCGTCAGTTGGTTTTGCGGGCCGAACCCGAACACCCCCGGCGATCCGCTCTTGTGCACCAGCGGCACCTCCGCGCGGATCGTCCACTCGTCCGGCTCATCCGTCCCCCGCTCCCAGACCTTGCCGAGCACCGTGCCCGAGCCGTCGGCGTGTTCGCGCACCTCGGCCTTGATCGTGTACCAGGTGTCCGCCTTCGCCTTGAAGGGCGTCGTGACGTTCACGCGGTCGTAGTTCGAGACGACTTCAACCATGTCATGGCTGGCCTTCAGCGCGATGATGTAGCGCTGGTTGATCACGCCGACCACGCCCTTGAGCCGGCGCGACCGCTCGGTCATCACGTCCGCCTGGATCGTGTAGTCGTGCATCGTCGGGTCGCCGAAGAAGGTCATCGCCCGCTGCAGGATCAGGCGCTCGGTCGTCTTGGCCAGCGCCTTGTTGCCGTCGATCTCGCGCACTTCCCACTTGAACCGCGCCCCAATCCACGGCAGCGGCGGATACGCGAAGGGCTGGCCCGCGGCGTTTGTCTCGTCGAGTTCGAACGACTCGAAATCCTGTTTCATCGGGATGCCTTCGACCACGCGCCCCCGGACGACGCCCGACAGACCGTCCGCCGTCACGCGAAACGCTCCGGCTGAAGGCTCGGCGTCCGCGTCCGCGACGAGGTGGCCGGCTTCGTCGAACTTCGCGTCCATCCGCGCTTTGACCTTCGCCGTCGCCGGCACGTAGGCCTCCCACGACAGGTCGGCATGCTTCATGGTCCTTACCCGCAGCCCCTTGGCGTCCACCGCGTGGACCTCGAAGTCCACCCGCTCGCCCGGGCGCAGCAGCACCTCGTTGGGCACCGCCTGCAGCGCCACCGCTTTACCGGGCGCCGGGCCGGCGAGCCAGTCAACCGTCGTCGGCGGCGTGCGGTCCGACTCGCGCGCCTCACCGAAGCAGTACAGCTTCTCCGTCGTGTGCACGTAGACCTTGCCGTTCCAGTAGGCGGGCGATCCCAGCGGCGAGCCGGCTAACTCGACATGCGAAAGCACGTCCACCCCGTCATCCTTCACCTTGAGGATGTAGAAATCCCCGTCCACCATCGGCACGTAGAGCTTCCCGTCGCCGTAGAGCGGCGAGGCGTGAAGCTGGCTCGTGCCCAGCTTCTTGTGCCACAGCGACCGGCCGGTCTGCGCGTCCACGCAGTGCAGTTCACCCGTGTGCGTCACCTGGTAGATGCGCCCGTTCACGATCACCGGGCTGCTGGTGAACATGTTCAGTTCGTTGCGCCATTGCTCGGCGTCGCGCGTGACCAACTCCGGTTCGCTTCGCGTGGCCAGCGGGTCGACGTCGACACTCAGCCGCACCATGCCGCCGCGGTCGGTCGAGTCCACGTTCTCCTTGTCGTGGATCGCGATGACATCGTGCCCGTCCAGCACGACCGACGAGTTCACCCCGCCGACGGCGAGCTGGTAGCGCCAGATGGGCTGCCCGTTCGACGCGTTCACGCACACCACGTTGCCGCAACCGGTACCGGCGTAGAACACCCGCACCCCGTCGCGCCAGTCGAGTACGGGCGTGCTGAAGGAACTGTCGTACAGGTATGGCGGCCCGACGCCCGGCGTGGCTGCCCACACCGGCCGGCCGCTGCGCTTGTCAAAGGCGTAGAACCGATCGCGCGGCGGTCCCTGCCGGCCCCAGTTGGCCGAGATGCCGCGCACGATGACCAGGTGCCGGTCGATCACCGGCGCCCCGACGCGCCCGTTGGGAAAGGTCAGCCGCCCGTAGGCCTCCATCAGGGAATGATGCCAGAGGATCTCGCCGTCACGCGAAAAGCAGATCACGCGACCGGGCGAAGTCAGCAGGTAGACGTTGCCCGTCTCCGGATCAATGGTGGGGGCGCCGATCGAGTAGCGCGAGTAGATGTGGTCGGACAGGAAGTCGGGCAATTCGTGCGACCAGACCTCGCGTCCGGTTTCCGCATCCATGGCCACGAGGATCTCGCGTTGATTCTGCCCGGCCCCGACGTAGCCCCATGCGTACAGCCGCCCGTCGCCGATCACCGGCGTGCCGCGCCCGGGCAGATCGCGCGACCAGCGATGGTTCTCCCCGCCAACGACCCACTTGTCCGGCAGGTCCTTCGCATCGGTCACACCGGTCTGGTGCGGCCCACGCCAGTTGAGCCAGCCGCGCACCGGCGCGTCGTGGTCCGTGTGCGCCGTGTGATGCTTCTCGCCAGCCGACGCGGTGTGATGTCGGTCCGCCGACCCGGCGCAGCCGGCAAGCAGCAGGGCGGCCAGTGAAAGTGTCAGAGACCCGCGTGTGAAACCCATGGTCAGTGCCCTCACATGAAGCGTGGAATCGCGTGCTCAAGCCGTCGTGCCGCCGGCGATCTGAGAAAAGCGAGCCGGTGACGACACGCGGAAATCTAAGTACACGTATTATTGGGGGTCAAGGGCCGCCGCCGCGCTTTTTGCAGCGGTCACAGGAGTCTCGTTTCCGATCACCCGTATGGCGCGGCCGACGACAGCACCAGCGCGGAGAGACAGCAAGATGAGCGACAACACCGCGGATCAGACGCAACAGATCTCAGCCCTGCGGCGCCCCGACGGCAGTGAAGAAGACCGCCTGCCGCCGTTGCTGCGCGTCGCGTGGTACAGCCTCAACCAAGCCTTCCGACGTCGCGTGGCGCGCTTCGATCTCACGCCCGATCGTTTTACCGTGCTGCGATGGCTCAGTGAGTACGAGAAGTGGGCGCTCACCCAGCGGGACATCGCCGAACTGATGGCCAGCGATGCGAACACCATCGCCGCGCTGGTCAGTCGCATGGAGGAAGAGGACCTCGTGCAACGGCGCGTGGATCAGCACGACCGGCGCGCCAAGCGCGTGGCGTTGACCGCGCGCGGGCGGAGACTGCTCAAGTCGGCGTCCGGGCAGGCGAAGGACCTTCAAACGTCAGTGCTCGCGGCCGTGCCGAAAGGGAGGCGCGATCGCTTCCTGCGTGATCTGCGCGCCGTGGCCCTGGCCGCCCGCCGACATGCGGACGAAGAGGCATAGCGCGTCGCCCGCCCGCGCACCGGTCACTTCGCGGCCTGCTTCGCGTTGCCGATGCGGTACAGGTGGTCGAGCCCGCGCAGGTAGAGCCCGTCATCGGCGAACACCGGCGTGCTGCGGATCGGCTCGAGCGTGTTGCGCGCCAGTTCCTCGTATTCCCGGCCGGGCTTCACCACGTTCGTAATGCCGTTCGAACGGAAGACGTACACCTTGCCGTCGGCGTAGCAGACGCTCGGATACAGCGTCTTCGACTCCTCGCCGCGCTGCGAAAGTCGCTCTTCGTAGACCGTCTCCCCGGTCTTCGCGTCCACGACGGAAAACGCTTCGCGATCGGAGACGGTGTAGAGCAGCCCGTCGTGGAGCACGGGGGAGGCGTAGTGCGCGGGGCCGCGCAGGCGCGCCTTCCAGAGCGGCTCGAGTTCGTACGATTCAGCTTCGCGTGTCGGCAGGCGGTAGGCCGAGGCGCGTGACTCGATGAAGTAGACGACGCCGTCAACCACCAGCGGCGAGGCGAACTCCAGCCGCGCCAGGTCCGACGCCATGACATGCCCGTCGCGCACGCGCACGATCGCGCCCGCCGGCGTCACCACCACGTCCGTATCGCCGATGCGCGTGTGCACCGGCGTACCCCAGAAGTGCGGCGTCTCGATGCGCCACTTGACGGCGCCCGTGGCCGCGTCGAGTCCGAAGAGATCCTTGATGTGCACGATCAGCGTGCCGCCGACCAGCACCGGCGAGGCGCTGTGCCCGAACGCTTCTTCCGGCCGCTGGATCAGCCTGCGCCAGATGAGCGTGCCGTCCAGCCGGTACACCGCGGCGATGCCCGTGCCGAACAGCGCGTAGATGCGCCGACCGTCGCTGACGGGCGTGGAACTCGTGTAGCCGTTGGCCGGATCGGTCGGCGGCAGCAGGTACGTGCCCCCGGCGTCGAGCACCTTCCTCAGTTCCTCCGCTTCGCGCTGCAGCGCCTCTTTCTCGGCTTTCAGTTCCGGGTTGTCCGGCTTGCGGCTCAGGCCCCGGTCCAGGCGCTTCATGCGTGATTCTACCGCCTGCAATCGCTCGCGCGCTTCCAGTGCCGCGGCCGCCTGCGTGCGCGCCTCGGCCTGGCGGGCAAGCGGCAGCAGGTCCACGTAGGTGTGCGAGCGACGCCACATGATCCGCCCGCCCTCGCGGCTGACACATGTCAGCGTCGCCAGCTCCTCGCAGGTGAACACGCGATCGCCGATCACCAGCGGCGAAGCATTCGTAAAACCGGTCATCTTCGTCGACCAGACGATCGCCGCGTCGCTCGACCAGGTGGTCGGCGCGTCTTCCACATCGAACGACCCCGTCGCATCCCCGCGCCAGCCTACGGGTCGGCCCGATTCCTCCACGCCGTGTTCGGCGCTGTGCAACGGCGATGACCAGCCCCACAAACCCGTAGACAGCAGCAATGACGTAAGCAAGACGCGCATCAGTTCCCTTTCATTCAGTAACTATCTCAAAAGGCTCACTTGAGCCGATAACCATCCGTAGGATCCCAA
>CAZHJL010000008.1:0-99556 GCA_964532795.1 uncultured Phycisphaeraceae bacterium | reverse complement strand
GGTGGCCCCCATTCCCGTGCGCACGGTGGTCCCCCTTCTCTTGCGCATCACCAACTGAGCAACATCACCATGCTGCCCGCGAGATACATATCCTGATTCATCAGCGCGCGGAGCAGCAGTGGACCCGTCGTGGGCAGGTTGAGCACGACGGCGGTGATGACCGAGCCCGATACGATCGACGGCAGCAGCCAGCCGATCGTGCTGATCAGCGGGTTGATCGCGACGCGCACGGGGTACTTGATCAGCAGCTTCCAGTAGGCGAGTCCCTTTGCTCGCGCCGTGACAACGTAGAGCTTCCCGAGTTCGTCAAGCAGGTTGCCGCGCATGATACGGATCAGTCCGGCCGTGCCGGCGACGCCGATCACCAACACCGGCACCCAGATGTGGGCCAGCAGGTCGCCGACCTTCGCCCAGGACCACGAAGCGGCTTCGTACTCAGGTGAGAACAGCCCGCTCGGGTCCGTACCCAGGAACCGGAATCCGACATAAACAAACACCAACGCCAGCAGGAAGTTCGGCACCGCGAGGCCGACGTAACCCAGGAATGTGAACGTGTAGTCCTCCAGTGAGTACTTGCGGACAGCCGAGTAGACACCGATGGGGATCGCGATGACCCACGTGAAGATGATCGTGAGGATGGAAATGACCATCGTCAGCAGGATTCGTTCGCCGATCAACTCGTTGACCGGGCGATTCCACTCCATGCTCATGCCCATGTCACCCGATAGCAGGCCGCCGAGCCATTTGAAGTACTGCACGACATAAGGGTCATCAAGGTTGTACTGCCTGCGAAGCGCTTCGATGCGTTCGGCGTTCACTGTCTCGCCGGATTCCTGCAGTGCCGAGATATACGCCGTAAGGTAGTCGCCGGGCGGCAATTGAATGATCACGAATGAAATGATCGAGATCACGAAGAGCGTGGGAACCATCCACAACAGTCGACGCAGGATCATCGCGCCCATACTACCTGTCCCCCTTGCTCGTCAGGTCAGGGTCGATCGCGTAGCACTCGGGCGCCGTGTTCGACGGCGACTTCATGATCCAGCCGTACACCGCTGCTTCCGGGACATTGACAAACGAGTCCTGCATCACGATTGGGAACGGCAGTTCGCCCACCGTGCCGATGACCCAGAGATTGTCCTTGTTCAGTTTGAGGATTTCGCGGAAGAGTTGCTGCTGGCGTTGGTCGTCGAAGGTGGATTGGATCTCGCTGTAAAGGTCCACGCATCGCCGAAGATCACCGGTCGGCTGCATTCCCTCGCGGCCGCTGGTGAGAAACCAACGTGCGTTGCCGATCGCGTGCAGGGATTCAGTACTGAAAGGCAGGAACCATCGCGGATCAAGCAGGGGGATGACCTCGTCGCCGCCACCCCAGGTGCCCACGTCGTGCTGGAGCGCGTCCTTTCGCTGGTAAAAGAGCTGTCGGGCAGTCATCTTGATCTCAGTCTTCACGCCAACGCGCGACCAGTAGTCGACGACGAGTTCGAGGTTGCCATCCTGAATCGATGCCGAAGACACCTCAATGAAGATATGCAGCGGCTTGCCGTCCGGCCGCAGCCGCACGCCTGTACGATCCCGGCGATCGAGTCCCATTTCGTCGAGTAACTGGTTGGTCTTCCCGGGATCGTACGCGAGATGCGCGTTGGCATACTCCGGCCACGCGTAGCGTGATTGCGGGGGGGGCGCCATCTGGCGTGGCGTGCCGATGCCAAAGAAGCCGACCTGGTTCATCTCGTCACGGTTGATCGCATGCGACAGGGCAATCCGAAACCGCTTGTCATTGAAGATCTTTCGAAGCTGTGGGTCCTTGTGGTTGAGGTTCAGGGCGATCGCGCCCTTTCCGCCGTTCGCATCGTACCAGTGCAGCACACGGTAGCCGTGCTTCTCGGCGTTGCGCATGATGAGCGGATAGTTGGCGAACAGCAGGTGTCGTCCCTGCATGCCCATGTGACCGCCGATGGCCTGCAAGGTGATGTTCTCGCGGTTCTCGAAGATCCGGAATGTCAGCCTGTCGATGTAGGGCAGTTGGTTGCCCTTGTCGTCAACCTTCCAATAGAAGGGATTGCGCACGAACGTGACGGGCTTGCCTGACACCGGTTCGCGCGTGAGCACCCACGCCCATAGACGCGGCATCTCCGGGTTGCGCCATCCGGACCGATCCCCGAACAGGGCGTACCACCCGTTGAGCCCTCGTTCAGCGGCCGCCGCCTCAAGACTTGCCTTTGCCTTACCGTATGCCTGCTGGTCAGTCAGCGATGGATCAGACTTGCGCAACTCATCAGCCAGGAAGGATGGGTGGAACTGTCGAAGGTAGTGCTTCGGTTGATTGACCATCTGTGCGGCGAACATCTCCGATGCCATTTGCTGGACGAACAAGCCGTTCGGCGCGGCGAACTCGAACCGCAGCGTGTAGTCGTCCGTCGCCGTGACCCGCATCGGTTCGTCCTTGCCCGTCTCTGGGTTGGCGCGAACGAAGGCCTGGTTGATGCTTGGCGTCAAGTCCTTGTTGAGGAGGACGTGCTCGTACCAGAACACCACATCGTGGGCTGTGAATGGTTGACCGTCGGACCAGCGTACGCCGCGTCGAAGACGGAAGACGAACGCCTTACCGTCCTCCTGGACCTCGGGTAGATACGAGAGATTCGGCTCAAGCTTCTGGACGAGTGGGTCCCAGCGAAGGAACGTGTCATAGCAGATACGGTTCATGATGACCGTGCCGATGTCGCTCTGGCTTGTCGCGACGCGCGTCCACTCGCCGCCGTACGGCCCATGCTGGTGGGGAGGCACGATGACGGGCGGATCCTGCGGGAGTCGATCGACCAGAGGCGGCAGCGTCTTGCTGGCCCGGTTCCAAGGCAACTGCTGAGCGAGTTCACCGGTGGTGGGTGATTGCTGGAAGCGCCGCGGGCCGGACCAGTCGGTGACCACGTGATAGCGAATTGCCTGTGGGTCCGGCCGTCGATCGGGGGCGTTGAGGGCCGAGACTGCGTTCAGATCGTAGCTACCGGCGCCCGATAGCGACCATGTCGCGTGCGCCATCGCCTGGAGAAGTGCAACGGTCGCCAAGACAGCAACTGAGAGCATCAAGGCGAGTCTAGCGATCTGCCACACAGGTCTCATGAACGGGGCCGACTCCCTGCACATCTGCGATACAACTCAAGATGGCTACATCTTCACGATTGCGTCTGACGCCGCAAGTGGTCATGTGACATGAGATCCTACCAGCGCAGCTCGCTTGCATACCCGCATCGGCGGGCCTAGGCGCAATTGAGGCCGATGTCAGAGAGTCGATTGACCTCTCGCTTGGCATCGCCGATGACGAGTTGGCACTGACTGACCTGTGACATCCACTCGAACAAGCAGCTTGCTCGGCAGGCCTGGAGTGACCCGCGCTGGTGGGGGCAGATCCCGGCACGGCAAGGCCTGGGCGCGGGTGTTAACCGCCTGACCAGAAATGATCATTCCCCGTCGATACCAAGCGGCTCGATCTTCACGTGACGGGTGACGACTACATTGCGTGAGGCAGTATTGCCCGACTTCGTCTTCCATGCGAGGACAGCCCTGCCGGCTTCGGGCAGAGCGAGGGTGGCCGGTTCGCCGGGGCGCAACACGTGCATGCCCAGCAGGCGGTCGCCCAGCGACAGGCTCACGGTGAGCGGGCCGCGCACCGGGGCACCGGCAACCGTCAGCGCGAAGCGGCGGACGCGGTCCGGTTCGGTGAATACCGCCCAGACGCGGCCGTGTCGATCAACGCCGAGCAGATCCGGCGACAGATCGCCGTCGAGATCGACAATGGCCCCGGTCTGCTGGCCCCGCGACAGGCCGTCGTAGCCCTGATCTGGCTCCTCGGGTCTGTCGAGCGAGACGGCAATGGCAAAGCAATTGAACCCGCGCGCATAGAAGAGGGCGGGCGAACCATCGGCGATGAACACCGCCAGAGACTGGCGCCCATCGCCGCGCAGGTCGGCTGGTACGGCGTGGACGGCGGCGGTCTGCGTGTGACCGGCACCGAGGGCAGCAGCGAGTTCACCTGTTTCAGCCATGCTGCTCTGCCACTGCCCGTCGGTCCGGCGGCTGAGCAGGGCGGCGCCCCCAGCGCCCGCGGCGAAGACATCGAGCTGACCGTCTCTGTCAAAGTCTCCGCAAACGGAGGCCACGACGTTCGCAGGCAATTCGATCCGCTGCAGAACGGGCTCCTTGAATCGGTGTCTGTCGCCAGTGCCAGCGTGGAACAGGACGCCCCGGTTGTAGAAGTGGAGGATGTCGGGTCGTCCATCGAGATCAAGGTCGGCGACGGCGGCGGCGCCGCCCTCCCCCAGATCGCTCTCGCGCGGCGGGCTGGGAAGGCGCCGTGTTGTGAAGCCCTGAATGCCATCGGGGATCGCCATGGTGATCCCCTTGCTACCGGCGGCGACCAGGGCGCCGTCGAGCGTCGCCAACGACCGGCACTGGGTCAGCGCCATGCCAGCAGACGGCGCGCCGAAACGCCCGTCGTCGGTACGCAGCACCAGTCGCAGTCGCTCACCGTCCCACGAGGCCAGGTCGAGTAATCCATCGCCATTGAAATCACCTGCCGACATCGCGCGCGCGCGGCTTGTCAAACCGAGTTCCTCCGTGACATCGGTCACCTCGGCGCCCTTCCCGCCCGGGCGGAAAACCCGATCGCCGGCATCGCATAGTACGATGATGCCATCCGAGGTCGTCAAGGTCCCGTGCGCCTTGCCGTTGAGTCGGCAAAGCATCGAGCTGTCACGCCATCTGAGACCAGACGAAACTGGGAAATCCGCGGCCCCATCGGTCAGGACGTACTGCACTGCACGGCGCAACTGCCGCGCGGAACCTGCCCAGACGGTTTCGAGATCGCCCGGATCGCGGACCACATCCCAGTGGCGCGGCGCGGTGTGGATCAGCCCCAGCCACTGGGTGCCGATCTGCAACGAGGCGACCAGGTCGCCGTCTTCGTTCCTCTCCTTGCCGACGAACATCATGCCCAAGGTCGTTCCTGCCCCGCGGAAGGCCGGGGCAAGCTGCTCGCGCGTCATCCCCGAGCGAGTGTAGTCGAGCACGAGTTCACCGGGTGTATCGCTGTCGCTGTTCCGACCGACGAGTGTCTCAACGAGCCGCGCTCGCAGCTTACCTTCGTGCGGGGCTGAGACCTCCAGCACCAGAATGCGATCGCTCGTCGTCCTGAGGTCAACCACCGTGAAGTTCGGGTTGACCAGCGCGAAGACGGTTTGGCTCGCGGCGAATAAGGCGAGCAGAACGATGGTCAAGTGGTGGGACAGGGCTTTCTTCATCTCAATCTGCCTGTGGTTCACGACCCGGCGGGTAGGGCCAGAGGTCCTCAGCTTCGTGTCCCGCCAGTTCTGCCGCGAGGGCGTATTCACGGGCGGCCAGGGCATGCCAGTCGAGACTGATGGTCGCCTGCGACAGGGCCGCACCGACCAGCCAGGACTCTTGTCGCCGAGCCCGAGTCTGAGCGATGCGCTTCTTCATCGCCTCGGGTGCGTCTGCAGTCGCACGGACGAGTTGGACGGCCAGTTCGGTTTCCTGCAGTCCTTCAAGGAACATCTGGCCGCGCGTGGTGATGACCGCGCCGTCGGGCCCCGGTCCGGTCAATGTGGGGCAGTGACCGCGCCAAAGCCAGCCCTCGTTCGGCGGCGACTGGTAGCGGCTGCGCAATCGACCGCGACTGTCGTAGATCGATGGCCAGAAGTCCAACCCGATCCGTGCCAGCGTGCCGCCTCCGTCATGATCACCGCAAAGCACGGCACGGTAGGACAGGGGACTCGACTCGTAATGAATCGTGGTTCGTTCGGCTTGGGCGACGTAGTACTGCCGCTGGGGTACTTCCGGCCAGTTCCGGCTGAACTCGGGCAGGCCCCCGCCATTGGGTCCGATCTTGAAGCCGACTTCGATCCCCCCGTGAGCCACGAAGCGACCATCGACCGGTTCAGGTTCGCGAACCCAATGGGAATAGCCCTGCCATCGCATCTCCGGCTCGATCCTCGCGAAGAAGTCCACGGTCGGCTTCAGCGGACGGGAGTCGAATACTTCGCCCAGCAGGAGGAATCGATCATCGCAGCCGCGTTGTTTCACGATCTGGCGGATCCCGTCGATCATCGTCTTCCAGAACTTGTCGCTGCCAGTCTCATCGAAATGCGGCGCCTCCATCTGTTTCATCTTGCCCGTCTCCGGGTCCAGTTCCGTTACCAGGCATGGTTCGGTCTTCTGACTGTTCATGCCCCGGAACCAGGTACGGCAGCCGAAACCATGCTTCCAGACCAGCAGAGTGACGATCTTGGGCCTGCCGAAGTACTTGATGTGCAAGTCCAGGTACTTCTCAAGGGCGGTGTATTCTGGTTCGTGGTTGGCGCCGCGCTTGACCCAGCGAACCAGGCCATGCTCGTGGTGCAGGTAATCATTCAAGATCACCGGCACCAGCAGCACATCATTGCCGCTCTTGGCCATAGCGCGGAATGAATGCTCGATGAGCTTGAAGTGCGCCTCCGACCAGGGCTCGACTCTGTAGTGATCCGAAAGCGTGTCGGGCGACTGGTACATGCTGATGAGTGTGGCGTTGTTCTTGGGATCAGGGACCGTCCAGGGCGAGACGAGTACATGGACAGGCACCGTCCATGCACGGGACTGGTGCGTCAGGCTGAGGCGGCCGACGTACCAGCCCGGTTTCTGGTCCCGCGGCACATCTGCGAGTACCCACACGGGCTGAACAGGGGCGCCATCAGCGTGTGCAGGTTGCAGGGCATTGCAGAAGTCCTCGTAGTCGGCCTGGTGGGCATAGCGGACCCGGACGTCTTCCGCAGGTATCGCCGCATCACCATCAGTGTGACGCAGGGCACTCACCTCGGCGCGGAGCCCGGTGAACCCTTCGGGGCCGCTCACCACCACCTGTCCCGAACAGGTGCCACCGCGAGGCGCAACCGTACGCACCGGATGCAAGGGCTCGAATGGATTGCCACGAGTGATGCCCGAGGGGGTGATGGTCATGCCCCACCAGAGGAACCCCGCGCGGAAGCGACCGGGCTTGGTGGCGATGGTGTCCATCGGGGTGGCGTTCGAGACGGTGATCTGTTCGAGTGCTTTCGCGTATGCGATGGCGCCGCGTCCTGAGTTGCTTGTCAGCGTGGCGTGGCAGAGCCCTGCCGTCGCCCATTCATCCCGAGTGTGCAGGCGCATTCCTTGCAGGGGCGCGGCGTGGATCTCCAGGGCCAGTACGTTCGAGCCGGGTCGGAGCGCGGAAACAGGTATCTCCAGCTCCGCCGACCGGATGCGCTTCTCGTAACGGTCGCGGAATTCCTCAGCCGGTCGGGTCGTGCGGCGCAACTGGTTGCCCTCGGGATCAACGAACGCTTCCTTCGGGTAGGCCTCTGCCTGCGATTCAGGTCGCAGTGGCCCACCCGGCAGGTTGTGGCGGGCGATCTCTTTCCCGTTGACATGCACCGCCAGACCACCGCGATACGCCACCGAGAGTGTCAGATCGGTGAGTTTGGTCGGATCCGCGACGCCGAATCGCGTGCGCAGGCAGATCATGTCACGGGCGGCTGACTGCTCCGATCCGTAGCCGCCCATGGCCTCTCTGAGATCCCCGGCGTAGCGGCCCCAGCCGCTGTCATCGAACTCAAGGGTGGTCCAGTCAGCAGGTGGCGCGGGTGTGTAACCCGCTGGCTCGAACGTGCGCTTCTGGAGCTTTGCGCAGGTGACAAACACCCGCCAGGGCGCGCCCTCTGGAAGAACCGCTATCTCGGTGGCCACGGGGGAAGCTGCGAGCGCCGGCTGAATGCATGTCAAGAAAACGGTCAGCAGCGCGGTCCATGTCGTCTTCAAGGCTGATTCTCCTTCGTCGAGCCTATGGGTTCCAGCGACCAGGTACGCTCGTCGAGCTGTTTGCCGTCTGGCGTAAGCACGCGCAGTGACGCGGCTTCGGGTTCGACCCGTAGCAGCGAGTAATGGTGCTGTGTCGCAAAGACCTTGGAGTAGGGATTCTGTTCGCGGGGATTGCTGCGTTTGGGGTACGTGCCCGCGCCGGCGCCGCCGGTGACGATGGCGCTCAGTCCCTGTGGCAGTTCGGATCGCTCGTAGCCGTGATCGTGCCCCGCGAAGAGCGCCGTAACGCGATGGCGAAGCAGGATCGGGACAACATGTTCCCGGGCAGTACGCGAGGTCCACTCCAGTACGCGCCGATCATCGGCTAGCTTGCCATGGTTGCGGGAGGAATAAGCGGGGTAGTGGCCGATGACGAATGCCAGAGATGGTGTGTCGCGGGTGAGTGTGCGCTCAAGCCAGCCGGCCGCATCGCTACCCGGCGAAAAGTCCGCGCCGCCGTCGATGCCGATCAGCAGCGCGCCACCAGTCCGCTGGGACCAGTGGCATCGCGCGCCTTCGTGGCCAAACAACTCCTTCAGCAGGGGGCTGTAGCGGTCGTGGTTCCCCGGGACAACCCGGCAGGGAACACACGCGAGCAGGTTGGCCGCCGGCTTGAGAAACGTGTCGTGCCACTGCGTCTCAACCAACCCATCGACCACCAGGTCGCCCGCGATGATGACCAGGTCAGGGCGGGTCCTCTCCATGGCAGCCGCCACAGCAGGCCAGGCGCCGCCTGACTGTGGATCGCCCGCCACAGCGACGGTGATCGGCCGGTTAGGCGCGGGCAAAGTGCGCATGGTCGCGTGGTGGGTCTGCCCCTTTCCGACCGTAACATGGTACGCATAGTCGGTTGATGGTTTCAGATCGTTGAGAATCCAGTGATGGAAGACGCCGGTCGGCGATGTGAAGTTTCGCTCGTCGATGACCAGCGTGGCAGCGACTTCAGCATTCGCAGCGATGGCGATACGAACGGTCTGCCCCTCGCCAACAGCAACGACAGGTCCCATCGCAATGCCGACATCATGTGCCCGGAGCCCAAGTACTTCCAGTCGGCCGCTGTCTCCATTCGCGAGCAGACGCCGCGCATTGGTGAGCGAGAGCGACCGAACCAGGACGTTGCTGCCCTTCCTGAGTCGCGATGGCGATATGCCCAGCAACTGATCGCTGTGCATCCGGGGCAAGGGTCGATCGACGGGCCGACCATTGAGTTGGACCCCATCGGGAGACTTCCCCTCGATCGTGACCGAGGCAAACTGCTCGGGACTCAACACCTCGAATCGACACCGCGCCTCTACAACCGGTTGTTGACCGTGCGGCAGGAAGCGGCCCTGGATGAACCACTGCTCAGCGCCGCTGTAAACTCGGGCGCTGACGATGTGCCGGCCCTCCGCCAGCGACAGAGGCGCATGGTGTTCGCCCGGTCGCTCAGCGTTGATCGTGAGTTGCCCATCGACCCATACGGTTGCCCGTGCCGGCGCCGTCACTGAGAGGGTCACCTTTTCTTCAGCCGGCACATCGAACTCACCGAACACCCATGCCCAGCGACCGGCCTCGGGCGCCCCATGGCCGACTGTCAGATCCAGCACGCCGCCCGTGTAGAGCGGCAGCGTGGCCCGGCATGCGCTGATACCACCGAGTGACAGAGCCGCGGGCGCCGTTCTCAGTTGGGCGGGACTATCGTCAGGCGGCACATCTTCCCTCGGTTGCCATGGCACGAAAGTGCGCCAGCCGCGCGGCCACCGGACTGACGGTTCTGGTACCGCGTGCGATCTGAGCGCCTCTTCGAGCGTCGGCTGCCAGCGACCAGGTCCGTCGGGATGCACCAAGCGAAACTGCCAGTCGCTTTCTTTGCTCAGGTCCATCGGCGTGCCACACTCCGCGGGGCATGCGATCGCCACCGCAGCCAAGGTCAACATGATCGCGCGATCCATCGGAGATTCTCTCATGCCGGCCTGGCGTGTTGAGGCGCAGCCCGTCCGATGCGCTGTCCGCATCATCACCATGGTCACGCTGCCATCCGCCGACGCGGCATTGGGTCGTCGGCCCGATCACCCAGGCTGACAAGATGGCGGCCTGCCAGGATCCAGGTGTGGAACGTTCCGGAGAGGCGGATATTTCGAGTGACGCCTGCTTGCCTCGGGCTTGCGAGGTCGAACCGACGATAGCGGCGCCGCTGAGCATGGATCAGAATGCGGGAGCCAGGTGTACGAACATGAGGCGCCATCGAACAGTCAGGCTACAGGCGGCGTGGTTCCAATGCCGTGAGGTTCTTGTGGCTGAGCATCGCCGCATCGGCCACCACCACCGGCGTGCCGAGGTCGTACTGTCCGGCAATGCGTTCCGGGAGCCGATCGTCTTGACGACGCGATAGCCGTTGGTCTTGTCGACCACCTGCACGCTGGCCGAGCCCGATCGATTGGGCTTCTGACGCACGAACATGGCCCGATTGCATGCGCCGGACACCCGAATCCGAAGTTCACCCATTGCCAGATAAAGACTTACAAACGCTCTTCGCCAACTGGTTGAAGTCGGGACACGGATCGATGTTTCGGCGCGGACGGTGGAGAATCAAGCGGAAGTGGTCGTTCGGATATGTGCCGTTTGAGACGAGCTTTTCCTCACAACTCCGGCAGTGGATACGGATCGTCGACGTCCTGCATCCACTGGGCCAAGCGTTCCTGTAGCTCGCGCCGTTTGCCGGCGTACCCCGCATCGAGCGCGGTGTTATTCAGCTCGTAGGGATCATCGTTGAGATTGAACATCGCGTAGGGATAGCCGTCGGAGACGATGTACTTCCAGTTGTCTCTGGTGACGATGCCGCGCCAGGTGCGGTCCATGCATCCGGGGTGCATCTTGCGGATGCAGTGCTGGAGATAGGCCGAGTCGGGTTCGTCGGCTTTCGGCAGTTGGCCGCGCTTGATATCGGGGTTACGGTAGTCGCAGTAGTCGTAGCCCACCATCCAGTCGGGTTTCTCGATGCCGCACAGGCCGAGGGAAGTCGGCGCGATATCGACGTGGTTGATGGGGATGTTGGCGCGCATCATGCCGGTGTGGCGCGTGTGCGGGCGCAAGCCGGACATGATGAACGGGATGCGTATGGATTCTTCCCACGGCGTGGACTTCTGCCACCGGCCGTGCGAGCCGTGCATGTCGCCGTGGTCGGAGAAGAAGAGGATGTGCGTGGTGTCGATGAGGCCGGTTTCCTTCAGCGCCTCCTTGATGCGTCCGACGTTCCAGTCGAGATTCTCGATCAGCGCGTAGTAGCCGGCCAGGTCGTGTTTGGCCTGTTGCCGGATGCGCGGGATGTCCGGCACGTTGGGGCGCAGTTGGATGTTGCCCATGTTGTGCCGGCGTTGGAATTCGGCGGGCGCGGTGTAGTAGGGCACGTGCGGCGGCTGCACGCTTAGCGCGGCGAAGAACGGCTTGCCGTCATCCGCGCGGTGGCGGATGTGTTCGATCAGCAGGTCGGACAGGCAGTCGGTCTCGAAGCCGGGTAGCTGGTAAAGATCGATTTCGTCGCTGTCGCGGTGACCGTGGACGTAGGTGTACTGCGGATTGTTGTTGTTCTCGTAGGCGATCCAGGTCCGGAAGCCGCCGCGGCGCTCGCGCGGAACGATGCGTCGGTTGGCCGGCTCGCCCTTCATCGGGCCGTCGACGTGCCACTTGCCGAACCATGCGGTGTCGTAGTCGGCGTCGTTGAAGGGGTGAGCGACGGTGGGCAGCGACGGGTCGAGCGCCGACGGCGTTGTCGGGCAGGTGTTGTGGACGTAGCGGCTGGTCAGCAGTGAGCCACGGAAGGGCGTGCACCACGGGCAGCCGGCCACCGCGCCGGTGAAGGTCACGCCCTCCTCGGCCAGGCAATCGAGATTGGGCGTGTGGACGTTGGGATCACCCATGTGGCTTTGCGCCTGGGCGCGGTGCTGGTCGCCGAAGATCCAGATGATGTTGGGGCGTGCGGGGTCGCTGAGCATGGTGACTGCGTCCTCCAGGTCGGCGCGGGATGTCCGGGCGAGTGGGAACCTACACCCTTGTCGATACCACCGGCCGGTGAATATACGCCATAGCATCGCCCTGCGCGGCTTCGCCGTTCCACTGGCCGGTGAAGCGGCCACGGAACTGCGCCCCGTTGCGCTGCATGGTGATCTCGAACCGCCCGGCGCCTTCGTTGAGTTGGTACAGGCCCGGCGTCATCTCCACCTCAAACGCCAGCTTGTATGTGTCGCCGTCGTGTTGTTGGCTGACAATGCGTCCGCGGATGCCGTTGCCGCGCACTTCGAGGCATTGGTTGCTGTCGTACACCGCGCCGAGATAGAGCGCGGCGGTGGTCAGTCGGCGGCTGGGTTTGTCCTTCGGATCGGGGGCCGGCAGTTGCTCGACTTCCACGATGCCCTGCTGCAGGGCGAGGAAGACGTGGCCGGTCAGGGGGCCGGTGGCGTCGACGGGCAGTTCGGCCGCGCCGGTGGCGATGGGGATCGAGCGGTAGTTGGCTTCCCACAGCGCCTGGATGCGATCGAGCGTGGGTTTGCGGCCGCCCCACTTGTACCACGTGTAGCCGATGATGCCGGGATGGGCGAACACCTGGTCGAACTGATCGGCGTTGCGCAGCGTCTGGCGCTCTTCGGGGCTCGCGTAGCCACCTGGCGGTTCGATGGGGTTGGGCACGTACCAGGATGAGTCGATGTTCGTGGCGCACTCACCGATCAGCAGCGGCCGGTCCATGCGGCTGCAAGTCAGGTCCATGCGCGGGGCCATCTCGGCGCGGTAGTTATTCTGCGTGACCACGTCCACCCATTCCAATTCCTCTTCGAGTGTCACCTGCGGCGGAGAGCCGGCCCAGCGCATCGAAAGGATCAGGTGATTGGGATCGTACTCGCGGATCGCGCCAATCGTCACCTCGAAGTAGCGCTGCACCCAGATGCGGATGAACGCTTCTTCATCCGCGATGTACGCCGGCGAGATCAGGCGCCGGCCGTTGACAGTAAGCTCGTTGACGGCCAGCGGACCGTCGAGCTTGACGCCCCAGGCCTGGCCGGCCTTCGTGATGTCGCCGTAGCGCTCTTCGATGAACCGCCAGGCGCGGGCCGGACCGGGCAGATGGGAATCAAGGCTGAGCACGTACTGCAGCAGGCCGACGCCCTTGGGGTTGGCCACCGGTTCGGCCGCGTTGACCACGCGTTTGACTTCGGTGACTTCATGGGCCTCATAGGTCGGGGCGTTGGCCTCGATGGTGACGCCGAGGCGCATGGTTTCCATGAAGCTGCGTTCGTTCTCGAGGTAGTAGCCGACGAAGTCCCTGTCCTCGCGCAGGGGCGGGCAGAACTCGGCGCAGCGCGCTTCGATGTTGGCCTGCCACTGCGGATCGAACACGTCCGGAAACTTCGTGTGAAGCCAGGGCTCGACGTAGTAGGTATCGATCATCTCGACGTGGCCGAGGCCGCGATCGTAGAACTCGAGCGTGGCCCAGCAGCCGACCTGGTTAAAGCCCCACTGCTTCATGGCGTCGGTCCAGTCCTGGACGGTTTCCTCGGGCAACGGGGGCTTTTTCATGCGCCTTCCACCGGTGCCGCCGCGGTTCGGGGCGCAGACGCCGCGATAGTAGGTGGGCGTGCCGTCGGGTCCGATGAGCCACCAGCGGCCGTTCACATCTTTGCCGACACGGTAGAACCCCTCGGTGCCGCGCAGGGTGGACGGGTCGATCTCGACCTTCGACAGCAATTCCCGCTCGTCGCTGTTCGCACCGTCGCGCATCAGTTCCCACCGACGGACGCGCCAGTCATGCAGGGCGTCGATCTCCTCCTGTGTGACAACGGTCAGTCGCGGCGCGACGCGGCAGCCGGGCCACTGCCAATCCCGGCGCTTGGCCATCGTGGTTTCGACCAACATGGCGTGCTCACCCGGCTCGATGCGCGCGAAGTCACCGTGCTCGAGCAGTGTGCCGCTGATCCACATGCGGGCGGTCAGCCCTTCGCCGATGGCGCCGGTGCAGGCGCGGACCAGGACCGGCTCGCCTATCGTGACGACCGTCAACAGGAGCGCGCGCTTGCCCTCGGTATCAGCGCCGAGGGCGGCCAGGTCGATCGCGTCCTTGTCGTCGGGATAGCTGCCGCGCACCCACGCTTGCTTATCCAGTTGGATGTCGCCGCCGTGGCCGCGCCAGACTTCGAGCAGCCATTCGGCGGCGTCGTACCAGGCCGGGTCGTGTGCGCCGCAGGTGAGGGTTTCGACCCAATCCGGCGGGAACCATGCGCGCGCGAGCCAGTCGGTCGGCACGGTGTCATCCATGAAGGGACAGCGCGTCACGCCGGTCCATTTGGGCGCAGGGGACGGTGCTTCGATGCGGGCGATCACGGGGGGTTGCGGCCGGGGCGGCAGACCGTCGGTATGGCCGGGGTGGGCGGCGGCAAACTGGCTGGAAGGCATCGTGAACTCCGGGGGGAAGTCAATTGAGCAAAGTCCGACTATAGCTGACCGGCCGGGCGGCACAAGCGAGGTGCACCGGCGGATCGTCCCGGTGCTTCGGGCGGCCAAGGCGGCTTCGATTGCTTATACGGACACGGTTGCTCATGGCGGGGTCGGTTTGTGCCGATTGTGTGGTTGGCAACGCGCCATTCGGGAAGGAGCGATGGGATGGTCAGTCTGAGCGACAACGGGAAGTTCGACGACCGCCGCGATGCGGTGCGGCTCGCCGGTGGATCGGCGGTCGATGCCACGGTGCTCGACGAACACGGACAACCGGTGCGTATCCTCGAGGATGCGCGCGTCCTCGACCTCGGTGCGGGGGGCATCGCGCTGACCACGACGACACCCACGGAAGCCGGGCGTCGCGTCCAGGTGACGGTCGACAGCGCCAGCGGCGACGGCAAGATGCAACTCGAGTTCGAGTCGCTCGAATGCCTCGACTACGCCGGGGGGCGCCACAAGTTGCGGTGCCGTCTGATCGAGGGCCAGATGCCCGCGAGGCTGATTCACGGCTGGTGACGGCCGGCGATTCGGCGACGCGCGGCCGGGAGGAGGAGTTCGGCCGGCCGATCGCGCCCAAGCGGACCGAACGCGGACGAAGGGACACTTCGCTATCCACGTGCATGATGGACCTGCAATCATGGAACAAGATTTCACAAACGAAAGACGACGATACCCGCGCGCCGCGACCGGAGCGCCCATTCGCGTCAGCAAGGCGCCGGCGACGCTGCCGCTGAGCGACGTGGCCGTGCTTAACGTTTCGCGCGGCGGCATCGCCATCGAAACCAGGGTTCCGCTGAACCGGGGTGATCGACTCTCATTCACCACGGATGTTCACCTCCCGCCGATCCTGGCCGAAGTGCTGAACGTCGAGTCGGGGCGAGGGCGATTCGTCGTCCGCTGCCGCTGCCTGTTGGGTGAGTTCGCGGCCGCTCCGGCAACGGCGCTGTCCGCGGCCTGAAGGACCATGGGTGGACGACACCTGACTGACGCTCTTCGGGGCGCCCACGAAGTCGACGTGCTTGCGATGGTGGCCTGCGCATGAGTGGTTATCCTGTGCTGATGGTGTCACGCGCATGCGATGGAGGCTCGGGATGCTGATGGCTCGGGCCACCTGATGGTTCGGCCGGCGCGGATCAGCCACCTGTCGCTTTGCTTCCGGGGTCCATCGCCCCTGACCAGGAGGACTGACGTCATTGATCGGCGTCGGTGGACGAGGCCTTGCTCGACGGACTCGGCGGATTTCTGTGCGGCTGCTGGCTCGCGCCGCTCGGCGTGGTGGGGTTGCTGCTGATTCTGTGGCATCAGGTCCACACCTCGATCCGCATGCGCGGGCTGCAGCCTGGGCAGTTGTATTGCCGCAACTGCCGGTATGTGCTGCGCGGGGTGACGCGGGCGCAGTGTCCGGAGTGCGGGATGCACCTGTCCGGGGCGACACTGACGTCGCGCGAGACGGCCGCACCGCCGTTTCCGTTCTGGTCGCGAATGGTGCTGGCGCTGATCATCAGTTTCGGTCCGCTGGTGGCGCTGTTCGCGCTGCTCGGGTTGCTCGTGCCGGGCAACGTCCAGCGGACTGGGTACTTCCAGGTGGTGGGCGATACGCGGCATTGGTCGTTCACGATGGACGGGCATGCGGTGGGCGACGGCATCTTCGGTTCCCGGTTCGATCGGGCGGAACTGCGCATTTCCTCGCACGGGGGCGCCGCCATTCTCGCGGAATTCGCCGAAGACCGATTGATCATTGACCGGTTCGACGGTACGCGCCTGAAATCCGGGATCAACGCCGCGGCGCTCGAAAGCGCGGCCGAGGTGGTGGTGTTCCCGGGCGAGGACGAGCACAAGCGGGCACTGTCCGAGCGCCTTGCGGACTTGCTGGTGCACTTGCGCGACGAGGGCATGCCGCTGACCAGCAGTGATCCTGCATTCCAGATCGTAACGTTGGGCACCGAGACATCGCGGGATTTCCGTGGCTGGTACATCGTGCTGTCGGTGATCGCCGGCGGCGTGCTGTGGTTCCTGTTGATTCGGGCGGTGCATCGGTCATGGCAGCGCGAGTCCGAGGTGTTCGGTTCTTCGCGGCGGTTGCTCGAGGATCGGCTGGAAGCGCAAATCCGTGACTACAAGGGCCGCGTGTTGGAAGCCGGGGATCTGCCGCGCGACATCAGGCGGGCGGACGATTCGTAGGGCCTGCCATGGCGCTGACGTTGCGATCGAGCGGCTATCAGCTGGCGATGGCGAAGAGGATGAGCAAGACCCATCCGCCTGTCATGATGGCGCCGAGAACAGTTCCGATGATCCCACAGATCATCCCGGCCCTTGCGGCTCCCGCGGTTTTGGCGTTGACCATGCCTTGGGCGATCTCATTGTTCGCACCCCTCGCGAAGATGATCGCCAGCGGTCCCAGGATCAACGAGAAGAACGAGGTGATACCGTAGCAACATCCGCCGACGGCGAGCGGAATGGCGATGATTCCCAGAACCATCGAGGCAACCGCCTTCGGAGAGCCGGGAAGATTCGACTGAAGCGAATAACCGACCGGGGTGCCGCATTCGGGGCAGCGACCACCGAGCGCAGCGCCCGTGAGGTTGTACCCGCACTGCAGGCAGCGGACGCCGGATTCGTTCACAGGTGGGCCGTAGTGTTCCATGCATGTGATCCGGGTCAGCCGACGGTGAAGGAAGTCAACCCGACATGATGGCGGCAGGTTGCACGAAGTACGATCGATTCAGGACGCTCGGAAACCGGGGCGTGTGCTCGCCGCGGCGTCACCGGCCCGACCAACGGCACGCTCACGGTCTCAGTGGCTGGAAACCAAGGCAATGAAGATCACGATATAGACGGCGATGATCAAGGCATACAGCGAAGAGAGACAAAGGCCGATGATGCCGCAGATGCGACCAGCCTTCGCCATGCCCTGCGAACTGGCGTTCTGAGGGCTCCCGTATTCTTCGTCTCGCACTTTGGCCGAATAGTTAAGCGCCAACACACCGCAGACCAGTCCGGGAATGGCGTACAGCATGCATCCGACGATTGAGCAGATGCCCAGAACGAGCGCGGCGATGGCTTTGCCCGAAGCGCTGCCGCCGCCGCCCTGATTCAGGCTTGGGGCGACGGCCATGCCGCACTCGGGGCAGTAGCCGCCCAAGGCCGCGCCGCTGAGGTTGTACCCGCATCGGATGCATCGGACGCCGGCATCGGTGATAGGGGGGCCAGAACCTTCCATAGGTGTCTCCCGGTTATGGTGATCCTGTGATCACGCTCAGCCGAATTACATCATCGCTCGTTTCCGCCGATGCGGCAAGATGCGGTGGACAGGTGACAGCCGACCGCCGAAGTGCGTCACGCGCGGCAGACGCTTGCTCGCGGGCTCCCGCCACGGCTCGCCAGTCGGCGGGATCCAGCCTGTCAACGACCATTGGCGTCATCCCCACGGCCGCGATCGGCAGCGGCGCGGGGGGCCTTCCTACGGCTGGTTGGCGAAGACGACGATGAGCATGATGACGACGTAGATGATGTATACCACGCCGAGAATGGTGCCGATGATGCCGCAGATCTTCCCGGCCTTGGCCAGCCCGGCGGAGGAAGCCGGGGCGACACCGGTCGCGATGTTCTCCACCGCCTTGCCCGAGAAGAAGATGGCCAGCGGCCCGCATATCACGGCCGGCAAACCGTAGCAGAAGCAGGTGGGAATCGAGATGATGCCAAGGACGAGTGAAGCGACCGCCGCACCCGAGCTCTGCTGCTGCCCGGCCGGCATCGGCTGTTGCTGCTGGTTCTGGTTGTAATCGTCGGGGAACTGCGTCATGTGGTGTTTCCTTTATCGAGAATTGACCCAACTCAGACAGATAACAGGTGTATCGGATGTCCAGCGACCTGCGGGGCACATTGGCCAGGCCGGCCGCCCGACGCGTTGATCAACTCCTGGCGCGCCGGTTGCGCCGGTCATGGTCCGCCGACAACTCACGGCGTACTGTCCATCGCGTTCACCACCGCCTCGCCGAACGCACTGCAAGGCACTTCGGTGGCGTCGTCCATCAGCCGGGCGAAATCGTACGTCACCTTCCGGGCGGCGATGGCGCCGGCCATGCCCTTGGCGATGAGGTCGGCCGCCTCTTCCCAGCCGAGGTGGCGCAGCATCATTTCGCCTGACAGGATAATCGATCCCGGGTTGACCTTGTCCTGCCCGGCGTACTTGGGCGCGGTGCCATGCGTGGCCTCGAAGATGGCGTGGCCCGACTGGTGGTTGATGTTGCCCCCCGGGGCGATGCCGATGCCGCCGACCTGCGCGGCCAGGGCATCCGAAATGTAATCGCCGTTGAGGTTCAGCGTGGCGACCACATCGTACTCGGCGGGGCGGGTGAGAATCTGCTGCAGGAAGGCGTCTGCGATGACGTCCTTGACGATGATTTCGCGGCCGTCGGCTTCGATCTTCGTCCACGGGCCGTCGCCGATCACCTTTCCGCCATACGCCTCGCGGGCCACCTCGTAACCCCAGTCGCGGAAGGCGCCTTCCGTGAACTTCATGATGTTGCCCTTGTGCACGAGCGTGACGCTGTCGCGCTTGCGCTCGATGGCGTAGTCGATGGCGGCCTTGACCAGCCGCGCGGTGCCGTCGCGGCTGACCGGCTTGATGCCGATGCCCGACGTATCGGGAAAACGGACCTTTCCGTAGAGGTCGGGAAAAGCGTCGGCGAAGAGCTTCTTGAACTTCTCGCAGTCCGAGGCGCCGTGCTGGAACTCGATGCCGGCGTAGATGTCTTCCGTGTTCTCGCGAAAGACGACCATGTCGACCTCTTCGGGCTTCTTGACCGGCGAGGGTACGCCCTCGAAGTAGCGCACCGGGCGCAGACAGACGTAGAGATCAAGCGTCTGGCGGAGCGTGACGTTCAGCGAGCGGAAGCCGCCGCCGACGGGGGTGGTCAGGGGGCCCTTGATGCCGACGAAGTAGGTGCGAAAGGCGTCGACGGTTTCGTCCGGCAGCCACGTGCCCACTTCGTTGTTGGCCTTCTCACCGGCGAGCACTTCCTTCCAGCCGAGGGCGCGCTCGCCACCGTACGCCTTGCTGACGGCGGCGTCGAAGACGCGCCGCGCGGCCGCCCAGATGTCCGGGCCGGTGCCGTCGCCTTCGATGAAGGGGATGATCGGGTGGCTGGGCACATCGAGGTGGCCGTCGTGCAAGGTGATGGGCGTGGGATCGGTGGTGGTGGTCATCAGACGTCGGCTCCGTAAGCGGAATCTGACCGGGGTGTTTCCCGGGCGAGGCCTTTGAGGCGATGGACGATAACGAGGCGGGTCGGTGGGGTCAAAGAATCGAGGGGCACCGGGCGGCGGGGTGGAGCAAAGGATGCCAAGCGGCACGTAGGCTTAGGTCCGCGCGGGGCTGAACCGCCCTGACGCGGCGTGAGCAGGGCTGGCGAGGCGTGATTGCGCCGGGGCGGAAGAAACTCGTACAAAAACCGATCAAAAGTGCACACATTTTGGCCTCGTTTCGCGCCGTTTCTGTTGGTTTCTGCAGGATTCTGCAGAATCCCGCAACGGCGAGCAATCATTTCTTGCTGTGTCGGGGGCTGATGCATGGCGGATTCCCGGAACGGGAGAGGTGCGCAACGCAACGGGACAACGTGCGAAGCAGGCACTCTATTGTAGCACTTTGTTAGGTCTTGTCAAGCGCCCGGTCGGAACTGGGTATGAATCAGCCCGGAGGGAGAATCTCCCGCCAAGGCGCGAAGGCGCAGACGACTGGGATCTGCCGATGGCTCAACGGCGGGTTCTGGTGGGGTGGGCGTCCCGCCCGCCATCGGTCCAAAGGGCCGAGCGTTGTGGGTACGCAACGCGCCGCGCGCGTCAGCAAGCGGTCTTCCGTTTTGGTTGGCGGTCCGGATCGCTCCCTCACGGTCGCGGCTCGTTTCGCAGCATGGGCCGGCTCTCCGAGCCGCCATCGGTCCGAAGGACCGAGCATTGTGGGTACGCAACGCGCCGCGCGCGTGTAAGCGGTCTTCCGTTCTGGTTAAGGGTCCCGACGGCTCCCTCACGGTCGCGGCTCGTTTGGCAGCATGGCTCGGCTCTGCGAGCCGATGACGGGCGAGACGCCCACCCTACCGAAAGCGCTCATGTTCGCCCGATGATGGACCGACAACAAGATTGGCGTTGACACAGGACCGCACCCTCGTTAGCATTCTTCGTTCAATGAGCATGACCCACACCATCTCCGGCTCGCCGCGCCAGGCTCCAGGCCTGCTGCTACTGGTGCGCTGGGGATAGGTTGCCGCGGGTCTGTCGCTGATACAGACACTTGAGCCCTGTCCCGAGACCGACTCTGGACAGGGCTTTTTCTTTTGGGTTTACGGACAACGCCGACGTATCCAGTATCATCCCCGCCCCCCGGATGAGGGCATACCAGCCAGCGGGCATTGCGGCGGCAGGCGGGGACAGAGACGGCAAGGAGCAACAGCCATGAGCGAGCCGACCCACATTCGGATCTTCGACACCACGCTTCGTGACGGCGAGCAGTCGCCGGGGGCGACGCTGAATTTCCAGGAGAAGCTGGAGATCGCGCGGCAGCTCGAGGCCCTGGGCGTGGACATCATCGAGGGCGGCTTCCCGATCACCAGCCAGGGCGACTTCGAGTCGGTCAAGGCGATCGGGCAGATGCTGGAGAAGACGACGGTGGCCGGGCTGGCCCGGGCGGTGCCGCGCGATATCGATCGCGCGGGCGAGGCACTGAAGGGCGCGCACAAGCCGCGCATCCACGTGTTCTGCGCGACGAGCAAGATCCACCGCGAGCACAAGCTCAAGAAGGCGATCGAGGAGATCATCCGCATCTCGGTCGAGGGGGTGCAGCAGGCGCGGGGTTACGTCGAGGACGTGGAGTTCTCGCCGGAAGACGGCTCGCGCACGGAGCTTGATGTGCTGGTGGACATCACCGGCGCGGTGATCGACGCGGGCGCGACGACGGTGAACATTCCGGACACGGTGGGGTATGCGATGCCCGAGGAGTACGGCCGCATCTTCTCGTATGTGCGGGAGAAGCTTCCGATCATCGATGAGAAGGGGATCGTGCTTTCGTCGCACTGCCACAACGACCTTGGCGTGGCGGTGGCCAACAGCATCGCGGCGGTGCAGAACGGAGCGCGTCAGGTCGAGTGCACGATCAACGGGATCGGCGAGCGGGCGGGCAACGCGTCGCTCGAGGAGTTCGTGATGGCGCTGCGCACGCGGCAGGACTACTTCCAGCGGTTCACGACCGGCATCAACACGAAGAAGATCTACCCGGTGTCGCGCATGGTCTCGACGTTCACGGGACTGTATGTGCAGCGCAACAAGGCGATCATCGGCGAGAACGCCTTCGCCCACGAGGCGGGCATCCACCAGGACGGGATGCTCAAGGACCGCACGACCTACGAGATCATGGATCCGCGCGATATCGGCGTGCCCGAGAGCAAGCTGGTGCTCGGCAAACACTCCGGGCGGCATGCGTTTGGTGAGCGCGTGCGTGAGTTGGGGTATGCGGTCGGTGACGAATCGCTCAATGCCGCGTTCGAGGCCTTCAAGGCGCTGGCGGACAAGAAGAAGGACGTGTTCGATGAGGATATCGAGGCGATCCTCGAGCAGCAGTTGGGCTCGGAGCGGCAGCTCTGGGAGCTGGTGCGTTTCCAGGTGACGGCCGGCACGAGCGTGTTGCCGACAGCGACGGTGGTGCTGCGCGATTCGGCGGGCGAAGAGGCGATGGAGGCGGCGACGGGCGACGGTCCGATCGACGCGGTCTACTCGGCCATCCGCGCCATCACCGGGGTGCAGGCTGACCTGGAGGACTACTACACGCGCTCGGTCACGCGGGGCAAGGAGGCGCAGGGCGAGGTGACGGTGGAGATCCGTCACCACGATCGGAAGGTGCGCGGCCGGGGGCTTTCGACCGACGTGATCGAGGCGGCGGCGCGGGCCTACGTGTCGGCGATCAACCGCATTAAGACCGCCGAAGCGACGGTCAATGGTGCGGCCAAGAGTGAGCAACCTTAGCAAGCGGGGGAGCAGCCATGCCCGTTGGGGTCCATGAATTCGATGCGGCGGCCTACCGGAAGGCCAGCGATTTACAGAAGACGTGGGGTACACCGCTTGTTGACGAACTGAACCTGCGCGGCGACGAGCACGTGCTCGATCTGGGCTGCGGCGACGGGTCGCTGACGCGGCAGATCGCCGAACGCGTGCCGGGCGGGATGGTCGTCGGGATCGACGCGTCGTACCGCATGATCGAACTGGCGCGGGAACTGGAGGCGCCCAACCTGCGCTTCGAGTGGATGGACGTCAACGAGCTGGACATGCCCGAGCCGTTCGATGTGGTGTTCTCGAATGCCGCGCTGCACTGGGTGCACGATCACGAGGGGCTGCACAGGCGGATCTATCGCTGCCTGGAGCCGGGGGGCATGGCGCGGCTGAACTTCGGCGCGGCGGGCAACTGCGCGACGGCGATATCGGTGCTGGGCGAAGTGATGACGCTGGACCGCTATCGCGAGGCGTTCGCGGACTTCGTCTGGCCCTGGTACATGCCGTCGGTGGAGGCGTACGAGCAACTGACGAGCACGGCGGCGTTCGCCGCGCGTCGGGTGTGGGGCGAGGCGGCCGACCGGTACTTCGACACGGTCGAGCAGATGGTCGGCTGGCTGGACCAGCCGTGCCTGGTGCCGTTCCTGCCGGTGCTGGCGGAGGCGGAGCGCGGGTCGTTCCGGCAGGCGGTGATCGACCGGATGATCGAGCGGACGATCGGCAGCGACGGGCGGTGTTTCGAGTGTTTCCGGCGGATCAACGTGTGGCTGCGCAAATAACGCTTGTGGCGAGTGTTATGGGCCGTGCGGCAATGGCGGGCGGGACACATGCTAACCGGAAATTAGCCGATAGGAGTAAAGGTAGAATACCGGCGTCCCAAGGATGGGTATCAGCAGGAGCAACGGAGTCGATATGGCCAAGTCGCCGCCACCGTCGGATAACCAGCACAAGGGTGAGCCCAAGCACTTCGTCCTTGATACGAATGTGCTGCTGCACAACCCCAACTCGCTGTTCATGTTCGATGACAACGAGGTGGTGATCCCCTTCACGGTGCTGGAGGAACTGGACAAGTTCAAGAAGGAGAACACGGACGTCGGCCGCAATGCGCGGCAGGTGATCCGTCACTTGGACGGTCTGCGCGTGCGTGGGCCGCTCGGGGAGGGGGTGCAGTGGAACGGCCACGGCGGGCGGATCCGCATCGACTTCTCGACACGCGAGCGGCCGGACGTGCTGAAGGAAGATGTGCCGGACAACCGCATCGTGGGAGTGGCGTGGGGGCATGCCAACAACGGGCACCGGACCATCTTCATCTCGAAGGATATCAACGTTCGCCTCAAGGCCGATGCGCTGGGCATCACCACGCAGGACTTCGAGGCGCAGAAGGTGGACGCCGACCGGCTCTACAGCGGGTATCTCGAATTGCTGGTGCCGGGGCAGGTCATCGATGCGCTCTACGAACAGAAGCATCTGCCGCTGGATGAACTGAAGGCGTGCCCGCTGATCCGCGCGGATGTAGCACCCGAGCCGGAAGTCGCGGAACCGGGCGTGGAGACAGACGATGAGGCGTCTGCCGAACCGGTCGAGGAGTTGGTCGGGTCGATTCCGCTTTTCGCCAACCAGTTCGTGCAGTTGCGTGATCTTTCGGATCCGTCGCACTCGGGGCTGGCGCGGATTCTCGGCGACACGGAGGAACTGATTCCGATCCACGGGCCGCGCAAGCCGGTGTTCGGCGTGATGGCGCGGAATGTGCAGCAGACGATGGCCTTCGACCTACTGCTGGATGACGACATCCGGCTGGTGACGCTGATCGGCAACGCGGGGACGGGCAAGACGCTGCTGGCGATCGCGGCGGGGATGACGAAGGTTGCGGTGGAGGAGCGGTACGACAAGCTGCTGGTGGCGCGTCCGATCATGCCGATGGGACGCGATATCGGCTACCTTCCGGGCGACAAGGATGAGAAGCTGTCGGCGTGGATGCAGCCGATCTTCGATAATCTTTCGTATATCTTTTCGACCCGCGCCGGCGGCCCGCAGCATGCGGACAGCAAGGGCCCGGAATCGCGCATCAAGGAGATGATGAACTCAGGTCACCTGGTACTGGAGCCGCTGACCTACATCCGCGGCCGCAGCATCCCGCATCAGTTCATCATCATCGACGAAGCGCAGAACCTGACGCCGCACGAGGTGAAGACGATCGTGAGCCGCGTGGGCGAGGGGACTAAGATCATTCTGACCGGCGACGTGAACCAGATCGACAATCCGTACCTGGATTCGGCGTCGAACGGCCTGGCGTATCTGATCGAGTCGCTCAAGGGCGAGTCGATCGTCGGTACGGTGACGCTGCAGCGCAGTGAGCGATCGCAGCTTGCGTCGCTGGCGGCGGCGCGGCTGTAGGTCGCTGGCGGAGGGAAGAACGGCACGGTCTGAATCCGGCGGGCCGCCCGGCGGTACGGCCGGGGGGCTTGTGCATGGGTTGCAGGCGGGAATGATGGGTTCGGCCGGGACGTAGGCAAGGTATGGCGAGCGACGGGATGACAGAGACGGAAACAGCCAGGCAGGGCACGGACAGCGGCGCAGGCGTTGGGTCGCGACGGCGTCGACGGTGGGTGCGTCGGGTAGCGGTGGCGGCGCTGCTGGTATTCGTGGTGCTGGCCGCGGGTCTCGCGGCGCTGGCGCCCGCGCTGGTTTCGGCCGGCGTGGGCAAGGGGTTCGTATTGGCGCAGGTCAGCGCGGGGATCAAGGGTTCGGTCGAAGCGGACCGGCTGGACCTGAGCTGGACCGGCGGTCAGCGGATCGAGGGTCTGAAGATCAAGGACGCGGACGGCGCGACGCTGCTCAGCGCGGATGCGGCCGGCGCGCCGGGGCTGTCGCTGTGGGAACTGATCAGCGGGGGAAGCAGGTTCGGGCTTGTGACGTTGGAGGGGGCGCGCATCGATGCTTCGGTGGAGGAGGACGGCAAGATCGACCTGGTGGAAGCGCTGTCGTCGCCGTCGCCGCGCCGGGCGAAGCCGGGGGCGGTGGACAAGCTGAGGCTCGAACTGGTGATGCCGGACGCGACGGTGAGGCTGGGGATGCCCGGGGCGCCGGTGGCGGAGGGGAAGGCGGCGCTGCGTGTCGCGCTCGAGGATGGGGTGCTGAAAGGGGACCGCGCGCTGTCGGCCGAACTGAAGGCGGACCCGCTCTGGGTGAACGCGATGGTGGATCGGTACGGCCATCTGCTGCCTGGCGCGTTGCAGTCGCTGTCGCTGGACGAGGCGGGCAAGCTGACGGTGACGCTGGACAAGCTGGAAGTACCGTTGCCGCGCGGCGGGCAGCCGCTGGATCGGGCGGTAATCCTGCTGAGCGGGCGAGGGTCGCTGGCGGGCGTGGACGGCCGGGCGGCGCTGTCGATGACGCAGCCGGCGCGGCTGGCGGGCATGAAGCTTACGGAGATACGGGTTCACGTGCCGGAAGGGCGCATCGGCGGGGGGATGCTGGCGAACATCACCGCCCGGGCGGCCGGGGGGAAACCGGGGCAGCCGCCGTGGGAGACGCAACTGAGCGGCGTGATCGGCACGGAGCGCATCGTCGGCGGCGACTACGCGCCGGTGGCCAATCTCGCGCTGACGCCGGTGCCCACGGCCATGCTGGATCAACTGCTCGGGGCCGAGGGCCTGCTTGAGCAGCGCCTGGAGGGGCGGCCTGATCTCGTTCGCTTCACGCTGGGCTACGACACGCTCGCGCAGGGCCTGAAGATGGACGCTGGGCTGTCATACAGCCTGATGGTGGTGCAGGGCGGCGAGGAGTACGAGATTAAAGGCGTCTACCGTGAGGCGTCGCTGACCGGCAAGGGAAGCATCGGCGTACCGATGCGGCGGGCGAGCGGCGGGAAGTCGGCGGTGGTCATCGAGACCGACTTCACGCTGGCGCATCCGGATGATCCGCCGTCGGGCGTCGGCGAACTGGTGCGGCGGGTTCTCACACGCACGACGGCGCGCAACCTGCCGGTCGATGTGGCCGATGCGGTGCTCGGCGCCGACGGGCGCCTGGTCGACGCGCTGGGACTTGATGGCGAGGTCGTCATGACCCGGAACAAGGAAGGGGTGATCACGCTGCGATTCGCCTCGCCCAACGCGCAGATCCCGGCGATGCGCATGGCGCTGGACGACGCGGGGCGCGTGCGACTGCTTGAGGACGCGACCGGCGAGTTCCAGGTCACCTCGCAGTTCACGTCGCGCTACCTGGCGAACATGCACCCGTTCTTCCAGCCGGTGATCGCCTCGCGCGTGCCGGTGCAGGTCAAGCTGTCGGGCGATTCGCTGACACTGCCGCTTGGCGACATGCGCCTGGAGGACATCACCGCGACGGCGACGATCGAACTGGGCGCGCTGGATGTGCGCAATGCCGGGCCGCTGGCGACGTTGCTCGGGGCGTTCGGCCAGTTGCGCAGCCTGCGGCCGGGCGTGCAGTTGCCGATGCAGGTCGAGCCGATCCAGTTGACGCTGCGCGAGGGCGTCGTGACCTACGAGCCGTTCGTCATGGACATCGACGGCATGCGGCTGCGCATGAGCGGGCACGTTGATCTGTCCAAACGCACATTCGCGCTGAACGTCGGTGTACCAGGCCAGGCGCTGAGGCAGTTCAGGGAACTGGCGAAGGTCGTGCCGGCGGACTACGTCTTCAACGTGCCCATCACCGGGACGCTGGATCATCCGCGCGTGCAGGTGGACGGGCTCGTGCAGGAGGTCGTGCGGCTGCTGGTGGTGGCCGGCGTTTCATCGGCGATCAACCCGGACCAGCCGGACGAGGGCGGGGCCGATGAGGGGGCGAAGACCGACAATGACAAACGCGACGAGGGCCGGGACCGCGCGATGCAGGCCATTGGCATCTTCCAGCAGATCATGCGCGGGATCGCCGAGCAGCAGCGCGAGCGCGAGGAACGCGAGAAGCGGGAGAAAGACAAGGAAGACGACGACAGTGGATCGTGAATCCGGATACACTTAGAAAGATGGGCATCTACAAGCAGGTGGTTGTTGAGGCGTTCGGCGGGATCGATCAACTGAAGATCGTCGAGAGGCAGGTTCCCGAGCCGGGTCCGGGTCAGGTGCGCGTGCGGCTGACGAGCATCGGCATGAACCATGCCGACCTGATGGCGCGCCAGGGGATGTACAAGCTTTCGTCGGGTGATCCGCCTTTCACGCCCGGGCTCGAGGGCGGCGGCGTGATCGATGCGATCGGACCGGACGTGTCCGAGCGAACCGTCGGCCAGCGTGTCATTCTGGGGGTGGACGTGCCGCGGCTGGGCAACGCGCCGCAGCCGGGCAGCACGCTTTCCGGCGCGGAAGGGACATACCGCACCCACTACATCTGCGACGCGGCGAAGACGCTGCCCGCGCCGGATGCGATCGACGACGATCAACTGGGCGCGATCTGGCTGGCGTATCTGACGGTCTGGGGGTGTTTCGTCTGGAAGGAGAAGCTGGAGACGCGGCCCGGTTCGGTGATCGCCTTGCCCGCGGCATCGAGCGGCGTCGCGGTGGCCGCCTCGCAGGTCGCCAAGCGACTGTCGGCGGACAACACGGTGATCGGTCTGACCACCAGCCCGGAGAAGGTCGAGGCGCTGGGCCGCATGCCCGAAGCGAAGTTTGACCACCTGGTCGTGACCCGGGATGAACAGGGCGGGGATGTGCCCTGGCACCGCGAGATCAAGCAGATCACGGACGGGCGGGGAGTGGATGTCTTCTTCGACCCGGTCGCGGCCGGCGCGTATCTGGAAACGGAAATCCGATGTCTGGCCCAGGACGGGGTGGTCTGGGTCTACGGATTGCTGGGCCAGGCGGGGAAGGTGGATGTCACGCCGCTGATACGCAAACATGCGGCGATCCGCGGCTGGGCGCAGGCGGAACTGGTTGCGGCCGGGCCCGATGCGTTCGAGCCCGGCTACCGGCACATTCTCGAGGGGTTCGCATCGGGCGCGTATCGGCAGCGGGTCGCGCAGACGTTCGCGCTGGACGATGTGCGGCAGGCGCATGAGACGATGGAGGGCGGCCGGCACATCGGAAAACTGGTGCTGAAACCCTGAGGTCGCGATGGATTGGTCGGAGGCGTGGCCGCGCAGGGCGGCTAGAATCGTGGCGTATCAGCGCGGGGCGCCGTCGGGTATCGAACGGGACGGGCTGGCTGAATCGAGTGCGAGCAATGGCTGAGCATCGTCAGGATGATGAGCATGGCAGCCTGTGGGAGAAAGGCGCTGCGCGCCGCGAGGCGGCCAGTGGCGATACGCGCCTCTACGCGCAGATGCTTGCCGAGGGCGATGCCGACCCGGGCGCGGCGGTGGATGTCGCCGAGGACCAGGCGCCGTCGGGGACGGCCGGCTTCGACAGCCTGATCCGGCTGGTGGGGGTGAGCAAGTCCTTCGGCAACCTGCAGGTGCTCGATGATCTGAGTCTGGATTTCGCGACCGGCAAGACGACGGTCGTGCTCGGCCCGAGCGGCACGGGCAAGAGCGTGCTGTTGAAGCACATCGTGGGCCTGTTGCGGCCGGACCGGGGGGCGGTGTACTTCCGCGATCTGCGCGTGGACCAGATGCGTGAATCCGAACTGGTGGATGTGCGCAAGCGCGTGGGGTTCCTGTTCCAGATGGGCGCGCTGTTCGACTCGATGACGGTCGGCGAGAACGTCATGTTCCCGCTCAAGCAGCACACGAAACTGTCACGACCGGAGTTCGAGGACCGGTGTTGCCGCGTGTTGAGCCTGGTCGGCCTCGACGGCATCCAGAAGCAGATGCCGGCCAGCCTGTCGGGCGGGCAGCGCAAGCGGGTGGCGTTGGCGCGGGCGATCGTGCTCGAGCCGGAAGTGGTGCTCTACGACGAACCGACGACGGGGCTTGACCCCATCCGGGCGGATGTGATCAACGAGTTGATCAACGCGCTGCAACGGCAACTGGGTATCACGAGTGTCGTGGTGACGCATGACATGGCCAGCGCCAAGCGCGTGGCCGACCGGATGGTGATGTTGCACAACGGCCGGGTCATTGCGGACGCCGAGCCGGAAGAGTTCCTTGAGTCGAGCAACGAACTGGTGCAGCGATTTGTCAACGGCCAGGCGGACGAGGATGATATCGACGAGATCCGCAAGGGGTTCAGGGAACAACGATGACAGAACGCATGCGCAACGTGGCCGTCGGGGTGACGGCGCTGATGGGGTTCGCCGGTCTGGCCCTGATGCTGCTGCTGTTCGGTTACAGCCCGTCGTGGTTTCGTGACTCGTACACGGTGACGGTGATGCTGCCCAACGCGGCGCGGCTGGATGGCGGCAGCCGCGTGCATATCAAGGAAATCGATGTGGGGCAGGTCACGTCGGTGGAACTGCGCGATCCGCCGGGCGACGGCGTGATGGTGAAGGCCGACATCCGCAGCGAGGTGCGGATTCCAAAGGAGGCCAGGGTGCGCGTGGAAGTCGGCCGGCTGCTGGGCGGCACGCCGACGCTGATCTTCGACCTGAGCGATGTCACGGACCCGAGCGATCTGCTGCCGACCGACGGCACGGCGGAACTGGTCGTGCGCGAGCGGCAGAACAGCCTGGAAGATGAGTTGCTCACGCGCGTGGACAAGTTGGTCAACCAGTTCGACGGGATCACTTCCGAGTTCAAGTCGCTATCAAAGACCTGGGATGCCGTGGGACGTGACCTCGATGTGTTGTTGCGCAAGCCCGCTGCGGATGCGCCGGAGTCGGAGCGCAATCTTTACACCGCGGTGGTCGAGGCCGACAAGCGTCTGGTGCAGATGGAAAAGACCATCAACGCGATCAACGAGCTGGTGGGCGATGACGAGCTTCGCACAAAGATCCGGCGGGCCGTGGACAACATCGACAAGGCCGCGGAGAACAGCGTGGCGCTGACGGAGAACGCGAACGAGACGATCAGGACGGCCGGTCAGGACTTTTCCCGCCTGACCGCCCGGTACCAGAAGCTCGCCGATGATCTCTCGGCCGCGATCACCACCGCCCGCGCCGTGCTGGACAAGGCCAACGAAGGCGAAGGCACGGTAGCGAAACTGCTCAACGAGCCGGAACTGTACGAGAATCTCAACGACACGCTTGAGCGTGCGCAGGCGACGCTGGATGAAGTGCGTCAGGTGGTGGAGAAGCTCAAGGAAGAAGGTCTGCCGGTGAAGGTCGGCGGGTGATCACAACGCATGGGGTGCGGGCTCTTCGCATCTTTCGCGATCTCCAGACCACCCCTCTACAATACCCGCCATGCCGATGAAATACGTGATCGTCATTCCCGACGGGGCCGCGGACAAGCCCATCGACGAGCTTGACGGCAAGACGCCGTTCGAGGCGGCGCGCAAGCCGCACACGGATCAACTGAGCATCAAGGGGCGGCAGGGCACGGTGGCGACTACGCCGCAGGGCATGCCGTGCGGGTCGGACATCTGCTGCATGAGCCTGCTGGGATACGACCCGGCGACGCACCACACGGGCCGCGCGCCGCTGGAGGCGGCGGCGCTGGGAATCGAACTGGACGAGCAGGACTGGATTTTCCGGGTCAACCTGGTGACGGTAATCGACGGCCTGATGCAGGACCACTCGGCGGGGCACATCACGAGCGAGGAGGGCAGGCGACTGCTGGTGGACCTGGCCGGACGCCTGGACGTGCCAGATCTGTTGCTGTACCCGGGCGTGAGCTACCGCAACATCATGGTGGACAAATCGGGGCGCTCCCAGGGCGCATCCGGCAAGCCGCGCGACTGGGCGGGGCTCGAGACCACCCCGCCGCACGACATCCCCGGCGAATCGATCCGCAAGTATCTGCCGCGGGGCAATCGCCACGCGGAGGTGCTTCACCAGATGGTGGCCGAGAGCGAGGTGCTCTACCGCGAGCACGAGATCAACCAGATGCGTGAGGAACTGGGCGAACTGTCGGCCACGCACATCTGGCCGTGGGGCCAGGGCACGAAGCCGAAGATGGACAGCTTCGCGTCGCGCTTCGGGCTGAAAGGCGCGATGATCACCGCGGTGGACCTGCTGGCGGGCATCGCCGGCTTCATCGGCTGGGATCGGTTGGATGTGCCGGGTCAGACCAGCTACCACGACACGGACTACGCGGCGGCGGGCAGACACGCCATCGCGGCCCTGGACGATTACGATCTCGTATGTGTGCACATCGAAGCGCCTGACGAAGCGTCGCACGCGGCCGATCCGGACACGAAGGTCGCGGCCATCGAGGCGATCGATCAGCACGTGGTCGGTCCGATCCTCGAGGCCCTGCCGCGCCGGTACGGCGATGACTGGCGGATGCTCTATCTGCCCGACCACTACACGCTGTGCGACACGCGCAAGCACCACGGCGAGCCGGTGCCGTTCGTGATCCGCGGCCACAAGATGCGGGGCGTGTTGGAGCGGCCTTTCACGGAGGCCAATTCCGCCGAGAGCGACCTGCACATCGAGCACGGGCACGAACTGATGGAGTTCTTCCTGTTCGCGGGCATGGCGTGAGGCGATGGCGCGAATTTGGGGCTGCGCGGTTCTCGGGATGCGTCGGTTGCGTATAATCGCACTGACATGTGCGGGCGATTCAACCTGAGCACCGACCCGGCGGAAGTGGCGCGGCATTTCGAGCTGGACGCGACGCCGAAGCTCTTCCCGCGGTACAACATCGCGCCGACCCAGCCGGTGGCGGTGATCCGGAAGCGCGACGGTGATCAGCCGCGCACGTGCGAGGCGGTGATGTGGGGGCTGATTCCCTTCTGGGCGAAGGACCCGGCGATCGCCAACCGGCTGATCAACGCAAGAAGCGAGACGGCCGCCGAGAAGCCGGCGTACCGGGCGGCGATGAAGTACCGGCGCTGCATCGTGCCGGCGACGGGTTTCTACGAGTGGCAGAAGCGTTCGCGCGAGAAGCAGCCGTACTTCGTGCACCTGAAGGAAAGCGCCGTCATGGCCATGGCGGGGCTCTGGGAGCTGTGGCAGTCGCCTGACGGCAGCGAGGTGGAATCGTGCACGATTCTCACCACCGACGCGAACGAACTGCTGCGACCGATCCACGACCGCATGCCCGTCCTGCTGCGGCCGGACGATCACACCACGTGGCTGGACCCCGCCGCGCGGGACCCGCGCGAAATCGAGCACCTGCTGCGGCCGGCCGAAAGCGATACGATGGACATGTACGCGGTCAGCCGACGCGTGAACAGCCCGAAGCATGAGGACGCCGGTTGCATGGAGCCGGCGCAGTTGTTCTGAAAAACCGGCAGGCTTTGAGGCAAGTGGAGACGATCATGATGCAGGTAAGTCGAATCTGTCTGCTCGTCGCGGCGATGCTTTGCATGGGATCGGCAACAGGCTGCAAATCAGGGGCAAAGGTGGAGCGCGAGGATACCGTTGCTGCACCGCCCAAGCCGAAGCTCTACGTCGGCATCTCGCAGACGGCGCCGCCTTTGATCTTCGAGCGGATGGGGGCGCCGGTAGGGGTGGAGGCGGATTTTGCTCAGATGCTGGGCAAGGAGCTTGGCCGAGAGGTGGCGTTTGTGCCGACCTACTTCCCGAACCTCATCTTCGAGCTGCGGCAGAAGCACATTGATATCGTCATGGCCGGCATGTCGGTCACCCCGGAGCGCGCTGCCTCGGTGGCGTTTACCCATCCCTACATGACCACGGGCCAGCGCGCGGCGATCGCGCAGCGCGACGGCGAGCGCCTGGGCACGAAGAAGGCGATCCTCAATACCCCGATGCGCGTGGGCGCGGAGATCGGCTCCACGGGCGAGGTGTTCGTGCGGCGAAGCATGCCGCGAGCCACGCTGGTGCGCTATCCGTCCCTGCGCGATGCGGTGCGCGGGTTGATCCGCGGGGACTGCCAGGCAGTGGTGTACGATGCCCCGGCGCTGCAGTGGGTCGCCAGGCAGTACCCCGACGCGAAGCTGACGGTCCTGCCGGACAACCTGACGGAAGAGCAACTGGCCTGGGCCGTGCGACGCGATGACCAGGCGCTGCTCGCGGCGGCCAACGCGGCGATCCGCAAGTGGCGGGCGGACGGCACGCTGGATGAAGTGCTCAGGAAGTGGCTTGAGTAGCGCGTTCGCGAGGCGTGCGGGGCCCGGCTACTCCTGCGCCTGCTCCTTCTCCGCCTCCAGCAGTATCTGGCGGTAGTTGATCAGGCTGGAGATGTTGTGCTGGCAGTAGTCGATGCGGATATCGAACTTGTGCAGTTCGCCGTGGAAGGCGCCGAGGCTTCGCTGGGGGTCGTCGAAGTACATGGCGCGCTCGGGGCGCATCTGGCACTGCAGTTGGAAGCGGATGCCGTAGTCGAGCGACTCGAGGATGGCCGGCAGATCGCGTCGGGTGGTCGTGTCGCCGTGATCGCGATGCAGGCTGTACGCGGCGGCCAGGCCTTCGCTGACGCAGGCGGTGGACGTGGATCGCGGGGGCTTGTAATGGCCGCCCTGCCAGTCGGGGTGGACGGTGTTGCGGTTCTGCCGCAGGATCATGGCGGCCGCGAGCAGGCGGGACTTGGTCAGGAAGAGATTGGCCTGGCGCGTGTCCGCGGCGGCGGCGCCCTCGATCCGGATCATCGGGCCCCGGCGATGGGGATACAGCTCGTTGAGGGTGATCAGCATCCAGTGATCGATCGGGATGTCGCGCAGGCCCAGTCCCTCGTATCGGCTTTGCAGGATGAACTGTGCGGACTTGGCCGCGACGTCGAGCCACTGGTCCTGCGGGTCGATGCTGTGCAGGCGCACCATCGCCAGGGCGGCTTCGCCGGGGTAGTACGTCGAAACGAATTTGCGATCCGGGTCGCCGGTCTTCGCATCCTGCTTGTGGAAGGCGAACTGGCCGTTGGGCAGTTGGATGGCGCGGATCCAGTCGCCCAGTTGTTTTGTGAGCGATTCGTACTTCTTTTCGCCGTTCACCTGCTGGTACTTCGCCAGGGCGAGGACGGCCAGGGCGTTGCCCCCGAGCTTGATCTCGTCGTCCTCGACCACCGCCGCGACCTTGCGGTCGGGCAGGTGCATCGGGCGGGCCTGTTTCGCAAGGTAGTCCAGGGCGCGTTCGGTCGCTTCGAGGAGTGATCTATCCCGGGTGACCTCATAGACCTGCAGCATCGCGTAGCAGGTGCCGGCGTGTCGCAGGATGTTGTAGTCGTTGACCTGGCGATTCGGTCCCGGCTCGAACTCGTAGACGAAGCGCCCATCCTCGCCGACCCTGCGCTGCAGGTAGGCGGCCGCGTCGACGGCCGAGGCCAGCAGTCGTTCGGGCGCGAGCAATCCCTCGCCGGGGCGCATCGCGGCCCCCTTGGGACGTTGGAACTGCTCATGGCGGTGGCCGCGGAAGAGGCGGATGGTCTGGCGACCATCGGTGTAGTAGCTGGCGCAACGGAAGAGCGAGAGGGCCTGCTCGTCGTTCTCGCGCAAGCCCAGCGGCGAGGGCAGATTCACGGCCGGTTCGCGCTGCTTGAGGTAGTCGCTGATCGACTGGAGCATCAGTGAGCCGCGCGGCGTGATCAGGGAGCGCGCAATGAGTTCCTCCGGCAGCAGCGCGGCGCCCGTCTGCTCCTCGAACGCCAGGCCCCAGATGGTCGGGTCGGTGCGAATCTTCTGATTGAGCGGGCCCTTCCTGCCGGTGCCGGCCTGCATCACGAGGTCAAACTTCACCCAGCGCAGCGGCGGCTTGCCCAGGCGCTTGAGCTCGATGCCGTCCACCGCGTCGTCGATCGCGGCCAGCACGCCCTTGCCGCGGCCGAGATGCACCTGCGCCGCGCTTTGGCCGTCGCTGACCGAGACGAACACTATGCGCGGCTGGTCATCGCCGCGAATGGCTTCGTCCAGCGCGGCCTTGTCGAAAGGTCGGCCGAGGATCGGCGCCGCGGCGTAGTTGGCCAGCGCCGGACCCATGCCCTGGTCGTCATCGCCCGCCCACAACGGCTTCACGCGGGTCAGGTCGCCGAACCAGATCGGCTTCTGGTCGGCCGCACAGGGCGCGGCGGCGATCAGGAGAAGCGCGGCAAGCAGGAACAAAAAGAGGCGGGGCGGTCGGAATCTGGTCATGGCGGGTCCTCGCATCCGTTCGTGAACCGGGCGTGGCCGGCCTCCCCTCGGTGTCCGCCGGCCGCGCGGCTGGCATGTCATTCGCGCGCCGGCGCAATCGCATTGTCGCGGTCGTGGGGAAGACAGGCAAGTGCTGCGCCATCCCTGCTACGATATCGGTCGAACAAGCGTTCTCTGCCGAGGAGCAGTTCATGAAAGGCATCGTACTCGCGGGCGGCCTAGGTACGCGGCTGCGACCTTTGACCCTGGTGACCAACAAGCACCTGCTGCCGGTTTACGACCGGCCCATGGTCTACTACCCGATCCAGTGCCTGCTCAATGCGGGGATCGATGAGATCCTCGTTGTCACCGGCGGCGAGCACGCGGGCGACTTTCTGAAACTGCTGAAGAACGGGCAGGACCTCGGCGTGCGGCACCTCGAGTACGCCTACCAAGAGGGCAACGGCGGGATCGCCGATGCGCTGCGCCTGGCTGAAGACTTCGCCGACGGGCAGAAGGTGTGCGTGGTGCTGGGTGACAACATCATCGAGCAGAATGTCATCCGGGCCGCGACTGACTTCCGCAGGCAGGCGTCGGGCGCCAAGGTGCTGCTGAAGGAGGTCGACGACCCCCAGCGCTTCGGCGTGGCGCGCATCGAGGATGACCGCATCGTGGAGATCATCGAGAAGCCCAGGCAGCCGCCCAGCCGCTTCGCGGTCACGGGCATCTACTTCTACGACCACGACGTGTTCAGCGTCTGCCAAAGGCTGAAGCCATCGTCGCGCGGCGAACTGGAGATCACGGACGTCAACAACTACTACCTGGCCCGGGGCGATCTTACCCATGAAGTGCTGGGAGGCTGGTGGACCGACGCCGGCACGTTCGAGAGCCTGTTCCGCGCCGCCGAACTGGTGGTGCGCGGCGGGGCGAATCACTGCTCGCCGTCCGATCAGAAACTGCTGTTCGAGTGATCATTCTTCCTTCTTGCGTCCTTCGCGGATGGCCTGACGGCGGTCCCACAGGTACTGGTCCAGTGCGTCGGCCCAGTGCGGGATGTGCCCGACGTGCCGGCTCGCAAGCGTGTTGTCGAGCACGCTGTACGGGGGTCGGTTGACCTTGCCGCCGAACTCGGCCGCGGTGACGGGGTTGACCGGGGCATCGATGCCGCTCATCCGGATGATGCGCTCGGCGAACTCGAACCACGTGGTCTGGCCGCCGTTGACCACGTGATAGACGCCGCCGGGGGCGCGCTCGAGCAGGAGGGCGTTGATCACCTTCGCCGCGTCGCGGGTCCAGGTGGTGGAAATGGTCGTGTCGTTGACGACCTTGACCTCCCCGTCGCGGCGGGCCAGTTTGATCATGGTTTCGACGAAGTTCGTGCCCTTGCCGCCCACGCCGTTCAGACCGTAAAGCGAAGCCACGCGCACGATGAGGGCGTCGGGATTGTTGATGGCCGCGAGATGCTCGCCCATGGCCTTTGACGCACCGTAGACGTTGATCGGCCCCGTGGAGTCGGTCTCGCGGTAAGGCCGCCGCGCCCGGCCGTCGAACACGTAATCGCTGCTCACGTGGACGAAACGCGCCCCCCGCCAGCGGCAGATGCGAGCCAGTTCGGCGGGGGGATAGGCGTTGACCTTGAAGGCGAGCGCGGCGTCGGTCTCCGCCTGCTCCACCTTGTTGTACGCGGCGCAGTTCACCAGCACATCGAAGGCATGGCGCGACAACGCCGGCTCGATGGCGGCCAGGTCGGTGATGTCCAGTTCGCTGCGCGTCAGCGGGATGATGTCCCAGGTCGGACCGACCCAGTCGTTGATCGACGCCAGGTCAGCGCCGAGTTGTCCGGCAGCACCGATGATGAGCATCCGCATGGGCCACGACCCCGTTGGAGGATCCCCCCAAATGAAAGAACGCGTGGCTTAGACTAATCGTTGCGATCTTTTTGTCCATCAGGCAAGCACGACCGGGCCCGTGCTGCCACGCACGCGACCGGTCTGGCCTACGCCGGGGGCAGCCGCTACATTACCGCCCATGCCTGACACGATCCTCGTCACCGGCGGGGCCGGGTTCATCGGCTCCAACTTCGTTCGGTTCCTGCTGCGGACGCGGCCGGCCGTCAACGTCATCAATCTCGACGCACTGACCTACTGCGGAAACCTGGAGAACCTGGCCGATGTCGAGGACGACCCGCGGTACCGCTTCGTGAAGGGATCGATCTGCGATGACGGGATCGTGAGCGACCTGGTCGAGCAGTGCGAGGCGGTGGTGCACTTCGCGGCCGAGAGCCACGTGGACCGATCGATCCTGGACAGCCGCCCGTTCATCGAGGCGAATGTGCTGGGCACGCAGGTGGTGCTGGATGCCGTCCGCCGCAAGGGCGGGACGCGGATGGTGCACATCAGCACGGACGAGGTGTACGGCGCACTGCCGTTGGAGCCGCGCGAGCGGCGGTTCACGGAAGAGACCCCCATCGCCCCCAACAGCCCCTACGCGGCGAGCAAGGCCGCGGCCGATCTGCTCGTGCTCAGCTACTGCGAGACGTTCGGTGTGGACGCGGTGATCACGCGCTGCTCCAACAACTTCGGGCCCTATCACTTCCCGGAGAAGATCATTCCCCTGTTCATCACGAACCTCATGCAGGGCGAGACGGTTCCGGTCTACGGCGACGGGCTCTACGTGCGCGACTGGATCCACGTGGAGGACCACTGCGAGGCCGTGCTGGCGGTGCTGGAGCGCGGCAGGCAGGGCGAGGTGTACAACATCGGTGCGGATAACGAGCATCCCAACATCGAGTTGACGAAAATGCTCATCGGTATCCTCGGCAAGGATGAGTCGGCGATCCGGTATGTCAAGGACCGGCCGGGCCACGACCGCCGCTACGCGATCGACAGCGCGAAGATCCGCCGCGAACTGGGCTGGTCGCCGTGCCGCTCGGCGTGGCCCGAAGCGCTGGAGAAGACCGTCGCCTGGTACGTCGAGAACGAATCCTGGTGGCGCAACGTGCGCAGCGGGGCGTACCGCGCGTACTACGAGAAGCAGTACGGCGACCGGTGATGTGCCATCGCACGGGGGATTTCAAGGCATCGTGAAGTAGGCCGGCAGGTCGGCCAGAGGTGGCAGCTCCCTGTCCTTGTCCGACAGCAGGTCCGGGCGGGCGATGTCCGGCCAGTCGATTTCGAGCGCCGGATCATCCCACGTGATGCCCTTGTCGTGTTCCGGGGAGTAGAAGCCGGTGACCTTGTAGAGCACGTCGGTTTCCGACTCGAGCGTGCAGAAGCCGTGGGCGAAGCCTTCGGGGATCCACATCTGTCGCCAGTTCTCGCGAGAAAGCACGGCGCAGACGGTGCGGCCGAATGTCGGTGAACCGCACCGGATGTCGACCGCGACGTCGAGCACCGTCCCGCGCACCACGCGGACGAGCTTGGCCTGCTGGGCGGGCGGGGCCTGGAAGTGCAGCCCGCGCACGGTGCCGGCCGCGATGTTGTGCGAGTGGCAGTCCTGCACGAACCGGGCGTCGATGCCGGCCGACGCGAGGGTACGCGCGTTCCAACTCTCGCTGAAGAAGCCGCGGCTGTCATCGAAGCGCTTCGGTGTCAGGAGCTTGACGTCAGGAATATCGGTCTCCATCACCTGCATGGCGTCTGCATCCTCTTGGCCGCATCTCGTGGGAGGACGACACGATACCCGGCGGCAACCGGTTGGCAAAGCGGGGGGCTTTGTAACCCGGGCAGCGCCCCGGCATCCAAAGAGCACCCGCAAGAAGGGGCGATTTGAAGCACAGCCCACCCGTCCCTAGAATCCGCCCAACCAGGGATCGGCGACAGGGGACTGAACTGAAAAGGAGTTAGATATGGCCAGTGACGCAGTACTCGAGCTGACGAACGACAACTTCGAGTCGGAGGTCCTCCAGTCCGACAAGCCGGTGGTTGTCGATTTCTGGGCAGAGTGGTGCATGCCCTGCCGTATGCTTGCCCCCACGATCGACCAGCTCGCGGACGACTACCAGGGCCGCGTGAAGGTCGGCAAGATGGATGTCGATAACGAAGGCAACCGGGCCATCGCGGCCCAGTACGGGATTTCCAACATCCCCACCGTCATCGTTTTCAACGGCGGCCAGGTCGCCCAGCAGATGGTCGGGCCGAACAAGAATGCGCTGGTCGAGGCGGTCGAGAAGGTCACTGCCGGTTGAACGGCGCGGTCGAAGTGCTGTCGCGACTCACCATAGCAGAAAGCGTTCGCCCAGGGATTTGTCTAGAATCCCTGGGCTTTCCTTGTTCCAGCGGAGCAGATGATCCATGGCGATTTCGTTTCACCAGCGGACTCTCAGCAACGGCCTGACGGTGATCGGCGAAACCAACCCCGAGGCCCACACGGCCGCGGTCGGCTACTTCGTCAAGACCGGCTCGCGCGATGAGCCTTCGGAATTGATGGGCGTCTCGCACTTCCTCGAGCACATGATGTTCAAGGGCACCGCCCGGCGGTCGGCGGACGATGTCAACCGTGAGTTCGACGAGATCGGGGCGAACTACAACGCCTTCACCAGCCAGGAACTCACCGTCTACTTCGCCCAGGTGCTGCCCGAGTTCTTCGGCCGGGCCGTCGACCTGTTGGGCGACATGATGCGTCCGGCCCTCCGCGAGGATGACTTCAACATGGAGAAGAACGTCATCCTCGAGGAAATCGGGATGTACGAGGATCGACCGTACGCCAAGCTGCACGATCTGATGCTCGAGACCCACTTCGACGGACATCCGCTGTCCTACCGCGTGCTGGGGACGAACGATTCGGTTTCGGCGCTGCAGGTTGACCAGATGCGCGGCTACTTCGCCCAGCGCTACAGCGCCGACAACATCACGGTGGCCGCGACCGGGGCGTTCGATTTTGATCGCTTCGTGGATGACGTGGCGGGCCTGACCGAGGCATGGCGGCCCACGCGGGCCGCGCGGCAATACGAGGACCCAGCACTGCGGGACCGCGAGCATTCACTGGTCGACGGCAAACTGACCCGCCAGTACATCGACATCATCTGCCCCGCGCCGAGCGCGCAGGATGATGGCCGGTATGCGGCGCTCGTACTGGCCGACACCATCGGCGACAGCGACGGCTCGCGGCTGTACTGGTCGCTGGTCGACCCCGGCCTGGCCGACGAGGCGGACTTCACGTTCTACCCGCAGGATCGCATCGGCAGTTTCGTCGGCTATGCGAGTTGCGTGCCCGGCCGCGCCAAGCAGGTCGAGCGGACGTTTCTGAGCACGCTGGACGATTACGGCGCGTCGATCTGCGGCGAGGAGATTGAGCGGGCCAAAAACAAGATCGCCACGCAGGTGACGTTGCGAAGCGAGAACCCGCTGGGCCGCATGCGATCGGTGGCGGGGCAGTGGCTGTTCCTGGGCGACTACATCCCGCTTGACCAGGAGATCGAGCGGATCATGGCCGTTACCCCGGATCACATTCGCTCGCTGCTGGAGCACTACACGTTCCGCCCGCGCACGGTCGTGCGCTATGGGCCGGGGCCCAACGGCGACTGAGAGGGGCGTTCGGCCGGTCGTCCGCGCATGACAAGCAGTACCGCTATGCATTCGATTCCCGAGATCCTGGAAGAACTCCGTGCCGGGCGCATGGTGGTCCTCGTTGATGATGAGGACCGCGAGAACGAGGGCGATTTGATCGTGCCCGCCCGGTACGCCACGCCCGAGACGATCAACTTCATGCTCAAGCAGGGGCGCGGCATGATGTGCGTCGCGCTGGCGGGGGCGATATGCGACCACCTCGACTTGACGCCGCAGACCCCGGCCAACACCACCCAACGGGGGACGGCGTACACCATCACCGTGGATGCGCACGAACGACACGGGATTACGACGGGCGTGAGCGCCGCCGATCGCGCCACGACCATCCAGCTTCTGGTCAATCCGGAGGCCGGCGCCCGCGATTTCGCCCGCCCCGGGCACATCCAGCCACTCCGGGCTCGCGACGGCGGGGTGCTCGTGCGGGCCGGGCAGACCGAGGGGTCGGTCGATCTGTGCAAACTCGCGGGTCTGTCCCCGGGGGCGGTCATCATCGAGGTGATGAACGATGACGGCACCATGGCCAGGCGGCCGCAGCTCGAGGCGCTGTGCGCCCGACACGACATCAAGATGTGCTCGGTGGCGGACATCATCACCTACCGGCTCGGGCGCGAGATCCTGGTATCGCGGCTGGATGCGGCACCGTTTGAGAGCGATGACGGTCGTTTCGACCTCATCGCGTACCGCAGCCTTGTCGATCCCCTGCCGCACGTGGCGATGGTATGCGGCAGGACGGGGCGCATGGACAGCGCCGGACAGCCGATCGAGATCGATGAGCCCGTCCTGGTGCGCATGCACAGCCAGAATCTGCTCGGTGATGTCTTCGGGGATCGCGAGCAGCCTTCAGGGCGCACGCTGCACCGGGCGATGAAACTGATCCACGACACGGGGGAGGGCGCGGTGGTCTACCTGCGTCACGAACAGATGGGCAGCGGGCTGCTGCGCCGTCTGCAGACGATGCAGGCGGTGGATGAACAGTTGATCGCGCGGGCGGAGCGTCCGGCGATCGGCTCATCACAGACGACGCCGGGCATGCGGCCGCCCGCGGACAAGCGCGACTACGGCATCGGGTCGCAGATCCTGCGCGACCTGGGTATTCGCCGCATTCGCCTGGTGACCGACCATCCCTTCACGCCCACCGCCTTGAGCGGCTTCGGTCTGGAGATCACCGAGTTCGTCCCCGTGCCGCGAGAGAGTTGACCGCGATCTGACCATGACGGCCACAGCGACCAACCGGCGCTTGCCGGATGGGTCAGCGGACCGCACAGAGTGTTTGGGTGTCACCGTCGCCTGCCGGCAACGGGCGAAGCCGCGCGGCTTCAGCGGTAGCCGCCGCCACCGCCGCGGTCATAACCGCCGCCACCGCCCCCGCCGCCGGAACGAGGCCGGGCCTCGTTCACCGTCAGCGGGCGACCGCCGTAGTCCTTGCCGTTCAGTTCTTCGATGGCTCGCTGCCCTTCGCCCGAATCAGGCATTTCCACGAAGCCGAAACCGCGCGAGCGGCCCGTCTCGCGATCCATGATGATCTGAGCGCGCTGCACCGTCCCGAACTGAGCGAAGACGCTCTCCAGCTCTTCGTCGGTCGTGTTGTAAGGAAGATTGCCCACGTAAATATTGACCATGAACGCCAATCCTGCCAGACCCGAAAATTCATCTGCCCCGGGCGACCTTCGGGTCCAGAACGCGCGGGCGGTTCACAGTCGGCGACGCCCGTATAGCGTCCAGTCTCTACCAACTGCGAACATTAAGGCAGCATAAGCCTAACCCCCAACGCCGATGTTGGCAAGATGGGGCAAATGCGTTCGTCCGTGCGCTCGTTGTCGGGGGCAGCCCCGGACTCCTGGCGGCTAGTCGTCCAGCGTGAAGCCGATCTTCATCGTCACCTGCCAGTGCGCCACCTTGCCATCTTCGAGCTGGCCCCGCGTCTCGACGACCTCGAACCAGCGGAGGTTATGCAACGTCTCGGCCGCCTTGGCGATGCCGTTCTCGATCGCCTCCTGCAGCGACTTCGGGCTGGTGCCGACGATTTCGATCTTCTTGTAGCTGTGGTAAGCCATAGGAGTCCTTTCGATCTTATGTTGTGAATTCTCCTACAGCGGCGGGATGTCCAGACATTGCGACTTCCCGCCGCCGAGAGCCGCACAATCATCCGCAAGCAGTGGATCGTGCATTGCGATTGTAGGGCCGATCGCCTCCCGTCGCGCCAAGTTCGTAAAGCGCGCCGCGCGCATGGCCGAGGAATCTCACGTACCGATCACCGTTGGGAAGGGTTCCCATGACGCCCAGGAAAAGTGCACGACGCCGATCCGCGGCGATCGTCCATCGATTCGAGGATGACCGGATCCGCTATCTATGGGTTTCTTCGAGAAGCGACCCGCAGCGCCTCGTGCTGCCGGGCGGCGGCGTGGAACCGGGCGAGTCGCCGCTGGACGCCGCGGTACGCGAGACGGCCGAGGAGGCCGGGGTGGCCATCCGTGTGCAACGCCGGCTTGGGCGCTATCTCCACGACAAGCCAAGCGGCAGGACGTGCCTCACCGATGTCTACCTGGCCGCGTATCGACACGATGTGCCGGCCGAGGAGAGCCGCGATGTGCGATGGCTGACCATTGAACAGATCAGGGGCGGTGACTACCGCTTCCATCGCCCGGCGGCTCGCATGCTCGAACGCGTCCACGCTGAGATGGTCATGCCCGTTCCACAAGCGGCCTGACTGGACCATTCGCTTTGCCTCCCCCTGCATCGCGTCTACGATCTGCCTGAGGCAGGTCCATGGCGAATGGTGTCACTCAACAGCATGACGTCGCGATCATCGGCGCCGGGCCGATCGGCCTGGAACTGGCGGCCGCGCTCAAGGTGCTCGGGGTTGACTACGTCCACATCGAGAAGGGCACGGTCGGTCAGACCATCACCTGGTACCCGAAGCAGGTGCGGTTCTTCTCCTCGCCCGAGCGCATCGCCATCGCCGGCGTGCCGCTCCAGACGGTGGACCAGGAGAAGGCGTAGCGTGAGGAGTACCTCGCTTACCTGCGCGCCGTGGTCGAGCAGTTCGACCTGTCGATCAACCAGCATGAGCACGTGACCGCGATCACGCCGGGTGATGCCGGCTTTCAAATTGCCACGAAGCGTCACGGCGCGCTGAGAACCTACCGTGCGCGGCGAGTGGTGCTGGCGATCGGCGATATGCACCGGCCCCGCCGGCTGGGCATCGAGGGTGAGGACCTGCCGCACGTCAGTCACTACTTCGACGAACCGCACCGCTACTTCCGGCAGCGGTTGCTGATCGTGGGCGGGCGCAACTCCGCGGTGGAGGCGGCGTTGCGATGCCACCGCGCGGGGGCGGACGTGGCCATCAGCTACCGCCGCGCGGCGTTCAGCGCCGACCATGTCAAGTACTGGCTGCTGCCGGAGATCGAGATGATGGTACGCACCGGGCGCATCGCTTTCTATCCGCAGACGCGACCGCGCCGCATCACGCCGACTCATGTGACGCTCGAACCGGTGGTCGGCGGTGCGGCGATCGATGTGCCGGCCCATTTCGTTCTCTTGCTGGTCGGGTACGAGCAGGATGCGATTCTGTTCAAGCAGGCGGGGGTCGCACTGGTCGGCGACAACCGCGCCCCACGCGTCGATGAGAGAACGATGCAGACGAATGTGCCCGGCCTCTATGTCGCCGGCACCGGGGCTGCGGGCACGCAGGCGAAGTTCCGCCTCTTTATCGAGAACTGCCACGAACACGTGGACAAGATCGTCCGCGACCTGACCGGCAAGCCTCCGCCCTTCGACTGCCGTAATACGACCAACGACGCCTTCGCCCGGCAACGTGAGCAGTTACCGGAGGCGTAGCAGCAGAGCAGCAGAGCAGTAAAGCAGCAGAGCGGCACAGCAGCACAACCGCGGTATCTTGTCTGCTTCGTGCCTCCATGCCTCCGTGCCACCCCGCCCGTCACACGTAGATCATCTTCTTCGTCATTCCGCCGTCGATCACGAAGTTCTGCCCGGTGATGAAGCCGGAGCGATCGGCGTCGAGCAGGAAGGACACCATTTCGGCGATGTCCTGCGGGTTGCCCACGCGTCCGGCCGGGTGCTGCAGGCGGTCCTGTTCGCTGTGGTGCGCCTCGCGCCGCTTGCCGCGCTTCTTCCATGGGCCGGTCTCGATCCAGCCCGGGCTGATGCAGTTGACACGCACCGCCGGACCGAGGCTGACCGACAGCGCGTGGGTGATCGCCACCACGCCGCCCTTTGACGCCGAGTAGGCTTCCGTGTTCTTTTCACTCATGAGCGCGCGGGTCGAGGCGATGTTCACCATCGCTCCGCCGCCCCCGGCCGCCAGGTGCGGCGAGCCGTGCTTCGCGAACAGGAAGATGCTCGTCAAGTTCGTCGCCAGCACGCGGTTCCACTCGTCGAGCGTGAGCTGCGTCACGGGCTTGCCGCGCCCGATACCGGTGTTGTTCACGATGGCGTCGACGCCTCCGAACCGCGCGGCCGTCTCCTCGACGGTCCGCCGCACGTCCGCTTCATCACCGCTATCGCACGGAAGGAAGTGAATCGTCCCGCGGGCGGCCAGTTCGTCCGCCGTCTCCCGCCTCCTCGTCGATCTCCGCGATCACCACGCTCGCACCGTCATCGAGCAACTGCACGGCCGTCGCTTTGCCGATGCCCTGGCCGCCACCGGTGATAATCGCAACCTTGCCCTGCAGACTCATGTGGAATCTCCTTCTCGCCTCGGATCATCCTGATGGGGCGGGCGTTCTTCGGCTTGCGCCGTGGAGCGGGCGTCCCTCCCGCCATCGGCCCAATGGGCCGAGCATGACCGCGAACGCGTGAGCGCCCTCCCGCTCAATCGCACTGCCTGATTGCCCGCGCCAATCGCGCAATCCCGTCGTGAATCTGCTGCACGCTCGGCACTCCAAACGACAGCCGCAACGTGTTGCGCGGCGGCGTGCGTGTCGGGTCCGGCCCGTAGCAGTACTCGCCCGGCACGTAGAGGACGCCGTTCTCCAGCGCCTGTGCAAACAGTACGCTTTGCCGGCCCGTATCCATCTCCCGCGGCAATGCCACCCAGACGTATAGCCCGCCCGTGGGATGCGTCCACGAAGCGCTCGGGGTCACGCGCGGAAGGTGCTCATCGAGCGCGGCGAGCATCGCGTCACGCTTGATCGCGTATGACCGTCGAAGCTGCTCAACATGCCGCGCGTACACGCCTTCGGACATCGCCGCGCCGAGCAACCGCTGACACAGGTTCGCCGAGCCGAAATCGTGATTGCCTTTCTGATGCATCACCGGATCCACGAGATCGCGCGGCAGCAGGGCGTAGCCCGTCTTCAGGCCCGGTGCGAAGGGCTTGGAAAACGTCTGCAGCAGGGCGACATCCTCGTTGGCCCGATCGTGCATCTTGATGGAGCGCGGCGGATCACCCTCGTAGGTCAGTTCGCGGTACGCGGAGTCCTCGAGCAGCAGGATCCGTCCACCGTCGAGCTTGGCGCTGTATCGCCGCACGATGTCGAGCACTTGCGGCCGGCGCGCTTCGCTGAGGGTCAGACCCGTCGGATTCTGGTGGTAGTCGCAGATGTAGACGATCTTCACGCGGTCCAGTTCGCCGGCCGCCTCGATGTCGGCCAGCGTCGCGTCCAGCGCCTCGGGGGCCATGCCGTACTCGTCCATCGCCACGCTGCGCACCCGCGCCCCGAACGTCTCCAGCGTGCCCGTGTAGACGAAGTAGCTCGGCCACGCGTTGATCACGATATCACCGGGATCGACCAGCACATCGGTCAGCATGAAGAGCATCTGCTGGCTGCCGGTGGTGATGATGATGTCGTCGACCGTCGCGCCGTAGTACTCCGGCGACACGCCGTCCAGCGCCGCCAGGTGCGCCAGCAGCCCTTCACGCAGTGCTGCGTCACCGTGGGTGGTGCCGTATTGCAGCGACTTCTTCCCGGCCTCGCCGGCCAGCAGCGGCGGCAGCAGCCGCGCGGCTTCCGCGCAGGGCAACGTGTCATAGTCCACCAGCCCCGCCGCCAGCGAAATCAACTGCGGGTTGCTTACCGCCTGCGCCATCAGGTAGCTGATCGGCTGCTCGTGCGTGCGCCGGGCGCGAGCGGAAAGACGGTATGTGTCGGCGGTCGTCGGACGGTTCATGCGCCGGTCACCTCCTTGAGCAGTCGGAAGAACCCGCGCTTGCGATTCGAACTGATCCCCCAGTTGACCGGCACGCTCTGGTAGCCTTCGTCGAAGCCCTCGCCCGGCATGCGCCAGTCGAAGTAGCCCCAACTCGCGTACGCGCTGACCGCGGCCAGGAAGTTGTTGTCATCCTTGTCGAAGTCGAAGTGGTCATCCTCGTTGAAGACGACCGGCTGGCCCCGATACGCCGCCGACTGTCGCGTCTGGCGGACCATCTCGCGGATGCGGTCCGGCTCTTTCACGCCATTGCCATGCAGCAGCAGCAGGTCGCTCGCGTCGATGACGTTGTCGGTCAGCAGTTTGCCGCCGGAGAAGCTGTTGCCGACCACCAGTCGCCCGGCCGGCGTGTTCAGCCTGCCCAGCGACCGCTCCTTCACGCGGTCCATGAGTTCGTGGCCGCGCTCGGGCAGGATGATCGCGTGGTTGTAGCGGTTGGCCAGGTCCATCTCGTTGGCGATCTCGACGATCACGTTGCGATAGCCCTGTTCGAGGAGCCAGTCGGTGGCGTTGTCGGTGGCCGCGATGACGGCCGCCTCGTCGCGCAGGCGCTGATCCTGTCCGAAGTAGAAGTACCCGAGGATCACGACCATGCCCAGTTCATCCGCCTTGTCCAGCACCCTTTTGAGTCGATCCAGGTAGGCCGGCTTCATGCTGCCGTCGGCCTCGAAGGTGGAGTTGTGCCACGGCTGTTCCTTGCTGTAGCCCTGCGGGCTGCCGCCCTGCAGGTTGAAGCAGATGCCCAGCAGGCCGTGCGCGCGCCAGGTGGGCATCATGGCGACGTATTCGTCGGTGTTCCGGTCCGGATCCCAGGGGCGGTCGGGGTAGTCCCACAGGTGCCGCGTCTGGGGGGTGGCGTCATCGAAGATCGCCTGGACGAGCCGGGCGTTGAGCAGCAGGCCCTCGATCTTCCAGCCGCGGTATTCGCGGCCGGGGTAGGTGGGTTTCCCGTTGATCCGGAATGCTCCATCATGGATACTGACGGTTGTCGTGCCGGCCATGTGTGCGGCTCCTCGTGGTGGCATCAATGCAACTACATCGTAACGCAATCGGGCCTGGCGGGAACCTGGCGCCCCGGGCGGCGTACAAAGGGGCTGGACCGATACCAAGGAGATCAGACATGCGCATCAGCGTGAACAAGAGGCAGGTTACAAAGGTCGTCGCCGCGGCGGTGGTTGTGCTCCTGGCCGGACAGGCGCTCTGGGCCGTCGGCGGCATTCGCGACATCACGCGAAAGGTCAAGGAGGACGTGGAGAAGCGCGACCCGGTGAAGGAAGCCGAGGAGCAGGGCGAGAAAGGCGAGGAGCAGGGGGAGGCCGTCAAGTTGAGCGAAGAAGCGCAGGCGGTGGTGGATTCGAACAACCAGTTCGCCCTGGCGCTTTACGAGCAGCTCCGCTCGGAGGAAGGCAACCTTTTCTGTTCGCCGTACTCCATCGAGACGGCGCTGTCGATGACGCAGGCCGGGGCGAAAGGCGTGACGGCATCCCAGATGGCGACGACCTTGCGTTACCCCGACTCCTGGCGCAAGAGCCCGGAGCGAGTGCACGCGGGGTGGGGCCAGGTGCAGGATCTGATCAACGCGCATGCAAAGGAGGAGAAGCCGCCGTACCAACTGGCGGTGGCCAACGCGATCTGGGTGCAGCACGGCATGCCGATCATGCGACCGTTCGAACAGACGGTGACCCAGCAGTATGGTTCGGCGATTCAGCCGCAGAACTTCGCCGGGGACCCCGAGGCGGCGCGCGAAGTGATCAACACCTGGATCGAGGAGAAGACCAACGATCGCATTCAGGACATGCTTCAGAAGGGCGATATCACGCGGATGACGCGCATGGTGCTGACCAACGCCATCTACTTCAAGGGCACCTGGCGCTACACCTTCGACAAGAAGGCCACGCGCGAGGGCATATTCATGTCCGCCGACGGCGCAAAGGCGAAGCGCAAGCTCATGCACGCGACGATGGCGGTGCCGTATGCCGGCGACCGGCATCAGCAGATGATCGTGCTTCCCTATCAGGGCGATGAACTGTCGATGGTCATCGTGCTGCCCGGGCACCCCGATGTGCGCAACCGGCGACGCTACCACCCACGTGAATACCTGCCGATGTGGGAGCGGACGCTCAACGCGAAGTCGTTTGCTGCGCTGCTGGAGCAGGCCGACAGCGCGCGGCCGCAGGAGGTGGATGTCGTCCTTCCCCGCTTCGAGATGACCTGCCGTTTCACGCTGTCGAGCCAACTGAAGAAGATGGGGATGCCGGTGGCGTTCACCTCGCAGGCCGATTTCTCCGGCATGACGGGCAATCGTGGTCTGCTGATCGATGAAGTCATTCACCAGGCGTTCGTGAAGCTGGATGAAGAAGGCACCGAGGCCGCGGCCGCGACGGCGGTCGTCATGCGCACAACGTCGGCCGCGGGACCGTCCAAGCCGGTCTTCCGCGCCGACCGGCCGTTCTTCTTCCTGATCCGCGACAACCGAAGCGGGGCGGTGCTGTTCATGGGACGGGTGAATGAACTGGAGGAGGAGAAGGGGGAGTAGAATCAGGCACGAAGGCACGAAGGCACGAAGGCACGAAGCAGAGGAGAAGCGGGGGAAGAACAGGCCGCATACCGCGTGTCTGCTTTCCTGCTTCGCCGGATCACTGTTCCGCCGCTTTGCTGCCCTGCTTCACTGCGCGTTCGCAATCGGCGATCGCCTCGGGATTGGCCAGAGTCGTCGTGTCGCCGCGCGTCTGTCCGTGCCCCACGATTTCCCGCAGCAGTCGCCGCATCACGCGGCCGGAGTGGGTGACCGGCAGTTCATGGACGTCGTACAGCGCGTCCGGGCGGGCGATCGCGCCGCCGCGCCGGGCGACATGGTCGGCGATGGCGCGTCGGGCATCACCATCCATCGCGGCGTCCTCCCGTAGCACCACGAACGCCGCGATGCCCGCCTCCTTCAGATCGTGCGAGGTCGCCACCACCGCCGCATCGACGATGTCCGGATGCGAGATCAGCAGGCCTTCGATGTCCGTCGCGGCCAGGCGCCGTCCCCCGACTTCAATGACATCCTCCGCCCGCCCGAGCATCCAGTAGTCGCCTCGCTCATCACGACGCGCGCAGTCGCCGGTCAGAAACGCGCCGTCCGATTGCTGCCAGTACAGCTTGATGAAGCGCTCGCGCCCGGCGTAGATCCCGCGCACCATGCCCGGCCAGGGGTTGGCGATGGCAAGGTTGCCGCCGGCGCCGGCCGGCAGTTCGGTGCCATCGGCGCTGCGGATGTCGACCTTGATGCCGAAGAAGGGCCGGCCGACCGAGCCGGGCTTGTCGGCCAATACACCCGGCAATGGGGCCAGCACGTGCGCGCCCGTCTCCGTCTGCCACCACGCATCCACAATGGGGCAGCGTCCGCGCCCAAGCGTCTTGAAGCACCACGTCCACGTGTCGTCGTGCAGCGGTTCGCCCGTCGAGCCGATCAGCCGCAGCGAATCCAGGCCCTCGACGCTATCGATGCGCCCGGTGCGCATCAGGCGGCGCAACGTCGTGGCCGGGCAGTAGAGGTGCGTCACCTTCTGCCGCGCGATGGTGTGGGCGATGCGGGTGACGTCGGGATAGTCGGTTGCGCCTTCATAGATCATGACCGGCACGCGGTTGAGCAGGGCGCCGTAGAGCCCGAAGGTGTGTCCGGTGACCGAGGCGAGATCCGCGGCGCACCAGAACAGTTCGCCATCGTCGTCCGCTTCCTCGTCCAGGCCGTGCAGAGCGAACACATACCGAGCGGCGAGCTGCGCATGGACCATGTAGCCGCCGAGCGTGTGCATCACGCCGCGCGGCTTGCCCGTCGTCCCCGAGGTGTACAAGATAAACGCGAGGTCCTCACTATCCAGCGGCTCGGGCGGGCAGTCGTCGGCCGCCTCTTCCAGCAGATCATGCCACCAGAAGTCGCGGCCGTCGGTCATCGCGACTTCGTGCCCCGCGTGCCTGAGGACCATGGTCTGGACGTCCTGCATGTCGGCAATCGCCTCATCGACACGCGGCTTGAACGGCACGACCCGGCCGCGGTAGACCGCGGCGTCGGCGGTGATGATCAGCCGGCTCCCGGCGTCGGTCACGCGATCGTGAATCACCGGCGCTCCCAGACGCGGAGAGATCACCACGTGGGGCACACCGATGCGCGTGCACGCGAGCATCGCGAAGGCCAGTTCGAGCGACATCGGCAGATACAGCGTCGCGACGTCGCCCTGTTTGAGGCCGACGTTTGTGAGCACCGTCGCCAGCCGTGCGACTTCGAGTTGCAGTTCGCTGAATGAAAGGCGAATGGTCTCGGGCCGGCCGTCTTCGTCCAGCGCTTCGCTTTCCCACACCAGCGCGGTGCGCTGGCCGAAGCCCGCCTCGACGTGATGGTCGATGCAGTTGTCGCAGAGATTCGTCTTGCCGCCGGCGAACCACTTCGCGTCCGGAAGCGACCACTGCAGCACGCGGTCCCATTTCTTGAACCAGTGAAGATGGGCCGCCTGCTCGGCCCAGAAGCGGTCGGGGTTCGCGATCGATTCCGCGTACAGTCTCTCGTACTGCTCGACACTTGTGATGTGGGCGCGCTCCACGAAGTGACACGGCATCTCGTGGCGGCGCGGCTCGGGGAGCAGCGACTCGATCCCTTCCTCATCGATGCCGGCACGAACAACCTGCGGCGGCCCGTCGGGAGACGCTTGCTCCCGCGGGTCCTGCGGACCGGGCGACTGATTGGCCATCGACTGCGCTCCTTCTCGCCGAAATGCCGATGACGACCATCGCATCAGCCCGCCGACAACCCGACCCGTGCGTCCCGCCCGGACCCGCGCTAGCTTATGGACGAGCGCACCGGCAGGCAACCGTTCGTGGAAAACACCGCAGGCCCCGGTCCCTAATCCTCCGGTCGTTCGCCTGCGGGAGCCATCTTCACCAATCTCGGGTCAAACCGCCCCAGGGCCTCCACCAGATCGGCCTGAGCGGCCATCACCTCGTCAATGTTTTTGTAGACGAAGGGCACTTCGTCCAGACCTGCTGACAAGAGCTCCACGCCCCGGTGCTTCAGGTAGTCGCGCACCTGCGGCCAGCGGTACGTCTTCTTCGCCTGCGTGCGGCTCATCACGCGTCCAGCCCCGTGGGACGCGCTGTGCAGTGATTGCGGCTCGCCCTTGCCGCGCACAACATATGCCGGGTTGGCCATCGAACCGGGTATCACCCCCAGCGCGCCTTCGCCGGCCGGCGTCGCGCCCTTGCGGTGCACGACCACCTCGCGCCCGCCGTGCATCTCCTTCCATGCGAAGTTGTGGTGGTTTTCGATCGATGCCACCGCACGCGCGCCAAGGTACCTGACGACTGCCCGGTGAATACAGTCGTGGTTCGCATGCGCGTAGCGACCCATCAGCTCCATCGCGGCCCAGTATTCCTGGCCTTCCTCGCGATCCAGTTCCAGCCACGCCAGGTGCTTCAGGTGCTTGGGCAGGTGGGCCTGGCGCTTCATCGCCAGTGACGAGTAATGGCTCGCGATCGACGCCCCGCACCCGCGGCTGCCGCTGTGCGACAGCAGCGCCAGGTACGCGCCACCCTCGCGCATGCCCAGCGCGGCCGCGTGCTCGTCGCTGACCGTGAACTGCCCGAACTCCACGAAGTGATTACCCGACCCGCTCGTTCCGAGCTGCGCGTGCGCCTTGTCCTTCAGACGCCGGATCATTGGCGTGATCGACCAGTCCTCATCCATCACGTCATGTTCACGCTTCTTGCCCTTGAACTGTGCGCCGACCCCGAAACGCGTCTCGGCCTCGATCGCGCCAATCAATCGGTCGCGTTGGCCATCCAGCGCCTTGAGCGGCATGTCCAGCACGGTGAGCTTCATGCGGCAGGCGATATCGACGCCCACGGCGTAGGGGATGACCGCGCCTTCCGTCGCCAGAACGCCACCGATCGGCAGGCCGTACCCGAGATGCGCATCGGGCATCAGCGCCCCCTGCACGGCCACGGGCAGTTCGCACGCGTTGCGCATCTGCTGGATCGAGTTCTCGTCCAGGTCCTCACCCCATTGCCGCCACGGCGCGGGTTCATCGCGCGGGATGTACGGCTTGAACGGGGAGTCTTCGTGACACTCGGGCAGCAGCAGCCGCGCGAAGTCGCCGAAGTACGGGTCATCCACGTGCGACGCAGGCGCATCGACCACCGACTTGATGAGCGACCGGATATCGTCCTTGCTCAGCCCCGCCGACCGCGCGGGATCGATCATGCGTTGCACCAGCTTCGTCACCTTGCCGCGCGGGACACCGAGGTTGTGCAGTTGTTTGGCTTTCATGACGGTAGTGGATCAGGAATCGCAGTAACCGCAGTAAGCATCCGCGCTGCGAGGCCCGATAGCCGAGAGCGAGCAGCTCACCGCTCACCGCCTCGTGCCGCCGCGCCTTCCGCTTCCAACTCCGCTATGGTAACCATACGCGCCATGCCCACCCTCATCGACTGTTACAACCTCCTGCATCAGACGATGCCGCCCAGCCTTGCGGGGCTTGATGAAGCGCGGCTGTGCGATCTGGCCGCACGGGTCGGTGACGGCGATACCACCATCGTCTGCGACGGCCAGCCCAAACCCGGCCTGCCGGCGCGCTCGTCCGTGCCGGGCGTCGAACTCGTCCACAGCGGCGAGCGCACCGCCGACGATGTCATCGTCGACCGCATCGGCCGTGACTCGGCCCCGCGCCGCCTGATGGTCGTCACGAACGACCGCGCGATCCAGAAGGCGGCCCGTCGCCGCCGGGCCCAGGTGGTGACGTGCCAGCGCTACATCGCGGAGCTGGCCGCCTCACTGTCAGACCCACGTGGCGAGCCTGCCACTGACCCTCCGCCCACCGATCCCCTCGATGAAGACGAAGTCCACAAGTGGATGCGCCGATTCGGCTTGACCGAGGACGGCGAAGACACCGCGCCGGGCCACCGGCAGGACCTGGGGTGAGCAGCACAACAGCAGAACAGCAGATCAGCGAACGCGCAGACCCGCAGATCGGGAGCCTGCGTTGTGGCGACCGGTTCACCAGTTCGTGCCGTTTCGTTCTGATCGGATTACCATACCGCCCATGCGACATCTTCTCATCCTCTTGATGCTCACTGTCCTCGCCGCCTGCACCGCCGTGCCCAAAGGTGGCGGTGACAGGCGCGAAGCTGCGATTGCCGGTTGGAAGCTGGCGTTGCAGCGGGGCGACTACCGCCGCGCGGCCGGGTTCCTCGACCAATCCACCGACTCCGGCGAGGTCGCCGCGCAGATGCTCATCGCCCTGGCCGAGATCGATGCGGCGCATGACAGGCTCGAGGCGACGCTGAAGGCCCGCTTCGGCGACGCGGCCTACGTGCCCGACACCGTCGAGCGCGTTGATATGGCCGGAACCGTCGATGTCGCCCTCGGTCTTCGCGCAGGCGACGTGCCGACCATCCAACGGCGCGGCAAGTGGTTCATCGCATTGCCGCAGCGCCCGCCGGCCGCGCTGCGGGCCGGGCGGCAGTTCGTCGAGCACGCTCAGCGACAGGTCGCCTTTCGCAACAAGCTGACCAAGATCGCCCGATCTGCCGAAACCTTCGACGCGTTCTACACGCAGGCACGCCCGTTGTTGTGGACGCAGCCGTAGGTCCCGCCCCGCGCAACAGGCGGCAGGCTGCGCGGGGATGGGTCGGTTGCCCGGCGTCGCCGGGGTGCCTATAGATTTGCACAAGCTTCCCCAACCGCGAAAGGAGCCGCGATCGTGGCTGACCCACTGCCGACTGACAAGATCCAACAGGCGCTGACCGAACTGCCCGGGTGGTCCTTCGAGGATGACCGCATCACCAAGACGTTCAAGTTCAACCACTTTCGCGAGGCCATGAGTTTCATGGTGCGTGTTGGCTTCGAAGCGGAGGCCATCGAGCATCATCCCGAACTGTTCAACGTGTACAACACCGTGCGCATCGCCCTGAACACGCATGACGCGGGGGCGAAGGTGACGCAGAAGGACATTGATCTGGCCGGCGTGATCGAGCACTTCAACTGGACGTAATGGTGGCGATTGCGGAGAATCGTGGCCCTTGGTCTCAGCCCTTCGGGCTGATGGCGGGCGGGACGCCCACCCTACCATGGCACCAGACCCACCGGAAGACTTGGGAGTTCCTGCATGAAACTGCTTGAAGCCCTCTGCACCACGCCGGGCGTGCCCGGCCGCGAGTATCGTGTTCGCCAGTTGATCAAGAAGGAGGCGGGCGACCTGTTCGACAAGGTGCAGGTCGACACGCTGGGTTCGCTGCACTGCATCCGCAAGCCGCGCGGCAAGCAGTCGGGCAAGCGCAAGAAGCCGCTGAAGGTGATGGTCGCGGCCCACATGGACCAGATCGGCTTCCTGGTCAAACACGTCAGTGAGAAGGGGTTCCTGCGCGTGAACCCGGTGGGCGGGTTCGACACGCGCAATCTCTTCGCCCGGCTGGTGACCGTTTCGCCGGACATCAAGAGCCCGAAGAAGGACCTGGTCGGCGTGCTCAACCCGGCCGGCAAGCCGGTGCATATCGCGGACGAGGCGGACAAGAAGAAGGTGCCGGAAATCCACGAGTTCATGGTCGATCTCGGGCTGCCGGGCGACGCGGTGAACGGGAAGGTGAAGGTCGGCGACACGGTCACGCTGCGCGCCGATTTCGCGCAGGTCGGCAACACCGTCGTCAGCCAGTGCCTGGACAACCGCGTCGCCTGCTGGATCGCCCTGCGCGCGGTGGAGAAACTCAAGCAGCACCACTGCGAGATTCATTGCGTCTTCACCGTGCAGGAGGAAGTCGGTCTGCGGGGCGCCCGAACCGCGGCGTACCGGATCAAGCCTGATATCGGCATCGCGCTGGACACCACGCTCTGCGTCGACACGCCGGGCGTACCGGAAGACATGGCCGTCACGCGGCAGGGGAAGGGCGTGGGCATCACGTGCATGGACTCGACGTCCATCGGCGACTACGACCTGATCGAGCAGTTCGAGGCGATCGCGCGGAAGAAGAAGATCGCGCACCAGCGCTCGATCCTGCCGCGCGGCGGGACCGATGCCGGCACCATGCAGGCTGCGGGGGAGGGGGTTCGCACCATCACCCTTTCGTGCGGCACCCGATACATCCACACCGTCACCGAGATGATCCACGTGGACGACATGCATGCGACGCGGGATCTGCTTGCCGCATACCTGACCGAAGCGTGATTCCACAGCCATGCACGCACGCGCGGTGTTCGCCTTTTTTCGGCGGCCAGACGCACAACGCCCGGGATACGCTGACCGGTGGGCGCTATCATTCCGCGACGACACACGAACCATGGAACCGGAGGCAGGAAAATGAATCGACGCGAGATGCTGGGCACGATGGGCGCCGCGGCGGCGGGACTGGCCGCCACGCAACAGGCGATGGGCGGCGGTATGACGGGCGCATCGGGTGGCAAGCACGACGGGCAGGACGAGCATGTCATGCTCGCCGCCGCCAGCTACAACCCCAAGAAAGGCGAATATGTGCTGCCGCCTTTGCCGTACGCATACGATGCGCTCGAACCATCCATCGACGAGCAGACCATGCGTCTGCACCACGACAAGCATCACGCCGGCTACGTGCGCGGCCTGAACAAGGCGCTTTCCGAACTGGCCAAGGCGCGTAAGACCGGCGATTGGTCGCTGGTGCAGTACTGGACGAAGAAAGTCTCGTTCAACGGCGGCGGGCACACGCTGCACAGCATCTTCTGGCAGAACATGGCCCCGGCCAGGAAAGGCGGCGGCGGTGAACCGTCGGGGAAGCTGAAGGACCTCATCGAGCAATCGTTCGGATCGGTGGATGCGATGCGCGAGCAGTTCTCGGCGGCGGCCGGCGCGGTGGAAGGCGGCGGCTGGGGCATGCTTGGTCACGAGACGATGTCCGGCAGACTCATTGTGCTGCAGGCCGAGAACCAGCAGAAGCTCACGACCTGGGGCGTCACGCCCGTGCTGGTGCTGGACGTGTGGGAACACGCGTACTACCTGAAATACCAGAACCGGCGCGGCGACTACATCAAGGCGTGGTGGGATGTCGTGAACTGGAAGGACGTGGCCCAACGCGTGAACTGGCACACCGGTTGATTCGCGATCCCGGCTCAACGTGCCGCGCCTTCGGATCAGGCTGACTCGACGGTCACCTCGTGGTGAATATCGTCGATCACAATGCGGAAGTTGCCGCCGTCGTTCTCGCCGGCGGCGATGCGAGCGTTGCGGAGCATCGCGTACCAGGGCTGCGGGCCGTCGATGTCCGAGTGGACTTCCAGGGACTGCCCGGGATGGCGCGGGGTGTAGCCGTGCTTGTGGTCGGCCAGGAAGATCTCGACGGATACGGGTCGACCGGAGTGAGCTTCGACGGCGCTGAAACGAAATAGTGCCATGGGACCTCCGTGAAAGTCTACCCGCGTGAAACATCATCGGCGGCGCTCCTTTGTTGCTGCAAAACGGCGAGGTGATGCGACGCAGAAGCCGGACCGGATTGTGGTGTGCGGTGACTGCCGCGAAAGTGACGATCCCGGAAGCGGGCACATGATGAACGACTGTATCAACTGTTCCGTTCGGAGTGACCGTCAACGGTGAGTTGGGCGTCCGGCCGGGCGCCTTCCACGTGCAACCGCGTGATGCGCTGCGTGGACCAGTCGGTGACGCGCAGGTCAGGCGCATCGTCCTGATCGTGCACGTGGAGCAGGTTGTAACGGTTATCACGCTGTGCCGGCACGAACCCGGCCGTGCGGATGAGGTGGCACAGCAACTCCTCGGTCAGGCAGTACGTGGTGCCCGCGGCCGAGACGACGTTCTCCTCCATCATCACGCTGCCCATGTCATTGGCGCCGAAGAACAGCGCGAGCTGGCCGATCTTCGGGCCCATCGTGACCCACGACGAACCGATCGAGTGGATGTTGTCGAGAAAGAGGCGCGAGATCGCTTGCATACGCAGGTACTCGGCGGCGCCGGCCGTGCGCAGACGTTTGCCGGCCATCGGCGCGATGGATGCACAGGCCGCGCGATCGGCCGGATCGACGGTTCCCGCCGCCACCGCGTCGGCCAGTACATCGCCCGGGAACGGCGCTTCGCTTTCGAGGTCCCATTCCGGCAGCCGCCCCAGCGGCGTGTTCTCGCGCTGGAACGGCCAGGCGATGAAGCTGACGTAGCGGCCGGGCTGGTCCTGCTCGATCGCCTCGTCCTGGCGCTGCCGCACCAGGTCCATGTGATGGATGCGGTCAGCGACGCCCTCGATGTGGCCGAACATCATGGTGGCGCTGGTGAACATGCCGTGCCGGTGTGCCGCGCTCATCACATCGAGCCACTGCGCGGCCGTGGCCTTGCCGATGCCGATGCGCCTTCGCACGTGGTGGGCGAAGATCTCGCCGCCGCCGCCGGGGATTGAATCGAGGCCCGCGGCGCGTAGGCGATCGAAGATCGCGTCCAGTTTTGCCTGCCACACGTCGTGTGGCAGCGCCCCGCTGCGCCCCGCGCCCGGGGTGGGGAAGCCGTCGATCCCGAATACCGCGATGAACTCGACGAATTCCGGTGGCGAAAAGCCATGCACATGCACGCCCGGGAACGTCTGCTTCATCGCCCGGAGCATGTTCTCGTAGTGCTCGATGCCAAGCTCCGGATGCATCCCGCCCTGCAGCAGCACCTGCGTGCCGCCGATGTCGACCAGCGCCTGGATTTTCTTGTGCATCTGTGCATCGGAAAGCACGTACGCGTCGTCGTCGCCCAGGTCGCGCTTGAAGGCGCAGAACGTGCAGTCGGCCGAGCAGACGTTCGTGTAGTTGATGTTGCGGTCGATGACATAGGTGCGCACGCGATCGCCGTGGATGCGCTCGCACGCGGCCGACGACCACTGCCCCAGGTCATGCAGCGGGGCGTGCTTGTACAGCGCCATCGCCTCCCCCGGGGTCAGCCGCCGGTCCCCGGCGATCACGGCGTCGATATCAATCGCCGACAGGTTGTCGTTGGTTCGAATCACCATGGGCCTAATGATAGCCGCGTGGGGCACGAGATTTGGGCGCGGTCTGAGAGTGGGGTGGCGCCTACCAGAAGTACTTCGACGCGCGATGGTTGCAGCGTTCCTTCACTTCCTCGCCTTCCACCCAGCGCACCGATCCGTCGAGTCCGCCGACATGCGAGCCGACGATGGCGTCGTCCTGTTCGTACAGATGGTTCGCGCCCCATCGGTTCGGATCGCCCGGCGTGACGAACGTGCCGGAGTTCTGCGGCCAATGGCGATTGAGGTCCGTCCAGATGAACTTGTAGAACGGATCATCGTCTATCTTGCGAGCGAACATCGGCTCCCTCAGTTCGGGCTCCGTGCCCTTCACCTCGCTGAACTCGGCGCTGACGAAACCCGGGCGGTTGCCGAAGTAGAAGAACCCGATCACGGTGCTGCTGCCGTTGGTCCAGAAGTCATCGCGGTTCCACTTGTCATTCGTCGGGCTGTAGAAGGCGTCGCGCGGGATACCGTGGTCCTCGACGAAGCGGTCGCGCCATTTGCGCTTGATCCAGTACGGCCGCGAGTCGCCGCCGTCATACTCAAACTCATCTTCATTGCCCAGGTTGGGCAGCCAGCCTTTGTGATCGACCGAGACCGCGATGGTCGCTTTGACCATGCTGCCCACGCGCGTGGCGCAGACCAACCCGTTGGCCGTGCGGCGAGCCAGTCCCAGCGCCGGCAGCAGCAACGCGATCAGCAGCGCGATGATCGAGATCACCACCAGCAGTTCAATCAACGTGAACGCGTGTCTGTGACGTGTCCGGGCCATCGTCAAGGGCTCCGTCTGTCAGACCGTGCAAACTGCGGAAGATGCCAGAACCGACGAGCCGCCGCATCTCGGGCAGGCGTGCCACGGCGGCGAAGAATGCAGACTCGCACACATTCAGTCTAGTTCCGCAAGATATGTCAGGCAATGCAAAATCGCGCAGCGGACGCATGATTCGGCGCAGATTCTGTTGACCTTCGCGGCTTTTCTGCGGCTGCGGCACGGCGCCACCGCCACACGCGCCGCCGCAACTCAGACCGATTCGATCTCCTTCGTCTTCGCGTTCACCGCTTCGTCCATCGCCGCTTCGTGCTTCTTGAGCAGCTCCTGCACTTCGTCCTTGGCCTGCTTGGCGTCGTCTTCGCTGATCGGGTGCGCCTTGTCCTTCAGCGCCTGGTCAATGTGCTTGTTGGCTTCCCGCCGCGCGTTGCGGGCGGTGACCTTCGCCTGCTCGGTCATCTGTTTGACCGACGTGATCAACTGCTTGCGGCGTTCGCCGGTGAGCGGCGGGATGCTCACGCGGATCACCTTGCCGTCGCTGTTGGGATTCAGCCCCAGGCCGGAGGTCTGGATCGCCTTGACGATGGTCTGGAGCGACCCGGCGTCGAACGGCTTGATCGCGATGGTGCTCGGGTCCGGCGTGCTGATCAGCGCCAACTGCCGCAGATCGGTTTCCGAGCCGTAGTAGTCGACCTTGACGTACTCGACGAGCCCGGTGCTCGCGCGGCCGGTGCGCACGCCGCGCAACTCGCTTTTCAGGTAGTTGATCGCCTTTTCCATCGCCTCTTCGGCTTCGAGGAGAATCTCATCCAGTTCCATGATCGGGCTCCATCGATTGAATTGTCGCCGAGCGCGACGCGACCGGCGGACCGGCGGCCGCGGCGCTGCGGCAGGGCGCTAATCGCCGGCCGACACCCGCGTGCCGTGCGGCTTGCCCGCGACGACCTCCGCGATGTGGCCGGGCTCTTTCATGTTGAACACGACGATCGGAATATCGCGCTGACGGCACATGTCGAAGGCCGTCAGGTCCATGATCTTCAGGTTGCGCTCGATCGCCTCGTTGAAAGTCAGTTGGTCGAAGCGCACCGCGTCGGCATGCTTCATCGGGTCCTTGTCGTAGATGCCGTCGACCTTGGTGGCCTTGAGCAGCATGTCGGCGTTGATCTCCGCCGCGCGAAGCGCCGCGGCTGAATCCGTCGTGAAGAACGGGTTGCCCGTGCCCGCGACGAAGATGACCACCCGCCCCTTTTCGAGATGCCGGATCGCCCGGCCACGGATGAAGGTCTCGGCTACCGCCGACAGGTTGATGGCGCTGAGCACCCGCGCCGGCTGGCCCAGGCTTTCGAGCATCTCCTTGAGCGCCAGGCCGTTGATGACCGTGCCCAGCATGCCCATGTAGTCGGCCGTGGTCTGCACGATGCTGCCCTCCGCGGCCAGCGTCGCCCCGCGGATGATGTTGCCCCCGCCGACCACCACCGCCAACTCCGTGCCCACCTGCGCCGCCGCGGCGATCTCCCGGGCGATCAACCCCAGCTCCTCGCCGTCCACGCCCATCTGCCCCGGCTTGCCGAACGCCTCCCCGCTGATCTTCAAAAGCACGCGGCCATACGCCGGGCCTGGGCCGGAAGGGCTGTCCTGCGATGATGCGGTAGGACTGGTCATCAATCGAAATCCTCTGAAGTCGGGCTATTTCACGGTGTTGGGGACGGAAGGTCAAATGGGGAAGCGACGAAGCGACGGAGCGACGGAGCGACGGAGGGAAGGAAAGGCATGGAGCAGAGGGGGCTGGGGTCTCCGGTCGTGCGAGGTGGAAGCCTGCTGCGGTTCCTGCGGCTGCTGCGGTTCGGCCTCCCGTCTTCTGCGCTCTTGCCTCGCTCGGGGGGCGCGGCAGCGGGACAGGCTTAGGTCGGTTGGGGGCGAAACGTCGTTGGCGGGCTGGAAATGGGGGTCCTCCCGTGAAAGTGCGCTCATGTGTAAGAAATGGCCGGAAAAATGTGTCAAAAGTGTACACTTTTTTCGCTCGTTTCGGCTCGTTTCTGTTCGTTTCCGCTTGGTGGGCTCCAGGTTGAGGTGGTTTTCGGTGTGAAACCTGCACCCGCGGCCGGAGATGCGAGTGGCGGGCACGGGCGGCGGGGCAGGGACGGTCGCGGATCGGCGGCCGGGCCGGCCGGGCCGTGCGGCCACGCCTCGCTGTCAGGCCGAACCACGCCTGCGCCCCCCATCGAAACGCCGCGTGGACGCCGGCCACGCCACTCAAAGGACCGGCGCGGCATCATCGGCAGCGTTGTTGCGATGGCGGACGGGTGCATGGTTGTGAACCAACAGGAAAAGGCGCGGCTGAACACGAAGCCGTCGGAAAGGCCCGGAACCCCACGCGGCACACGCCGCGCGGGCCGAGAGGCTATTCTAGCAATCTGTTAGGTTGTTGTCAAGGGCGCCGGGGCAGAATTCTCAGCACGACGTCACAGAGGGCCCAGAGGGTGAGAAGGCCCGGACGGTAGGGCCACAACGCCAGGAGCGCCAAGGGTGGAGCAGACCGCCAAGGAGTGGCGGCCGCGTGGCGGGAAGCGCGGCGGGCTCTTGCGCACGCGTTTGATCAGGCGATGGGACAACTATGAGCCGGGGCGTGTGAGGGCCGGTTCGCTCGCGTGGTTCGCGGAGGGTTTGGGTCCTGCCGACCGAAGGCGGGCGAGGCGCCCACCCCACCTGGGGAGTGAAGGCCGGCGGGACCGCGGCGGCGCCTGGCAGGTCGCTATTCGGGCGTTGCCATCACTTTGCGATACTCCAGCCACGCCGGCGCGGGCTGGAAACCGAGCCGCACGTTGATCTGGTACATCGGGTTGTTCTCTTCGTTGGACGTTTCGAGGAATTGGTGTCCGTGGGCCCGGGCCACTTCGATGGACTTGACCTTCAGAGCGGTGGCGATGCCGCGTCGGCGGCAGCCGCGCCTGACGCCGGTGGTACCGGTGTAGACGTAGCGCGGGTCGATCCGGGTGCGCCAGAGGAAGGTCAGGCCGATCATGCGGCGGGCATGCAGGGCGAAGAAGCAGGATTCGGGGTAGTAGGCCGGATCGGTGAGAAGCGATTCGTAGTGTTCGAGCGATTCGCGTACGGGCGGCGCGGTGGCGGGGATGTCCTGGATCAATTCCCAGTCGAGGTCGCGCCATCCCGCGATCCAGTCCGGATCGCGTCCGGCCATGGCGGGGACGGGGACGAACTCGATACCTTCGGACTCAAGCCGCGCGTGCAGCGGCGCGAAGGGCGCGGCGTCGAAGGCCTGCAGATCGAGCATGGACCGTCGCATGCGCATGGATCGCTCAAAGCCCCGCGATTCGTAGAACGCGTTTCGCCGCGCCTTGTCCTCGCGCGACGAGCAGACCAGTTCCGCCGGCTCGAGCGGGGCGACCGTTTCCAACAGGAAATCGAGTGCGGCCGCCGCGTAGCGGCGGTCCAGGTGCTGCGGCGAGAGGCACATCGCCAGACGCACGCGCAACCCGCCGGCCGCGGCCGGCTGCCGGCTGTGGCTGCAGAAGCCAACGACGCGATCGCCCTCGCGCAACGTGTAACGCCGGAACGCGTACGACGCTTCGCGCGCGCGGTCGTCGTAGCGCATCTCGTCCCAGGCGTAGAGGTGGTCGGGGTAGTAGGCGTTGTGGAAGTCGGCCAGCGCGCGGTACTGCGCCTCGGTGGCGGCGAAGGGCTGGAAGGTCAGTGCATGGGCCATGGGACGGCTCCCGAACGCGGCCGGCAAAGCCTACCAAGGGAGCGAGTGGTCTTCCATCGACGGCCGCCGCGCGCCCCACGCCTATCATGTCCTGCCTATCGCGGCTTTCGGTACATGGGTGGACCGGACCGACCGGTCGTTTCACACAAGGGGATACATGATGACGCAAGCGACGACGGATGACATTGCGGCCGAACAGGGCGTGCGCGATTTGATGCGGCGGTACGAGGCCGCGCTGCGGGACAAGGATCTGGAGGCGCTGTCCGCGTGTTATGCCGATGACGCGGTGATCTATGACATCGGCGCGCAGATGAACGGATTCGACGCGCTGCGCGCACTTTGGGAGCAGTGCTTCCCGTACTTCGGCCAGACGATCGGCACGGAGCGAAAGGAAACGGCGATCCACGTCAGCGGCGACCTGGCCGTGGTGCACGGCTACACGCGTCTGACGGGCATGGACAGCGACGAACCGATGGCCCGATCGTGGATCCGCAGCACCACCTGCTGCCGGCGCGTGGACGGCCGGTGGCGCGTGCTGCACGAGCATGCCTCGTTCCCGGTCAACTGCGAGGAGGGGAAAGTGCAGTTCATCCTGGACGAGTAGGCGCTGGACGACAATCGGAGGCGCATGCCCGCCGGCGAACGCGCCTATTCATTCGGCTGCGCCCACGGCGCGAAGCTGTCGCCGATGCCGCTGGCGAGGTAGCCGCCGTCGACGACGATGGTGTGGCCGTTGACAAAGCGTCCGGCCGGGCTGGCGAGGAAGACGGCCGCGCCGGAGATTTCGTCGCCCTCGCCGAAGCGTGCCATGGGGGTGTGTTCGAGGATGCGCCGGCCGCGGTCGGTGCCTTCGATCATCTTGCGGTTGATGTCGGTGGGCACGAAGCCGGGGGCGATGGCGTTGGTGCGGATGCCGTGCTTGGCCCACTCGTTGGCCAGCGAGCGCGTCAGGCCGAGCACGGCGTTCTTCGCGCAGGCATAGGCGGTGACCTCGACCAGGTCGACGAAGCTCGAGATCGACGCGAGGTTGATGATCGAGCCGCTGTGCTGCTCGCGCATGAGTTGGCCGCACGCCTGGGCGCAGCGCAGCGAGCCGGTCACGTGCGTGTTGTACAGGCCGTTGAAGTCGTCCTCGGTCAGTTCGAACGTCGGCTTCTTGCACATGACGCCGGCGGAGTTGACCAGCACATCCACCTTGCCGAAGAGTTCGACGCACTGGTTGACGGCCGCCTCGACGCTGTCTTCTTTGGTCACGTCGATGGACACGCCCTGCACGAACGGTTCGGCCTCGTCGGCGATGTGGCTGAGGTTGGCGTCCTCGAGCGACCGCTTGAGATCGTCCACGGCTGCCTCGACCTTCTCCAGCGTCCGCGAGCCGACCAGCACCCGCGCCCCGTGCAGCAGCAGCGCCTCGGCGATCGCCTTGCCGATCCCACTGGCCCCCCCGGTCACCAGCGCGGCCTTGCCGGTCAGATCGAACATCGAAGTCTTGATCATGATTCGCTCCTTGGATTGAGCGGGACAGGATAGCAAATCCACCGAATCCGACACTGCATCCCGTTGGCGGCTCGAAGATGCAGGAAATGCATGGGTTTGCGGTTGGTGGCCGATATACTGCACGTTCCTGCCTGCCGGGAATCAACTTTACAGGAGGTCAGCCATGCGAAGCGGGGAACATGCTTGGGTCGTGCGTAGTCTGTGTCTTGGGGCGGTGGTCATCACGGGAGCCCTTCTGCTGGGGCAGGCCGCGGCCGATGGACCAGCGGACGCGGCGGTTGAGGAAGAGGAGAAGTACAACCCGAATGACGTCGAAACGCGGGTCTACGACACGCGATGGTTGGTTGAGCCGGTGCCGGACTTCATGGCGCCGGTCAGGCGGTTTGCGATCAGCGATCCCGACTCAAGTCACGGAGCAACTGATGGCTTTGGCCTCATCGGGATTCCCAGGGGACGCGAGCAGCAGGCGGATGAACTGATCGGGATCATCACGGACACCGTGGGGCAGCCCGACGAATGGAAATGCTTCGGGGGGCCGTCAGACGCGCGGATGCTCAGCGGCCACTTGATCCTGCGGACCACCGAGCGCAATCACGCTGAAGTCGAACGACTGCTCAAGATGCTGTTTGGGGGGCAGGGCCGGCACATGTGCGTCGAGGCATGGTGGGTGGACGCGCCGATGGCCGTGCTCCCCACGATGGAGAGGAAGGACGTTGTCGTCCTTGATCGTGAGAAGGCCAGTCAACTCCTGCAACTGGTGGAGTCGCCGGACAAGAGTGACGTCCGCGTACTTGCGGCCGCACGCGGCGTCAGTCTGAACTGGCAGCAGAGCTATGTGCTGGCGACGAACGGAAGCAAGCAGGGGTGTGAGTGCCACCATCGGCAGGATGGCCACAGCGCAGCGCCGTCCCCGAGCGCACCCGAGGACACGACCGGTGGGCATGCCGCCAACGCCGACGGAGCCGCAAAGCAACCGCCTGCCCCGCCCTGTCTCTCACGGCACGACGAGTACATGCTCCTGAGTTACCGCGCCTCGTGGGTGCCGCAGTTCAATGGATGCTCCGCGACGATCGGCATCCGATGTGCCGCAAAGACCAGCGATGCGGAGGCGGCGCCTCGAGGCACCTTCGAAACGCGGACCAGCATTGCTGTGCCCGATGGCGGCGTGGTCGCTTTCCTCGGTGCGGTGGATGGTCACCAGCGGGGCGAGGAAGTTAGTCCTGTTGCGCGGCTCGTGCTCGTCCGCATCAGCCGCGTGCCGGTTACAAAGGCCGATGGGGATGTGGGTGAAGCGCGGGTGGGTCGGAAGCGCTGAATGCCGTGCCGACAAGCAGACACGGCCGACGAACCAAAGCTTCGCAAGAACCGCGACCGGTGGCGCCCGGTTCGCCGCGCGTTGTGCCTACTCCCGCGTCAGCCTCACCTGTTTCGGCTGCACCAGGCGGATGTAGTCGTCGTAGCGCATGCGGATCGCGTCGCTGTGGGTGCCGGCGTTGAAGGTGATGTAGCCGTCTTCGCCCAGCTCCGGGCTGACCAGCACGTCCATGCCGTACAGGTTGCCGAAGGGCGGCTCGGCGCCGGGTTCGCAGTCGGGGAAGAGCTTCGCGAATGCGCGCTCGCGGGCCAGTTCCACGTTGCCGCCGACGATCGAGCGCACGATCGACAGGTCCAGCATCCGGTGCGCGGGGATCACGGCCATGATGTGCTTCTCGCCGGCCTTGAGCACCACGGCCTTGGCGAAGGCCTTGCCGGCGGTGTGGGTGTCGGCCGCGGCCTGCTGAGCGGTGTAGTCGCGGTGATGGTGCACCGTCGCGTAGGCGATGCCGCGATCTTCGAGGTATTGGATCAGGCGGTTGGTCAGGAGGGTCATCGCTGGGGCTCCTTGTGGCGGGTGGGGCGATTCGTTTCGGGCGTATCGCGGACCACAGCCGGAGCGCGGCGGGCGAGCGGACGGACCTGCCAACCAACAGAACGCATGGCCGCCCAAGCCTGGCCGGACACGGTCGTGGTGACGCGCGGGATTCTAGGAGCCGATGACCGGGATGTCAGGCGATGTCCGCGGCTTGCTGCTCCTGGTGGAAGAAGCACGCGGCGGTGTGATCGTGATTGTCACCGCAGGGGTCAAGCTGGGGGGTCTCGGTGGTGCACCGGGTCATGACGCGGGCGGTCTCGCCGCCGACGGTGATGGGCACCGTCTCGCCTTCGCCCGCCGCCTCGGCGCACTGGCGCGAGAGCAGGCAGCGGGTATGGAACGAACAGCCGGTGGGGGGATGGGCCGGGCTGGGCACCTCGCCGGGGAGGATGATGCGACCGGCGCGCGGGGCGGTCTCCGGATTGGGCGCGGCCGAGAGCAGCGCCCGCGTGTACGGGTGGCGCGGATTCTCATACAGCACCTCGCGCGGGGCTGTCTCCACGATGCGCCCGAGGTACATCACCGCCACCTGGTCGCAGAAGTGCTCGATCACCGCCAGGTTGTGAGCGATGAACAGGTAACTGAGCCCGAGCTGGCGCTGCAGGTCGCGCAGCAGATTGAGAATTTGCGACTGGATGGATACGTCCAGGGCCGAGACCGGTTCGTCGCAGATGATGAAGCGCGGCCCGAGGGCAAGGGCCCGCGCGATGCCGATGCGCTGTCGCTGGCCGCCGGAAAACTCGTGCGGGTAGCGGTACATCGCGTCGGCGCTCAGGCCGACCTTGTCCAGCAGCTCGGCCACCTTCGCGCGAAGCTCGACGCCCCGGGCCATGCCGTGCACCTGGATCGGCTCGCCGACGATGCGGCCGACGCTCATGCGCGGGTTCAGCGAGCCGACCGGGTCCTGGAAGATGATCTGCATCGCGCGGCGCAACTGGCGCAGGCGCGACGGCGGGGCGAGAAAGACATCCTCGCCGTCGAAGAAGACCGTGCCTTCCGTCGCGGGAATCAGCCGCAGGATCGTGCGGCCGACGGTGGACTTGCCGCAGCCGGATTCCCCCACGAGCCCGACCGTCTGACCGGCTTCCACCCGCAGGTTGACGCCATCCACGGCCTTCACGTGGCCGACGGTGGATTTGAGCAGGCCGCGGCGGACGGGGAACCAGGTCTTGAGGTCGTTGACCTCGAGCAGGGGTTGATCGCTGTCGTTGGGCGTGCTGATCATGTTGCGTGACAGTATAGCGGCGGGTCATCCGCAGCGCGGCGGCGCGGATCAGTTCAGCGGCCAATCGAGGTAGCGATAGCCCACGTAGCTGCCGCGCTGCACGGTGATACGGATGATCTGCCCGGGGCCGAACTGCTCGAGCGCCTGGATGAGCTCAGCCCGGGTGGTGATCGGCTCATCGGCGACACGGGTGATGACCAGGTCGCGCAGCGGGCCGCCTTCCGCGGTGTCCACGATCGAGTTGGCCCGCACCGCGATCACCAGCACGCCCTGCACGTTGCCCAGTCCGCGGCGAATCGCTTCGGCGCGCGTGACTTGCTCGACGGTCTCGAAGCCCAGGAACTCGAGCAGGGGCTCGCCTTGCAGCCCGCGGCCGGGCGCCTCGGTGGTGTCAAGGTCCATCACCACGCGTCGGTCGGGCAGTTCGGCCAGCGTGACGTCGATTTCGCGGTAGCCGCCGTCGCGGAAGACGCGCAGGCGCACGGTGGTGTCGGGCGCCTTGCCGGCGATGACGGCGCGGAGCACATCGGCGTCGGCGACGCGTGTGCCGTCGACATCGGTGATGATGTCGCCGCGCTTGACGTTGGCCTCGTCGGCCGGTCCGCCGGGCGCCGGGCGTTCGACGACGACCCCGCCGCGCCCGTCCGGGTGCTCGAGGCCGAAGGTCGCGGCCTGGCGGGCGTCGAGCGTGGCGATGAAGATGCCCAGGTAGCCGCGCTTCACCGTTTCGTCGCGGATGATCTGGTCGGCCACCTGCTTGATCATGTCGATGGGGATGGCGAAGCCCAGGCCGTCGCTGCCGCCGTCGCGCGTGGCGATTGCGGTATTCATGCCGATGACCTGTCCGCGCACGTTGGTCAGCGGGCCGCCGGAGTTGCCGGGGTTGATCGCCGCGTCGGTCTGGATGAAGTTCTCGTACGAGCCGTCCTCGCGGAGGATGCCCTTGCGGCCCTTGGCCGAGATCACGCCCTGGCTGACGGAGAACTCGAAGCGGAAGGGTGAGCCGAAGGCGAAGACGATGTCGCCCTGTTCCACCTTGATGCGCCCTTCGTCATCCAGCGCCAGCGGCGCGGCGTGGAGATGGTTGCCCGCGAAGAGCACGGCGATGTCCGTCTTCGGATCCGCCCCGATGGCGGTGGCCCGCGTCTCGCTCCCGTCGGCGAAGCGCACCACGATGCGCGACGCCTGCTTGATGACGTGGTAGTTCGTGATGACAAACCGGCGCGGCTCCTCGCCCGCCGCGTGGTACTCGTACACCCATCCCGATCCGTTGCCCACGTGCTGGGGCACCTCGTAGCGCGTGCCTGTTCCGGCCGCGCCGTTGGTCTGGTACGCCTTGATGTGCACCACGCTGTTGCGCATGCCCTCGGCGACCAGGCGGAACGATTCGCTGAGCGTGCGCAGCTCGTCGGCGTCGGCCAGTTCCTGGCGCACGCGCTGAATGCGCGCGTCGGTCGCCTCCCAGGCGATCTCGCGACCGATGCGCGGGCCGAAGTACATCACCAGCAGCACGGTGACCAGCAGCAGCAGCACGGGGCCGAACACGAAGTTTCGCGGCTTGCGCGGCTTGGGTGTCGGTGTCGGCGCGACGGGAGGCGATGGAGGCGCGGAGCGCGCAGGGAAGGGCGGTGTCGGCGCGGCCGGCCAATCGGCGCTGCTGCCGGAGGATGGCGGTGGCGTGGGCGGCGCCGGTGGGGTCGGGTCCTGGTGGTCCATGGCGTCTGCTCCGTTGCCGGGCGCCGGTCCCGGAAGTATCTGCATCGGCGTTTCACGATCCGAGCTTGTAGGGATGATCGTCACGCAGGTATCGGCCGGACGCGATCAGTTCGACCCACTTGCCGGCCGCGTCGGCCAGTTGCTCGCCCATCGCGGCCACGGGCCGGATGAACGGCGGTTGCCAGTCGGTCAGCCCCAGCAGGTCGTGCAGCACGACCACGTGTCCGTGGCAGGCCGGGCCGGCGCCGCAACCGATCACCGGCACGATCGTGCCCCGCTGGTCGCTGGTCGCCAGATCGACCACCCGGGCGGAGACCTCGGCCGGCACCGCCTCGAGCAGCAGCATCGTCGCGCCCTCCGCCAACATGGTACGCGACGCTTCGACGATGAGTTCCGCCTCGACCTGTTTGCGTCCCGCGGATGCGAAACCGCCCTTGGCCCGCACCTGCTGCGGGCGCGAGCCGAGGTGGGCAACGACGGGGATGCCGGCGGCCGCCATCCGCCGCACGAGCGGGGCGTGGGAGATATCGAGTTCCAGCTTCACCGCATCGGCGCCCGCCTCCTTGAGGAAGCGCGTGGCGTTGTGCATCGCCTGGTCGTCGCCGCACTGGTAACTGCCGAAGGGCATGTCGGCCATGATGAACATGTTCGGGGCGCCGCGGCGCACAGCGGCGGTGATTTCGACCATGAAATCCATCGAGACGGGCAACGTGCTGTCGTGACCGAGGATCATCTGCGCGGCGGTGTCGCCGACGAGGGCGGTGCGGATCCCGCCGCGCCAAAGCCAGCCGGCGGTCGTCGCGTCGTAACAGGTGAGCATGGCGAACGGCTGGCCGGCGCGCATCCATTGGCGCAGCGTACGGATCGTGATGCGCGGCGGATTCGGCGGCGCGGGATTGGTGTCGGTGGGATCGCCCATGGGGGAATTATACTCCGGAAGGAAACACGCTTTCCGATGGTGCCGGCGGCTTGCCCGCCACTGCCCAGACGAATCTCCGAAGACACCGGCGGGCAGGCCGCCAGTGGCACGAATGCGACGCTTTCAAGGCACTGGGTCACGATTCGGAGGCGCGGACGAAGCGTTTGTACAGGTTGGCGTAGACGCCGCCGGTGGCCAGCAGGTCGAGGTGGCTGCCGCGCTCGATGATGCGGCCGTGGTCGAGCACCAGCACGAGGTCGGCGTGGCGGATGGTCGACAGCCGGTGGGCGACGACAAAGCTTGTGCGATTCTTCAACAGGACGCCCAGCGCCTTCTGGATGCGCGCCTCGGTCATGGTGTCCACGGCGCTGGTCGCTTCGTCAAGGATAAGGATGCGCGGATCGGCGAGCATCGCCCGGGCGAAGCACACGAGCTGGCGCTGGCCCAGCGACAGGCTCGTTCCGCCCTCGCCGACATCGGTGTGCAGGCCGTCGGCCAGCGTCTCGAAGATGTCGAGGCAGTCGAGCTTGCGGCAGGCTTCGACCACGTCCTCGTCGGTCGCGTTGGGCCGGCCTTCCTTGATGTTGTCCATCACCGTGCCGGTGAAGAGGAAATTCTGCTGGAGCACGATGCCCATCTGCGCGTGCAGCGAGGGGCTGGAGACGCGGCGGATGTCGTAGCCGTCGATGGTGACTTCGCCCTCGTCGGGCAGGTAGAACTTCGCGATCAGGTTGATGATGGTGGTCTTGCCCGATCCGGTGGAGCCGACCAGGGCGATGGTTTGCCCCGGCTTGGCACTGAATCCGACATCGTGCAGGACGCGCTTGCCGGGCTCATAGGCGAAGCAGACATCACGGAAGACGACCTCGCCCTTGATCGGCGGCAGGTTGATCGCATCCGGCGGATCTTCCCACTCCGGCTTCTCGTCGAGCAGGTGGAAGATGCGCTCGGCCCCGGCCATGGCCATGAGCGCCTGGTCGTAGAGCTGGCCCATGGTGGTGATGGGCGTGAAGAACATCGGCGCAACGAGGAAGTAAACAACGATCTCATCAACCTGGGCCGTCTTCGCCACCAGCACCTGGTAGCCGCCGACCACGAGCATCAGGGCGAGGAAGAGCTGGCTGTTGATCTCGAGCAGCGGCATGAAGAGCCCGCGGTTCTTGGCGGCGCTGATGTTGTACTGCGAGTGGTCGTGGACGAGGTCGGCGAAGTACTCGCTGCTGCGGTCGCCGCGCACGAAGCCCTGCGTCACGCGGATGCCGCTGACCGACTCGGCCAGGTACGCGGTGACGCGCGAGAAGCTCTCCTGCATGGCGCGGTAGCTTTCGGACAGCTTGCGGTGGAAGTACCGGTTGATCGACCACAGGATCGGCACCATGCCCACCACCAGGAGGAAGAGCACCCAGTCGTAGTAGACCATGATGGCTGCGGCCACCAGGCCCTGGAAGCCCTGCACGAGGCCGACGAACAGCACGTTCTGCACGCCCATGCGTACCGCTTCGACGTCGCTGGTCATGCGGCTGATGATGCGTCCGAGCTTGGTCTTGTTGAAGAAGCCCATCGGCATGCGCTGCAGGTGATTGAACAGGTCGCGTCGCAGGTCGTGCACGACCAGTTCGCCCAGCGTCGCGCCGAACTGGTGGCGGAAATGGAAGACGACCTGCGTGAAGAGGACCAGGCCGACGAACCCGAGCAGCATCCACCACAGGCCGCGCGTGTCGCCCTCCTGCACCGGCCCGTTGATGATGGCCGCGACCATCCAGAGGATGCACGGAAGCTGCATGCCGCGGATGGTGACCAGGGCGAGCAAGGTGTTGCGCATCCGCCGGTGGGGGCGCATGTAGGTGTAGAGGCGCCGGATCAGCGAGAGGCTGAGCGATCCCTTGTCGCCGGCCATCGCCTTGCCGTACCGGCCGCCGCCGCCCATCTTGAAGCTGCCCATGCTCATGAAGTCACCTCCATGTCCAGGGCGTCTTCGTCCGGATGGCTGCCCACGCCGAGCAGGCGTCGGCTCTCGTCGTCGGCCACCTGCAGCCGCGCGGCGCGACGGTAATGGCCTTTCGAGGTCATCAGGTCGTCGTGCGTACCGATCTGCACGATCTGGCCCTTCTCCAGCACCACCACCAGGTCCGCGCGGCGCAGCGTGGACAGCCGGTGCGCGACGACGAATGTCGTGCGGCCCTTCATCGCGTTGTTCATCGCGGACATGATCTCGTGCTCGGTCTCGGGGTCGATCGCGCTGGTCGCGTCGTCCAGCAGCAGGATCGACGGTTCGAGCAGCACCGCCCGGGCGATGGCGATGCGCTGGCGCTGCCCGCCGGACAGGTCCGCGCCGTTCTCGCCGATCTCCGTGTCGTAGCCTTCCTCCAGTTCCTCGATGAAAGGCGCCGCCGCGGCGATCTGCGCCGCTTTGCGGACCTGCTCGCGCGTCGCGTCGGGGTGACCGAAGGCGATGTTCGCCGCCACGCTGGTCGAGAACAGGAAACTCTCCTGGAAGACGATGCCGATGTTGCGGCGCAGCTCGTCAAGATTGAGGTCGCGCACGTCCACATCGTCGATGAGCAGCCGGCCGCGCGTGACGTCGTAGAACCGGGGGATCAGGCTCAGCAGCGTGCTCTTGCCCGCGCCGGTCGCGCCGAGGATGGCCACGCACTGGCCGGGCTCGACGCGGAAGCTCACGTCCTCCAGCACCGGGTCCTCGCCGTTGTAGCTGAAATGGACGTTCTCGAACGCGACGGCGCCCCGCGCCTTGGGGATGCTTGTCGCGTTGGGCTTGTCCTTGATCTCGACTTCCGCGTCGATCACCTCGAACACGCGCTGCGCGCCGGTAAGGGCCTGCTGGATGGAGTTGGTGATGTTGGCCACCATCGACACCTGCTCGCCGAACTGCCGCAGCAGGGCCGAAAAGACGAGCAGTTCGCCCAGCGAGATGCCCGTCGGCCGGACGACCCCCGCGGCCACCTGTTGGTCATAGGAGATCACCAGGTACCCGCCGTAGATCAGCAGCACCAGAATGTTCACCTGCGTCAGCAGCCCGATGCTCGGGACGAACACGCTGACCCACCAGAAGATGCGGCAGCGCGTTTCGCACACGTTGGCGTTCGAGTGCTTGAACTTCTCGATCTCGTCGGCCGAGCGGTTGAAACACTTGACCACGTGCATGCCCAGCACGTTCTCGGCCAGGACGCGTATGGTGTGATCCACGCGCTCGCGCGCCCGCAGGTACATCGGCCGCCCCTTGCTGGCGAACAGCACGGTGACCAGCCACATGATCGGGATGGTCGCCATGCAGGCGAGCGTCAGCAGCAGGTGGATGCGGGCCATGTAAAGCAGGAAGACCACCAGCGTGGTCACCACCGTGATCACCTGCACCATCACGTTGTCGACGAACATGCGCACGCCCTGCACGTCGCCGGTCACGCGATTGATGATCGAGCCGGACTCGTTCGCGTCGTAGAAGCGGAAGGACAGGCGCTGCAGCTTCTCGTAGACCTTGGCCCGCAGTTCCACGACGATGCGCTGGGCGACGTGGGCGTGCAGGGCGACCGTCGAGTAGCGCAGCACGCCGCGCAGCACGGCCACCGTGAGGACGCCCGCGGCAATGAGCGGGATGGTCAGCCAGGGCGACCAGACGTCCGGCCCGGGGATGACGATGCCCAGCCACTCGACCTTCTTGGGCGTGCCGAAGTAGCGGATGTAGTCCACGCCCACGCCCAGCATGCCCAGGCCGCTGATCATGAACGCGACCATGACCAGGTTCAGCCCGATGACCGACAGCGTGCCCCGCCGGTACATCCACGCCATGCCCAGCAGCCGCTTGAGCAACTGCATATTCGATGGCGCGTGCTTCTTCTCAGGTGTGTCTTCTTGCTCGCGCATGCGCGGCGAAACTCGGTGCAGCCGACGGGTCAGGGGGCCGGATCGTCGGTTGATCCGGGCTGCGCGGTCGCGCGACACGGCCCGAATGCCACCCTAGTTACCTTCGGCGCAACTGGCAACAGGGCTGACCGCGTCGGTCCGGAAATCACCGAACTTCCTGCGAAGTTCTTTCAGTGGCCGTCGGCATATGCTAGAAAAGGGACCATGCTGATCACGACACACACCGCCGAACGCGTGAAGCTGACCTTCCGGACCCCTTGGGGCGAGATGCCCGTCTCACTGACGGAAGCGGGCGTGGCCGGCTTGGGCCTGCCCGCCGCCGCGTTGATGAAACATGAGGCGACGCCGAGCGTTGTTCAGCAGGCGGTCGCATGGCGCGACGAGCCGCGGGATGACCTGCCCGACTGGGCGCGATCGCTGGCCGGGCGTTTGGCGCGGCAGTTGGACGCGTACTTCGCCCGACGCCGGCGGGCCTTCGACCTGCCGCTGGACCTGGACGGCACCGACTTCCAGTTGGAAGTCTGGGCCCAACTGCGCGCCATCCCGTACGGCGCGACGGTCGGCTACGGGCAGATCGCCCGGCGGGTCGGCTCGCCCGGCGCGGCCCGGGCCGTGGGCGGGGCGTGCGGGGCCAACCCGGCGCCGATCCTCGTGCCGTGTCACCGCGTGCTGGCCGCCGGCGGGAGGCTCGGCGGGTTCTCGGGCGGGCTCGAATGGAAGCGGGCGCTGCTGGCCATCGAGCGCGAGCCGGTCGCGGCGTGAGCAATGCAATCGACAAAGAGGAGCCGGTGATGTTCAGTCCCAGACGACGGCCGACCAGGTGGACGCATGCGGGCGCGATCGGCCTTGCCATGTTGCTGCTGACAGGGATGTTGAGCGACGCGTGGGCCAGGGATGAGGAGCCGCTCGCCCAGCCGCCCGCCGAGGCGATCGATCGCCAGCAGTTGAGTCTCACCTCGCGCACCGCGCTGCACGCGGCGGTGGACGCGATCATGAAGGTCCTCGAGGAGGAGGAGAACGATCGCGGCCTGCTCTTCAAGCCGCACGGGCAGCGCAAGGTGGTCGACCAGAAAGAGGTCACCACCCGCTGGAAGAAGAAGATGGTCACCGTCCCGGTCTACAAGAAGAAGTACAAGGATGTCTGGGTGCTCGAGCGTGTGAAGGAGGGATCGGTCACCGTGCTCAAGCGCGTGAAGCGCCGCAAGGAGATCGGGCGCGTCAAGACCGGCTACAAGCAGGTGGAGCGCACCGTCCGCGATCCGGAGGGCGACATCTACCGCAAGGAGATGCGCAACGTCTACGGCCCCGGCGGGCCCGACATCCTGCCCGTGGGCTTCCTCGGCGACAACGCCATGGCGCTCTACACGCTGATCCAGTGCGGCAAGTCGCCCACGGAAGATCCGGCCGTCGAGCGGCTGGCCGATTCCATCGTCGCCTACGTCGACGCGTTCGGCATCCCCGACTACACCTGGGACGTCGCGTGGATGACCATCGCCCTGTCGAACTGCCGCGAGATCCGCTACGAATGGCTGATCGAGCAACTGGTCCGCAAGCTGACGGTCGGCCAGATCAAGACCGGCAAGGCCCGCGGCCTGTGGGGGCCGGTGTGCGTCGATCCGGCCCTCATCCGCAAACTCCTCGAATACGAGCAGCGCTTCAACGCCGAAGTCGTGCGGCTGCAGAGACTGGCCGAGCAGTCGCCGGACAACCCCGTCATCGAGAAGCAACTCGAGGAAGCGAAGCTGATCTACGGGACCATCCCGCGCCTGGCCGACCGCATCGCGCGGCAGGCGCTGCGCTTCGACAAGATCGAACGCAGCTACCGCATCGAGCGCGAGGAGGGCGAGGCGTTCGCGCCGGGCGTCGTCCTGCCGGGCCTGCCGCTTAACATCTATCGCGAGATGACGGCCGATCTTGAGTCCACGGCGCTGGCCGTCTTCGCCCTGCACGAAGTCAACCGCCTCGGCAAGCTGCCGAGAACGGTGAAGGTGGAACTCGACACGCGCGTGGTCAAGGCGACGCTCTATGCCGAGCCGATGAACGTGGTGCTGATGCGCACCGTCGTGGCCGTGGGCGGCGCCCAGCACGGCGACGGACGCTGGGACGAGATGAACCACTGGCAGGCGGTCAATGACTTCGCCGGCGCGCCGTCCGGCGCGTTCGGACTGCCTGTCCGGGTGCCGGCGAAGATCGAGAGCCGCAAGACCTGGATCGCCACCGCGTACGGCCTGGCGGCCATGCGCGACCTGGCGACATTGGTCAGCAACCCGGTCGTGATGCGCCGGTACGAGAAACGTATCCACGCCGCGCGGCGGAAGCTCAACCAGGCCACCGATGCCTACCTCCGCCAGCCGCCGGTGCGCAATCTCTCGCGTCACGATGTCGAGGTGCAGGCCAGTTCACTGGACGGCCTGCTCGAGCCGCACACCTATCTCTTCCGGACCCGCTGGGGCCATGCCGACGAAAGCGATGTGATGCGGATGGACGAGTCGCTGCTTCGCCGCGCGATGTACCGGTTCCTGCGCTACCAGTCGCCCAACGGCTGGTGGCAGAACGCGGGCGCGACGTATCACTTCACCTCGAGCCTGCGCGAACGCAATCTCGTCGTGCGCAAGCGGGCCTACGAAGAATACCTTGAGAAGTTCCGTGCCGATCCCAAGAACCGGGGCAAGAAGCCCAACTCGTTCAATCCCGATCATGAAATCCGCCGCGGCTTCGACGGCCGCTTCTGGGGCGTGCGCGAGAAGGAACTGGGCACGCTGTGCATGATGCTGCACCAGGTGCACGGCGTGCGCCATCCCGCGGGCATCGCGTGGTCGACCACGCCGGGCGCGGCCACGGCCATCGCGCCCGCCGCCGCGGCGCAGATCCGCGAGGACCAGGACGTGGACGTGGTCTTCGATGTCGTCGAGCGACTCGATGAACCCATCAACCGGGCCAACGGGCCGGCGGTGATTATCGTCTCGGGCCTGGGCAAGCTCGGCGATGTGGATGCGGCCACCATCGAGAACATTGCCGGCTTCGTGCGCGACGGCGGCACGGCCATCGTCGAGGCCGATGACAACAACCTCGGCCGCGACTTCATCAACGATGCGCTGCGAACGTTCTTCGCCAAGCTTGAGCTGAAGGAGGATGTGCTCGCTGCGGATTCGCCGTGGCTCGAAGGCATGAAGCAGCCGCCGGGCGAGCTGCGCGTGCTGCTGGATGGCGAGGGCGAGCCGGTGGTGTTCGTGATGCCCGTCAGGCCCCGTCCCACGGCCGCCGGGGGCAGCGTGACGACCGAGCAGGCCGGGCGCATCGTCGCCTCGGTGATCGAGCGGCGCGCCCCGTCATTCGTGCTCGAGCGCGAGTACCCGACCGACCTGGGCGAGTTCGAAGGCGAGCCCGAACTGGACGACCTCCTGAAGCAACGCAACGAGACGCTGAACCAGTCGATCCTCGACGCCATCGCGGGCCTCAAGCACGCGAACGCGGCGGGCGACGAGGGCCCCGGCGATGACCAGCCGGACGGGGGTCAGTGATGCCCCGAGCGATCTGCGTGTTTTGCGCCTCGAGCGACAAGGTGGCGCCGGTCTACAAGGATGCCGCCCGCGAGTTGGGCCGGCTCATCGGCAAGCGGCGCGATACGCTGATCTGGGGCGGCACCAACAGCGGCACCATGGCCATCCTCGCCGACGCCGTGCGCGAGGCCGGCGGACGGGCGGTGGGCATCATTCCCACCTGGATGCAGGAACGGGGCATCGGCTACGACCAGGCCGAGGAACTCATTGCCGTCGGCGACATGCACCGACGCAAGACCGAGATGGAAGTCCGCAGCGACGCGTTCATCGCCCTGGCCGGCGGCATCGGCACGCTGGAGGAACTGGTCGAGGTGGTCACGCTCCGCTACCTCAAACAGCACGACAAACCGATCATCATCCCCAACACCGCCGGCTTCTACGACCCGCTGCTCGCGTTCTTCCGCGAGATGTACGAATCAGGCTTCGCCCGCGAGCCGTACGAACAGCACTTCCACGTCGCGAACACCGCCACCGAGGCCCTCGAAGCGATCGATCAAGCGTAGCGCAAGTGGAGTCGGTTGGGGGCAGCCCGAAAAGGACACGGCCGGTGCTGTACACGACTGTGGCGTCCGGCTCGGCCCGTTCAGTGGCGGCGATCACCAACAGGCCAACTTGTGCGCGCTGCGTGACACCAAAAATTCGGGTGTTCTCCAGGTTCGCAAGATTTTCTTGCGCCCGGCCGCGCAGGGAGTTGCGCGGAGAAGACCTGCGAAAACAGGCCATGTTCTGCGCACCAGGGCGGCGCTTCGTCCAGGGGTGGGGGAGCGTGCGCGCACTGTGTGAGGTGCGCGCTGAAGTCAATCGGAAGAGGCACGGGGATGGAATCCCCGGGCTTCGAATGAGAGTTCGTTTTCCGCAGAGGCCCAGCGATGGTAATCACTGGGCTTCGGTCGAGAGTCCGCTCCTGGAGGCCCAGGGATGGTAATCCCTGGGCTTCTGTTGAGAGTCCGCTTCGGGAAGCCCGGGGATTACTATCCCTGGGCTCTGGTGAGGAGCACGCGCTTGCACAACGAACGATACCTCCGAGACTTGGCCATGCTTGCTATCGCCCTTCACCCAACCCGACGAAATCCAGCAGAATCCTGCAGGATTCTGCGGAAACTGACCGAATGCGGCCGAAACGGGCCCGAGAACCGTGCACTTTTGATCGCTTTCTGTTGGGATTTCTTACCTGTGAGCGCAGTTGGCCGCCCCCATCGCCTCTCACAGCGCGCCAGCGGGGTCCGGCGTCCTCGAGACCTAAGCCCCCTCCACCCGGCGGGGGCCACTTGGCCGTTCTTGCGGGGCAGCGTCCGCCGGCCGCCCGCGGTACGCATCGGATTGACCCCATCGCCGCCGTACGTCCGTCAGTTCTGTCCACTCACGGCCACCACTCCCCGCCATCTTGACCGACCCCCGGCCGCCATTTACCGTTGCCCGTCTGCCGCCGCCGCGCTTGCCGCGGGCGGGATGATTCCTACCCCGACCGCCCCATTGGGAGCTTGTCCGATGAAACAGCGTCTGCTCACCCCCGGTCCCACGGCCGTGCCGCCCCAGGTCCTCCAGGAGATGGCCCAGCCGATCATCCATCACCGCACCAAGCAGTTCCAGGCGATCTTCGCCGAACTGTCACAGCGCCTGCAGCGCGTCTTCAGGACGGCCGGCCCGGCGCTTTCGATCGCCGGATCGGGCACCACCGCGTTCGAGGCTTCGCAGATTTCACTCATCAAGCCCGGCACCACCGCCATCACGGTCGCCGGCGGCAAGTTCGGCGAGCGCTGGCAGGACATCTACGACCTCTACGCCCAGCCGCTGGGCATCAGGCAGGTGAAGATCGACGTGCCGTGGGGCGACGCGGTCGACCCGGCCGCGATCGAGCAGGCGCTCCGGGACAACCCCGACACCAGCGTCGTGGTGCTCGTGCACAGCGAGACCTCCACCGCCACCGCGTGCGACCTGAAGGCCATCGCTTCGATCGTCGGCAAGACTGATGCGCTGCTCATCGTGGACGGCATCACTTCCGTCGGCGCATTCGAGGTGCTGCAGGACGAGTGGGGCATCGACTGCCTGGTGACCGGCTCGCAGAAGGCCATGATGCTGCCGCCGGGGTTGGGCTATGTCGGCCTCGGCCCGCGGGCCGTCGCGCGGCTGGACGAGGTCAAGTCCGTCGGCGCTTACAACCTCGACCTGCGCCGCTGGCTCAAGAGCTGGAAGGACAACGATGTGCCCTTTACCCCGCCGGTCAGCCTCATCCGCGGCCAGCGCGTCGCGCTCGAGATGATCGAGAACGAAGGTATCGAAAACGTCTGGAAGCGCACCGCGAAACTCTGCGAAGCAACACGCAAAGCCTACGAGGCGCTCGGCCTCAAGCCGGTCAGTTCCAGCCCCAGTCCGTCGGTCACCGGCGCGTGGTATCCGGAGGGCGTGGACGATTCGGCCTTCCGCAAGGCGTTGCGCGAGAATCACGGCATCCACATCGCCGGCGGCCAGGACGGACGCGGGGCCAAGTGGAAGGGCAAGATCTTCCGCATCAGCCACATGGGTTTCGTGGACGAAGAAGACACCCGCGAAACGCTCAAGGCCATCGAAGCGGAACTGATCGCGGCGGGCGCAATCAACGCCAAACCAGGCACGGCGGTGGCGGCGTCGGGGTTGTGAGTCTTGCGGCAATCCCAGTCTGAGCGCGATGCGCCTCAGCTTTCATCCTCCGGCGCGCCATCCGGGAACCTGTCTTGCGGTTCATATCCGATCGCTTCGCGCGCCGGTTCGAGATCGAAGAAAGGACGTTCATGGCGGCTTGCGCCGTACAGTGTGACGAAGGTGATGTCCGTCGCCTCGACCGCGAGGGTGTAGAACCGCGCGGCGTCGCGTGGGCTCCAGTACATGCGCGGGCCGTAGTCGCTGCCCGCTACGCGCGCCACCTCCTTCGCATCGCGCGGGAAGAATCCCGGCCGCACCAGGATCACCTCGATGCCGCGGTTGTGGTGGTAGACCCACGCCAGCGCCTCGGCCAGGCACTTGGTGGCGGCGTAGAAGTTGCGCGGCCGCAGGGGCGCGTCCACGGGCACGATCGGGTAGTCCTTCCAACCGCCGCCGAGCACCGTCTGCACCGTGGAAGCCGGAATCATGCGCTTCACCCCGGCGTCGCACGCCGCCTCCCACGTGTGGTGCAGGCCCTGGATGTTCGGGCCCATCAGATCGTCCCACGTGGCGTGGCCGTGGGGATTCGCGGCCAGATGAATGCAGACTTCGATGTCCGCCATGGCACGATCGAGCGCGGGGCGGTCGGTCAGGTCGGCCCGGATGCAATCGGTCAGTCCGAGGTCATCGGGCGGCGGAGTCAGGTCGAAGCCGCGCACGCGATGGCCGCGGGCGATGAGGGCGCGGGTGACGGGCGCGCCGATCGCGCCGTTGCAGCCGGTGACGAGCACGGATCGTGGCGTGTCGGTGGTCGTGGTGAGATCCTCCATGGCGGACGGCATCCTCGCGCGGTCGGCGGTGTTGCACAGGCGCGGCAATACCCTACCGTAGCGCGGATGGGTTTGCTGAAGTTGATGTTGTTGGCGCTGGCGGTCCTGCTGGTGATCGGGTTCGTTGCGATGGTGCGCATCCTGCGTCGCCCGCCGCGCCGGGCCTACACCTTCGCGCTGGCGCGCGGCTGGCCGCTCGATCCGACGCAACTCGATGCGCTCTACGTGGAACGCGAACTGACGCTTGCCGACGGCGCGTCTACCACCGCGTGGGTGATCGAGGGCCGGCAGCCGGAAGGGCCCGCCGTCATCTTTACCCACGGCTGGTCGGACAGCCGCTACGTCGTCCTGGCGCGCTGGGCCGCGATGCTCACGGATGTCACCAGCCGCCTCGTGCTGTACGACCTGCGCGCCCACGGCGACAGCAGTGCGAAGGTCTGCCACGGCGGCTCACTGGAGGCGGCGGATTTGGTGACGATTGTCGAGCAACTGGCCGCGGAACTGCCGCGCCCGCTGGTGCTGATGGGCCACTCGATGGGCGCGGGCGTCACGCTGGGCGCGGCGGCGGAGCTGTGCAGCCGCCGCGAAGACCATCGGCTGATCGACGGCGTGATCATCGAGGGGGCTTATCTCGATGTGTACGAGCCGATCAGGGGCATCATGCGCAGTTGGGGCTGGCCGGCGCAGCCGATGGTGTGGCTGGCCCGCAGCTACGAGCGTCTGTTCATCCAGGCGTTCGCGAAGATCGACCGGCTGCGGGATGCGGCGAGTCTGAGCGTGCCGATGCTGATTGCCCACACGCATGATGACCAGTTGTGTCCGATGGAAGATGCGCGGCGGCTGGCCGCGGCGGCGCCGGAAGCCGAGCTGGCGCAGTTCGATACTGGCGGGCACTGGCAACTGGCCTGGATGCACGGGCCCCGATACGCTGAGATTCTCACGCGGTACTTCGACCGGCTCGATGCGCCGCCGCAATCAGACGATGTGCCCGCGGCGCAGCCGCCGGTCGCGACCGCGAAGGAGACGTCAGAGCATGACGCTGGCTGAGAAGATCGATCACACCTTGCTGAAGGCCGAGGCCACGGCGCTGCAGATCGATCGCGTGACGGACGAAGCGATCGAGTTCGGTTTCGCTTCGGTCTGCGTGAACGGCGCCTGGGTGTCGCGCGTCGCACAGCGACTGCGCGAGGCGGGCGCGGCGACGAAGGCGTGCGCCGTGGTGGACTTCCCGCTGGGCGCGGGCAATGCGTCGGTCAAGATGATGGAGGCGACCGTTGCGGCCAAGGACGGGGCTCGTGAGATTGATTTCGTCGCGAACCTGCCGATGCTCCTCGATCGCGATGTGGACACGGCGCGATCGGCGTTTATGGGCCTCGTGCGCACGGTGCGGGCCGTCGATGCGGAAGTGGTGGTCAAAGTGATCATCGAATCGGCGCTGTTGATGCGCGAGGTCAGCGATGATGAGGGCGAGGCGCGGATCGAGGCCGCGTGTCGCGCGGCACGGGAGGCGGGGTGTGACTTCGTCAAGACGTCCACCGGCATGCACGCCGCCGGGGGCGCGACGGTGGAGGCCGTGCAGTTGATGAAGAAGCACGCGGGCGGGCTGAAGGTCAAGGCGGCCGGGGGCATCCGCACGCGGGACGATGCGATGCGAATGATCGAGGCCGGAGCGGACCGGCTCGGCTGCTCTGCCGGCGTGGCGATCGTGCGCGGCGAAGGGGGCGGCGATGGCGGCTACTGACTGGCGGATTCACTTGGGCTGCTGGAGCAACGCATGAACGCGGTAAAGATCGGCGAACTGGAGATCAGCGCTGATGGACCCTTGACGGTGATCGCCGGGCCATGCGCCGTCGAGGCGCCGGACGTATGCCTCAAGATCGGCCAGACGATGCGCGATGCCTGCGCAGAACACGGCTTCCAGTACATCTTCAAGGCGAGCTTTGACAAGGCGAATCGCACGTCGATCCACAGTCGGCGCGGGCCGGGCATCGACGAAGGTCTGCGGGTGATCGAAGAGGTCGGGCGGCTGCTGGGCGTGCCGACCACGACGGACGTCCATGAACCGCTGCAGGCGGAGGCGGTTGGGCAGGCGGTGGACCTGCTGCAGATCCCCGCGTTCCTGTGCCGGCAGACGGACGTGCTGGTCGCCGCGGCGCAGACCGGCAAGCCGGTGAATGTGAAGAAGGGCCAGTTTCTCTCGCCGGCCGAGATGAAGAGCGTGATCGGCAAGCTGACGGACAGCTCGGCGGCAGGGATCATGCTGACCGAGCGCGGCACGTTCTTCGGCTACCACCGGCTGGTGAACGACTTCGTGGGCCTCGGCGACATGATGGAGCTCGGCTGGCCGGTATGTTTTGATGTGACGCACTCGACGCAGTTGCCGGGGGCGACCCACGTGACCGGCGGGCGTCCGGAGCGTGGGCCGCTGCTGGCGCGATGCGCCGTGGCGGCCGGTGTGCAGGCGCTTTTCATCGAGACCCATCCCGATCCGGAGGGAAGTGTTTCGGACGGCGCGACCATGCTGCCGCTGGAGGTCGCCGCGCCGCTGCTGGCGACGCTCAAACGAATCGATGTCGCCCGCCGCGGATGATCATTTGCGCCCGCGCGTCGCGGGGGCGTTGATCGGATGGGTCAGGTCGAGCACGATGACCTCGCCCCGATCATCGCCGATCGCGATGAGCTTGCCGGAAGGGGAGAAAGCGGCTGTTGAGACGGAGCTCTCAAGCGGCGCGAGCACGCGAATCTTCTTGCCGGAGGTCGTGTCGTAGATGGTGACGGTCGAACCAGCCCAGCATGCCACGGCCTGCCCGTCCGGTGTCAGGCACATCCCGCGGTGGTCGGCCGTGGGCAGTTCGATGGTCACCGGTTGGATGGCCGTCGTGGTGTTGCAGATGGAGATGTGTTGATGCGGATCATGTCCGGCCGGAGTCTGACGGACGAGGAATGCGGCGACGGCGCCATGCCATGCGAGCGCGACGGCCTCGTACTGTCCCGGCGCGCCGAGGTGGAACTGGCGCACATCGCCGGTGTGGTAGACCGCCCCCGTGTGCGGCCCGCACGCCGCGAGCACGCGCCGGTCGCGCGACATGGCCCAGCGCAGTCCGAGCGCGGGCGCCGAGCCGCTGGCGACGTCCGTCGGCATCTGCGCGGCGTCGGTCGGCGAAGCGAGGCTGTTGGGCAGATCGTGGCGCATGCGCAGCCGGCCCTCCGGTGCGTCGCGGATGACGAGCGCCGGCTCGATGGTGCGGTCGCGGATGTCGGCGTGCATGGTGGCAAGCGTGCGGCCGTGCGTCGAGAACGCGATCGGGGCGAGCCCGTCGAACGCAGCGACCGGCTGCATGTCGTCGCCGGCCCAGAGCCGCACCACGCCGTCGTCTCCGGCCGTGGCGATGAAGCGCTGGTCATGCGAGAAGGCGATGGACCGGATCACGCCGCCGTGCGCCTGCCAGAATGCCAGGCGCCGCCCGGTCGTCAGGTCGAAGATGGCGATCCGACCCGGCGGTGTGCCGGTGACGGCGAAGGCCAGCCGCGTGCCATCGGCCGAAAATGCGAGGCAGGAGACGAGACCGGTTTCGGGCGCGTCTGCCGTGGCCAGGCGCATCACGCCGCCGGGCACGGCGCGCGGGACGTGGACGGCCGGGATCGGGAGTCGGGGCCAGGTCCCGCAGGCCGCAAGGCAGGCAACGGCCAGGAGTGTGAGGAGGCGCGTGGATGGTTTGAGGATCTTGACCATTGGGGCACGCCCGCGGCGCGGGTTTCATGTCATAGTGACAGTATCGGTCGTCTAACGTTGCGGCATCGATGCCCGCATGCGGCGTCCAGTTTCGCGAGCCCGGGACGTGCCGAGCGGTTTTTCAGCCGCAACTGCTTTACGCGGAACTATTTCGGTCGTTACAGCGTAGTTGTGATAGGAGGACACCACGCGGAAAGCGCAGTTCGTAACGGTGTGTCGGTTGCGGAAATAGCGTTGGCATCGCCTGGGGCAGCGGGACGATGTATCATGATGTGTAGACCCAGCAACAGCTTAGGGGCAGTCCCATGAAATCGATTGAGCACACGGTCCGGGCGGCATGGTGGCGAATGATGGCTCAGCACTGGCTCAATGCCCTGGGCTGGTGTGTCACGGGGGCGGTCGGTCTGGTGCTGCTGCTGTTGCTGGCCCAGCGACTTCTGGCGGTGGAGATCCCGATCTGGTCGTTCTGGTCGGTCGGCGGCCTGGCCGTGCTGACGGCGCTGATTCTCGGTCTGGTCGCCCGGCCGGGGAAGGCGAAGGTGGCGACGGAAATTGATCAGCGACTGCGGCTGAAAGACCGCCTGGCGACGGCGCTGTATGCCGAACGGCTGGCCCAGAGAGGCGATCCGATGGCGGCCGAGGTGCTGAGAGACGCCCAGGTGGCGGCGAGCGATGCACGCGTCAGTCAGTCGTTCCCCATTCGCATGCAGTGGATGTGGACGCTTGCGCCGCCGCTGGCGCTTTGCCTGGCGCTGAGTTTCCTGATCCCGCCGCAGGATCTGCTCGGGCTGCACGCGAAGCAGGAAGAGGAGCAGCGCAAGACGCGCGAAGCGCGGGAGATCCAGGAGAAGATCCAACAGGTCGTGCAGACGATTCCCAAGATCGACCCGTCGATGCTGCGCGATCCCAAGTTGGCCGAGGAACTGGAAGCGGAGAAGGCGGGACTGGCGCAGTTCGGGCGGGTGGATTCGCGTGATTCGCGCCGTGAGGCGCTGGCCAAGTCCGAAGCGGTGATGGATCGGCTCAACGAAGCGTCGGACCAGATGGAGCAGGCGGTCAAGGAGTTGACCGACGCCACGCAGCGCGTCGATTCCAAGCGCGAGGGACCGGCTTCCGACTTTGAGAGCGCCCTGCGACGCGGCGACTTCGCGGCGGCCGCGAAGGCGCTGGACGCGCTTGCGAAGAAACTTGATCAGATGCCCGACGGCGTCGAGAAGGAAGAGGCGAAGCGGCAACTCGAGACGATCGCCAAGCAGATCAAGGATGAAGCCGATCGGCAGAAACAAGAGAACGAGCGCAAGGCCAAAGAGATGCTCGAGAAGGCCCTGCAGCAGAACGGGAAAGTCTCGCCGCAGCAGGCCAAGCAACAGGCGCAGCAGGCGGCGAACAGCGGCTTCAACCAGCAACAGATGCAGCAGATGCTGCAGCGCTCGGGCATGAGTCCACAGCAGGCGAAGCAGACGGCCCAACAGATCGCCAACCAGGCCCAGGGGAAGAAGCCGCAACAGAACCTGCAGAACCTATCGCGCGGCCTGAACCAGATGGCCAACTCGAAGAACCAGCAGCAGCAGAACCAGCAGCAAGGCAACCAGCAGCAAGGCAACCAACAGCAAGGCAACCAACAGCAAGGCAACCAACAGCAAGGCAACCCGCAGCAGCAAGGCTCACAGCAACAGTCCGGTGGGCAACAGGGCTCGCAGCAACAGTCCGGCGGCCAGCAAGGCACGCAGCAGCAGTCCGGCGGCCAACAGGGCTCACAGCAACAGTCCGGTGGCCAACAGGGCTCACAGCAACAGTCCGGTGGGCAGCAAGGCTCGCAGCAGCAGTCCGGTGGGCAGCAAGGCTCGCAGCAGCAGTCCGGCGGCCAGCAGGGCTCACAGCAACAGTCCGGTGGCCAACAAGGCTCACAGCAGCAGTCGGGTGGTGGCCAACAAGGCTCACAGCAGCAATCCGGCGGCCAGCAGGGCATGCAGCAGTCGGGCGGCACTGGCAGTGGCATGCAGCAAGGCGCGGGGCAGGCACAGCAGGCGCTGCAGCAGATGTCGCGCATGCAGCAGTCGCTCCAGCAGCTTCGCCGGTCGCAGCAGCAGTTGCGCCAGGGGATGAACCGCCTGAACCAGCAACCCGGGGCGCGGCAGGGGCAAGGTGGCCAGGGCCGCAACCCGTGGAACCAGCAACAGAATCAAGGGCAGCAACAGGCGAACCAGAACAACGGCGCGGGGCCGGGCGCCGGCCAGGGCGCCGCGGGACAGGTGCTGGGACCCCAGCGCAACATGACCGGCACCTCCAATGAGATCGTCGAAGATATCCAGAACCGTCCCGGACGCATGATCGTCAATTGGGACACGGAGGGCGGCGGATCGAAGAACGCGCCGAAGGTCGAATTCTCGGAGGCGGTCAACGAGGCGCAGAAACACTCGAACATCGCCATCACCGAGGACCGCATGCCCCGCCAGTACCACAAGGCGACACGCGAGTACTTCAACCGACTTGACAAGACGAACGGCCAATCCGCGTCGAATGGCGACGGGGGGGCCGCGACGGATGGCGAGTAACTGCGCCCCGATCCGGCGCGTCCGCTCGAACTCAACCGAACACAGCAACCTGTCAGCCTGACCGAGCTGACTGATCAGGTCCCCTGCGATTCATGCCGTTCTTTTCCGAGTCAAACCCACGGCGACGCTGGCTCTTGACCTTGCTGTCGTCGCTGGCGCTCACCGCGGCCGCGGCGGGGGGGCTGTACGCACTGCATGACGGCGAGGTGGTCCGGTTCGATCGGCCGTGGATGCTGTGGCTGCTGTTCCTGGCGGTTCCCATCGTGCTGCTGGGCATTTCGAGCCTGGATGCGCTGGACCCGCCGCGCCGGTGGACCTCGATCGCTTTCCGGCTCATCGTGCTGGTGCTGCTCGTCGGTGTGCTCACCGGTGTGCAGTGGACGCGCCGCCACGATGACATGGCGCTCATCGTACTGGCCGACCGGTCGGAATCGGTGCGTCTGTTCTACCAGCCGCCGGTTGAGGACGGCCGGGAGCCGCGCAAGCTTGACAGTTGGTTGTCCGACTGGATCGCCACCGCCCGCGATGCCAAGCGCCGGGGCGATTTCCTCGGCGTGGTGAGCTTTGACGGGCGCAGCATGCTGACTTCCGCGGCGCTGCGCGAGCCGGCGGTGAATGTCGGCAGGGATCTGCCGCCGGTCGAAGGCACCGACATGGCCACGGCCATCCGCTACGCCGCGTCGCACTTCCCCGCCAACGCCGGCAAGCGCATGGTGATGCTGACCGACGGGAACGACACGTTTTCCAGCGGCGAAGTGGTCAAGGCCGTGCGCGAGGCGGCCTCCAAGGGCATCCGCATCGACTTCGTGCCGCTGGACTACCAGGTGAGCAACGAGGTGATCGTCGAGTCGGTCAGCGCGCCGATCGACGCGCGGAAGGACCAGACGATCAAGGTGACGGTGACGCTCTCTTCCACGCGTCCGGTCGCCGGGCGGCTGGCGGTGGAGCAGAACGGGTACGAACTGGACCTCGATCCGGATCCGGGCCAGATGCACGCGCCGGTCGCGCCGGGCAAGTGGATCAAGCAGGAGGGGGTGCAGAGCAAGTACCTTTACACGCATTCGATCGAGATCCCCCTGTCCGACGCCGGCCGCAATGATTTCGCGGCCACCTTCCACCCGTCGGGGGCGGGCCTCGATCGCACCGCGGCCAACAACACCGGCCACGCCTTCACCCTCGTGCAGGGCATGGGTGAAATCCTCGTGGTGGACAGCGAGGCGGCGGACAAGGGCACGTACCTGGTCAATGCCCTGCGCGACATGAACACGCAGGTGACGACGGTTGGCGTGAAGGGCATGCCGGTGAATTCGGCGGAGATGTCGAAGTTCGACGCGATCATCCTGCAGAACGTGCCGCGCGACAACGTGGACGACGCGGTGCAGCGCGAGATGCAGCGTTACGTCAACGACATGGGCGGCGGGCTGATCATGGTCGGCGGGCCGGACAGCTTCGCCGCCGGCGGTTGGGCCGGTTCGCCCATCGACAAGATCCTGCCGGTGGAATGCCATCTTCCGAGTCAGCGCGTGATGCCGTCCGGCGCGCTGGTGATCGTGCTGGATCACTCCGGGTCGATGATGGATGTGCCGACCGGCGCCCGGTACAACAAGCAGGAGATCGCCAACGAGGCGGCGGCGCGGGCCATCCAGACGCTGTTTCCGCATGACCTGGTCGGCGTGGTGGCGTTCGACCATACGGCCAAGTGGGTGGTCAAGCTCGCGCCGAACAGCCGGCCGGGGCGGACGGCCCAACTGGTCAAGAGCATCGTGCCCCAGGGCGGCACGAACATCTACAGCGGGCTGATCGAGGCGTACAACGGCCTGCGGCCGATCACGCCGGACCAGGCCGCGGTCAAGCACGTCATCCTGCTGACGGACGGCCAGGACGGGGGCAACGTCCACCAGCAGTTCTTCAACCTCGCGCGGCAGATGAACAATGCGCAGATCACCGTCTCGACCATCGGGGTGGGCGACGGGGCGGACCACGCTTTGCTCACGCAGATCGCGAAGATGGGCAAGGGCAAGTACTACTACATCAGCGATCCCAACAAGCTGCCGCAGGTGTTCATCAAGGAAGCGCGCACGGTTCGCAAGAACCTGATCAAGGAGAAGAAGTTCGTCCCCAGCACGTACGCGAGTTCGCCGGTGACGGCCGGCGTGCCGCGGCCGAGCCTGCACGGGCTGGTGTTGACCGGACCGAAGAAGAATCCCGATGTGACGCTGGCGTGGGTCGGGCCGGAAGGCGAACCGGTGCTCGCGCACTGGCAGGTGGGCCTCGGGCGCGTGGCGGCTTTCACTTCGGATGCGACGAGTCGCTGGGCCAAGGAGTGGGTCGGCAGCGAAAGCTATCGCGGGTTCTGGAAGGCGCTGACGGACCAGACGGCCCGGGCCGCGCCGAACCGCGCCTTCGACCTGCTGACGACGATCGATCGCGACCGTCTGAAAGTGCGGCTCAACGCCTACACCGGTCCGCAGGGCGAATCGGGTCGAGCCTTCGCCGCGGACATGGAGGTGTTCGGCTACGTCTACATGCCCGAGCGGCCGCACGAGCAGGGGGCCGACGGTGGCGGTCGCAAGCAGGCCGAGCGTTTCCTGCGGCTGCATCAGACGGAACCGGGCGTCTACGTCAGCAACGAAGTGCCGGCCAAGGAATCGGGCAACTACATCGTCACGCTCTCGGTGCGCGACCGCGAAGGCAATCGCTACACGGTCTACGGCGGCACCTCGCGACCCCCCGGTGGAGAGCTGCGCAACTTCCAGACGAACGAGGCGCTGATCCAGCGGCTGGCGCGGGAGTCCGGCGGGCAGGTGCTCAGCGCCCGGGCGGACAACCTGCAGGCGCTGTTCCGGCACGATGAAGATTTCAGCGCCGTGTCGATGAAGCCGATGTGGCGGCATCTGCTGATCCTCGCGTTGATCCTGTTCTTCTTCGACGTGGCCTGCCGGCGCGTCGCGTGGAGCTACGGCGGCATGGCCGCGGTGGTCGGGCACTGGTGGGCGGCGCTGACCGCGCGGCGGGCGCCGGTGGAGCAGGAAGCGACAGCCACGCTTTCGGCACTGAAACGCCGCGCGGCGGAGGTCGAGCGGCGTCTGGGCGCGGCGAGCGCGGATGCCGGGGCGGGGCAATCGCAGGCGGTCGGCAGCGCGCCGGCGCCCGATGCGGGCGCGAAGTTCGAGGCCGATGTGGACCTGGAGCCGGACGAAGACTTCGCCACGGCCGTCGGCGCCGCGACGACGCAGGAGCGCGGCCAGTTCCATTACGAACGCAGCACGAGCGAGGAGGACGGGCAGACGACCAGCCGCCTGCTCGATGCGAAACGCCGGGCGCGGCAGCGCATGAGAAACGACGAATCCAACGACCCGCAGTAGAGGACATGCCATGGAAACGCCCCAGGGCTTTCAGCCGTATCACGAGACAAGCGCCGACGAGGTGCTGGCCGAGGCGCAGCGCTTCCGCGAGGCCTACAAGGCCGTGCGCGAGCAGATTGCGAAGATGATCGTCGGGCAGGAGGACATCATCGACGGGGTGCTGACCTGCCTGTTCGTCGGCGGTCACGCCCTGCTCGAAGGCGTGCCGGGGCTCGGTAAAACGTTGCTGATCCGTACGCTGAGCCAGGCGCTGTCGCTGAAGTTCAGCCGCATCCAGTTCACGCCCGACCTCATGCCCGCCGACATCACGGGCACGACGATCGTGGTCGAGGAGGAAGGAAGCGGCAGCGGCGGCGGGCGGCGCGAGTTCCGTTTCCAGGCGGGGCCGGTCTTCTCGCAGATCGTCCTGGCCGACGAGATCAACCGCGCGACGCCGAAGACGCAGTCGGCCATGCTCGAGGCGATGCAGGAGCGGTCGGTGACCGTTGCGGGTACGACCTACCCGATGCCCAAGCCGTTCTTCGTGATGGCGACACAGAACCCGATCGAGCAGGAAGGCACCTACCCGCTGCCGGAAGCGCAGTTGGACCGTTTCCTGTTCAAGCTGATCGTCGGCTACGCCAGCCGCGAGGAACTGCACACGATCCTGGACCGCACGACGCGGGCGGAGACGCCGCAGATCGAGCCGGTGCTGGATGGCGAAACGATCCTGAAGTACCAGCAGCTCATCCGCCGCGTGATCATCGCCCCGCACGTGCAGGACTACGCGATCCGCTGCGTGCTGGCGACGCACCCGGAAGGCGAGTTCGCCTCCGGCCTGTCGCGCCAGTTCCTGCGCTATGGCGCCTCGCCCCGCGCGGCCCAGGCGCTGGTGCTCGGCGGCAAGCTCAAGGCGATGCTCGACGGCCGGGCGCATGTGAGCGTGGATGATGTGCGCCTGATCCTGCTGCCGGCGCTGCGGCACCGCATCCTGATGAACTTCGAGGGGCAGGCCGAGGGCATCACGCCGGACATGGTACTCAACGAGATCATGGATACTTTGCCGGTGGAGCCGGTGGAGCAGAGGTGAACTGAGCAAGCAAGCGACGAAGCGACGTAGCGACGAAGGGCAAGACCAAAGGTACGGCACCCGAGAACCTGTGGGTCGTTCCGGAACCCGGGACCCCGAACACGAGACCCGAACCTGACCAGCGCGACGAGCACAATTCGACGATCCGAGCTTCTCTCCGGCCAGTTCATGCATCGGCTGGAGCAGTTGGATGTCATGTCGCGCAAGATTCTGCAGGGGAAGATGCAGGGCGAGCGGCGGAGCAAGAAGCGCGGGCAGTCGGTGGAGTTTGCCGACTACCGCAATTACGTGGCGGGCGATGACCTTCGCCGCATTGACTGGAATCTTTACGCGCGGCTGGACAAGCTGTTCCTGCGCCTCTTCATGGAGGAAGAGGATCTCTCGGTGAGCGTGCTGCTGGATATCAGCCGCTCGATGGACTACGGCGACCCCAACAAGCTGCGCTACGGCAAGCAGGTGATGGCGGCGCTGGGCTACATCGGGCTGGTCAACTACAACCGGGTTCATCTGTACACCTTCTGCGATTCGCTGCTGGACCAGATGCCGAACCTGCGGGGCAAGCGGCCGGTGCCGCAGATGCTGGACTTCGTGGCCGCGCTGTCGCCGGCGGAGGGCGGCGGCAATCTGGCGGCCGCGTGCAAGCGGTATGCGCTGCTGCAGCGGAACAAGGGCGTGGTGATCGTCATCAGCGACTTCCTGGACAAAGGAGAATTCAGCACATCGCTTCGCTACCTCGGCGGCGACCGGTATGACGTGTACCTGGTGCAACTGCTGTCTCCGCAAGAGATCGATCCGGAGCCGGCGGGCGTGCGCGGCGACCTGCGCCTGGAAGACATCGAGGACGGCAACGTGGCCGAACTGTCGGTCGGGCCGGGCATCATCCGGCGGTACAAGGCGAACCTGCAGGCGTACTGCCAGCACCTGAAACAGCAATGCGCCCGCCGCGAAATGGCCCACATGATCAGCGACACGTCCATCCCCTTCGACACGCTCGTGCTGCGATACCTGCGAGAAAGGGGGTTGTTGGGATGAGGCCGGCCAGACCCGAACACGGAATGGAACCACAGATGCACACGGATGCACACAGATCGGAAGGGCCTGTGGCTTCGCCGGAAGTCACAGAGGCGATCATCGGCTGTGCATTCGCCGTGCTGAATGAGTTGGGATGTGGGTTCCTTGAGAAGGTATACGAGAACGCCCTCGTTCACGAATTGCGCAAACGCGGTCTGTGTGTGAAGCAGCAGGATGCTATTGCGGTGACCTATGACGGGGTGGTCGTCGGCGAGTATGTCGCTGATGTCCTGGTTGAGGATGTCGTCATCGTCGAATTGAAAGTGGTTAGGGCCATCGATGCGGTCCATCAGGCCCAGTGCATGAACTACCTGAAAGCAACAGGCAAGAAGATCTGTCTGTTGCTGAACTTCGGCAAGCCGCGACTGGAGATCAAGCGTATTGCTATGTGAATTGAGCCATCTGTGTGCATCCGTGTGCATCTGTGGTTCCATCCGGATCAAGCCATGTTCGAAGGACTGAGTTTTCTTTCTCCCTGGTCGGCCGTGATTGCCGGTGGTGTTCTGTTGCCGGCGGTGGTGGCGTTGTATTTTCTGAAGCTGCGCCGCAAGCGGCTGGTGGTTTCTTCGACGCTGCTGTGGAAGAAGGCCATCCATGACATGCAGGTCAACGCGCCGTTCCAGAAGATGCGGCGGAACTTGTTGCTGCTGCTGCAACTGCTGTTGCTGATCCTGCTGCTGCTGGCGCTGGCCCAGCCGACGCGCGAGGGGATGGCTTCGCTCAGCGATCGCTACGTCATCCTGATCGACTGCTCGGGATCGATGAACGCCGCGGATGTCGCACCGACGCGGCTGGAGAAGGCCAAGGAACTGGCGCTCGATGAGATCGAAGCGTATGACGGGGCCGGGGGCATCATGGTCGTCGCCTTCGCCCAGTCGCCGCAGGTCATGTGCGCTTTCACGACCGACAAGAACGAGGTGCGCCAGGCCATCGAGAGCATCCGGCCGACCGACCAGCAAACCAATCTCGCCCCGGCGTGGCGACTGGTCGAACCCTACGCCACGGACGCGGCCGGACAGGGCTCGCTCGGCGTGCTGACCATCACCGACGGCCGCTTCGCCGACGCCGACGATCTGCCGAGGCTCGAGGGCGTCAACCTGGAGTTTGTCCGCGTGGGCCGCAGCGAGCAGGACCAGGAGCCGAACAACGTGGCGATCGTGGCCCTCAGTGCGCGGCGGGACTACGAGAAGCCGCAGATGGTCGAGATTTACGCCGAGCTGGCCAACTACAGCACGCGGGAAGTGGTCGTGAACGTGGCGCTTTCGATCGACGGCGAAGACGGCGACCTGCAAGGCATCACCGTTCCCGGCGTGAGCACGACCACGGACGCGGCGACGGGCCTGCGGGCGCCGGGCCGGCGCGGCGTGCAGTTCCCGCCTTTCGAACTGGGCAGCGGGGCGCTGATCGGATTGCGGCATGATGCCGAGGATGACGTGGCGGCCGATGACGCGGCGTACATCAACATCGCCCCGCCGCGACACGTGCGGGCGCTGCTGGTGACGGCCAAGCCCGCGCCGCTGGCCGATGTGCTCGACGCGATCGGCCTGCGCAAACTCGAGGTCATGGACCCGCAGACCTACGACGCGACGGCGCCGAACACGCTGGTGCGATCGGCGACGAACCCGGATGAGGGGTTCGACGTCATCGTCTTCGACAACCACTCGCCGCAGACCGTGCCGCCGGTGGACAGCCTGTACTTCAACAGCCGACCGCCGATCGAGGGGCTGAAGCTGGCGGCCTCGAACGTCGAGGGGCGCTACCTGGTGCACTGGGAACGTGATGATCCGTTGCTGCGTTACGTTGCGCTGGACGACGTGCTGATCTGGGAGACGTCGCGCCTGGTGGTCCCGCCGGAAGGCGAGGTGCTGGCGATGGGCGTGGACGGTCCGGCCATGGCGCGGGTGGCGCACGAGGGATTGCGGCACGTGATCGTGGCGTTCGATGTGCGCGATTCGGGCTGGCCGCTGCATGTGAGTTTCCCGGCGTTTTTCCAGAATGTGATCCAGTACCTGGCGGTGGGACGGGAAGGCTCGAGCACCATCGCCTTCGAGGCGGGTGACGTGGCGGTGATCAAGCAGATCGGCGACGGGGTGGACGAGATCAGGTACGCGGGGCCGGTCACGCTGGAAGCGCCGGTGCAGAAACACCGGGCGCTGCTGCCGATCTTCGAGCGCGTCGGGCTCTACACGACGCGTCAGCCGGTGGCGCCGGGCTGGGACCGGCTGCCGGTGAACATGGCAAGCATCGCGGAGAGCGATACCCGGGCGATGGACTGGCGCGGCAGCGACGAGGAAGACGGACCGGGCAACGTGCTGCAGACGGCGGGCACGTCGTTCAGGCAGGGCATCTGGTGGTGGGCGGCGCTGGCCGGGCTGGGGATGCTGATGATCGAATGGATCGTCTACACCCGGCGGATGGAATACTGAACCAGTACGACATGTGAAGCGGTGGCGGCGGCTGGTCGCAAGGCTCAGTTCGCGTCGCGGCCGCCGAACTCGCCGACCAGTTCGATCTGCACCTGGCCGATGCGAAAGCCGAGGCGCGTTTCGATCTGATCCAGCACATCGCGCGGCAGGCCGTCGAGCAACTTCCGGCTCAGATCGTCGGGCACATCGGCCATGCGGTGGGTGCGCTGGCAGCGGACGTGAAGATGGTCGTCCACCGTCGCGTCGTAGCGGGCGCTCGCGTTGCCGTCGGACGAACTGCCCGAGAGCTTCAGCGCCAGCCCGGCATCGCACAGCGCGTCGAGCGTGTTGTAGACGGTGGCCAGACTCATATTGCCCACCGACGGGTGGATGGACCGATAGAGTTCGTCCGCGGTGGGGTGAGACGTGGTCGCGGCCAGGGCTTGGTAAAGTGCAATACGCTGCTTGGTGCACCGGAGGCCGTGGCGAGCGAATAACGCGCGAATCTCGGCTTTGCTGGAATCGCTCATGCTGGTTTCTCGACAGCCCCCAACGGTCAAATCGTTCATTACCTATAAGTGTAGTCGGTATGGCCCGGCCGGCCAATTGAGGATATCGAAACGGCAACGCGCCACAACTGATTGCCGTGTATCGGCCGCGGTCTCTGGATAGGGGTGATTTACCCGTTCCCGACCCAGCGATACACTGCACGCCATGGCAACCCACCCAGACGCTTCGCCCGCTGACCCATCTTCCATGACCTATGCCGGCTCGGGCGTGGACATTGATGCCGGGGACGCCGCGGTCGAAAGGATCAAGAGCCACCTTCAGCGGACCTATGGTCCGCGCGTGATCAGCAAACACGGGGCCTTCGCCGGGTGCTTTCGGCTGGACTACAACGAGAAGCTCTTCAAGCGCAACTACCGCGATCCGGTGCTGGTCTCCTGCACCGACGGCGTGGGCACCAAGGTGATGCTGGCCGTGCAGATGGGCGTGCACGACACCGTCGGGCAGGACTGCGTGGCGATGAACGTCAACGACATGATCGTCCAGGGCGCCGAGCCGCTGTTCTTCCTGGACTACATCGGGTGTCACAAGGTCGATCCGGTGCAGATCGAGCAGATCGTGAAGGGCGTGGCCGACGGCTGCGTGCTTGCGGGCTGCGCCCTGCTGGGCGGGGAGACGGCGGAGATGGCCGACATCTACAAGCCGGGCGACTACGACCTGGCCGGCTTTGCCGTGGGCGTGACCGAACTGAGCAAGGTCGTGCAGGGCGATCGGATCACGCGCGGCGATGTCATCCTCGGGCTGGCCTCTTCCGGTGTGCATTCCAACGGCTACTCGCTGGTCCGCGCGATCGTGCGCGAGAAGAAGCTCGATCTGGACAAGGTCTATCCCGAACTCGAAACCGATCGGACGCTCGGCCAGGTGCTGCTCGAGCCCACGCGCATCTACGCGCGGCAGATCTGCCAGGAACTGCGGCGATACAAGGTGAAAAAGCCCATCCTCGGCATGTCCCACATCACCGGCGGCGGTCTGCCGGGCAACGTCAACCGATGCCTGCCCGATGATGTGAACGCGAAGATCGAGAAGAAGGCCTGGCAGCCGCACCCGATCTTCCGGTTCCTGGCCGAGCAGGGCAACGTGGACGAGGAGGAGATGTTCCGAGTATTCAACATGGGCATCGGTTATGTGATGGTGGTCCGGCCGCACTTCGCCGAGGCGATCAAGGACCGCCTGGAGCGGTCGGGCGAGACGGTGCACGTGCTGGGCAAGATCGCGGCCGGGACGGGCAAGGTCGTGCTGGCATAGCGCGGCGTCGGTTCCGGTGAGGAAGAAGAGAAGCAAGATCAGCCAAGTCGACCCGGGCGACGGACACAGGCTTAGGTCAAAGAAGGGCCGACCCGCCATAACGCGCTCTGAAGCAGGTTCGGGGGCACATGATGCGCTCTGGCGTAATAAACGGCCGAAAAAATGTGTCAAAAGTGTACACTTTTTCCCTCCGTTTCGCGCCGTTTCTGTCAGTTTCTGCAGGATTGTGCGGGATTCCGCGTGATTCTGCGGGTCGTTCTGACGGGCGCTAGCAAGCATTGCCTGTTCTCCGGTTGAGGCCGCATCGCACGCGGCGGCGCGGGACGGGAAGCCCAGTGATTGCCATCGCTGGGCCTCCGGGAACGGGATGGACAACGCGCGCCTCACGCAGCGCGCGCACCTTCCCCCACCCTTGGACGAAGGGCCGCTCCGGTGCGCGTAACGTGGCCTGTTTTTGGGCCCCCGCCGCGCGCAAGTCGCTGCGCGGCCAAGCGCAGGAAAATCTACCGCACCGCGAAAACCCCCGGATTTTTGGGGTCAACTTCTGCGCAAAACATGGCCCGAAACGCGCGGCTTGCGGCGCGCGCTCTGCCCGATGCCACGCCGATGCAAAGCTGGTATCGTAGCCGCGCGATGAGTGAGACTGTTGACAACGCGCCGGGCTTCCAGTCGGTGGGCATCGTGGGTGTCGGCCTGCTGGGTGCGAGCATCGGGCTGGGGCTGCGTGAGCGTGGCTACCGCGGGCGTCTGGTCGGGGTGGGGCGGTCCAGTCAGTCCCTGGCGCGGGCGCAGGGGCGCGGGGCGGTGGACGAGGTGTCGACCGACGCGGCCGCGCTCGAGAAGTGTGACCTGATCATCCTGGCGACGCCCATCTCGGTCTTCGAGCGGTACCTGGAAGCGATCAGCGCCCTGCCGGCGGCAAGCGCTGCGGCGCTCGCCCCGCCGCGCGTGGTGACGGATGTGGGCTCGACGAAGCGGTCGGTGGTGGAACGAGGCGAGCGGCTGGTGACGGGTCCGCGATGTTTTGTCGGCTCGCACCCGATGGCTGGCAGCGATCGCCGCGGCCCGGAGGCGGCCAGCGCGGACCTGTTCGACGGCAAGCCGGTGATCGTGACACCGACGGCGAAGACCGACCCGTCCGCGTGCGAGGCGGTGGAGCGCCTGTGGTGTCTGCTGGGCATGCGTGTGCTGAAACTGTCGCCGCGGGAGCACGATCGGGCGGTCGCGTGGGCCAGCCACCTGCCGCACGCCGCGGCGGTGATGCTGGTGGACCTGGCGCGGCAGCACGATGCGCTGGACGTGGCGTCGACGGGCTTTGGCGACACAACAAGAATCGCCGCGGGCGACCCGGCGGTGTGGGCGGACATCTTCCTGGAGAATGCGGACGAAGTGGGCAAGGCGTTCGAGGCGGCGGGGGATTGGCTGAGGGAGTTCGGGCGGATGGTGAGAGAGGGGAAGCGCGAAGAGGTGATGGGGGTGTTGGAGGGGGTGAAGGGGGTGCGGGAGGGGTGGGGCAGTTAGAGCGAGAGGGACTCTGTCCGGTGCCGCTGGCGGCTTGTCCGCCAGTGTGGAACGGTGGTTGCGGAGGGGGTGATGGTAACGCATGGACTGCGCTGCAGGCTACGTTACTGGGCGTTTTGTAGATTTGAAGGCAGTGGGAAAGAGACACTGGCGGCTTGTCCGCCAGTGGCACGTGATGCCACCAGTGGCGCTGGAGATGTAAGCGTTCCACGAACTGGTGAGTATTCAGTTGTTCGCGTTGTTCGCGTTGTTC
>CAZHJL010000007.1:0-105839 GCA_964532795.1 uncultured Phycisphaeraceae bacterium | reverse complement strand
TACGGGCAGTAGAGACTCTCATTCAGACTGGAGCAAGTTCCGGGGGGCAGACCAGCTTGGCATCGCGACGTGGATATCCACCGGGCTACTTATCCTTACGCTCGTTCTCGCCTTTGCTTCGATTTCGATCAATCCGTGGGATCATCGCCTGTCACTGACAAACACTTTTCACATCGGTGTGTGGAAGACCCGCTTGGTATTCTTCAATGATGCGGACTACGGGCCGTCTCGCGGCAGCATCATTGGCAGCATCGATGACGAAGGCAATATGTATCCGCCATTAGAAGATGAAGCAGATTTTGGAGACACCGCTGGCATTTGCTACCGCTATTTTCGGTGGGTTGACGCCGAGCTATGGACACTGATGGTGTCGCTCTGGTATTTCGCGGCGATGTTTGCCGTTTTACCGGTCGGGTGGTTCTTATGGAGATGGCGTCGCCGCGGTACGATGAACCGGCACCTGACCACCGGCTGCAGCTGACCGGCGACGCCCGCGAGTAGAATAGTGTTGTCGGTTTGGAGTTCGCTCTCCGCGGGCGGCCGGCAACTGAGCCTTTTACGTTAGCCCGCCTCTGCCGAAAGCTATGTCGGACGCTGAAGAACCGCTCATCCGTGTGCAGGCCCGCATCGAGGACGCAGGTGTTCTTCGTGACAATGGTCGATTCGAGGGAGCACTCCTCATGTTGCTCGTGGCCGTCGCGGCCACTTCACGGAAGCGATATCCACGCGGAACGCCGTCGAAGAAACACCCATCAAAGAAGATGGGAGATGCGGAGGCGTTCAAAACGTTCCTTCGCGATGAGATCTGGCGGCTGGTGAAAGAACACAGCGACTTTGTCGTGTTTCGAGGTGAACAGCGTCCAATCGAGGACTTTCTGTACGAGTTCCTTCGAAATGAGCTTATTCACGAAGGTGGTACTCCTGTTGACCTACAACCCATGCACGACGGCGCAGTGTTGACGATTGACTATCCGGACGGGTCTGTCATCAGCTTCACAACACTCTTACTTGCTCGCTTGAATGATGTCGTATGGCGAGCACCGGAGAACTCTTACGAAGCGGTGAAGCCGGAAGTCCAGGCAATCAAGCAACGGCGGGCTAACCACCCGCTGCAGCGGACCGGGGCCGCGGACAAGATGCCCGTAGTTCCGAAGTTCGCTGAAGGCGGCCCCGGCCGCTGAACGTCGGTCGGTTGGGCAACAAAGATGATTGACGCGGTGCAGATCGTGAAGGAGCCGGATGAGTGGACGCCATCCCCGCTTCCCGGCCAAGCGTTCCAGCTTTGCGTCCTCACGTGGATCGAGCGCGACGGCGGCTCTGTCGAGCCCTGGGCTCTCGCTCGCCTCGCCGTTCCACGGCTCGCCAAGTTGGTGCGGGCGGACAGCATCCACGCCGAGTACTGGACCCGGGAGCGTCGTGGACTCCTCAGGCGTTGGCACGAGGAATTCGACCATCGTCGGGTCTGGGCGGACCTCATGCGCCGAAGCGATGCCGAACTGGAAGATGATGGTGAGTTCCCTCAGCGGGTCACATTCGAGCGCGACAGGGAACTCGTTCTGCTTGAGCAGACCGAGTTCTGGAGCATGGTCGGCGGACCCGCGCCATACCATGATTCAGTCGCGCTCTCATTCTCGTCCGAGCTCGACATCGCAGACCAGGTCGAGGCCGTCATTCTCGACGCCTGCGAATCATTGGGAATCAAACAGAGAGACGCCGAACCGGAGCCGTGAGCGTACGCGGACAAGCCGCGCCGCTCCGGCTGATCGTAGGCTGCATGGGAATGACTGAGATCAGGCAGGCACAGGCATCGGACGTTTCGGCTATCTGTTCGTTCGATCACGTTGCCCGGCGGGAGGAGTCGCGGCGGGAGTTCGTCAGGGCGTCGGTCGCTTCCGGCCTTGCCTGGGTTGCGGTGGTCGATGGGGCGGTCGCGGGCTACGCCGTGCTTGAGCATACGTTCTATTCGCAAGGCTTCATCAGCATGCTGTACGTTCACGCCGACCACCGTCGGAATGGTCTGGGTTCCGCGCTGGTGAGCCATCTGGAGTCAGTCTGCAGGACGGAGAAGCTGTTCACGTCGACGAACGAGTCCAATCATCCCATGCAGAGCCTGCTGCGCAAGGGTGGATACGTTCGCAGTGGGGTCATCGACAATCTTGACGAAGGTGATCCTGAGTTGGTCTACTTCAAGCGACTGAAGCGCGGGCGGCCGGCAGGCGCATGAGCGCTGACCGGGGCATGCCGCGCGGCCTGGCCGCGCTTCACACGCCGGCAGGTTATGCGCGGCGTTGGCCCGGGCAGACGCCGCTGCGAGGGCGATCCGCCGGAACGCGGCAGGGACGCCATGTGCCTGCGCGGGCGATGCGTGGTTGGGCGGGCACTGGCGGGCGAGCCGCCAGTGGCAGTCGGAAGGCGCGGCCGGCGCATCGCGCGACGGTGACGCCGAGGATCGGCGCAAGGTGTTTACGCCGGTCGCCCGCCGTGGGTAGAATGCAGGTGCTATGTCATCCAGAATCCACATCGACCGGTATGCGCTGGCCGACTTCTGTCGGCGGCATGCGATCCGCCGACTGTCACTGTTCGGGTCAGTTCTTCGGGATGACTTCGATCCCGGTCGAAGCGACATTGACGTGTTGGTGGAGTTTGACGCCGCGGCTGACCGGCGATTGAGCTATTTCAGCCTCGCCCGCATGCGGTTCGAACTGGAGACCATCTTCGGGCACCGTGTCGATCTGTCGCTTGCCGATGGCCTCGATCCCTACATTCGCGACCACATCCTCGGGACCGCGGAAGCGCAGTATGTCGCAGCATGATCCGACAGTACGCATGCAGCACATGTACGATGCGGCGTGCGAGGCCGTTGCGTTACTGGGCAGGCGATCGGTCGAGGATGTCGAGAGTGATCGCGTCATCCAGTTGGCGCTGACAAGGCTCGTCGAGATTGTCGGTGAAGCGGCAGCGAAGGTTCCGCAAGACGTTCGCGACGCATATCCGAGCATCCCATGGCGAGAAGCCGCGAGCACACGCAATGTGCTGATACATGGCTACGACGTTGTTCGCTACGACATACTCCATCAGACGATCACGGGCGATTTCCCGCCGCTGATCGAGCAACTGGAATTGGCTCTCGGACCAGAAGGCCAGAACCACCAGTAGGCCGCGCGGCGGGGCTCTGGGCAGACGCCGCTGCGAGAGCGATCCGCCGGGACGCGGCAGGGGCGCCATGTGCCTGCGCGGGCGATGCGTGGTTGGGCGGGCACTGGCGGGCGAGCCGCCAGTGGCACGCGGAAGGCGCGGCCGGCGCTTCGCGCGACGGTGACGCGTGGGCGACACGGCCGGCGCTTCGCACGACCGTGGAACCTGGCGCGTGGCATCGCGTGCGGCTGAATTCGTGGTGTTCTGGTATGGTTGCTTGGGGACTTGTCTGTGGGCGCGTGCGTTGGCGGGGTGCGGTTGCGGGCGCGGCGGATTGGGGTGCGGGCGTTGGGGCGTTTTCGATGGACACGCGACTGGTGATTCTCGATGGACTGGCCGACACGCGGGCCGCGCGGCGGTTATCGCGGGTGTGGTTTGAGGCGGGGTTGGTCAACCGTGTGGATGTGGCGGGGCAGGCGGGATGGATCGAGGTAGCGGAAGGGGACGATGGCGAGGCGGCGGTGGATCGCGCGGTGCATGTGGCCGCGCGGGTGGGGGTGTTGGTCGAGGCGTCGGGCGACGATGCGGCGGCCGGTGCGGTTGATGCCGCGGCGAGGATGATGGCCGGCCGGTACCGCCGCGCGTTGTTGATCGGAACGGCGGCGGTCGCGTGGCTGGTGGGGTTGCACGTGGGTCAGCGGGCGTGGGTAGCGCCGGGCTCGGCCGCGTGGTGGCTGGGGTGTGCCGCGCAGGTGCTGCTGGTGGGGTTGATGTTGTTTGTGCCCGGCCGCGCGTTGTGGCGCAACGCGGTGTGGGCGACGGTGCATGCGCGAGCGTCGCCGGATGTGCTCACGGTGGTGTTGGCGCTGTCGCTGGCGATGCCGCCGGCCGCGGCGATGGGTGTGAGTTTGCTTGGCGCGGCGCTGCCGGCGGGGCTGGTGGCGTTCGCGCAGCGGCCGACTTTCGTCTACGCGGGCGCGGTGGTGTGGCTAGCGCTGCTGCAGCGATGGCTGTACTGGCGGGCGGCGTCGATGCTGGGGCAGCGCGGGCATCTCGTGCTGCGACGGTTTGGCGTATGGGTGGCGATCTGGCTTGGCGCGATGCTGTTGCTGGTGCTGACCGCGGGTATCAGCGCGGCGTGCGCCTTCGGGCTGCTTCTGCCGCCGCTGGCTTCGCATGGTGGCATCGGCAGGCGATCGCCCGGCGCGATCGCGGCGTTGCCGGTGCTGGGGTTCACGGGGCTTTTCCTGGTTGCGATGCTTTCTTCGCTGGGCGGCGCGGCGTTTGAATCGGCGAGGCTGGAGATCGCGCTGGGCTTCCAGTTGATCATGGCCGGTGCGTACGCGATCAACTGGCGATCGATGGGCGAGCGGTCGGTGGCCGCGTCGTAGCGTGCGGCGGGCAAACAAAAAACCCTCGGCTCATATCGGAGCTAACCGAGGGTTTCCTGGTCACGGGGAAGCGGAGTTTCGGGTCGCTCGCATCCGACGATGGGCACGAGCATGGATGGTTGCGGGGTCCTTCGCCGCAACCGCGGGATTGAATCAGAGCATGTCCTTGAGGTTCTTGAGGGGGCGAATCCGCACGGTCTTGCTGGCGGGCTTCGCCTTGAACATCATCTCTTCGCCGGTGAAGGGGTTGATGCCCTTGCGTGCCTTGGTGGCGGGCTTCTTCTTCACGACCATCTTGCACAGGCCCGGCATCGAGAACTGGCCGTGCTGCTTGAGGCTCTTCTTGACGATGCCGTTGAGTTCGTCGAAGACGGCCGAGACATCCTTGCGTGCCAGGCCGGTTTTTTCCGCGATGGTTCCGAAGATCTGTCCCTTGGTCGGTGGCTTTGCAGCCGTGGCTTTCTTCTTGGCCGTTTTCTTCTTGGCAGCCTTTTTCTTCGCCATGTATTGCTCTCCTTGCAACAGGTAGAAGCGGCCGTTTCCATCCGTGACGCGCGGATTGTACTGGAAAAATAGGGGTTTGCGAGTGCCGGTCCGAGTTTTCCCCGAAAAATTCAGGGTTTTCGGTGGCGGGCATGATGGAATCCGGGTCAACGCGGCCGGATGGCGGGGCCGGGGCCGCGGGGATCGGGCGCGACGACACCGCGTGGGGCGCGGGCGATGTAACGCGTTGATCGACCGAACGGGGGTTGCCAAATTGGCAGTTGGATCGGGTCGGCGCGTCGACGATGGCAGGAGAAATGCCGTTCTTCGGGCGCAAACGGGCGATTTTCAGCCGGTCGGCTGGTACCGCGCTTGCAGTTTGACAGATGGTGGTTTTCGCGCGCTCCCGATCGGGGGCGGGCCGAATCCGTGGACCCAGGCTAGAAAGGTTAGGACGATGAGCAAGACAATCGGCATCGACTTGGGGACGACCAACTCGGTCGTGGCGGTCATGGAAGCGGGCCAGCCGAAGGTACTGATCAACAGTTCCGGCAACCGCCTGACCCCTTCGATCGTGGCCTTCACCGACAAGGGCGAACGGCTGGTCGGCCAGCCGGCCAAGCACCAGCAGGTGACCAACCCGAAGAACACGGTCTACTCGATCAAGCGTTTCATGGGCCGGCGCCACAGCGAAGTGGAGTCGGAAGAGAAGATCGTGCCCTACGAGGTGACCGGCGGGGCCAGCGAACTGGTGAAGGTGAAGGTGCGTGACAAGCAGTACACGCCGCAGGAGATCAGCGCGATGGTCCTGCAGAACCTGAAGAAGACGGCCGAGGACTACCTCGGCGAGAAGGTCGAGAAGGCGGTGATCACCGTGCCGGCCTACTTCAACGATTCGCAGCGCCAGGCGACGAAGGAGGCCGGGCAGGTCGCCGGCTTGCAGGTCGAACGCATCATCAATGAACCCACGGCCGCGGCGCTGGCCTACGGCCTGGACAAGAAGAAGAACGAGAAGATCGCCGTGTTCGACCTCGGCGGCGGCACGTTCGATATCTCGATCCTGGACATCGGCGACGGCGTGTTCGAGGTGATGAGCACCAACGGCGACACGCACCTCGGCGGCGATGACTGGGACCAGAAGCTGATCGATCACCTAGCGGATGAGTTCCGCAAGCAGGAAGGCATCGACCTGCGCAACGACGCCATGGCCCTGCAGCGCCTCAAGGAGGCGGCGGAAAAGGCCAAGTGCGAACTCTCGACGATGCAGGAGACGACGGTCAACCTGCCGTTCATCACCGCCACGCAGGAAGGGCCCAAGCACCTGCAGATCACGATCAACCGCAGCAAGTTCGAGTCGCTGTGCGAGGACCTTTTCACGCGGCTGCGCGAGCCGGTGATGAAGGCATTGCAGGATGCGAAGCTCGAACAGGCGCAGGTCGACGAGGTGGTGCTCGTCGGCGGTTCGACGCGCATGCCGAAGGTGCAGCAGATCGCGAAGGAAGTCTTCGGCAAGGAGCCGAACAAGAGCATCAACCCGGACGAAGTGGTGGCGATCGGCGCGGCGATCCAGGGCGGCGTGCTCGAGGGCGACGTCAAGGACGTGCTGCTGCTGGACGTCACGCCGCTTAGCCTCGGCATCGAAACACTGGGCGGCGTGATGACACCGCTCATCCCGCGCAACACGACCATCCCCACCAGCAAGAGCGAAGTGTTCTCGACCGCTTCGGACAACCAGACCGAAGTGACGATCCACGTGCTGCAGGGCGAGCGGCCGATGGCCAACCAGAACCGCACGCTCGATCGGTTCAACCTGTCGAACATCCCACCGGCGCCGCGCGGCATGCCGCAGATCGAAGTGAGCTTCGAGATCGACGCCAACGGCATCCTCAACGTCAAGGCCACGGACAAGGGCACCGGCAAGACCGAGACGATCGAGATCAAGGGCACGTCCGGCCTGTCCGAGGAAGAGATCGAGCGCATGCAGAAAGATGCCGAGGCGCATGCCGAAGAGGACCGCAAGCAGCGCGAACTGGTCGATGCCCGCAACGAGGCGGAGCACATCGTCTACCAGACGCGCAAAGACCTCAACGAGCACGGCGACAAGGTGGATGCGGAGGTGCGCGGCAGGATCGAGTCGGCGCTGTCCAGCGTCGAGGAGAAGATCAAGGGCGACGACGCCGACGCCATCAAGCGCGCGCTCGAGGAACTGAAGCAGGCGTCGCAGGAACTGGGCAAGGCCGTGTACGAGAACATGGCCAAGGAGCAGGGCGCCGAAGCCGCAGCAGGCGCCGGCGCGGCCGGGGGCGCGGATGCCGGTGGCGCAGCGAGTGAGAGCAAAGATGAAGACGTGATCGACGCGGAGTACGAAGTGAAGGAATAGCGGCGTCAACAGAGCAGACGATCAAAGCCCCCGGTCGATGCGGCCGGGGGTTCTTGTTTCGGCCGTGCGGGGCGAGAGAGATCTGGTTGCACCTTCAGCCGGAGCGAAGCGAAGGTTGTGGGTGTCTTCGTGAGGTGCCGGTTGATCAGGAATCGGCTTCGCCCACGTCGTGACGTCACAGGGCCACACGGCCACCGAAGCGGCAAGGTTGCTCTTACAGACACCCACAAGCTTCGCTTGAATGCGGCACACCGAGATGGTAAATCGTGCTTGGCGAGGCCACCCGCCCATACCTATGGAGATGCTCGTAGGATGGAGCACGAACGAATCCAGAAAGATGCCGCTTTGCTGTAGGAACGCAAAGGCACAGACAAGAACAACTACAGGGGTAATCGTGAGAGAGGCATCTCGGAACGCAACCTGAAGAACTACTATCCTGATTGCTAGACGAAAGGAGGGATTCCATGGGATTGGTAGATGACCTTGGCGATGGCTACTTTGCTGAGATTTCAGACTTCTACCATAGGCTGGTCAAGGACATCAGTGATGACTTCTCCGAGAAGCCAACGCTTGATGATGTTATCGAGTTGACACTATGGGGAATCCGTTCGCTTCCAGAAAACTCTCTCGAAGACACATCACCTGCCCGACTGGAATCACTGCGACCGAAGCTCAAATCGAAGAGGAACATTCGTCTTTCGGAAGGTGATCTGATTGCGATTCCTGTGAGCTCAACGCACTATGCGTTCGGTGTATTCCTGGGAATGAACACCTTTGGTTATGCCTATGGAATCTTTGAAGGTACTCATGTGCTTCGTCCGAAGCCTAGGACCGCGGCACTCAAGCCTCTTCTGGCTGCTTACTCGGGACGAGAATTCGTAATCGAAGGCAAGTGGCCGAGACTGGGAAACTATCCGGAGCTTGCTGCAGTGTTCGATGGGCCGCCCCCCATCTATCACGCCAAGCGCCACCATCCTGATAACGAGAGCATTGGTCCCTATGGCAGTGAGGAGAGCCCAAGTGGGGAATTGAGAGCACTCAGCAAGAAAGAGGCCGAATCCATTGGGCTCACGGATCAAAGCTATAGTTTCTGCCGATTGGAAGAAGAGTTCGAGGAGTATCTGGCTTCGAAGGTTTGACCTGGTCCGCAGCCGGAGCCGGTCCAGAATGTCGAGCATCTATGAGCAAGCCTTCGTCAAATAAGGCGGCCGGTGGCCTCGGTAAGTACTTTGTGCCCGTCTCGGACGTCACCTTCAAGCGTGGCGGAGTGGAGTTTGTGGGTGTCTTCGTGAGGTTCCGGTTGATCAGGAATCGGCTTCGCCCACGTCGTGACGTCACAGGGTCACACGGCCACCGAACCGGCAAGGTTGCTCGTGCAGACACCCACAAGCTTCGCTTGAGGGTGGCGCCCGGAGTAGCGCCCGGAGCGGTACGCGGAAGCCGCGACCACTGTTCAGAAACTGCTCTCGCGCAGCAGGATGCCTGCGGCGTGGCGGAGCAGGTCGATCAGTCTTGAGCGGGCCGGGGTGCGGAGGGTGACGCTGCCGGTTTGGCCGATGCGCAGCGCCCGCGGCGGGTCGGTCAGTTCGATCTCGATGCGATAGAGGCTGTCCAGCGGCACTTGCGCGTGCCCGGCGTCGGGGGCGATCGCGATGGGGCCGCCATGCGCGGCGGCAAGGGCGGGGTGTTCGAGGTGGGTCGCCTTGGCGGGGCTGCGGAACCGGACGATGCCCTCGACGGCGCGAGCGCCGGCGTCGCTGTAGAAGCTTACCCGCTGGCCGACCTCGATGGCGTGCCACGTCTGCGGGTCGACGTAGCACGCCACGCGCGGCCCTTCGTCGGGCACGATGTGTCCGAGCGGCGTCCCCTCGGCCACGTGTACGCCCGGGGCGATGGTCGGGTCCCACTGCACGATGCGGCCGTCCAGGTCGGCGACCATCGAACTGCGCCCCACGGTTTGGCGCAGCGCGGCAAGCTTGGCGCGCGCCTGCGAAAGGGCTTCGTTGGTCGCGGCGAGGTGCGAGCGCCTGTCCGGCTGCGTGTGAGTCTGCGCGAGTTCGAGTTCAAGTCGCTCGAGCTCAAGCTTAGCCAGGCGGAGGCGATGGTTGAGCGGTGTGGAGTCAAGCGTGCAAAGCAGTTGCCCCGCGCTCACGCGTCCGTCGAGCTTGGCGTGCATCACCCGGATGACGCCGGCGTGGGGCGCGTAGACCGTCTGCGAGTTGGCGGCGAACGTGACGGCCGGCGCCGAGGTCCAGCGCGGCAGGGGCAGGGCAAGCCAGGCAAGCAGCGCGAGGCCCGTGGCGCCAGTCGCGAGAAGACGCCAGTTGGGTCTGAGCTGGGAACGCAACCGAATGATGGCAGCGATCTCATTGATCACCGGCCGGACGATGAAGAACACGATCTCGACGGCAAAGAGGAACAGGCCCACCACCTTCGTGAACTGGTGGTAGACGAGCAGCGCGATGCCGAGGTAGAGGAAGAAGCGATAGACCCACACGCACGCGGCGAATACCGCCATGGCCGCGAGCCGGCGGCGGGTGGCCCGCGGTTCCGGACAGGGCAGCGGCATGCCCAGCAACTGCCGGCGAATCGTCCAGCGCAGCACCGCGGAGCTGCGCGGCTGCAGATTGTCGATGCCCCACCAGTCGCACAGCAGGTAGTAGCCGTCGAAGCGCATCAGCGGGTTGAGATTTACCAGGAACGTGGTCAACATCGTGACCGACGAGACGACGAAGCAGATGCTCTGAAGCAGGCCGGGCGGCGCGAGACCCCAGACGAGCAGGGCGATGCCGGCGATGACCAGCTCCGCGATCATGCCGGCCGCGGCGATCAGCGACCGCTTGCGGCGATCGGTCATGCGCCATGAATCGGTGACGTCACTGTACGCGACCGGGAAGAGCACGATGAAGGCGATGCCCATCGAGCGCACGCGATTGCCCAGGGCCTTGGCCACGTATGCGTGGGCGAATTCGTGGATCGCCTTGAGCACGATAATGGCCAGGCCGTATGCAAGCAGCCCGCCGCCATTGAGGAAGCGCGGGAACGTGCTGATGTACTCGTCGAACCGCTGGAGCAGGAAGTACAGGCCGGCCGTGGCGAGAAGGGCGTACACGACAAACGCCGCGCGGCTCGCCAGCGGGCGCGCCAGCGGCAGCGTGCGGTCGAGCATGGCGTCCGGCCGCAGCAACGGCACCCGCAGGTAGAGGTAGTGGTGGAGCAGCCAGCGGAGTGGCGCGGTGCGCTGAAGGCGCGCGAGCGACTCGATCTCCTGTACCGGCCGCGTGGTTGAATCGGCGGTCAGGCCCCGGCGCTGCGCATCGGCGCACAGATCGACGATGTCGGTCGCGGACAGCCGCAGGGCGGTTTCGCGCTCGAGTGCGTCTGTCAGTTGCTCGAGCGTCACGCCCGGCTCACGCAGGCGCCCGAGCACCTGCCCTTGCGCCCAGTTGGCCTTCTCGAACGTGTTGCGTTGCGGGTCGTGGATGATCCACGTGGGCGAACCGTCGGCGTCGGCCGGTCCGGCGGTCATCTCGACATCCGGCCGCAGGGCGGGGAGCACGAGTTGCGGATCAGGTGAAGTGCGCATCGGAGCTACAACCCCAGTTGTCTGCGTGTCCAGGCCAGCGGTTTGCGCAGCAGCCAGTATCCGAGCGGCACATCATCACCGTACAGCACGGCCGAGCCTTTCAGGCCGAGGGCAGGCGGGTCGGCGTCATCGGCCCAGTTGGCTTCGGCGCGGAACGAGGCGAAGCCCAGCGTGTCGATCTGGCTGGTTGAGCCGATGTAGGTCAACGTGGCGCGATGGGAGGCGGCGGGATCGGCGTGCAGCACGATCCGCGCCGCGCGGCCGCGATCGAACGGGATGTAGTCGTTCTCGGGCAGCCAGATCTGCGCGCGCGTGTGATTCTCGTCGACCAGCATCATGATGCGCTGGCCGATGCGCACGGTCTGGCCGCGCCAGGTGTTGGGGTCGTCGAACATCACCACGCCGTCGCGCGGCGCGCGGATCTCGAGCTGGGCGGCGCGGTACTCGGCCAGTTCCAGGCGCGTCTTCTCCTGGGCGAGCCGCTTCTCGAGCTTCGTGATCTCGGGCCGCAGCGAGGGATCATTGAAGGCGCGCACGCGGATGCGCTGCAGTTCGGATGCGACGACTTCGACCTGCTGCCGCGCTACCGCCAGTTGCTGCCGGGCCACCCGATCATCGTAGTACGCGAGCGCCTGGCCCTGCTTGACGGCGCGGCCCGGGGCCACGGCCACCCGATCGATCACGCCTTCGAGCGGTGCGGTGATCGCCGTGGGATCGGCGGGGACCACTTCGCAGGGCGCCACCACGCGCAGTGGCACACGCACAAACAGCAGGGCGAGCACCAGCGCGGTCGCGGCGATGGCTGAGGCCCACGCGCGCCGCCGCGTCGGCAGGCGCTGAATGAGCGACGGCTTCGCGGTGACCGCTCGCCACGCAATGCCGTAGCCGAGCGCCAGCGAGCCGAGCGATTGCACCTCCGCATCCGTCCATGGTTGTTCCCACCGCTCGAGCCACAGCCCCGCGATGTTCTTTCCGGCCACGGGAATCGGAATCCACGCGAAGGATACGCCGGGCGTGCGCTCCTGCAGCGCGTGCCACGTGGGCAATGCGCGGGTGATGGCCGTCTCATCGAGAATCGCCGGCTCATCGCGGCGGGTGTTGGCGGCGATCAGCGTGCGCCAGTCCTCGGCCAGCGGGGTGTGCGGATCGACCTTCGCATCGCCCGAAATGCCCGCGAGCCTCGGCTTGCCGCCGCGCAGCAACCAGAGCGACGCGCGATCGTAGTGACAGAAGGCGACGGTGCGATTGAGGATGCGGAAGATGAGCTGTGCGCGCGACGCGCTCAGGCCCGCCTCGAGCACGAGCTGCTGATGGACCGCAAGCGACGGTATCGCACGCGCGGTCGCAGGCTGTGGGGCGGGGGCGGCGGTCATGTCACTTGGTCCTCGCCAGTTCGTCCCATTGGATCATTCCGTTCATGCCGGGTCGAAGCGTGCGGGCCGCGTTGTCGATCTCCGCGAACAGCTCGATGGTGCGGGACGCGGCGTCGATGGTCGGGCTGATGTGCGAGATGGTGGCCTCGACGCGCTGCCCGGTCTCCTCGATGCGGATGGCGATGCGCTTGCCCTTGGCCGCGTGGGCGATGGCATCGGCGGGAATGAGGAAGCGCGCGCGCAGGACGGTGTCGTCCACGATCTCCATGAGCGGACGGCCGCGCTCGACCCATTCGTGTTCCTGCACGAGCAGCCGCGCCACGCGGCCGGCGTAGGGCGCTTCGACGCGGCATGATGACAGTTCGTACTGCACCAGATCGAGTTGGGCCTCGGCAACAGCCAGTTGCCGGCGCGCGGCGGCGAGGTCGGCCGCGGCCTGGGAGAGCGCGGCTTCCATGCGGGTGCGGGCGATGGTCACGTCGCGCTGCGCCGCGGCCAGGTCGATCGCCGATGCGTGGCGGTTCTTGAAGAGGCGCTGCGTGGCCGTGAGATTCGCCTCGGCCGCGTTGAGCGCGGCTTCGGCTTGCCGGCGGACGGTCTGCTGCATGTCCAGCTTCTCCAGCCGCTGCAATTCGGCCCGCGCGTGCTCGTGATTTGCCCGGGCGATGCGCTGGTTCGCGGCGAAACGCCTCGTGTCCAGTGTGATCAGCGCATCGCCGGGCGCGAAAGCGTCGCCCATGTCGAGCGGCGTGGTCGTCACCTGTGCCGCGACCTGCGCGGCGAGGACCGCCTGGCGGCGCGGGGTCAGCACAACACGCAACTGCTCGAAGCCGTCGCGTATAGCCTGCTCGGGCGCGGCGGCCTGCGCGGTGATGAGCGCGCTGAGCAACACGGCCGCGACGAGCGCGGGTGTCCGTGTGGGCAATCGGCTGTGGGTGTTGCGTGTCACGTTGATCATCTCCGTTGCCGGCGACTTACTCGCCTCCGGCCTGCGCCTCTGCGACGGGGGCGAGCGCCGGGCGACGGGCGACGGTCGGATCGCGCCCGATGGTGGTGGTGATCCGTTCGCGGGCGTTCATCAGGTCGGCGTGCGCCGAAAGGTACTTCGCGCGGGCGGTGAGGAACTTCATCTGCTGCTCGATGATCTCGCCCTCGTGCGACTTGCCCTCGGCTTCCATGGCCTCCATGGCTTTCACGAGGCGGGCGCGCTTCTCGCTGATGGTCCTGGTGGTGGCGCGGTAGCGCCGGGCATCGTCAAGCTCGATGGCCGAGAGGTGCAATTGCGTGATGATGGCGACGGCCAGGGCCGTGCGCTGCCGCGCGATGAGGTCGGCGTGCAGTTCGGCCGATTCGCGCTCGGCCAGGCGCTGGGGGATCGAAAGCAGATCCCACGACACACGCAGCCCGACCGAATACCAGTCGTTGGCGAAGAGGTACTTGTTCTGGTCGGTCTCGAAGCGGAAGAAGGCCGAAGGGCTGGGCAGCATCTTGGCGATCGCGACGCGGGCGTCGTCATCTGAGATGTACTGCTCGAAGTCCTTCTCGTACAGCTCCGGGCGGCTGAGCAGCGCCTCCTTCTGCATCGCCTGCATGTCGATGGCCAGCGGCTCAACCGGCTGATCGAGGTCGACCGCAGCCAGCTCGAAGTCCGCTTCCACGGAGACGCCCATCAGCCGCGCGAGTTCCGCCCGCGACGCCTGGTAGCGCTGCCGGTAGCGATCCAGCACGGCCTTCTGCTCCAGCAGCGTAGCGACGCGTTTGAGGCCGTCGACTTCGCTGATGGTCTGTTCCTCGATCTCCTTGTTCGTGGATTCGAGCGTGCGCGTGATCCGCTTCTGGATGGCGTCCGTCTGCGCGGCGACTTCCCGCGCCGTGACCGCCTGCCAGTAGGCTCGGGTCACATCGAAGACCAGGCGCTGACGCACCCGCCGCAGGCGCTGCGCGGCGATGTCCGCGCGGTTCTGCGCCTGACGCGATCGCAGGAACGACACGCCGAAGTCCAGCAGGTCCCACGTCAGGTCCAGATCGAACTTCAGCTTGTGACGTTCCTCGGAGTACGACGGCTCGAGCGACTCGTTGCCGGAGAGAATGCTCACCGAGCGGCTGGCGTCGTATTCCGAGCGGTCGCTGTGCTCGCCGTCCGCCGCCAGGCGGGGCAGCAGCCGCAGGTTCGCCTGGGTGACCAGCTCCTGCTTGAAGGCCCGTTCCTGCCGGGCGACCCAGACATCGAGGTTGTTCTCGAGTGCGAGGCGGATGGCGTCGTCGAGGTTGATCGGGTGGTCGATCTTCGGCGCGCGGGCCCTGTACGCGATCAGGTCGGCCTCGGCGTGTTGCATGCGCGTGGTGATGGGATCGGGCTGCGTACTGCAGGCCGCGAGCATGAGCACCAGCGCGGCGAGGGCGGCGCGCCATAGCCGCGCGTGAGGCGGGCGTGGGCAGCGGAATGTGGGTAGCGCCAGGCGCAAAGCCGGTTCGCTCCTTGTGATGGCATCACTGGGTCTGCCCCGAAACACCATGCCATAGAACAGTTGATCGGCATGTGGCGATCAGCGTCAGCGGCGGGCGGGGAAACGCGGACGCGGAGCGTCCGTTATCGGGTTGGTGAGGGTCCGGGGCGCTGGCGATTGCCCGTTCGGTTATTGGAACATCACGGCAAGCCCCGGCGAACGTCGTCGTTTGACCATCGATCCGGCGGGCACAGGTGTCCGCCGACGGAGCACAGTCATGATGAAACACGTTGGTCTCTGTTGGTGCGCGGTCTGGGTGTTGGCGGCAACGGCAACGGGCACGACGCCGCGCGTCGTCACCGCATTCGGCGACGGCACGGCAGGCGAGGATGCATTCGAAGCCGCGGCGATCGCCGACAATGGGAGCATCTACGTCGTCGGGCAGTTCGCCCGCGCGCCGGGCGCCGCGTGGCGCGGGTGCGCGGTGCGCATGTTCGGCAAAGGGCAACCCGCGGGATATGGCTGTGGCGTCATCGCGAAACTGAGTGCCGATGGCGGGAAGGTCGAGTCGGTCGCAGTGCTCGCCCCAGGCGCGGCCCACCTGACATCGATCGCGGTCACGGATGAGGCGGTCTACATCGGCGGGTATGCCAACGCAGGCATGAGCCGCGTCGCAAGCATGGCCGGCGGCATGCAGACGGGGTTCAAGCCGCACATGAAGGGGCAGGCGGGCGGGCCCAACCAGCCACCCGGTCCGCTCAGTCACCTGACCGGTCGCCACGGCGACTACAGCGGACAACCGTTCGTGATGCGGATGAACCGGGCGCTCACCACCATCGACGCCGCGACCTGGCTGGAGGGCCGGCACTACGTGTGGAAGATCAGCGATCCCATCCACTGGCGGCCGCGCAGTACGGAGTATCGCTGGACGCCGACGGACATCGCGGTCATCCCCGGCGGCGATGTGCTCGTGTTGCACGACCAGGCGTTCGGCGAATCGTACTACCACGGGTGCGATTCGGTGAGCAGGCTCTCGGGTGACCTCAAGCAGCGCCGATGGAAGACGGACATCTATCATCCGGTGGTGAATCCACCATCGAAGGTCAGTCGCTACCACCGTGGTTTCAAAGACTGGCAACACCCGACATTCGGGCAGACGCGCAGCCAGCGCCTCCGGGCCGACAGTGCGGGCAACTTCTACGTGTGCGGCTGGTCGGTGTCGCGCACGTCGAACGAACCGTGGTGGTGCCCGTTCCTCTGGAAGTTCGATCCCCATGGCAAGGTGGTATGGCAGGCGTACACCGTGGACCCGATGAGCGGCGGCGGGAACCGGCTGGGGGGGCTCGTCTCCGACGCCTCGTTGCGCAGCGTCGCGGTGGATGACGAGGGCAATGTGCTGGCGGCCGGGGCGGGCGACGGCGGGAACAATATCCTGCTGCGCGATCCGCTTGATTACACGAAGCGGGTCGGCAGAGAGGCGCTGTACGGTTCGGCCGCGGCGATGAAAGGGCGAACGCTCTTCATGGGAACGGTCGTACGGCTGCGGGGCGAAAACGGCGCGCTGGTCCGCGGGGAGATTCTCAGTTCGTACCACAACGGGCGCTACGAGCCGACGTGGGCCATCGACCTGGCGGGCATGCGCGGCGGAGGGATGGTCGCGGTGGGACGGCATTGTCGAGCCTTTCGAGTGACGGATGACGCGTGGCATCAGCCCGGCGAATGGGGCGGGTTCGTGCGCGTTTACGACCGGACGCACAGGGCGACGTTCATCACGTCACTGCCGGATGTGGATCCTCACGGCATCGCGCGGCGGGGCGATCGGTATGTCATGGTCGGCGCTTCACGAAGCGCTGAGGCGCCGACGACGGAAAAGGGCGAGACGTTTGCGGGCGGGACGGATGCTTGGCTGCTGGTGATGGATGTGAGCGAGCCGGAATGAACGGGGACGGGCGATCGAATCACAAACGGGGGCGTTGACACGGACCCGTCGATGGACGGGTCCGTGTCTCCGTTTCAGTCTACCGGGCTGGCGACGACCGCCCGGCTTACCACTTTCCGGTCTTGGCCAGTTGCGGCTTCGGGTAATCGGCGAAGACGGCGATCGAACGCTCCAACTGCTCCGGCGGGAGCGGGTGGTCGGCCAGCTTGCCGGTGAGGTAGGCGTTGTAGCCGGTCAGGTCCATGAGGCCGTGGCCGGACAGGTTGAAGACGATGACCTTCTCCTTGCCCTCCTCCTTGGCCTGCTTGGCCTGGCGGATGGCCGACGCGACAGCGTGGCTGGTTTCCGGGGCGACGATCAGGCCTTCGGTGCGGGCCCAGGTGATCGCGGCTTCGTAGCACTCGGTCTGGTGAATGGCCTCGGGGGTCATCAGGCCTTCGTTGACCGCCTGGCTGATGAGCGGGGCCATGCCGTGGTAGCGCAGCCCGCCGGCGTGGATCGGCGGGGGCACGAACGCGTGGCCGAGCGAGAACATCGGCATGAGCGGGGTCATCCTGGCCGTGTCGCCGTGGTCGTAGGCGAAAGGCGCGCGGGTGAGCGTCGGGCAACTGGTGGGCTCGACGGGGATGATGGTGATGTCCTCACCGTTGATCTTGTCGTGCGTGAAGGGGAAGGCCAGCCCGGCGAAGTTGCTGCCGCCGCCGGCGCAACCGATGACCACGTCCACCTTCTTCTCTCCGGCCATCTCGAGCTGCTTCTTGGCTTCGAGACCGATGATGGTCTGATGCAGCATGACATGGTTGAGCACGCTGCCCAGCGAATAGCGCGTCTCGCCGGACGTATCGGTCACGGCCGCCTCGATCGCTTCGCTGATGGCGATGCCCAGCGAACCGGGCGTGTCGGGGTCTTTCTCGAGGATGGCGCGGCCAGCCTGGGTTTCTTCGCTCGGGCTGGGGATGCACTTGCCGCCCCAGGTTTCCATCATCAGGCGACGGAAGGGCTTCTGGTCGAAGCTGATCCGCACCATGAAGACCTTGCATTCCAGGCCGAGCAGGGCGCAGGCGAAGGAAAGCGCCGAGCCCCACTGGCCCGCGCCGGTTTCGGTCGTCAGCCGCTTGATCCCGAACTGCTTGTTGTACCAGGCCTGCGCCACCGCGGTGTTGGGCTTGTGACTGCCGGCCGGGCTGACCGACTCGTTCTTGTAGTAGATGCGCGCCGGCGTATCGAGGTGTTCCTCGAGGTACTTGGCGCGGCAGAGCGGCGAGGGTCGCCAGCGATACAGGATGTCGAGGATTTCCTCGGGGATGTCAACCCAGCGGTCGGCGCACATCTCCTGCTCGATGAGGTTCATCGGGAAGACCGGCGCGAGCATGTCGGGCGAGATGGGATTGCCATCGGGTCCGAGCGGCGGCTGCAGCGGTGTGGGCAGATCGGCGGCCAGATTGTACCACTGACGCGGGATGTCCTTCTCTGCGAGGAAATACTTGACGGTCATCGAGGTGCTCCTTCTCGTACTCCGGCGCGGGCGGACGGGCCGGGCAGACAGGCTCGGCGCGCCGTCCGGCGCGATGCGAAAGCGACTGCGGGCGGGCCATGATATGTGAAGACCATTTGCTCCGCCAGAGGTTGCCCGGGCAGCGGCGTCCGGCCGGGCGGGGCTCGGAAGACCGGTCTATTGCGTCTGTTCGACGCCCATCTGGAGAATCACGTGGTTCTGATCGCTGTCCGGGTCGGCCATCTTCACGTAGATCTCACGGCCGGTGGTGGTGGGCGTCAGTTCGGCGGCCGCGGCCGACTCGGCCAGCTTCTGCCAGGATTCACCCAGCGTGTCGAGGCTGCCGTGGTGCTCGGATTCGACGCACACGAACGCCGGCTGCCGCACGTAGGTGTAGGCGCCGGCCTTGGCAGGCTGGGGCAGGTCCTTGAGGGTGGTGGGCACGACCAGTTGCAGCTTGAAGGGTTGGCCGGCTTCGGTGTAGTCGTAGTAGTGCAACTCGCCCTTGCGGGAGGCGTGGCGCACATTGGCGCCCATGGCGGGGTACATCTTGGGGAAGTGCTCGGCCGCGATCGGGCCGATTTCGTCCATGGATTTCAGTTCGAAGGCCTCGCTGACCAGTGCGATGCGGCCGGGCACCGTCTTGGCCGCGACGACCATGGGCGGCAGGTCGTCGTCATCATCGCCATCCGTGTTGCCGTTGGCGGCGCTGTGGCCATCGCCGTTGTCGTGCATGCCGTGGCTGTCGTGGTCGTGGTCGCTGTGATCCGATGCGTTGTCGGTGGTGGTCGGCGTGTTCTGCCCGTCGGGCGGCGACGCGTCGCCGCAAGCGGCGAGCAACAGCGCCAGCGTGAGAGCGATGGAGAGCGTGACGAGTTTCATAGGTTGCCCCTTCTGTTGAGGATGATGCGACGCGGCGTGGACGCGATGCGCAGGCCGGGGCATTCCGGGAGGAAGCCGACCTGCGGCCGGGGATCGTACCACGCAGGCGCGGACGAGGAGATGCCTGTGGAAGAAGCTCGCACGGGCGGCTCGTCGCGGGGCGACGCAGCGTGGTGGTTTTGGATGTTTCGCCGCGCTTGGCGCAGGAGGCTTAGGTGCGGCTGGTGACAACCTGCCTTCAGGGCCTGAAATCGCGTATCGAAGCGCGGAAGCGCGCTCTGGCGGAATGAATACGCCAGAAAACCGATCAAAAGTGCACGCGTTTTCGCCCGTTTCAGCCAGCTTCAGTCGGTTTGCGCCGGATTGGGCTGTTTCCAGCGGGTTTTCGTCATACGGCAGTCCAGCCGATGACGGGTTTGAGAGTTTTAGGGCCATGTTCAGGGTCTCCAAGCGTGGGGCGGCGGCGACCAGGCGGGCGCAGGGCCCCCCTACATAGGGACGAAGGGCCGCCCCGGTGCGCGCAAGATGGCCCGTTTTGCGGGGTCCCGTCCGCGCAACTGACGATGCGGCCGAGCTTAAGAAAACCTGCGCGGCCTGAAGAAACCCCAAAAATTTGGTACCACGTTCTGCGCACAACATGGCGCTGTCCAGAAACAGGCCCGCGGCCTGACGGCGGCCGGGACTGACCGGTCCGCTTGCTGCGTGCCTGCAGGGCATCATGGGGACCACGTTGAGGTCGGGCAGCAACAGGGGTGTTGCGTGGGGGCATCATTCGGTCCGGCCGACGGCGGGGCGAGCGGGCGCCATATCCCATAAGTAATTTCGAGTCAGTCGTTTACGCGCACGTTGGCAGCCGCTGTGCCGTTGGCACGACCCTTGCCATTTCTTCTTCTGTCGCTCGGAGATGGCCCAAGCCGGCTGGGAAAACCGGCCTGGGCTGAGACGCACAAGAGAGGCAGGACTGGGCTCCGTAGGGGGAGCCGGGACAACGACGGGACGGGGAGGCGCAATGACGCTCTTGGGGGTCCGGGAAAAACGCCCGGGGGGAAGGTGGTCAGGACGCTTTCGGGGGGTATGGTCGGGATAGGCGGACGCAGGTCGCCCGCAGGGAAATGGACGCAAGTTAGTCGCCCAGAGGGATTTACAGACGCAACGGAGAGACAGGAGGTCAGGGAGATGCGATTAGGATACGAGTTGGCCAGTGGGATGGCGGGGATCATGATCGGCGCCATGGCGGCCGCGGCCATGGCGGGAGGGCCTTCGATTCACACCAGCGAAGGCGTGGTCTGGGAGTCCGTGCCCACGCGTGGGCCGGTGATCCACACCCGTGACGGCGTGAAGGGGGAGCCTGGGCCGCACGCGGCGACTCGTGAGATGAAGATGCGCGGCGGGTCGGTGCTGGTCAACCCGATCGTGGAGTCGGCGGCGACGGTCAGCCGGGCGCTGGCCGAGCAGCCGGTATATCCGCACCTGATCGAAGTGAAACTGCGCGGCGGGACGACGATCTACATCGATCCGAACGAGGACTACGTGCACCAGGGACCGAACCCGATTGATGCGAACTCGACAATTCCGCGGGCGCAGATGCTGCATCGACACCTGACGGCCAAGCCGCAGGTCTTCCGCGGGGACGGGCACCAGCCGCAGGAAGCGAAGAAGGAGATGGACGAGTCGGCACCGGTGATCGTGATTCCCAAGCCGGCGGCACCGGTGAAGCCGGAGAAGCCGGAGCTTCAGAAGGTGGAGAACGCGCCGGAGCAGGCGCCCTCGAAGACGGAACAGACGCAGGCGACGGAAGCGGAGGCGGAGAAGGCAGAATCGACGCCGGCCGCGGACGAGAAGCCTTCACGGAAGACGAAGAAGTTCAAGGTTCCGTGGCCGCGTCCGAAGAACCCGCACAAGAACCTCGCGTAAGGCGATCGCGAGAAGAACAGACTTACGTTTGCCCCTTATCGCCCCTGATCGAGCGCGGCCCGGTGCTTCCCCAGCCCGGGTCGTGCTTTTTGTTCTGATGGAACCGCGGATGAATGCGGATGGGGATGAAGCGGATGAAACCACAGATGCACACGGATGCACACAGATGAAACCGTTTGGCATGATTGCGGTATGTTGCACGGATGTCAGATGCTGATTCAATCGTCAGAAGGGAGTGGACGCTCGCGGCCTTCGCGCTGCTGCTCATCGCGCCGGCGTTGACGGTGGGGGTGCTGTTCAGTTTTGTGATCGCGCCCGGGGCGGTTGGGAATGCGATCTACATGGCGGGGAAGGTTTGGGTTGCCCTGTTGCCGGCCGCGTGGTGGGTGTGGGTGGATCGGCGGAAGGTCAGCTTGTCGCCGGTGAAGCGCGGCGGGCTCTGGACGGGGGCGGTCTCGGGGGTGGTGATCGCGGCGGGCATCTACGGGGCGTGGTGGTGGTTCGGGCAGGGGATGATTGATGCGACCGAGCTTGAGCACCTTCGCGCGATGATGGCCGCGCGGCACCTGGATAACGTGTGGCTCTACCTGCTGCTGGCGGTGTACATCGTGACGCTCAACAGCCTGATCGAGGAGTATGTGTTCCGCTGGTTCGTGTTCGTGAAGCTCGAGCGGGTGCTGGGCGGGGTAAGCGCGCGATGGCGCGGCGGGCTGGCGATACTCGGCGCGGCGGTAGTGTTCACGGCGCATCATGTGCTCGTGTTGCGGCTGCAGTTTGATTGGGGGATCACGCTCATCGGCTCGGCCGGCGTGTTTGCGGGCGGGGTGATCTGGTCGTGGTTGTACCTGCGTTACCGGTCGATCTGGCCGTGCTGGGTGAGCCATGCGATCGTGGATGTGCCGATCTTCGTGATCGGGTGGGAGTTGATGCATGGGTGATCGGGCTCGACACATCTTCGCAAATTTGCTAACATAGTACTGCATGACGCCACGGAGATTCCGGGATGCCTGAGACCGAACTGCTGTTCTTCTGCGCGTTGGATGGATCGGCGCCGGTCTTGGATTGGTTGAGTGAGTTGGCGGCGCGCGACAGCCGCGCGTTCAACAAGTGCCGTGCGGCGCTGGAGCGCCTGGCGATGCTCGGGCACGAGTTGCGTCGGCCCACGGCGGATTTGCTTCGCGATGGTGTTCACGAGCTGCGCATCCGTTGCGGGCGCGTAAACTACCGTCTGCTCTACTTCTTCCACGGCCGGCAGGTGGCCGTGCTGGCACATGCGTTGACGAAAGAGCGTGCGGTGCCGGTGGCTGACATTGATCGGGCGGTGGACCGGAAGATGCGTTTTGAGGCGGACCCGGAGGCACACACGTATCGGGAGTGAATGCCATGGCGACGAAGAAGACGAGCAATGCGCTGAAGATTATAGAGCAACGCCATCGTTCGAGTGTGTCCGATCGTGACACTCAAGCGGCGTTCGGGCAGCAGATGGAAGTGGCGGAGATGCTGTTTGCGATGCGTGACCGGGCCGGTCTGACACAGCGCGAGTTGGCCGAACGCGTGGGCACCACCGCGTCGGTGATCTGTCGTTTGGAGAACGCCGACTACGAGGGACATTCGCTGGCGATGCTGCGGCGCATCGCGGCGGCGCTTGGCCATCGGTTGGAGCTACGGTTTGTGCCGACGGGCCGCAAGGTGGGCTGAGTGGGACGGCTGACGACTATAATCCCCGCATGATTCCAGAGCACATACAGCAGGGCGAGCTTCTGTTCGCGGGGAGGCGTTACGAGGTGCGTGGGGTGGATGTGGCGGGCTCGGATGGCCGGCTGCATCGGCGGGAGATCGTGACGCATCCGGGGGCGGTGGTGGTGTTGCCGGTGCTGGATGAGCAGTCGATCGTGATGATCCGCAACCATCGTCCGGCGGCGGGGGGCGCGTTGTGGGAATTGCCGGCCGGGACGCTGGATGTACCGGGCGAGCCGCCTGTGGCGTGTGCGAAGCGTGAATTGGTGGAAGAGGCCGGTTATGCGGCCGGGCGGATCGAGCCGCTGACGACTTTCTACACCAGTCCGGGCATCTGCACCGAACAGATGCACGCGTTTGCGGCGTATGATCTGGAACGGGTGGGCCAGCAACTGGAGGGTGGCGAACGGATCGTGGCTGAAGTGGTGTCATGGGATCGGACGATGCAGATGGTGAGGGACGGGGCGATCACCGACGGCAAGACCCTCGCGACACTGCTTTACTATCGGACGGTGACGATGTCAGGCTGACGTGACGGTGAAAGCCGCACGTCGGCCGGGAAGCGAGATACCGGATATGGGTTGGCAGGATCGCGACTACAGCCAGGCAGACTACAACCCGCGCGGCGGCGGCTTCGGGGGGCGCGGCGGGGGGCAGATGCGCTTCGGCAATCCGTTGCAGGGCGTGTCGATGGTGAAGTGGTTGTTGGCGATCAACGTAGGCGTGTTCCTCATCGACATCATGGTGGGCGGGGTGGTGCAGTCTCCGAACGTGCCCGCCCCCAATTCGCCGACGGCCTGGGGTGCTTTCACGTTCGAGAGCACGCTGGTGCACTGGCAGGTCTGGCGTTGGTTCACCTACCAGTTTCTGCACGGCAGTCTGATGCATGTCCTGTTCAACATGATCGCGCTGTTTTTCTTCGGGCCGATCATGGAGCGGTGGTGGGGCAGCAAGCGGTTCCTGGCGTTTTACCTGCTATGCGGCGCGTGCGGCGCGTGGTTGTACGCGGTGCTGGTGTATCTGAACGTGGTGGGGTCGGGGTATCTTGTCGGCGCCTCGGGCAGCATCTTCGGCATCCTGGCCGGGTGCGCGATGGTGTCGCCGAACACGACGGTGTTGTTCATGATGTTCATCCCGATGCGGATGCGCACGATGGCGTTGCTGGCGATCGTGTTCGCCGCGTTCGTGATCCTCACGGGCGGTGACAACCCCGGCGGGCAGGCGGCGCACCTGGGTGGGGCGCTTTTCGGCTTCCTGCTGGTGCGCAATCCGCGGGCGCTGGACTTCGCGGACACCATCGGCCCGCGCAAGCCGGCGGACCGGGCGGCGCGCGAGATCGAACGGCGGGAAAAGAAGCGCGACCGCAAGAGTGAGAAGAACCAGGCGGAGGTGGATCGCATCCTCACGAAGGTCAAGGAGCACGGGCTGCACAGCCTGACCGAGGCGGAGAAGAAGACACTTCAGCGCGAGACGGATCGTCAGCGTCGGGCGAGTTGAATTCGAATTGGCCCGCAGATTACGCAGATGGCGCAGAGGCGCGGAGAGGAACTGGGGAAGAGACAGACGGGGCGAGCTACCAAGTCTCCGGCTTGCGGATCGTGCCGCCTCGTCCATCTGGGATTTCTGACGGGAACTGGCATCGTTTGATCAGGTTCATGGGTAGTGTTCGGTGCCTATCGGCTTCGCCCCGCAACTCGGTCGCCGCGCCGCGCACCTCGTCGCGCGATGGGACGTAGACAATGACCTGCTTGCGAGCGAATCGTTCCTTGAGAAGGCGCACCGCGGGGACGAGATCGGAATCGCCGCTCACGAGTACGAAGCGGTCCGCAAGATCGCAATGGGCGTCGTCGATCAAGTGGATACCGATCGAGACATCGGTTCGCTTCTCTTCCTGCCCGATGTAGTGCCTTGAGCCGGTGAACGTGCATGTCCGAACGCCGCACCGGAATCGCTTCCTCTTAAGCCGCCCCTCGACCACCTGGACATGCGCGAGCGTCCGCAGTGCGGCGAGGTAGGTCATCTGCCGGCGGCGCGACGGGCCGTCCACGAGAGCCGTGAAATAGCGGATGAGTTGGATGTCATCGTCCGGACGCTATCTCACGAAGAGCTGCTCAATATCGAGCCACTTGAAGGAAGTGCCCCGGACTGAGCCATAGTAGAGGTTGAAGCCATCGATGTAGACGATGCTGCGATTGCCCATCGACGGACAGGATACCGAACCCGGGGGAGAAAAAACAGGCAGCCATGTAGGCTGCCCAACCGGCATTCGCCGGGGAGTCGTCGATCGTATCACCGAATTATCGCAATGTCGGGCGGTGGAATCAAGTGTTCCATGCACCAGAACGTTGTGCTACCCGTTCGCCTACGGCACGTGCGCCGCGCGGTCCTTGTGCTAGTATTCGATCCATGCCCGCGATCTCCTTCGACATCTCACACACGGCTGACTGGTGCGATGCTCGGGTGGGTCGAGTCGTGACGCCGCATGGTTCGTTTGATACGCCGGCGTTCATGCCGGTGGGGACGCAGGGGGCGATCAAGGGGTTGTTACCTGAATCGGTCGCGGGGACGGGGGCGCAGATTGTTCTGGCCAACACCTACCACCTGCTGTTGCGGCCGGGCTCGGAGTTGGTCGCGGCGATGGGGGGCTTGCAGAAGTGGTCGGGGTGGGGCGGGCCGATGTTGACCGACTCCGGGGGGTTCCAGGTTTACTCGCTGGGGGACATCAACGCCATTGATGATGAGGGGGTGATGTTCAAGTCGCACCTGGATGGGGCGATGGTGCAGATGACGCCGGCCTCATCGATGCGGGTGCAGAACGAGTTGGGGGCGGACATCATCATGGCGTTTGACGATTGTCCCCCCGCGGCCGCGCCGAGCGAGCATCAGCAGCAGCGGGCGGCGATGCGTGCGGTGCGGGATGGAGACGGCGAGGATGATCGCACTTGCGGCACTGGCGGACGAGCTGGCGCTGGCGCCGGGCAAGCCGCCAGTGGCACCGGGCAGGCCCGCAGTGGCACGGCCGGGGTGCCGATGCTCTCGGGCGCGGCATATCGCGAGCGGGTGCGGATTGCGTGCGAGCGGTCGTGCCGGTGGCTGGGTGAATGCGTGGCCGCCCACGGGCGGAAGGACGAGCAGGCGCTCTTTGGCATCGTGCAGGGCGGGACGGACCTCGACCAGCGGGCGTGGTGCGTGGATGCGGTGTGCAGTCACGACCTGGCGGGGTACGCGATCGGCGGCGTGGCGGTGGGCGAAGGGCCGGAGGAGTTGCGGAAGGTGGTGGCGTTCACGGCCCCGCGTCTGCCGGCCAACCGGCCGCGGTACCTGATGGGGGTGGGGTACGAGCGGGATATCTGGTCGGCGGTGCAGGCGGGGGTGGACATGTTCGACTGCGTGCTTCCGACGCGTAACGGTAGAAACGGCAATGCTTTCACGCCGACGGGGCAGGTGCGGCTGCGCAATGCGAAGTACGCCCGGGACGGGTCGGCGATCGATGCCGGGTGCGATTGCCCGGCCTGCCGGGGCGGGGTGGATGGGGGCGGTTTCAGCCGCAGCTATCTGCGGCATCTGTTCGCGGCCGGGGAGATGCTGGGGCCGATTCTGGTCAGTCTTCACAACCTGCGGCACTTCCAGCGCCTGCTATTGGACATCCGGCGGGCAATTACCGACAATGACCAGTCTTTGATCGCCCGGCGGTGGCCGGTGGCGATCCAAACAGGCGGGTGATGCTGCATCGCTCGATGGCGTGACGGCGGCGGCTGCGGAAGCCGGCGCGGCGCATCGGGGTGTCGGCGTATCGCCACATACAGCAGGTAACGCTATGCAACAGAGATTCTTCGAAGGTATTCCCCTTTTCCTGGCCGAGGTGCAGCCCAAAGCCGGTGACGGCAACGGCGGGGCTGGCGACGGCGGAGGTGGTAACGGCGGGAATGGCAGCGGCGGCCAGGTGGAACTGGGCGGGGACGGCAAAGTCAAGACGCCCACGCCGCCCAAGAAGGATGACCCGCCCGGCCTCTTCGGCGATACCACCACGTTGTTCCTGATGGGCGGCGCGCTGCTGTTGATCGTGTTCATGATGTTCAACGGCCGCAAGCAGAAGAAGCAGCGTCAACAGATGCTGGCGGCGATCAAGCGCGGCGACCGGGTGCAGACGGTGGGCGGGGTCATCGGTTCGGTGCTGGAGGTGCGCGAGAACGAGATCGTGCTGAAGGTCGACGAAGGCAGCAACACGAAGATGCGTTTCGCGCGCAGCGCGATCCAGGGTGTCGTCGGCGAGCGTGGCGGTGGCGGCGGCGACGACGATAAGAAGAACGACAAGGACTGAGGGTGTAACCGGTCCGGCGGGACGCGGAAGTGGATCCCGTTTCACGAATACAGGAAAGAGGTCGCGGCGAGGCGGGACACGGAGCGTCCCGCATGTCGGGTGAAGGGCCCGGCATGTGCTCGGCGCGGCAGGATCAGTAGCTTCAGGTATCAGGTTCCTCATGAACAAGATTCCCATCTGGAAACCGTTGTTGGTGATCGGTGTATTGGTGGTTTCGGCGCTGCTGCTGTGGGCGAGCTGGCCGCCGCGTCTGGGCATCGATCTGGCGGGCGGCACCCGGCTGATCTACGAGGTCTACATACCGCCGGAGGAATCCAGCCGCGCGGATGACATTCTCGATGAGATCATCGATGTGCAGAAGAAGCGCATCGACCCGAACGACACCATGCGTCTGGTGTGGCGCAAGGCGACGGGTAATCGCATCGAGATCCAGATGCCGTTGGCGCCGGCGGACACCGAGGTACTGCGCAACACGTGGTACGACGCCCGCGAAGCGCTGCTGGCGGGGAATCTGGACGATGAGGACATCGCCGACGCCAAGTTGGCGGCCAAGACGGCCGAGGCGCAGGCCGCGCGCACGGCTTATTTCCGTGAGTTGGCCGGCTTCAAGAAGAACGACGCCGGTGAATGGGTCGGCGGGAACACGACGCTGTTCGACAGGTTGCGCGAGCTGGGCGAAGCGTACGATGCGCTGCTGGCGGCGGCCACGCCTTACCGCGAGAAGCTGGAAGCCCAGCAGGCGGCCAAGGCCGCGCTGGAGCAGGCGGCGGAGGCGTATGACCCGGCGAAGGAGAAGTTCGACGAGATCGCCGGCGAGTACGACGGCCTGCAGACGGACCTGCAACGTGCGCAGGCCGCGCTGGATGCGGCCATGCAGCGACTGGCCGATGTGAAGGACCTCGGGCCGGCCGAACCGGGCGAAGGCGAGGATCCGGCGCCGCTGGAAGAAGCGTTCAAGGAGAAGGTCAAGCAGGCCGAGGAAGTGGTCGCCGGCGCGGAGAGCCGGGTCAGCGCCGCCCTGAAGGCGGTGGAGGAGCTGAAGCCGGGATACGAGGCGGCCAAGGCGGCGCTTGAGGCGGCCAAACCCGCGTGGGAGAAGGCCAAGAAGGCGTACGACGAGGCGGAAGAGGCGTTGATCGAAGCGGCGCGTCAGCGCAACGCGGCGGCGAGGGCCGTCACCGAGGCGCGTGATGCGGTGCTTGCGGAGAACATCACGCACGCGCAGTTGATGGGCGTGCTCAAGCTCAACGACGAGCGGCCGGCCGAACCCGAGAACGCCAGGAGCCCGCGCGAACAGGCGGTGGACGAAATGCTGGCGCAGTATCCGGGGCGCCAGGAGCAGATCAAGGCGGCGGTGTCGGCGTGGGATGCGTACGAAGACAATCGCAGCCTGCTGGACGACCCGCAGGACCTGGTGCGCCTGCTCCGCGGGGCGGGGGTGCTGGAATTCCGCATCGTGCCACACGTGGGGACGCTGAACGATGCGACGGTCGAGCGGTTGCGGCGGGAGCTTCGCGAAAACGGGCCGCAGTTGCGTGGCGTCGGGCGTGAAACGGGCGCGTCCGAGCCGGATTTCGTGTGGCGTGAGATCGACGACCTGGCCAACGACCTGACGCTGCGGATCAATGAGCAGGGCAAGCCGGAGAAGCTGAACAACCCGGCCGAACGGCGGGCGCTGGCGAACGACCTGGTGACGCGCGACCCCTCGGAGTCAGTCGAGGAGTACGAGCGGGAGCTTCAGCAGTTGTTCAGCGCGATGTACGCGAGTCGGACCGAGCCGCGCATCCCGATCGTTCAGCCTCACGAGGGCAAGGCGTACATTCTCGTGTCGAATCGTGCCGGGGAGAAGATGGTCAGCGGCGGGGACGACACCTGGCAGGTCGTGGGCGCGGGCAGGACGCAGGATCAGCGCGGCTACCTGGCGGTCAGTTTCAAGCTCGATGTGTCGGGCGCGCGGCAGATGGTGACGCTGACCGAGGACAACCAGGGCAACCTGATGTCGATCATCCTCGACGACAAGGTGATGTCGTTCCCGAGGATCAACGATGTGCTCAGCAGCAACATCCAGATTTCCGGCGGCGGCAGCGGCTTCGACCCACAGGAGGCGCAGCGCCTGGTGCGCACGCTGAACGCAGGGTCGCTGGCAGGGCGCATGGACGACGAACCGATCAGCATCAACAAGGTGTCTCCGACGGTGGGCGCTGACCGACTGGCGCGCGGCCTCGAATCGGCGATCACGGCGCTGATCGTCGTGGCGGTCTTCATGATGATCTATTACTTCTTCGCCGGGGCGGTGGCGAACTTCGCCCTGGCCGCCAACATGCTGCTGATCATGATGGTGATGGCGGTGACCGGTTCAGCCTTCACGCTGCCGGGCATCGCGGGCATCGTGCTGACCATCGGCATGGCGGTGGACGCGAACGTGCTGATTTTCGAGCGCATCCGCGAGGAGATGAAGCGCAAGAGCGACCTGCGCACGGCGGTGCGGCTGGGCTACGAGAAAGCGCTCTCGGCGATCGTCGACGCGAATATCACCACGCTGATCACCTGCGTGGTGCTCTACTACACGGCGACGGCGGAAGTCAAGGGCTTCGCCCTGACGCTGATGATCGGCGTGGTGTCCTCGCTGTTCACGGCCCTGTTCTGCACGCGGGTGATCGTCGACTACTGGGTGAAGTTCACCGACGCCGACAAGCTGAGCATGCTGCCCACGGCGGTGCCGGCGGTCGGCAAGCTGCTGAATCCGAAGATCAACTGGTTCGGCATGCGCAACGTCTTCTTCGGGGCCAGCATCGTGCTGGTGGTGGCCAGCCTGTTCGCGATCTTCTATCGCGGCGGCGACCTGATGGACATCGAGTTCCGCAGCGGTACGCAGGTGACCTTCAACCTGGCGCCCGACGTGGCGCTGAGCAAGACGGAGGCCGATGCGCTGCTCGAGGCGTACGCCGGTGACGACAAGCAACGCCGCGAATTCAAGCCCGCCAACGCGCAGGTCGTCGGGATGGGCGATGAGACCGAAGGCGGCAAGTACACGCAGTTCAGCATCGTCGTGCTCGATGAGAACAGCAAGCGGGTGGGTGACGGCATCAAGGCGGCGTTCGCCGGGAAGATCCCGGAAGTGCCCAGCGTGAAGTTCTTCGGGTCGGACATGATCCGTCACACCGACGCGCCGGAGGCGGTGAAGGTGCTGGACGGGCCGCTGACGGACGTGCTGCAGTTGAGCGAGGCGGCCGAGCGAACCTTCGGCGTGCCTGATTCCTATCTCGGCGGCGTCGTGGTGCACATGGATGATTTGAGCGCGCCGCTGACCAAGGCGGAGGTGGAAAGCCGCATCGAAACGATGCGCGGCAAGAAGCCGTTCTCCGACTACGCCGGCGGGTTCATCGAGTTCCGGGTCTACCCGATCGAGCAGGCGACGGCGGCAACCGAAGAAGCGCCGGCGACCTACACGAGTTTCGCCGCGGTTTTCAGGGACGGCTACACCGACTACCGCAAGACCAACATGGCCGATCGGTTCGATGACGACCGGGCGAAGGAAACGCTCTCGGCAATGGTGTGGGACATCACGCGGACGGCGATGACCGAGGGCGACAGCCTGGATTCGGTCACCAACTTCTCCAGCCAGGTATCGCGCACCATGCAGGTGCAGGCGGCCGAGGCGATGTTCCTGTCGCTGCTGGCGGTGGTCATTTACATCTGGGTGCGGTTCGGCAGCCTGCGTTACGGCATCGCGGCGATCTGCGCCCTGGTGCACGATGTGACCATCGCGCTGGGCGCGCTGGCGGTCAGTGCGTTCATCTACAACAGCGTGGGCGATGTGCTGGGCATCGCGGCGTTCAGGATCGACCTGGCGCTCGTCGCGGCAATGCTGACCATCGTCGGCTATTCGCTCAACGACACGATCGTGGTGTTCGACCGCATCCGCGAGAACAAGGGCAAGCTGGCCGAGCCGACACCGGCGATCATGAACGAGTCGCTGAACCAGACCATCAGCCGCACGGTGCTCACTTCCGTCACGACGCTGCTGGCGCTGTCCGTGCTGTACGCCCTGGGCGGCGGCGGGAGCATCCACGGCTTCGCTTTCGCGATGATCATCGGCGTGCTGGTCGGGACGTACAGTTCGGTGGGCGTCGCCTCGCCGTTGATCTTGGTGTTCGCCCCGAAGGCCGCGACGAGCGGCGAGACCAAGACTGAACCGGCGCCGGCCTGAGCCGCCGACGGTCGGAAGGCGTGATTCGAACGAGGGCCCCGCGATGACAAGTCGCGGGGCCTTGTCTTTGGCCCCCGAATCGTGGGGCCGCAACCGGCGAGCGCGGGCGCGGTAGCAACAGATGGCCCGGGGGCGCACTGGGACTCGACGGTGCCGCCGGCCGATAACGGGAAATCCAGCGCGTTTCCACTTGCGTTAGAACAGTGTTAGCGGCATGATGTACGCTGGACGAGGCGCGGATGCGGCTGCCTCGCGCCGATCAGGGCTGTTGGGACCATCGGCTCTGGGTCGTCTGCCGATGTCGCGGCAGAGGAAGGATCAGGAAAAGCCCGTCTACCGCTCGAAACGCAGCGCCTCATGAAGACCATTGAACAACACACCACCGGGACGTTGCCGCCGGCCGAAGCAGGGCACCCACTGCAGGTCGGTTCTTTCGTGTTCAAGCGCGCGACGACCGAGGAGGAACTGGAGCAACTGCATGCCCTGAACTACCGCACGTTCGTCCGGGAGATCCCGCAGCACGAAGCCGACGGTTCCGGTCGCCTGGTGGACAAGTTCCACCACAAGAACGTGTACTTTATCGCCAAACGCCGGGGCAAGATCGTCGCCATGATCGCGGTGCACGGCGAAGCGCCGTTCTCCGTCAGCAGCAAGCTGGAGGATCCCACGCTGCTGGAGGCCTACGGCCGCCCGCTCGAAGCGCGGCTGCTGGCGATCGAACCCGGGCAGCGCAACGGCCCGATCTTCGCCGGGTTGAACTGGGTCATGATCGACTACGCGATGCGCCACGGCTACAGCCACCTGCTGATTTCCGGCTTCCAGGACCGGCTCTCGCTCTACGAACGGCTGGGTTTCCGTGCCTTTGCGCCGGCCAAGCAGTCCGGAGACGCATGGTTTGTCCCCATGGTGCTTGATATCGAACACATGCCGCCGGGCCTGGCGCGGGATGTGAGGCGATGGGAACGACATCTGCGGCATGCGTCGAAGGGGGCGAACGGGTCGGACGGTGAATCGCGCGGCGCGGCGGGTCGCGTCGAGGCGGACGTTGACGGCCGCGCCCCGGGGCCGCCGCTTCATTTGCTGCCAGGGCCGGTGCAGATGTCGGCGGCGGTGCGTGACGCGCTGCGTGACCCGCCGATCTACCATCGATCCCGGGCGTTCGACCAGGTGTTCCACGATGTGCGCGCCGCGCTGTGCCGCATGGTGGACGGGCAGTCGAATCCCGCCGCCCGAATGGCCGGTCGAACGGACAATGGGCGCGGCGGCGTGTCGCCGCAGGTGGCGCTGTTCAATGGATCAGGCACCCTGGCCAACGACATTGTCGGCGCGACGCTCGCGGCGGACCGTTCGATTCGCCGCGGACTCATCCTGGTCAATGGTGAGTTCGGTCGGCGACTGGTGCGGCAGGCGCGGCGCTGGGGTCTGCTGTTCAACGTGATCGAGCGTCCGTGGGGCGAACCGTGGTCGCTGGACGCGATCGATGCCATCGAATCCGCGCGGTCGGAGAACCCGGACGTCAACTGGGTGTGGGCCGTGCACCTGGAGACGAGCACGGGCATGCTCAACGACCTGTCGGCGTTGTTGGCGCGTGCGCGTCGGTGCGGGCTGCGGGTGTGCCTGGACTGCGTCAGTTCGCTCGGCGCGACGCCGTTGGACCTGAGCGATCCGTGCATCCACCTGGCATCGGCGACGAGCGGCAAGTCGCTGGGCGGTAAGGCGGGGGCGGCGATGGTCTTCACCAAGGCGGGCATGCTCGACGGCGTGGACCCGATGCGGGTCCCGACGTACTACGACTTGGCAGCCGCGCTGGAATGCGGCGGGCCGCGGTTCACCTTCCCTTCGCAAGACTTGGTGGCGCTCGATGCCGCGCTGCAGGCTTACGACGGGCCGCTGACGCAGAAGGCGACGTTCGAGCGTTACGCGAACGTGGCCTCGTACGTACGGCGCAGTCTGCGGCGGCTGGGCTTGTGTCCGATCGTAAACGGCGAGGCGGCCGCACCGGTGATCACCTCGTTCACCCCGCCGCGCGGGGTGCGTCCGGGCGAACTGGTGGACCTGTGCCGGCAGTGGGGCGTGCTGATCGGCGGCGAGAGCAGCTACCTGAAAGAGCGGGGCTGGCTGCAGATCGCGAACATGGGCGATGTGAGCGAGCACGATTGCGAGCGGCTTTTCGCCAGGCTCGAGACGTTTCTCGAGCGGCCATAGTGTTTACTTTCCCGGCCGCGACGGTCTACACTCGTGGGTGTCCACTCTTCGAACGGGAGGCGAAGTCATGCCGCGCTTGATCGTGATGGCGTTACTGGCGATGGGTTTGATGCTGTCGGTCGGTTGCGCGGGGCCGCAGTCGCTTAGAGAGCGCATTCTCGGGGCGTCAGGGGTTGACCAGTTCGGCCGGATCGAGCAGTTGCGCTACACGATCCGCGTGGAGCGCGATGGCGAAGTCGAGGCCCGGCGCGAATGGATCTGGCGACCCGACGAGGGGCAGGTGACGCTGGCGTACGAGGAGGATGGCGCGTCCAAGAAGCTGGTCTACAAGCGCGGCCTGCTGACGCCGGAGTCGGAGGACAAGTACACCCGCGCCGACCGATGGTTCATCAGCGATACGCTGAAGCTGCTGCCGCCGTTGCGGCTGAGTTGGAACAACGACCTGGAAGTGGTGGATCGCGGCATGGCCCGGGCGCCAGTCACCGGCGAGGCGGCGCGGCAGGTGGATGTGGTCTATCCCGTGGAGGCCGGCCGGGCGGGCGATGTGTATGAACTGTTTCTCGATGGCCGCGACCGGATCGTCGCATGGCGTCTGCGGCCGCGTGGCGGGGCGGAGATTGCGACGGCGATGGCGCTGTCCTCCTATCAGCATTTCGGCCCGCTCTGGATCGCGACGGAACAGCACGAGGCCCAGGTCAACCAGCGGTTACATTTCAGCGGCATCACGGTGACGCAGCACAACGGGCTGTCCGGCGCGTGGCGTGACGTGAAACTCTGCCCGACCGGGCGCGGCTACGTGTGGTAGGCGGCGTGCGTGATTACGGCGCGGTGCTCGGGCCGTGCGGGGATTCGTGCTCGATCTTGAACACGGGGCTGAGCGGGCGGTGCGTCGTACTGGGCTTGATCGACCAGTAGTCGCTGTCATAGAAGAGATTCGCATTGGCCGGAAGGTTGCCCGAGTGGCCGTCCAGGTACACGGCCACGGCGCCGCCGAGGTGGCGCGGCTCAGTGAGGTCCTCCCCGACGAAGCGCGGATCGATGATGATGATGCCGGGAAGAAGCCCGGTATTCTCCTCGGCGAACATGATCATGGTCGAGGGACTGCGGAAGGAGTCGATCTTGCGCGAGCCGATGAACCACGGGTCCGATGGGTTGGCCGCGATGCTCCGCGGATCGTGCTTCAGGTAATCTTCCGGCCGAATGCCGGTGCGGCCGTTGAGGGTGTAGCTGTAAGTGTGCTGCCCGTGCGGGCGCGAATCGTTGGGACACAGCCACACGTCGGGTTCGGTGATGACGCCGGTCTGGTAAAGCGTGCCGGTTCGCGTTGAGGTGTTGGCCCAGTCCTTGCCTTGCCCCGGATTCGGCGCGATGCCATTCTCGCCCGGCAGGAAGTTCTTGTGGCCGCCCGCATACGCGAAGTGCCCGATCATGATCTGGCGCATCTGCGAGGAACACCAGGCGCGCTTCATCGATTCGCGCGCGGCGGTCAGCGAGGGCAACATGATGGCCACGATCAGGGCGAACACGGTAACGGTGACAAGCAGTTCCACAAGCGTGAAACCACCACCCACCCGAATGTGCCCCCGGAAGGCCATGTGACGACCATCCGACATGAATCGCACTCCGACGAGGTCAACCGCTGCAAGACTCGATACTGATGCGCGTGATTCCAGTGAACAATGTAACAAATCCGCGGGCAAGCAAGAAGTCCGTTACCGTCAAAATCGAAGGAAAACCCAATCGAGACCGACAGGCAGGGGGAGTCGGCGCATTATCGGCGCCGTGGAGGTCGCCCGACCAGACGCCCGCGGAGTCGCTGGCCCGGCGATGTTCGGCGGGCGTCCCGCGTGAACGAGATCGCGCGGAACACGACGCGCCGGCCGATGGATGTCCACAATGGCGGCCGGATGCCCGAAGTCAGCCGGATCACATCCGGCAGCCTAACTATTTACAATCACTGTGCTTGCGGCGTCGTCTCCGCGCGCGGGGCGCGGGCCCGCAGTTGCTGATCTGCGTTCATTGCGGCATCGGGCGGCGGCGCGTTTGCGTTGGCCCGCTGGGACGCGATGATCGCCGGGATGCACGCCCTGTGCGGGCAGTGACCTGGGATTGCAGTCGCTGGTGACCGGAGACGATTGTCGATGATGAACGGCTCGTGGGCACGTGGATGGCTTGGGGTGGTGTGCCTCGCCGCGGCAACCGGGGCGTCAGCGCAGATCATTTCCGGCGACGGCACGATGCGCCTGACGCTCGATGGGGCGCTTGCGAAGGAAGTGGTTGTCGACGGGCAGCGCAAGATTCAGGCATGTCCGCTCGTCGTCGATTGCATCTATCGCGACAGCAATCCGCAGGCGGAGGTGTGGGGCTACGCGCATCAGTACAACCGCGCGGAACACCACGGCAAGTTGAAAGTGATCGCCTCGGATCAGCAGAGCCTCGAGCTATCGCTCGCGATGATCATCGCGGAGGACGGCTGGTGGCCCGGGGGCGGGGCTGATTTCCGCGTGCGGCTGACGAAGACGGAGGCCGGCCCGGTCACCGGCACATTCGAAGGCGCATTCGGCGGCAGGCAGGTGAAGGGCGCCGTCGGCTTCAGACTGCTTGACGATGCGCTTCGCCCACCGGACCAAACGCAGGCGTTCGCGCCGATGCCGCGACTGATCTACACGCGTGACGAACTGGCGACGCTGCGCCAACGCGCTCAGACACCCCAGGGCCAGGCGATGCTGAAGAGCGCGCGGGGGCACTGGGAAGCCGAGAAGAACGGGTTCGGGCATGGCGGCGGCCGGGCGCTACCCGGTGGCGAGGGGTTTCACGCGGCGAGCCACGGCTTCATGTATCAACTGGAGAATGAAGAGGCGCGGTCCATGCGGGCGCGCCTGCTGCTGATGCGCGGCATGCAGCGCGCGGCCGCGCAGGATGATCTGCACGTCTACGCGAGGCGCGTCATGGGCGCGGCCCTGGCGTATGACAGTTGCGGGCACCGATGGGATGAGAGCTTCAGGAAACAGGTGCGCGATTACCTGCGCCAGTGGTCGCGGTACTGGACGCGGCGTCCGGACGATCTGCGTCCGCAGGATGGAAGCGTGCAGATCAACCGGCTTGATCCGTCGAGTCCGGAACTGGCCATGTACCGCGCGGCGGCGGGCATGGCGGCGCTGGCGCTGGTGGACAGCACGGTGGAGCCGCCGCCCCGCGTTGCGACGAGTGACATCGCGGCCGTGGATGAGAAGGCATTCGGCGAACAGGCGCCGCAGCCGGTGGCCTTTGCGCACGATCGCGTGCTTACACAGTGGCTCGTGCTGCACGGGTTGCGCGAGGACCCGCAGTGGCGACCGTGGCTGGAAGACAAGCAGCGGGATGTGCTGGCGAGCATCGGCGGGGCGGCCGAGGCGCGGCCTACCGAGGGGACACGTGTCATCTACCGCGGCGCGACTGCGGCGTTCGTGCCGCTCGCGCCGGAGCGCATCTTCAGCGACGCATACACAGACTACCGCCCCGCCATCGACCTGCTGCGCGATGTGCATCACGAATCGCAGACGCTCGACTGTTACTACACCGTCATTCAGAACGAGCAGGCGCGCTTTGTCAAGCTCGACTTGGGCGACCGCTACCTGTGGCAGGCGGCGGCCTGGCTGAGCGGCCAGCGCATCCGGGAGCACGAAGTCGTGCGGCTGGAGCCCGGCCGGCACACGCTGCTGCTCGTTGTGCGATTGCCGCTGCGCCAGACGGGAAGGCCATACTACCCGGCGCTCTATGGGCGCACCGACACGGAGACGGCCGCCGCGCTGCGCAAGGGCCGTCGTGCGAACTGGCATCGCGATCGCGTCATGCTGGATGACGGCGCGTGGCGCGACGAACCCGCGGCGGAGTTGTTCATGTCGCCGCGCCTGATCGAAGTGGAGAACCCGGAAACGAAGTGGGTGGAGGCCTACGACGCGTGGCGCCGCAACGGCGGGAAGAACCTCGAAGCAAGAAAGACGCTGGCGATCGCGCTGCGCAGCGTTGATCGCTACCTGGACCATGTCATCGGCCGCGAGGGCTGGGCGCCGGCGACGCGGGCCGATGCCGAGGCGATGTCGTTCGTTGGCGCCTTCCTCCACGCATACGGCAAGGCGACGGGACGGGAAGTGATCGGTGGATCGCAGTTGTCTTTGGCGCCAGGCGTCCTGACCGCGCGCGGCGACCTGCTCGGGGCGTACTGCCCCATCCTGCCGATTCTGGCCGGGCACGTCCCGGCGGACGATCGGCCGGTGATGCGGCGGATGATGGATGCGTCGGTCTCGTCGACCGCGGAGCCGACAAGCCAGTGTGCCTACGGGATGCGCCGGCCGCACCTGTTGCCGTACGCGCTGCTGCACTACCCGTTCGGCGAAGAAGCGGGGGCGCCGGGGGACGGACCGGATCGCACGCGGCCTGACGCGCGCGGCTTCGGATGGGTGGCAAGCCGGCGTGAACTGGGCGGTCCGCAGGTGCGGTTCGTGGTGCACGAGAACCGATCGCCGGCGCGCATGGCCGGGACGGCGGGGGATCTCTGGATCGAGGGCCTCGGCGTCCGATGGACGGGCGGCGGGGACATGGGCGGAACGGCCGAAGGCCCCGGCCGGGCGAATACGGTGCTGATGCAGGGCACGTTACCCGCGGGCGGCGCGGTGATGGACCACTTCAATTCGGAAGCGGATGGTGTGACGACCGCGACGTTCGACATGGGTGCGATCTATCGGGGGGCGCGCATCAAGTCGCTGCGATCGCCCTGGCCGGTGGACGTGATCGGCCCGACGCGTGCGACGGGTGACTTCTCGGTTGTCTGGGCGTCGCCCGACCGGTGGTACGACGCGGGCATACGCGCGCAGCGCATGGTGGCCGCCGACTACACGGGCCTAGGCGGCGCGCCGGCGGTCTTCGTGGTGGTCGATCGCTTCGAGCATGCGCGCAACCGGGCGAAGCAGTGGCGGATGCACCTGCCGGAATCGCGGCGGAATGATATGGCCGTCTTCGCGGACGGCAACGCGATCCAGGTGGTGAAACGCAACGCGAGCGGGGGTGTCGATCGTCCTTACGACGACCCGCCGCGCGACGCGGAGGTGAATATGCGCATCACCTTCATCTCGCCGATGGGCAAGCCGGCGGTGATTCCCGGGCTCGAGGGCACGCTGGCGCAATACGATCTTCCGGCGAAGGCGCAGCGCGAGGGGGAGGACGGGTTCTTCGTGGTGATCACACTGCAATGCGGTGCGCCGCCGCGCATGAAGGTGACCGGCGAGGGGCTTGATGCGACAGTACGGGTCGGGCGTCGGGTGATACGGATTGCTGACGGACGCGTCGTGTTGTCGCGCGTGCAGGATTAGTGGAACAGTCTCAGGTTGGAGATGTTGACGTGGCCGAACCGCTTGGCGTGACGATAGACGAGGGTCCGACCGACTGGCGGATCATTCAGCAGGATGGCAAGGGCACCGGGGCGATCACGCTCAGCGGACGCTGGCATACGCCGCGCAAGGTGTGGGGTGTGTACACGCGGCTGGTTTACGAGTCGAGCGGACACCCGGTGACGCCGGGCCTGGCATGGCGGAAGGCGAGAACGAATCCGGATGGCACGTGGTCGGCAACATTGCGGGGCATCCCCGCCGGCGGGCTGTATCGCCTCGAGACGCACCTGCGCGACCAGGAGCAGCAGGACCACGAGTACGCGGTACGCGGTGATGTGCGGCACTTTCTGGGCGTGGGTGATCTGTGGGTGATCGCGGGGCAATCAAATGCCGCAGGCTACGGCCGCGGCCCGGTGCACGATCCGCCAGCGCTGGGCGTGCATCTGCTGAGCAATGCGCTGCGATGGCAGCTCGCGGCCCACCCGCTGCATGATTCGAGCGACATCGCCCACGAGGCCAATCGTGATCAGGCGCTCACCGGGCATTCGCCGTGGCTGCACTTCGGCAAGCTGCTGCAACAGGCGCTGGGGTATCCGGTCGGTCTGATCATGACGGCCAAGGGTGGGTCTGCCCTGGCTCCGTGGATGGCGACCAGCGAAGATCACTGCCTGTTCGATGTGCTCGCGCAATCGGTTGAGGCGGCAGGCGGGAAGGTGCGCGGCATCGCGTGGTACCAGGGCGAGAGCGACGGCGGCAGCGACGAGACGAGCACGACGTACCTGAAGCGTTTTGGCCAGGCGGTACGGCAATGGCGCAAGGCGTTGGGCTCGCCGCAACTGCCGGTCTTGACAGTGCAGTTGGCGCGGCAGACGGCGAAAGCGGCGCCGGTGAATCAGCGGGGCTGGTCGCGCGTGCGCGAAGCGCAGCGCCAGGCGGCGCAGAAGATTCCGGGCGTGTCGGTGGTACCGGCGAATGATCTGCCCGTGGGCGATGCGGTGCACGTGGCTGCGGCCGGGACGATGATCCTCGGCGAGCGCATGGCGCGGCTGGCGCTCGAGCGCGTGTACGACCGGCCATGCGATGCGCTGGCGCCCGACCTCGTTTCAGCGCAGCGTAAGCAGCGCGGCAAGGTGATCGAACTTCGGTTCGAGCATGTCCAGGAGCGCTTCCGCCCGGCGCACCCGCAGCAGGACTGTTTCGCGGCGGAAGATGAAGAGGGCGCGGTGGCGATCGACGCGGTGCAGTACACGGGCGGCCCGTTGATTCGCCTGCGGCTGGGGCGGTCGCTGGTCGGCCGCGCTGTGGTGCACGGGGCGCATGGGACGGACCCGCCTCCCGCGCCGGTCGACATGCCGCGGCTGATGCCGATGCTCTCGTTCAGTGGGGTTGAGGTCGAGTAGGCGACAGGCTTCCAGTCTTTCGGAGGGCGGGACGCCCAACCCGCGAGAGGCCAAGCGCCTCACACCTTCAGCGTCGGGTCGTAGTCCAACGCCGCGGCGTACCTTCCACGGATGGGGTTGGCGACCTGTTCGATGAACTCGTCGACCTGCTGGGCCGCGCGGCCGGTGAATTGCTTCGGATCGAGCGCGGCGTCGAGATCGATGCCCGCGAACGCCGGTTCCGCCTTGAGACGGTCGAGCAGGTCGTTGTCGCCCGCTTCTTCCTTCACTCTCTGCGCCGCGGCCTGGCTGTGTTTGCGGATGACTTCGTGCAGCGCCTGGCGGTCGCCGCCCAGCTTGACGGCCGCCATCAGCAGGTTCTCCGTCGCCATGAAGGGCAGTTCCGCCATCAGGTTCTTTTCGATGGTCTTCGGATAGATCACCATGCCGGCGGCGACGTTGATCATCACGTCGAGGCAACCGTCCATGGCGAGGAACGGCTCGGGCAGCGACAGTCGGCGGTTGGATGAGTCATCGAGCGTCCGCTCGAACCATTGCGTCGCTTCGGTCATGTACGCGTTGGGCGCCATGTTCATGACGAAGCGAGCCAGGCCGGTCGCGCGTTCGCAACGCATCGGGTTGCGCTTGTAAGCCATGGCGCTCGAGCCGACCTGGTTCTTCTCGAAGGGCTCTTCGAGTTCCTTGCGGCTGGCCAGGAGCCGGATGTCGTTGCAGATCTTCGTGATCGCGCTGGCCAGCACGGCGAGCGATGAGAGCACCTGCCCATCGACCAGCCGCGGGTAGGTCTGCCCGGTGATCAGATAGCGGCGGTCGCGTTCGACGCCCAGCTTCTGCACGACCAGTTCATCGAGTTGGCGCACCTTGTCGTGGTCGCCCTGGAAGAGTTCGAGGAACGAGGCCTGCGTACCGGTGGTGCCCTTGACGCCGCGCAGGTGGATGGTGTCGAGCCGGTGCTCGATGTCCTGCAGGCACAGGGCGATGTCGTACGCCCACAGGGCCGCGCGCTTGCCGACGGTGACGGGCTGAGCGGGCTGGTAATGGGTGAAGCCGAGCGTCGGCAGATCGCGGTGCTTGTGCGCGAACGTCGCGAGCCGGTCGATCAACGCCGCGCACTTCTCGGCGACGACGGCAAGGGCCTCGCGAATGAGGAGCAGTTCGGTGTTGCAGTTGACGAACTGGCTGGTCGCGCCGAGGTGGATGATCGGCCGGGCGGTCGGCGCGACATCGCCGTAGGCGTGCACGTGGGCCATCACGTCATGGCGCAGTTCGCGTTCGTACTCGGCAGCCGCGTCGTAGTCGATGTTCTCGAGGTTGTCGCGCAGTTCGGCAATCTGCTGATCGGTGATCGCGAGCCCCAACTCCTGTTCCGCCTCGGCCAGTGCAAGCCACAGCTTGCGCCAGGTGGTGAATTTGCGCTGCGGCGACCAGATCTCGAGCATGCGCGGGCTGGCGTTTCGCGCGGCGAGGGGCGATTCGTATCGATCGCGTTGGGTCATGATTCGGCGGCCCTTTTGGGTTGACCGAGTGGGGCAGGCCGGTCATAGTAGCATCTGGCGGGCCCGGATCAGGACACCAGGCGCCGCGGCCCAGCCAGACGGGTGAACTTTTGGGCCCGCTCAACACTAAATGACAAAGGGCGGGCGTGCTCAAGCGTCATGGTTTCGGAGGGCGTGGACCGGCGGGGGATGACGGCCGCCCGAACAATAGGGTAATTCCCCCCGGACTGGCTCTCCAGGAAGATCGTCGCCTGCCGGCGCATGAGATGACCAACAACGGCGAACACAAGCTGGTCGATCAGGTCATGAGTGGCGACCGCTCCGCGCTGGGGCGGCTACTGGAGTACTACCAGGACCGGCTGTACAACGTGGTGCTGCGGATGGTGTCCAACCGGGATGACGCGTTGGAACTTACGCAGGACACGATGGTTAGGATCGTTCAGCACATCCACGAGTACAATGGGAAATGCAAGATCAGCACGTGGATGATCCGCATCGCGATGAACCTGTCGATTTCGCATCTGCGTAAGCGCCGCCTGCGATCGCACGCGAGTCTCGATGCCGTGCACGGGCCATCGGATGGCGAGGGGCGCAGCCAGAGCCTTGCCGACCGGTTGGAAGATGGCGGGAACCCAAGCCCGGTTGAAGGCGTCCAAAAGCGTGAGATGCTGGGCCATCTTCAGGAAGCCCTGGATCGGCTGGATGAGGAGTTTCGGGCAGTGCTGGTGCTCCGGGATATCAATGAACTGGATTACCAGCAGATCGCCGAAGTCCTCGCCGTGCCGATCGGAACAGTCAAGAGTCGGCTGTTCCGAGCCCGGCTGGCGTTGCGGCAGGAGCTAGCCAAGCTGTACGGCGGCCTGTCGGGCAAGTCAGCCGCGCACGACACACCGGCTTCCGCGGGGCCCGGCGCCGAGCGGAGCTGAAATGGACATGGACCGGCTACTCAACCAAGATCCCGATCTCATCCTCGGTTACATCGAGGGCGATCTCAGCGACGAGGATCGCCGGCGCTTCGAGCAGATGCGCAAGGCCGATGCCCAGTTGGATGAGCTGGTCGAGAAACTGGCGGCCGATCGCCAGGCGCTGCGCGACCTGCCGGATGTCGAAGCGCCATCCGAAGTGATGGAGCGCGTCAACCAGGTGCTCGAGCGGTCGATGCTGCTGACGACGGCCGAAGAGGAAGGCGCGTCGGCGTCGCCGGTGGTGCATCGGATGAGCTTCAGTTGGTGGGCCAGCCGCGTGGCGGTCGCGGCGATGCTGGTGTTGACCACGGGATTGGTCGTCTACCTCGTGGCCTACTCGATGGGCATCACCGAGACGCGCGACATCGCGCAGGACGGCGGCGAGCACGGCGGGCCGATTGTCGCTATGGGCGACGACGATCGCAGCGACAACGGGATCGATAAGTTGGGTAAGGACAACCGGTCGGCGGGAAGGCTTGGCCGTGAACAGCCGTTTGGCGGGGATCTCAAGGGCGGCGGGGCTTCCGATGGCGCGGAGGACCGTCTGGCGGAAGCGGAAACAGAGACGAGTCCGGGTGTTGAATCCCATGGCCGAACACTCGCCATGGCCGAACACCTTGATCTTTCGCCGAAAACGGCGGAAGGCGTGCGGCCGGATGTGATCCGCGACTTGATCGAAGTCCTCCGCGTGCAGCAGACGGGGCGCTACGATCGCACCGTGCTCGTGCATCGCACGGCGGATGCGGATGCCGAACTGGCCAAGGCGCTGCGGGCGCTGGATGCGGCCGGAATGCGACGCGATGCGGACGAGGCTTTCTTCCGCGGCTCGTCGGCGCGTCGACAGAAGAGGTCGGTTCGTCGACCGGAGTCGAATGTCGCGGCGGATGATGAGCGGCGGCAGAATGACCAGGCCGGCGGCGATGCCGGGCAGGCACCCAAGGGCGGTGACGCCGGACGCAAACGCTACGGGCAGGCGGGCGGCCCCGCGGATGCGGCCTCGAAAGATGACGCAGTCGGGGATGCCGCCACGGCGAAGACCGATGCGGATCGCGAGGTCGAGCGACGCGCGACGGACGGCGGCGGGCACGATGCGTCGGCGGACGGTGCAGCGCCGGCGCCGATGCGCGAAATGATGAAGAAGGAGGCCGGCGCAGCAAAGAGCATGGCCCATGGCGAGAAGGCGAAGAGCGACGGTGCGTTCGCCGACGGGCTGTCGGTCGGCGATGTATCAGTGCGGCGACTGGGCAAGCGGGGCTACGACGCGCAGGGCGGCTATGAAATCAGTGTGACGTTGCCCGCGGACGAGGTTGCGGCTTTGATCAGTCGTCTTGAGGGCCGCTCGGGTGCATCGGCAGTGGGCGCGGGGCGCTCGTCGGCGTCGCCCAAGCGAAACCATGGCGCCGAGCCGGATATAGCGACCGGGATGGCGCAGCCGCGCGAGACGTCGAATCTCGCGGCGCCGGGCGAGCCGGCATTGGTGCGCGATCAGTCGAGCAGCGACACCAAGCGGGCGGACGAGGTCACCGGCGATCAACCGGATGTGGAGCGGACACAACCCCCGAGCACGCGCGAGCGAGGACGGGACGCCGCGGATGCCGATCGCGTGGAGTCGTTCGGCGCGGCGCGCGCGGAGGAGGCGACCGTCGCGGGTGAGACACGTGCTCGACCAGCAGGCGGAGGCGGCAGCGGGAGCGGGCAAACCGGCGTGGATGACGCGGGCGATGCCTCAACCAGAAACGCGGCGCCTGCGGCGACCGCCGCAACCGGTGCGGGTGGTGCGCGGTCTCTGGCGCCGACCGATGGCCAGGAGGTCGACGCCACGGGCGCCCCAGCGGATTCCGCGGCCGGCCGCAAGCCGGTGGGATCCAAGGCTGAAGAGGATGAGTCGGCGGATCACCCGTCGGTGGTGGATGAGACCGCGCCCGCAGAAGCTGCGGAAGAGAAAGGCAAGTTTCGCTCGGTGGTCGGCTGGATGACACGGGCGACGCGCAAGCTGGCGCGGCAAGTCGGCGAAGCGTTCGAAGACGTGCCGGTTGAGAAGACAGCGCCGTCGCCACACGCGCCGCCGTCGGCGCCGGCCGCCGAAGCATACGAGATGGTAACTGTGCGCATCATCATTCAGGAAGACCGGCCCGTTGCCGCGTCGAAGGAATCGCCTCCCACCCCGGCGTCGAAGGACTGAGGGGACAACGCTACCGTTCATCGAGGAACTGCCGGTGGTGGATGTCGCCGCCGCGCTTGATGGTGATCTCGATCATCCCCCCATCGGCCGTGACCAGGTGCCGCACCTCGGGATGACCGGAGAGTAACCGCCGCCATTCCTCACGGTGCTTCGCCCCCCGTCCACTCGACTGAACGAGGACGCGCGGCTTGACGGCCTCGAAGAATTCGCGCGTCGTCGCGACGAAGTCGCCGTGGTGGGGCAGTTGCCAGATATCGGCGCGCAGATCGATTCTGCCCGCGCGGTGCGCCTCCAGCAGCGGCCGCATCGCGTCGTCCTGGATATCGCCGCACAGCAGCAGTGACCCGTCGGGTGTGTGCAGTTTGAGCACGATGGAGTGATCGTTGGTCGGCAGGTCTTCGCTCGCGTCATTCTGCGGCCAGACCGCTTCGATGGCGACGCCCCCGTGCGATTCGCGCCAGCCGGTGGACATGCGTTGCACGTCGATCCCGCGTTGGGCCAGGCCGTCGAGGAGGGCGCGCGGGGCCGAGTCTTCATTCGGCTCATGCCACATTTGCGCATTGACCATGACGCGCCCGACCGGCACGGCGTCAACCAGGTCGAGACAGCCGTTGTAGTGATCGATATCGGGATGCGAGATGACAAGCGTGTCGATCCGCGACACCCCCAGGCGCTTCAGCGCCGGTGCGATGGTGCGGCCGCCGACACTCCAGTAGCCGCCCGACCCGCAGTCGTAGAGGAGCGTGTACGGCTCGCGGCCGGCGTCCGGTATGCGGATAAGATGGCAACTGCCGTCGCCGACGGCGAACGTGTTGATGCGCAGGAGGTCGCTGTCGAAGGGCGGGTCGGCAGGCCGTGAATACTGCGCGACCGCGAGCCAGCCGATACACAGCCCAACCGCCGCCGCCGCCGGCAGGCGTCGCCGCGCCATGGCGCCGTGGAGAATCGTGACGACGACAACGAGCGTGGTGATCGTCCAGACGAGTGTGGGTTGTCGCGGCAACACGACGGCCGCGCCCGGCCAGTGGGCGGCGTGGTGGGCGAGGCTGATCATGCCGTCGGCGATCCACGAAAGCGGGTAGGCCAGCAGCACACCCGCGCTGGGCACGATCAGGCCGAGGACGATCTTGAGATAACCCAGGCCGAGCGTGATCGTGATGACCGGCAACGACAGCACCGAGAGCAGCACGGTCAGCGGGCTGACGATCTGAAAGTGGTACGCGACCACGGGCATGGCGACCATAAATGCGACGAGGTTCACCGCCACGTAGTCGACGCCGCGCCGGGTCAGCACGATGCGCAGATGCTGTTGCGTCGGGTAGTCCAGCGGCGTCGGCCACAGCCACTGGCTGACCGGCTTCATGTAGAGCAGCAGCGCGGCGACGACGCCGAAGCTCAGCTGGAATCCCGGCGTGAACAGGTCGTCGGGCTTCCACAGCAGGACGATGACCGCGGCGAGGGCGACCAGGTCGATGCTGCGCACGTGCCGGCCGGACATCTGTCCGAGGAAAAGCAGGCCGGCCATGATCCCCGCGCGAACGATGGGTGTGCGCAGCGGCACGGCCGCCAGGTAGAGCGCCAACACCGCCAGCAGAATCATCGCCGCCCGCGAAGGCGAGGCGACAAACAGCCGCACGATGCACCAGATGATGGCCATGAGAATGCCCAGGTGCGCGCCGCTGATCGAAAGCAGGTGCGCCAGCCCGATGCGCTTGAAGGATTCGTGCAGTTCGCGCGTCGCGCTATGACGCCGGCCCAGGAGCACGGTGTCGAGGAAGGCCGCGCGCTGCTCGGCCTGGCGGCGGTCGGCCTGCGACTGATGCCCGGACGGCAGCGAACGATCCATGCCGCGATGAAGCGAGTGGGTCGCCTGCGAGGCGATCCACCGCCGGCCGCGGGCGAGCCAGTTCGCATCGGGCGGGTCGATCATCCGCCAGCCGTCGCGCGACGATACGGACAGGCGGCCGAAGATGCCGCGCTGCGCCATGATCCGGCGGTAGTCTTCTTCGCCGGGGTTCATCGGCGGACGGAAGGCATGGAGCCAGCCGTTCAGCTCGATGACCGCGCCTTCGGTGACACGGTGATCGGCCTCTTGCAACTTGACCAGCAGTTTGCCGCCCGACGGTTCGGCCTCGCCCCGCCATTCGATGGTGTGCACATCGAGCAGGAAGAACGTGGCCGGCGGGTCGTAGCTGAACTGCGCGAGTGCGCCGTCGGGCGTGGTGGACATGCGCGGCGGGGAATCGACGCGCCCGGTGAGGGTCACCAGTTGCCGCGCGTCGGCGTGGAGGAAACGGGTGATGTGATGCGCCGGCGCATGCTCGACGCGGACGACATACCATCCCGCGGCCAGCGCCCCGGCGGCGGCCAACGCGGCGGCGGTGATGAGGCGCTGGCGACGCGATCGCAGCAGCCACGCCAGCAGGATCAACAGCGAAAGACTCAGCGCGATCCACAGCGCGGCCGAGGGCATCCAGCGGCCGAGCAAGAGACCGGCGATGCACGCGGTGGCCAGCCACGCGGCCGGACCCGGAACCACCCGTTCCTGATCCTGGATTGTGGCGGGCGAGCCGGTCGAGACATCCCCGTGAAGCGCCTGCATGCGGGCATGATAGCGAGTCCGCCGGGAGCCGAGCATCGGCGCGGAGGGCTGCAAGATCCGCCTGCACATTCGGCCGTCGGTAGAATGCATGCATGCTCCAGCGACATGAGTGGGACAAGTTGGGCGGGCTGCTGTTCGTGGCCAGGCGTCTGGTCGAAGGAATGTGGGCGGGGCGGCACGCGGCGACGCGCCAGGGCAGCGGGCTCGAGTTCCACGAGTATCGCAGCTACGTGCCGGGCGATGTGCCGGGCGATATCGACTGGAAGTTGTACGGCCGGACGGATCGGCTGTTCGTGCGACGGTACCGGCAGACGACGGACCTGCACGCGTACGTGATGGTGGACTGCTCAGCGTCGATGGATTTCGCCGGGCTGGCGCGCCGGCGGGGGGCGGTGAGCAAACTGGACTACGCAACCCAGTTGGCCGCGGCCATCGCGTTCCTCACGATCCGGCAGGCGGACCGGGCGGGCCTCGGGCTGTTCTCGGATCGACTGCACAGCCACCTGCCCGCGGTGGGGACGTGGTCGCATCTGCATCGGCTGTGTCACGAACTCGAAAGGGCGCAGGCGGTGAAGGGTGAGGGCGATGTGCATCAGAGTCTGCTCGGGGCGCACGCATTGATGCGGCGGCGGGGGGTGTTGGTGCTGATCAGTGACTTGCTCGATGATGCGCAGCCGATTCTCGATGGTCTGCTACGGTTTCGGCATGACCGGTTCGAGGTGGTGGTCTTCCAGGTGCTCACGCCGGACGAACTGAATCTCTCAGCGGCGCGCGGCGGGATGCTCAGACTGGTTGATGCGGAAACCGGTCGACGCATGCGAACGGATCCGCGTCAGATCGCTTCGAGTTACAACGCCCGCATCGGCGAGCACCTGGCCACGCTCCGCCGCGCGTGCCTGGCGCGGGGGATCGATCACAATCTGCTGGTCACCGATCAGCCGTGCCATGCGGCGTTGCGACGGTATCTGTCGCATCGCCAGGCGACCGGTGCCCGCTGAGGGCGCGGCGACTCACTCATCCATCTTGCGCGACTTGGCGTACATCGCGATGTTGTGGAGCAACTGCCGTGAACTGGCCGGGGTGTAGCCCCAAACGTCCCACTTGAGCACGCCCAGCGCACCGAGGCTCAGGTCCTCATCGGAGATGATGATGGACGGCTTGCTTTCGACGTCGCGGATGATGCGGAAGCGTGCTTCGGGGTCGTACTTCATCTTCACCTGGGTGTAGCGGCGGAAGTTGACGCGCTTGCAGTCGATGCCGCCGTCCAGTCCGTCTCCCGAAATGATGGCGTCCATCTTCGACACCTGCCGTGCGCGGCCGCCGATCTGCAGCAGCACGTCACGGGCGAAGCCGCCGCTGCCGCCGACGGTTTCGATCAGCAGCACGCCGCCGCGATCGGTGTACCTGTGGATCGCATCGACCTCCTCGGGCTCGAGCTTGATCGGGTCCACGCCGGTCAGGTGCGCCAGCGGCTGCTGGGCGTCGCCGAGGTCGGCCAGGGGAATGATCCCGCTCTTGTCGGCGACGACATCGATGCCGGTGCGATTGAAAGTGAAGTTGCCCACCGGCTCCCAGACGCGCGGCTCGACCGGCCGCGCGACGCCGGCGGGAAGCGGCCGGAGCACCGAAAGCTTGCCGCGCTCCTTCTGCTTGCGGTCGCGGAACTCGAACCGGCTCTCGAGGCGATTCGGCAGCACCCCGCGATTGGTGGCCATGGCGAAGATATTGGCCGCGACTTCGCCGGCCGGGGTATTCATCAGGTCCGGATCGCTCTGCCATTTGAAGCCGTAGTCGGTTTCGAACATGTAGATCAGGTCGCGCGCGCCGTTGTTCACGACCTTGATGTTGCCCAACTGGTTACGGATGTCATGCAGCGCGGTGCCGAGCGGGTGATCCGCTGGCATGTTGGTCGGCTTGAGGTTCGGGAAGAGCTTCTTCACGAAACCGTCGATGGAAGCGGTGACGGCCGAGCTGCGCTCGTCCGGATTGATGATGAGCAACCCGCCCAGTTCGATGTATTCGCGAAGGGTGTCCAACTGGTTACTGCTGAACTCGAGTTGCTCGGCGGTGGACAGGTAGGCGACCGGCGCGGTCTGCATATCCATGGCCGCGGTGTCGCGGCTCAGATCGATGACCTGCCAGTTGACTTCACCCTCGCGCAGGTCGGAAAGCGCCTGCGAGAGGAAGTAGATGTCGTTGGGCCGGTTGTTCCACGCCATGTTGGGCACCTGGATCTTGGTGCACCAGACCGGCACATGCCCGCGGGCGAGGAACATCAGGTGGAAGGCCAGTTCGGCCACGGCGCGATCGTCCTTCTTCTTGGCGGTATCGATCTTGCCCTTGTACTTCTTGACGATTTCGGCCGCACCGGTGCTGAACCAGTCCTTGCCCTGGAAGTACTTGAATCCGAGACCGAGGGCGACGCGCTCGACGCTGACCAGGTAGTACCCGCCGGACTGGGAGCCACGCCCGCGCTTGTTGTGCCAGTCCAAGGCCTTCTCGATCATTTGGGCGACCGCCTGGTCGGGCGTGGAGCGCCCGCGGAACGCCTCCTGCTGGGCGACCAGCGCGCCGGTGATGCCCGCCAGGGTCATGGTGTCCGTGTGGCCGCCGTTGTCGCGGTAGCCGAAGCTGCCGTCTTCGTTCTGCTTTTCCTTGAGCGTGCGAATGAGGGTCAGCCAGTAGTCGCGGCGGATATTCAGGTTGTAGCCGCGCTTGGCGCACTCCCACATGCCCAGCCAGGCGTACTGTGAATTGGACAGGTCATACTGCGTGTTGTTCTTCGACTCTTTCCAGCCGTGGTCGAAACCGCGCAAGTTCAGACCGATGCCGACACTGCTGGTCGGGTTGGCGACATAGGCGTAATTGTAGAGGCGGTCGGTATTGCCGGCCGATTCGAGCCACCGGCCGCACTTTTCGAGCCGACGCATCATTTCCGAATTGGGCGGCGCTGTGTGCGCGTAGGCGTGGGCCATCAGGCCGACCTGGTACGTCCCGCGCAGCATGTAGGGGTCGAGCGAATCATTGATCGGCGCGTCGGCGTACTGGTCGATGAACTTGAGCCCGCGTTGCATCGCGGGATGCTGGCGACTGACGCCGGCGTAGCTCAAGGCGGTCAGCACCAGGGCCGCGCGGCCGGCGGGGTAACACTTCTTGATGTCCGAGTCGCCGCGCTTGTCGCCGTTCTCCCACCCGGCCGGATTCAACTGCCCCGGCTTTTCCTTGGGCGTGGGTTCGTCCTGCATCTCCAACAGCGCTTCGATGAGCTTGTCAATCGTGCGGCTGACGTCCTCATCGGTCACCGCCTGCGCGGGACGCACAAAGGGCGAGAGCGCCAACAGCAGCACGATCAGGACGACAGCAAACCGGCGGGCGTTGCGGGGCGTCATGGTCTGACTCCATGGGAAGGAATGCGATCCGGCGGGGTTATCAATTGTATCAGAATCACAGCGGTTTCCTACGGGTTCTTTGCTTGTTCCGGTGATGTTCGCAGCGCGTCTCACGGTGTGGTCCCTCCAGGTACCGGCTCCTGTGTGCGATTGCGGCGGGTCCCGCCCGGTTCGCGCAACTGCGCGGCGTGAAGCAGGATGTTGCCCAGGATGTCGCGGGCCGCGTCCGTCGTGTAGCCGGAGATGCCGTCCCGACGAATGCCCATGGCGGCCAGCGTCAGGTCGTCGTGCGAGAAGAGGATGCCCGGTCGCGTGCCGGATCGCTCATCGGCGAGGTAGACCGCCGTCAGCCGCAGGCGGTGCGGTTCGTACGCGGCGGTGCGCAGCGTGTAAGGCCTGAAGTAGATGCGCACCAGCGACTGCCCGCCGCGCAGACCCTTGCCGGTCATGATGGGGCCGGAGGACAGCAGTGAAGTCGGCGCCTGGCGCAGCGGGCCGGTCAGTTGCTTGACGATTGACTGCGCGAAGTCGCCCTTGCCGCCGAGGGTTTCGACGAGCACCGTGCCGCCCCGGCGCACGTAGGCAAGCGCCGCCGCGATTTCGGCTTCGCTCAGTTCCGCCGCATCCCGCGCGGCCAGATGCGCGAGCGGCCCGTCAAAAGCGGCCAGGTCGCGCACTGCGAGCGGCCGGCCGTCAAGCTGATCGACATAGGTGATGCTGTAGCCGACGCGGTTGAACAGGTGCGTGCTCAGACGCGTCCAGCCTTCCGGTTCGATGATGCGGCCATCGGCAATGGCCGATGAGACCGGCCGCGCGACGCGAATGGTGCCGCGGCGCCCGCGATCGCTTCTACTGTTCACGTGTGTCGCCAGGCGTCCGGGCAACGTGCCGCGCTCGCTGGTCCACGCGAAGAGATTGGCGCCGAGTCGCCACGCGGGTGTATCGCGATGCTCGCGGTCCATCTGCCAGACGGCCGACAGATCGCGCTGGGCGATCAGCACGAGATCGCGCGCACCGTTGCGCAGCGTGAGCATCGGCTGTTGCCTGCGGTGGTCGGCCGCGAGTGCATGCAGCGCGTTGTAGATCGGGTGGTCCGCATCCGCGGGCCGGAAGCGCAGTTCGGGGTACAGCCGCTCGAAGCGCTCGCGCATGGACGCGGCGAAGGCGTCGCCCTCCTGCTCGGGCAGGCAGAGCAGCAGGCCGCCGAGATCGAGGTACTGCTTGAGGCGTTTCTCCTGCGCATCGGTGAATCTGATCGCGTCGCCGCCGGTGATGAAGGTGACCGGGGCGGTCAGCCACACGCGCGGCGACTCGTCGATGCGCACGGACTGCCAGTTATGCTCGCGTTCGAGCATCTCAGAGAGGTAGTCGGTGAGGTAGTACAGGTCATTGGGCCGGTTGTTGGTTGCCTGGCCGGGTACGTGGAGTTTGCCGGCCCAGACGGGCACGCGGCCGCGGGCGAGGAACATGAGGGCGAAGCAGGTATTGGGCAGGCTGCCTTCGATGCTGCCGTCCGCGGCGTCGCCGCTGCGATCGATTTCCTTGAGCAGTTGCCGCGCGCCGACGCGGAACCAGTCTTCGCCGTTGAGTTGCCGCCAGCCGCTGGCGAGCGCGACGCGTTCGAGGGCGTAGAGGTAGTACCAGGTCCACGAGCCGCGCCCGGGGTTGTCGGCGCCGTGGAAGGACTTGTGCATCCACGCCAGGCCGCGCGAAAGGGCGCGATCGATCTGGGGGTCAGGCGAGGGCTGGTTGCGGTACAGCGCCTGCTGCGCCGCGAGGAGCGTGGACAGGCCGGCGCAGGTCATGGAGCCGGTGCTCCGCACAGTGGCGCTGGGGCCGGGAATCTGGTACGACCATCCGCCGTCCGGTTGTTGAACGTTCATCCAGTGCACTGCGGCTTTCATCCACAGGGCGCGATCGGAATCGAAAGTGACCTCCCGCCGCGCGGCCTGCCACTTGCCCAGCAGGGCGAAATGCGTGTTCGAGTGATCGGCGGTATCGGCCCGGGCGCGGTAGCCGTACGTGCCGTCGCCGCGGGCGGCGGTCGAAAGCCACTGGGCTTCCTTTCGCAGTTCGGGCAGGTAGCGATCGGGCAGTTGGGCCCACACATGGGCCCGCACGGCCGCCTCGTAGGTCGACTGCGGCTGGTGGCGTTGCAGATGGGTCAGGGCCTTCATGATCTGCGGGTGCTGGTACGGCTCGCCACTGGAGAGCAGCGCCAGCACGGCCAGGGCGGTCGGGCCCGTCCCGACATTCGACTGGCTGTAGCGGTCGTCCCAGCTTCCGGTGGACTCATCCTGCGTGCGGTAAAGCCATTTTTGCATGGAGCTTATGGCTTGTCGTGCCTGTGAATCGGACTGCGCACCGGCAGCGACCGGCCACCCGGCCGCCAGTGCGAACAGGACCATCAGCATGCCGCCACGCGTCATCGCTGCGCGGGCTCCAAAGGAGGGATCAAGGGTCTCTACCCATATTAACGGTTGATCGGGCGATGTCTTAGAGAAAGGGCTAGGTGATCGGGCCTGGAGCTGGGTCCTTCGGACCCATGGCGGGCGGGACGCCCGCCCCATTGCGGAGGCCAGTCCCACTGCGGATGCGCGTTCCGCACCGCGGCGATCCGCTAGAACCAGCGCCAGTCCTGCATGTACATGCTGTAGCCCCAGAGCATGGCGTTGCACAGGCCGTGCGACCAGATGACCGGGCCCAGGCCCTTGCTGCGGCGAAGGTAGGCCAGCACGCACCACGCCACCGAGATCAGCGCCGTCGCCGGCCAGTCGCGCATGGCGTGACCGCCGATGAACACCCAGATCACCGTCGCCAGGGCGACGCTGAAGACCGACAGCTTGCCGTACGGCGTGGCGTCGAACTGGTTGCCCAGGGCCCGCGGGTGCTGATCGGCCTCGCGGACCCATTTCGTGTCGCTGACCCACTCGCCGATTACGGGCAGATCGCTGAGGATCTGTGCCAGCGCGTAGCCGACGGGTCTGGCGCGGTAGGCGCTGCGGAGGATGAGCGAGCGGTAGAACACCTCCTCGATGAGCGGGGGCACGATGGACATGCCCACCAGCCGCAGGAGCACGCTGGTCCACGCCAGCGGCGTTTCGCCCATGTTTTCGGGGGCGAAATATTTGTATCCGCTGTCGCCGAAGGTTTCGGGAAACAGGTGGGCCATGCCCACGCCCATGCCGATCCACGCGGCGGTGGCCCAGATGGCGAACGGCACCGCCAGCAGGTCGAACTTCAGCGTCAGCTCCGGCATGAGCTTGCGATAGCGCCAGAAGAGCCAGACGGTCAGCCCGCACTGGAAGGTGTAGACGAAGGGATAGGTGACCGGCCGCCAGTCGCGAAGGATGGCGGTGACGCCGAGGAGGGCGAGGTAGACGAAGAGCGGGACGATGCGCGGGTGCCAGGGGTGGCGGAGCATGAAGGTGTCGAGCTTGCCCAGCAGCCCTGGAGCGGGGATGAGGGCGGGGGGCGCCTCGGCCTTCGGTGTGGCGGGTGGTTTGTGACTGGGTTGCGACAAAAGAAGATTCCCTCGCGCGGCCGCCTGCCTCTACCCATCGACCGGCCGACAGGTTCGCCCGCAGCGCGGCGATCGCAGCGCGGATGACCGGGCGTGCTCGAAAGTGGGGTAGTGTAGCAAAGGGGTGACACGGGTCGACGCGACGGGAACAGGAGCGCGGGCGGAAGCCCGCGGTAGGGACGCCTGCGGCGCGCGTTGCCCCGTGCCCCGCCCCGACCCGTGGAGATCGGCGCGGCAGCAAGATCCGATGGTTCGCCCACCCCGTGCGCATGAGGCTTAGCTCCGCCGGACGCGCACCCGCATTGAGAGCTCGCAAGAGGGGTTGAGCAAGCAAAAGTGCGCTGAGGAGTAAGCAACGGTCTTGAAAAACTATCAAAAGTGCACTGTTTTTCGCCCGTTTCTGTTCGTTTCTGTCAGATTCTGTAGGATTCCGCATGTTTTCGTCATCCTTACGGAGCCGGTGTAGCAAGAATGGCCAATATTGAGTCGCCCCGCCGGGCCTGCGATCGCCGGCGGACGGAAGGCGAACCACGACGCAGCGACGACGCAGCGATCGCGCTGCGGGAAGCAGTCCCCCTACCTTTGGAAAAAGGGCCGCCCCGGTGCGCACAACATGGCCTGTTTCCGGGGACGCCCGCAGCGCAAGTGGTTATTTATCAGTGATTAAAAGAAACCTTCATTCTGACGGAAAGCCCGGATTTTCCGGTGCCGTGTTTTGCGCACAAATGGGCACCAAGGCACCGCACGGGGTGATGCCCACCGGCTTTGTCCCCGCCGAGCGGAACGCGGTGTCTGCCGCACGTTTTCAGGAGTCGTTTATCAGTGTTTATTGACTCGCTGCAAGTACAGGGTATGTTCCCACCAACATATCCGCAGTTAGGGTGCGTGGTGTGCCCCGTCACGCGGCGGGTGGGATAGAGAAGGAGAACAGCGATGCGAAGACAGTACCGGTGGTGCGGCGTGTGGATGTGGGCGGTTCTGGGCATCCTGGTGTGCACGACGGGGTCGGCCTCCGCGGCGGTGCGCTACGGCGTGACGAAGATACCGACGGACGTGAATGCCGGGGGCTACATAGCCGGGCCGTGGGTCGAGCCGATGGCGGTGAACGCGCAAGGGCAGGTGGTGGGGCATGTTCGGGGCTGGATCGAGCGGTGGGTGCCTGACTACGGCGGATACTGGGAGCAGATCGAGGTGCAGCACGTGTTCACCTGGTCGCCGGGGATGACGCGAGTGCACGTGGTGGACCCGACGGGCAACCCGCGCCGGCATAGTTTCGTCTCATCGCTGAACGACAGTGGGATGGCGGTGTGCACGCGCGCCGTGAGCGACAATCCGAGTGACGGTTCCGCGCCCTGCACGTGGGACACGGCCACGGGCCAGTTCACCGATCTGTCGGTTCCGGTCGGACTGGACTACGGTTTCTGGCCGCACCGGATCAACAACACGGGCGAGATCGTGGGCCATGGTGCGCTTCGCAGCGTGCACTGGGATGCGTCCGGGCAGCCGACGCCCTACTTTCCGCATGACAACCCGAATGATCCGAAGCGTGGCAAGGCGATGGACATCAACAGCCTGGGCGAGATGGTCGGCTACGGCACCTTCGCCGTGGCGGAAGATCGGGACGGAAACACCGCCGACGGGACGATGGATCTGCCATTTCGCTGCAACACGGTGACGGGCCAAGTCAACCCGCTGCCGATTCTCTACACGACCAACGACCCGAATGACCCGATGTACAACGCCGCCCACCGCGGGCGGGCGCTGTATGCGAACGACAACGGCATCGTGGGCGGGCAGTGCAACATGCCCCGTCCCCGGACGCCGACCGAGAGTCTGCCCGCGCCGTGCTATTGGGACGCGAACGGGGCGATCCATGATCTGCGTAGCGCGTTGCCGTGGGACGACCACCATTCCGGCTATCCGTACATCCAGTACGGGTCGGTAACCGGTATCACGGACGACGACACGCTGGTGATCGATGCCTACGGCACATCCAGCAGCACGTGGCTGTACAAGCCGGGCGCGGACACGGACGCTCGCTACTTCTTCGATCTGGTGAACCCGAACGGCCAGACGTGGTACAACCATCGCATATCGGTGGTGGCCGGCAACGGCACCATGTTGGGACAGGCCAACGGCGCGGATCCCCAGGGCGGCTCCCTGTGGTTCAACGCGCTGTATCTGCCCTACGACGTCGTCGAGACACCCATTGCCGGCGGCGCGGGTCAGCAGGTGAATCTGAACGGCGGCCTCGGGACGCCCGGCGGCGCTGAGGTGACCTTCGCCGACGTGACGGCGGGCACCGTGGTCAGCCACTACGGGCAAGGCCCGGTCGACGACTTCGCCATCACCTTCCTGCCCGATCCGACGGACATGGCGGCGGTGCAGGCGAACCTGCTGGCCGGCGATGCGCAGTTCTGGTCGATCGATGTCGAGGACGGCACGTACACGGGACCGATCACGCTGACCTTCCAGTACGACCCGGCGCTGCTGCCGCCGGGGCTGAACCTGTCGGATCTGGTGATGCTGCATCACACGACCAACGGTTGGGAGACGCTTGCGCCCACGGCCGTTGATCCGATCAACCATACGGTGACGGTGCAGACCAATTCGCTCAGTCCCTTCATGCTGGGCATGGTGCCGGAGCCGGGGACAGCGGTGCTGCTGGTGCTGGCGCTGCCGATACTGCTCCGGCGCCGATGGGCGTGGTAAAGGTCGTCGCCTCCCACGGGAACCGTCCGCGGAGGGTCAGCTCGGACCGCCCGGCTGTGGTCGATCGGAGCCGCGCTAATTCTCGATCATCACGCTCGCCATGCACACGAGGTAACCCGCGTGGCCTTCCGCGGCCGCGAAGCGGAGGACGCCGTCCGTCTGCAGCTTGGCGGGGTCGACTTCGACTTCGCGGATCCAGCAGACGTTGACCGGGGTGGGGCAGGCGGGGAGGTCGATGTTGTTGTCGGTCGGTTCGGTCTTGCGCCGGCCGCGATGGTCGCGGGTGGTTGCGGCGAGGTTGAGCGTGCCCTCGCCTTCCGCGAGTTGTTCGAAAACGAAGCGTAGGGTGGCGCGCCTGGCGTTCTTCAGCGCGGCTTCGGGAATGCGCAGCCGCAGGTCGACTTCCTTGCCGGGATGGACGCGCTTGAGCACGTCGTCCGCGAAGTACTGGGTGCGCGTGACCTGGGCTTCGCCCACCACATCGCCCTCAAGAGGCAGCGTGAGCACGACGAGGCTCTTGCCGTTGACCGTCCCCTGCCAGCTTGCGGTATCGCCCTTGGCCTTGTGCGTCTTCGACTTGATGTGCACCTTGCCGCCGTCGGCGTCGGGGGCGGTGTGTTTCACCACGAGCTGCGTGAAGGTCGTGCCCGTCGGCGCGGCGATGGGAATGCTCACTTCCCGGGGATCGCGGTGGTCGTTGAAGACGGCGATGACCAGTTCCTTGCCGGCCGGCAGGTAGGGCTCGCGCGGCAGGTAGGGGTCGGCGCCGTCGATCGCCGCAGCGACGTAGATCTGCGGGTCGGGGCATTGTGTCTGGATGAGCCGGCCGCGCATGTTCTTGAGGATGTTGAAGGCGACGCCTTCCGCGCCCTTGTCGAACCAGTGGAAGGTGAAGCTGCGCGCCTTGTCGGGCGTGGTGGCCAGGGCGTGGACGATCTTGCGCGAGGCCCACATGCACTTGAGCCACTTCTTGCCGGCCGACTGCATGCTCTGCGACGCGGCGGGGATGGCCGAGGGGTCGGAGTTCTCGCCGCACTCGGTGTTGTAGCTGTAGAGGAACTTGTTGTGGTAGGCCATACCGTACGCGGCGGTCACTTCGTAGTTGGCGGGCATGCGTGTGACGTCGCCGCCGTAGTCGTGGTCGGTGACGCCGTGGATGTGCTCGATGCCGGCATCGATGGTTGGCTTGTAGAGCATCTCGAAGCCGGCCCAGTGGTCTTCAGAGGGGCGGAAATCCCAGCCGGCGATGAACTTGGCGTCGGGGCAGGTTTCGTGCAGGCCGCGCGCAAATGCGAGCATGGGCTCGTTGTAGAACTTGAGCTGCGACTGGCCGGACCAGAAGGTGAACTGGGTGACATCGTAGACGTGCCAGGGGGTGAAGGCGGTGAGGGTTTGTTCGCCGGTCTTGACGTAGATGCGTTTGCCGGTCTTGGGGTCCTTCCTGCGCACGACGATGTCGTGGGTGAAGGTCTCGCCGTCCTTGACATCGGCGGGAGGCACGGCCCCGCGCACAACCTGGCCTTTCTCGTTCCTGCCGCCGCGCCATCTGTCGGGGGTTATCCAGTTCCACGGCGGGGCGTCGTAGTTCTTCGTCCAGCGGAGGAAGGGGGCGATCGAGCCATCCACGCGCAGGTGCACGGGCCCGCCTTCGACGGCGCGTGACGTGTCGAAGAAGCTCAAGCTGAAGTTCTTGCGTGTGCGGTTGGACCAGTTGAGGTAGGGCTCGTTCCACCACTCGTAGACGACTTCGCGGTTGTACTTCTCGTCATCAAGGTACGCCTGGTGCGCCCGGCCGGCGGAAAGGCCCCAGTTGCGGTAGTCACGCTGCCAGTTGCGATTGGTCAGCCGCCCGGAGGAGCTGTAGCGGTCGCCGCCCTTGACATCGAGCAGCACGGCGTGGGAGGTGTCCTTGCACCTGGGATCGAGTCTGAGGTTACCCTCGCTGTCGAGACCTACGTAACTGCCGCCGAGGTGTCGATGCGAGCCGATGCGCATGTCCGGGCTGGCCCCGCCGGGGAAGTGGCCGAACAGGCCACCGGGGATGGTGGTTGTGCCGTTGACCGAAAGCGTCTTGCCGGTGACGGTGATGGTGACGGGCGTGGGCGCTTCGGGTTCACCGACGAGTTCGATGGACGTGAGCGTGAAAGCGACCTCGCCGATGCCCAGCGCGTTGGCGCAGCCGATGGCGATGGCGCCGACCGCATCCGGATCGAAGTGCTGGTTCTGGTCGAAGTGGTCCTTGGGCATGCCGTGGGTGTGCGGTGCGATCCAGTAGGCGGGGCGGAAATCGGCGAAGCGGATGGTGCGGGTGTTCGCTTCCTGCGTGAGATCGACGGCGTAGGCGTAGTAGTGCCACGAGCCGTCGGCTTCCTGCAGGGCGACGGCCACGGCCGCGTCGGTGCGGGGGGCGTCGGTGGCGACGGTCAGGCGCAACCCGGCGTGCCCGCTCAGGTCGCGCGGCTTGTCGAAGGCATGTTGCGACCACGCGGCCTTGTTCCAGTTCACGCGCCTCGTGCCCATGTCGAAGGCGAAGGCGATGCCGGCGTCAACGCGGGTGGCGCTGGTGAACTCGACCTTGGAAAGGTCGAGCAGCGGCGCGGCGGATGCGACGAGTGGCGAGAGCAGAATCAGAAGCAAAGCGATGGTGCGCACGATGGGTCTCCCATGTTGACAGTGCATTCGCGGGGGCATGGTGGTAACGTGCGGGCATGCGGCGATCATGCAGGGGAAAGGCCCTTGCCAGGCGTCATCGGGACCTCGGCACGGTCGGCGCGGGAGCCGTCCGGAGCAACGCATGGCAGAGCATGCTCGCGAAACCTGGAATTGCCCCAACTGCGGTGCGGATGTGCCGGTTGGCAGGCCGGCGTGTCCCGAGTGCGGCAGCGATGCGGAGACGGGGTGGTCGGAGGACACGATCCATGACGGGCTCGACCTGCCCGATGAGGCGTTCGGCGAAACCGAGGCGGACCGGCCGGAAGATGACGGCACGCCGTCGAAGGCGAGCCAGATAGTCTGGGGGTTGACGACATTGGTGGTGGCGCTGTTGATGGCGCTGTGGGTGGTGTCGAAGCTCTGGTGAAGCGCGGCGGCGGCGGCGCGTTGCGTGGCCGCGCTGGGGTAGGATGTTGCAATGGCGGCGAGCACCACCCATCCCGCGTGCCTGGACGACGAGGACCTGTTGCGCGCGTGCGATGTGCGCCGGGGCCGGGCATCCGGTCCGGGTGGGCAGCATCGCAACAAGGTGGAGACGGCGGTGTTCATCGTGCATCGCGCGACGGGGGTGGATGGCTGGGCGAGCGAGCGGCGCAGTCAGCAGGAAAACAAGAAGAAGGCTGTCTTCCGATTGCGGGTGAACCTGGCGCTGAAGGTGCGACGTGGGGTGCCCGGCGGCGAGGCGCTGGTGGACTACCAGCCGACGCAGATGTGGCTTGAGCGCACGCGCGGCGGGAAGATTGCGTGCAACCCGAAGCATCGGGATTTCCCCGCGATGCTGGCCGAGGCGCTGGATGTCATCGCGGCGGCGAAGTGGGAAGTCAAGCCGGCGGCGGCGGTGCTCGGGGTGAGCCTGTCGCAGTTGCTGAAGCTGTTGCGCGTGGAACCGGCGGCGCTGGGCATGGTGAATGACAGGCGGCGGGAGTTGGGGTTGGGGAGGTATGGGTAGGAAGTGAGCGACGGAGCGACGAAGGGGGAGGAAGGCACGAAGGCACGAAGGCACGTAGGCACGAAGCGAAGGGGAGGCCGGAGCGTTGATTGCAGGGCCGCGCATCTGTTGTCCTGCCGAACTGCTACTTTGCTGCTTCTCTGATTTGCTGCTCTACTGGCGGCATGCATCACCTGATGTTTGTGACGGTTTGCGTGATCTGGGGGTCGAGCTTCATCCTGATGCGTGAGGCTTACGTGGCGTTCGGGCCGCTTTCGATCGCGGCCGGGCGGGTGATCGGCGGTGGCGGGGTGCTGTTGGCGCTGTGGTTCGTGCGGCCGCGGCGTTGGCCGTTGGGGTGGCGCGACCTGCCGGCGCTGGGGCTGTCGGTGGTGCTGGGGTACGTGCTGCCGTTCACATTGCAGCCGCACCTGATCGGCAAGCACGGCAACAGCAGCTTCTTCGGGATGATGGTGGCGCTGGTGCCGCTGATGACGATCCTGGTGTCGGTCCCGATGCTTCGTGTGCGGCCGACGGCGCGGCAGGTGATCGGGGTGACCGGGGGACTGATCTGCATGGCCACGCTTTCGCTGGCGGGCAAGGAACTGAACATCGGGATCGGGGACTTCCTGCTGGCGTGCATGGTGCCGCTGGGTTACTCGATCAGCAACACGTGGGTGAAGCGCCGGTTCTCCTCGGCGCCGGCGATGGCGCTGGTGGCGAGCCTGTGCCTGCTGTCGGCGCTGGTGTTGACGCCGCTGGGGATCGCGACGGAGACGGTGCATGACGTCCAGCCGCGCGCGGTGTGGCTGGCGGTGGCGATGGTAGCGTTCCTGGGCATCGTGGGCACGGGCATCGCGCCGTGGATCTTCTACCGATTGATCCAGGCGCGCGGCCCGCTCTACGCGGGGATGGTGACGTACGTGGTGCCGATCGGGGCGCTGGTGTTCGGCTGGATCGGCCATGAGCGCATCACCGCGGTGCAGGTGGCCGCGCTGGTGGGGATTCTGGCGATGGTGGGACTGGTGCAGTTTGAGGGGAAAGGGGGGAGTAAGGAGAGCGACGAAGCGACGAAGGGGGAGGAGGAAGTTACGTAGGCACGGAGCGGAGAATGCATGGTGCCGCAGGCAAACGCGGACAGGAATGAAACCACGGATGCACACAGACGCTTGAGCGCCATCGACCCACTTACCATTTGACCAGTTAACCGATCAGCCAACGGCCCTCAGCTCGCGGCCGCGAAGTCGATGGTCTTGGGCGTGTAGATCTTGTGCTTCGGGCTGAGGAATTCGACGCGGTGGACGTTGGTCTGGATGGTGATGAACTCGACGTCTTCCATGTTGCCCATGACGGTCATGACGTAGACGCGCGCGGCTTCCATGAGGCGGTCCCAGACGTTGCCGACGAGGTTGGGGGCATCGATGATCTCGGCGTGGCCGTAGAGGGTGGCGACGTTGCGTCCGGCTTCATCGGAGAACATCCAGCAGACGCTGGGCCGGGCCTGGATGTGTTCGATCTTGCGGCTGCCGCGCGCGGTGAGGGTGTAGAGCGTGTGCAGGCCGTCGGCGGCCATGGAGGAACTCATCCACCGGGCGTAGGGATTGCCGTCGGGGTCGACGGTGGTGAGGACACCGAGGTGGTTGTTGTTCACGACCTTGATGCACTCGGCGAGAATCTGCTGTTCACTGAGCATGGCTGAGCCCTGGTGGATGCCGGGTTGGTGACTGGTGTCCGCGACGCGGGCATTGTAGTGCGGGGCTTCGGGCAGGGCGAGGGGGGTTTGAGAGACGACCGTCGCTCGATGATACTGGCGGGATGTCCACCGTTCGCACATTCGTCGCCGTGCGTGTGCCGGCGATGCCGCCGCTGCTTGAGGCATTGGGGCGGTTGCGGCAGATGGGCCGCGCGGTGAAGGCGGTGGCGCCGGAGAACCTGCATTTCACGTTGCGGTTCCTGGGCGAGTTGGATCACGAGCAACTCGCGGCGATCGGGCGGGCGGTGCGGGCGTCGGTGGCGGGGCTCGATGCGTTCGAGATGACGCTGCATGGCGTGGGGTGTTTTCCCAACGAGCGCCGCCCGGCAGTGGTGTGGGCGGGGGTTGCGGATGAAACGGGCGGCGAGCGGTTGGGCAAGATTGCGGGACGTTTGAGCGATGAACTCGAGTTGATCGGTTACGGCCGCGAGGAACGGGCGTTTTCGGCGCACCTGACGCTGGCGCGGATCAAGGCGCGGCCGCCCGCGGCCCTGGGGACGTTTCTCAAGGCGCACCGTGAGGCGGCGTTCGGACCGATCGCGGTGAAACAGGTGGAAGTGATGACGAGCAAGCTGCTGCCGACCGGGCCGCAGTATTCGGTGGTCGGGGTGGGGGAATTGGGGGAGAGGCGCGAAGGCACGTAGGCACGTAGGCACGTAGGCACGTAGGCACGAAGGTACCAAGCGGAGACGGAGCGGAACCACAGATGCACACGGATGCACACGGATGGAGGCGCGGGATGCGGCAGTGGATAAGTTGCGTGTTGGTAGCGCTGGCGGCCGCGTCAGGTGCGATGGCGGATGACAGTTCGTCCGTCGAAGTGACGGGGAAGCTGCTTTCGGTCAATGGGTTTGATCGTGTGCCGCGCGGGTTGTTCGGGGTGCATGCGATGTACAGCATCAGCCCCGAGATCATCGAAGCATGGGGGATCGAGTGTGTGCGGGGCATCCACCACCGCATTCCCGGCGGGCCGACCGAGTTCGCCGACAGCGAGAAGCTGCGCGGGCTGTCGATGTACATCGACTGCCAGGGCGATCGCTACCAGCCGGCGTTGCCGCTGGTGCGCAGGGACTTCGCGGCGTTTCTCGCGCAGGCCGGCACGACGTTCGGGCAGCGCGCGGCGAAGCTGGATCACCCGGTCTTTGTCGAGTTCTGGAACGAGCCGTACCTCAACTGGGCGAGCAAGAGCCGCATCAACTACCAGGCGAAGTTCTTCGAGACGCGGGGGGCGGTCGAAGGCGGGCCGGTGACGATCAAGGGGTGGGACAAGCCGCTCGAACACATGCGCTGGCGCAAGGCGGTTCGGGCGGTCAACCCGCGCGGCGAAGCGACGATGACGAACATCCCCGCCGGCAAACAACTCGGCGATACGTTCGAGGTAAAGGACCGCAAAGGCCGCGCGGTGCGGTACGCGGTGCGCGAGGTGCTGGAAGCGTACGACCCGACGCAGGTGTCATACTGGTCGGGCCGGCAGAACCGCGATTTCTACTTGTGGATGCTGGTCCCGTTCGCGAAAGCGGTGAAGGCGGCGGATCCGGATGTGAATGTCATCGCGGGTTGGGACTTCCACATCTACAGCAGCGGGTACAAGGGGTGGGCGGAGTTGTACCAGCCGACGATTGACGCGGCGGCGCAGTGGATCGACGGGATCAGCGAGCATCACTACGGGTCGGATCCGCTGGCCACGGCCGCGAGCTACGAGGTCGTGACCGCGTACGGCTGGACGAAGCATGGCCGTTGGCTGCGCGGGTACAACACCGAGTGCGGGGGTCGGGCCGATCCGGCGGTGCCGGGCAATGAGCATCTGCGGGGCAAGGACGATCCGCTTGCCCGCGCGGCGGGAGCCTATACGTACGGGCTGCGCGACATCATGTACCTGCTGGCCCACATGCCGGACAAGGCCGCCAGCCGCGCGACGCACATGCCGGACAACCCGGGCTGGGGCAAGGGGGGCGATGAGTTCTACTTCCGACTGCTCAAGCCCTTGCGCGGGCGACTGGTGCAGGTGCGTGCGGACGATCGGGATCTGTGGCCGGTTGCGGCGCTGAACGGCGACAGACTGGTGATCGCATTGCACAACGATGCGCGGCAGGCGAAGGCGGTGTCGCTGTCGATCGCGGCCCCGGGGGGCGCGGCTTTCGGTGACGGCGCGCGTAGATCGTGGGTTGAGATCGATGGACAGAAGCGGTCGCTGAAGATCGTATCGGCGTCGGTCGAGGCGAGCGGGCGGCAGGCGGCGCTGCGGCACGTGATCGGGCCGCGGCAGACGGTGGTATTCGAGTTGCCGTTGCGGGGCGAGCCGCGCGGCGTGAAGGAGGTCGTGCGAAGGCAAGTGTTCGCGAAGGGCGTGCTGCACGAGGTGAAAGCCGGCCGGCCGCTGAGGCTTTCGATCGTGATCGAGAAGGAACTGTTGGCGAAGGCGAGCGGCGCGGCGTTGCGGTTGGTGATGCAGGGCACGCCGCGCGATGTGGCGGGGCGGGTGAACGGGCACGCGGTGAGGGTGCCGGCGCGGCAATATGTCGTGGAGATGCCGATCGATGTGAAGTGGCTGCGGTCGGGGGAAAATGTGGTGGAGATCGAATCGCCGTCGCGGGGGATGATGGTGAACGTGGCAAGCCTGGTGGTGGAGGGCGCGGGCGAGGAGTGATGTGTGGGTGCCGGGGCGCCGGGATCGCGACTTCGTGGGGATCCCGAGCTGGGCGCGACTGTCGCGGCGCAGCGGTCGGCAGTGTCTGGTGAGGTGGTCGGCGTGTTCGAACGCAAGTGAACCGAGGGGGTCGATGCTGTTCGCAGACACGCCACCGCCTCGGCACGGCCGGCGGACCAAAGCTGCGCGGGAACCGCGACCGTGGCACCCGGCGTCGGCGGGGCTTGCTTTTTCCTTTTGCGCGCGGTGCACTGGTGTGGCGGGTTGGTCCGTCTATTGGGATAGATGCGAGGTCACCGTGCACGAGGCGTTGGAGCGTGTTTACAGTGAGCATCGACAGGGGCTGTACACCCTGGCGCTGTCGATTGCCCGCGACGGGTCGCTGGCGGAGGAGGCGGTGCACGAGGCATTCGTGCGTTTGTGTTCGCGGCGTTTGGATGCCCGGCGGCTGACGGCCTACGTGTACCAGGCGGTGCGGAACGCCGCGGTGGACCAGGTCCGCCGGCAGAGCGCCCGGCGGCGGCTGGACGGGTCGATCTACAACGGATGGATGCCCCCGGGCGCGGCGGACGATCCGGCGGATGACGCCGGGCGCGTCGAGCAGCTCGCGGCGTTGCGGCGGGCGGTCGACGCACTGGGGCAGGCCGATCGGGAAGCGGTGGTGATGCGGATCTACGGGCAGTTGAGTTTTCCGCAGATTGCGGACGTGACCGGCGAGTCGGTGAATACGGTGGCTTCGCGATACCGGCGGGCGCTGGCGAAGCTGCGGGAGCAGATGCAGTAATGAGCGCCGAGGAACAAGAGGATCGCGATATCGAGCAGATGCTGCGGCAGTTGCCGCTGGCCTCACCGCGCGAACAGTTGGATGGCCGGATCAGTGCGACGCTGGCGGGGGATCGCCTGCGCATGAAACGATGGCGCGGCTACATGGCCGCGGCGGCGTGTGTGGGGCTGGTGTTCGTCCTGGCGTGGGCAATGCAGTGGGTCATCCGCATGCAGGGGCAAGAGCAGCCGCGCGATCGAGCGGTCGTCGAGCGAAGTGATACACGCGGCGCGAGGCGGGGATTCGAGTTCAGGCCGGTGCGCTACGAGAAGTCGGAGGCGACGCTGGTGGACGAGGGCATGGCGATCACCGAGGCTGGCGAGCCGATCCATCGTTTCCGCCGGCAGGGCACGCGGCAGATCTGGTTGATTGACGAGGCGCGGAACATCCGCGTGGCGATCGAGGTGCCGGTGGATGAAGTGGTGTACGTGAAGGCCGCGCCGTTCTGATCGGGTGATCTTGCGCGGCGAACCGGACCGGGTGAACCGAACAAACCAGCAAATGCGAGGTGCGTGATGATGCGAGCAATCTGGGTTGCGATGTGCGTGGGCGTGGCGGTGTGCGGCCAAGTGATGGGACAGGCGGATTGCGAAGCGTGTGAGACCGAGGCGTGTGGATCCTGCGTCGACGCGCCTCTGGCTCTCGACGCGCCGCCGCGCATCGAGCATGCGCCTTTCGGCGCGATGGTCGACCTGCGATGGATCGACCTTGCCGAGGCGCACGCGGTGGCGATGGGGCCTGACGGCGCCCCGCGGCCGCCGAAGCTGAAGAAGATCAAGGTGGCGTACCTCGGCGTGACGACTTCGACGGTGGCGTCGGTCGGCGAGACGTTGCGCGTGCAGCTCGACCTGCCCAAGGGCGTGGGACTGGTGGTGGGCTATATCGATCCGGAGGGCCCGGCGGCGGGAGCGGGGATTCGCCAGCATGACATCCTCTTCAAACTCGGCGATCAGTTGCTGATCAATCTGCACCAGTTGCAGACGCTGGTGCGCATGCACGAGCCGGGCGAGGAGGTGCAGTTGACGGTGGTCCGCGCGGCGAAGAAGCAGCCGATCGCGGTGAAGCTCGGCGAGAAGGAAGTGGTGGACGGGCCGCGCGTCGACATCGTCCCCTGGCCGCCGGCGCCGGAGGGGCAGCGGCCAATTCGCATGACGATCGGCAACCCCACGTTGGCTGATGTGCTGGAGGGGCGTCGGGTGATGGAGGATGACGATCACCGCATCGAGTTGCGCGCGACCGATCGGGGACTGATCGTGACGATCCGCGAGCACGAGGGCAATGACGTGATCAAGGGCCCACTCGAAGAGGTGTTGCCTCGCCTCTGGCGGGATGATCCGGGCCTGGCGCGCAAGGTGATGCGATTGATGCGGCTGCCGATGCATCGGCCGGATTGGCGCCGCGAGCGTGGCGAGGAAGGGCGGCCGGAGCGCAGGGACGACGGGGAGGGAGAACGCGGCCGGGGTGATCGTGAGCGCGGCGAGTACGGGGAGGCGGAGGAATCGCACCGCCAGCCGCGCGGGGATGCGGGGGAAGGGCCCGCGATCGAGGCGTCGGTCATCACCTTCAGCGACGACGAGCACACGTTGCACGTGGTGCGGCGACGCGGCCGGACGTTACTGACCGCGCGCGATGGTAGCGGCCGCCTCATCTTCGAGGGCCTGGTCGACACGCCCGGGCACATCCGCAAGATTCCCGCGCCCATCCGCCGCAAGTACCTGCAGATGATGAAGCTGCCGTCGGAGAAGTTCATGCGGTGGCGCGGCGATGAGGAAGAAGAGCACGAAGCGAACGACAAGGAGCGTGAAGAGCGATACGAGGATGAGGATGAGCACGGGGAGGACGGCGACCGGGGCGAAAATAATGACGACGATGACGAAGAGGAAGACGAAGCGGAAAAGGAGAAGGATGGCGTTGCAGGCGACGCGCACGATGAGGATGGCTGATCGTCACGATGCTCAGCCGCCGGGCTCGAGAAAACAGGGCGCCTTCGGGCGTCCTTTTTGATGCACGATGGTGCAGGGCGGTGGCGGGGCATAGGATTCGATCAGGCAATGCATGAGCAGTCAGCAAAAGCGAGCGGGCGGCCGGTCTACGCGTACTACGACGGCGGCTGTCGGCTATGCCGTTGGGGGATGCATCTGGGGCGCATGCTGGACTGGGGCGGGCGCGTGACGTGGATCAACTTCCGGGAGGGCGACGAGGTCTCCGACCTTGATCAAACCAGGCGCGATCGGCTGGAACGCGAGATGCTTGTGCGGGAGGCCAACGACGCCGAGCACTGGGGCTACGACGGCGTGCGGGCGCTGGCGCGGGTCTGGCCGCTCACGCGGCTGCTTGCGCCGCTGATGGGCGTGTGGCCGCTCTCGCGGCTTGGGCCGCGGGTGTACGGATGGTTCAGTGCGCGGCGGTGCCCGGACCCGGGCTGCAACAAGTCGGGGGCCTGAGGCGCGGCACGCGGGGGGCTGCGGTCAAGCTTCCTGGAATACGTGCACATCCCGCTGCGGGAAGGGGATGGTGATGCCTTCGGCGTCGAAACGTTCCTTCGCGGCGCGGGTGACGTCCCAGTAGACGGTCCAGTAGTCGGGCGTCTTCACCCACGGGCGGCAGATGAGGTTCACCGACGAATCGCCAAGCTCGTGCACCTTGACCATGGGTTCGGGGTTCTCGAGCACGAGTTCGTGGTTCTTGATCAGGTCCATCAGGATGTCGGACGCCTTGCGCATGTCGTCCGTGTAACTGATGCCGAAGACCATGTCGACGCGGCGGGTGTCCTTGCCGGTGATGTTGGTGATCACGTTGCCCCAGATGGAGTTGTTGGGCACGACAACGGCGCGGTTGTCGAAGGTACGGATGCTGGTGGTGACGAGGGTCATGTTTTCGACCACGCCGCTCACACCGGCGACTTCCACGACGTCGTCCACGTCGAACGGCCGGTAGACGAGGATGAGGATGCCGCTGGCGAGGTTGCTGAGGGTGCCCTGCAGGGCGAAGGCGACGACAAAGGCGATGCCGCCGATCATGGCGACGAGCGGGCCGATATTCACCTCCAGCATGGACAGCGCGATGATCAGCCCCACCAGCAGCACGGCGCCGCTGACGGTCTTGACGATGAAAGCGCGCAGGAGTGCGGTGAGATTCTTGACCAGCCGCAAGGCGCGCGCCGTCGCTTTGGCCGCGATCTTGGCGACGATCCAGGTGATGATGAGGGTGATGAAGAAAAGGACGATGTTGGTGCCCCAGCGCCACCCGCCTTCGTCGGACGTGATCCAGCCGGAGATGGTGCTCCACAGCACATCGGTGTCGAGGTCGGCGGCCTTCACACCGGTGACGGCGGAGATGTATTGACGCTGGGTGGCCGGGTCGCCGCCCTTGGCCTCCCATTCATCGAGCACAACATTGCAGCGGTCGATGAGTGCGGAGCGCTGCGACCGCAGTTCGACAAGCTGGTCGCTGAGCGCCTGCTTGCGCTCTTCGAGCGCGGCGGCGGCGACTTCCGCGCCGGTGCCGGTGGCGGCCGGGGAGGCGGTATCGGTTTCCGCGGCATCGTCTTCGGCCGACGCTTCGCCAGACGCCTCGGTGGCCTGGCGCAGGGCGAGGTCCGTCTCGGCGATCTGCTGGATCTTCTGCTCGAGCAGCGTCATCCAAGCTTCGGCTTCGATGGCCAGTTGATCCTGCCGCAGCGGCTGGAGCATGATCTGCAGATGGGCGACGGGTATATCCGGGTCGCCGGTGGTGCGGGCCTTCGGCGCATGGGGTTCGTCGGCGTTGGTGATGCCGGCGAACGCGACGAAGGCAATGCAAGCGATGGTGATCGCGGAGAAGTACGGCCTGGGCAGCGCGGTTTGGTCCATGGTGGTCTCCGATCCCTGTCGGCGAAGTGATGCGGTTCCTGGTTCAACCCCAATCTCGCAAGGACGTGCTGGAGTTTAGGACCGGGATCGCAGCAAGAAAAGTGAAGGGGGCGAACCAAAACAAAACCGGACGCCGCGGGGGCGTCCGGTCTCGGATTTGTCTGCACCTGCCGGATGCCGCTCAGTTGTTGAACTCGGCGTTCATCCGCTGGACGAGCGGCATGGTCAAGTCAATGTCGTTGCTGGCGTAGAGGACCTTGCGGATTTCCATGAGCGCCGCGGCCTGCTCGGGCTTGGCGTTCTGCGGGATGCGCAGTTCTTGTTCCTTCATCAGGACGATGTCGATGCCGCGCTCCTGGCTCATCTTGCCCACGGTCTCGGCCATCTTCTTGTAGATCCGCTCGGTTTCGAGGGACCGCTGGCGGTTGAGTTCCTGCGTCTTGTACATGACCCACGCCTGGAGGTCGATGCTCTGTCTCTCCAGTTCGGCCAGCTTGGCCTTTCGGGCGTCGCTGCCCTTGGGCAGGACATCGATGTCGGCCTTGAGCAGTTCGATGGCCTTCTTGCGCTCGGTGTGCTCAGCGCGAACCTTGTCGCCCTCGGCCTGCAGATCGCCCTGGATCTTGCTCTTCTCGCGGATGTTGTCGAAGACATACTTCACATCGACCACCGCGACGCCGGACGAACTGCCGGCACCGGCCGGCTGAGCATCGGCGGTCATGTAGCCGATCATGCCCAGCGTCGCCGCCACCAGCACGAGCACTGCAATCCGTGTACCTGTCATCATTCACACTCCTTCTGGGGTTGTTCCAAGTTTGATCAAGGCAATCCAAGTCATACGAAGCGGCACCAACATAGGTTCACCGCCGGACACATTCAAAACGGCAACGTGCTGCTCAGGGCCAGTCGCCTTCCCTGCTCGCGTAGCACGGCGTTGAGCAGTTCGGGCATGGCCTCGACGTCCGGTTGGCGCACGAGGGCGGTCTCCAACCGGCTGACATCGTCGGTCAGGTCGGGCGTATCGCCATCGCCGGGCCGCACGCGCATGGATTCGAGGTAGGCCATCACCACGCGGTCATCGTCGAGGCGGAAGGCGACCAGTTCGTGCTCGGGGCGCGTGCGGGGCGGCGCTGTCGCGCCGTCATGTGGGTCGGCCGTCACAGTCGCCGGAGCGGTGCGATCCGCCGCAGTCGATCGCGGCGGGCGGGGATCCGTGAGCGAGGCCCACCACAGGGCCAGCACCGGCGCGATCACGAGCACGGTGATGACCGCGGCGAAGCGGCGTTGCCGACGCGCGGCGGCGCGTCGATTGATGCGGTGCAGCACTTCGTCCGGCGACGGGCCGTCCGGGGCGCCGGCGGCCAGTTGCCGCAGCGCGCGATCGAACGCATCTCGGTTTGCGAACGGCCTGCGATGGCTCATGGGGACACCTCCTCCATCAACTGCCGCAGCCGCGCGATCGCGCTGTGACAGCGGCTCTTGACCGTGCCGGGGGGGATGCGAAGCAGTTGTGCGGTGTCGGAAACGCTCAGGCCCTGCAGGTGGCGCAGGACGACGATTGAACGCTGGGCATGGTCAAGCTGCGTTAGCGCGGCACGCAGGGCGCGGATGGTTTCGTCTTGCTCGAGGGCATGCTGCTCGTGGGGGCCATCGGCGGCCCTGGCCGCGGCATGTTCGCGTCGCCGGCGCCGACCGAGCGTGCGGCGGTGTTTGCGGCAGCGGTTGAGCAGGATGCCGATGAGCCAGGTGCGTGCGGACGATCCGCCGCGCACGCGACGCGCGGCATCCCACGCGGCGAGGAAGGTGTCCTGCACGGCGTCCTCCGCGGCGTGGGCATCGCCGAGCTGGAGGAAGGCGATGCGCGTCAGTTCGCCGCCGAACTGTCGCACGAGGGCCGCGAGCGCGGTGCGATCGCCCTGCTGGAGCCGCTCGAGCCATCCCGGCGGCAGCGTCTGGGCGCGCGAGTGCTCGCGCGTCGCCGCGGGGGCGGTGTCGAGCGGCCCGGGGCCGGTGAGGACAATCGAAGCGGGGATCGTCTCGGACACGAAGCTCATGCTCCCATTAGTACCCGCCGCGTCGAGCCGGTTCGACGTATCGGCGGATTTTGCAGGTATCGCCTTCGGTGGCGGCGACAGGCCGGATTATCGGCCGGGCGCACGGTGAACGCCAGCCCGTGCGACCGGACGGTCGGCGAAGGTCGAGCATGGACTGATAACCGCATGTCCGACCGGCGTTTACCTTCTGGAATCAACGCGCCGCCTAGCCGATAAGAGCACTGCCAGTCTGTTTCGCCAGGTGTGCAATGCCGATCCTGCTGCCAGTCAGTGAACTCGAGAAGGGCATGCGTGTCGCCGAGTCCTTCGTCCACAACGGGCGAACGATGGTCGCGCGCCAGAAGGTGCTCAACGAAGCCGACCTGGATGTGTTGCGGCGCAAGTTCCCGCAGGCGCTGGTCAAGATCGTCGACCCGATCCTCGACGAACTGGTGGAGTTCGAGGATACGGCGCGCAACTGGGATGTCGCGCGTCGGGCGCAGACGCGCATCTCCGAATGCATGGCGCACGTGGGCGAGCAGATTTCGCCGCGCTCGGCCATGAGCGGGCGCGAATACGCGATGGCCCAGACCGCAGTGCTCGAGGTCATGCGCTACCTGGCCGAGAACCCGGTCACCGCGGCCCTGCTCAGCCGGTCGCTGGAGAGCGGGCGGTACCTGAGCGACCACGCGGCTTCGGTTTTCTACCTGGCCATGACGCTCGGCTCGTCCGTGCGCAGCTACATCTTCCGGGAGCGGTCCCGCCAGACGAGCATGAAGGCGGTGCGGACGCATTCGCTGATGGACATGCTGCCTTTGGGGTTGGGGGCGATGTTCGTCGACCTCGGGCTCTTCCCCCTGGCTCGGCAACTGGATGATCCCGAGTACGATCTGACCGACGAGGACCGCGCGACCCTTCGCGATCATCCGGAAATCGGCGCGGACATGCTGCCGGATTCGTTCCCTTCAGCGGGACGGGCGGTGGTGCGCACACACCACGAGAACATGCTCGGCACGGGATACCCGGCCGGGCTTCGCGGGGAGCGGTTGCATATCTTCTCGCGCATCGTGCGCATCTGCGACGCCTACGCCGCGGCGACGAGTGCGCGCTTCGAGCAGGCGCGCAGCCCGGCGCGGGCGCTGTGGGAGATGACCATGGGCCCGATGGCCCGGTACTACGACAAGGCGCTGCTCAAGGTGTTCGCCGGGTTGATTCAGCCCTTCCCGATCGGCGCGAAGGTGCAGTTGACCGACGGGCGCTTCGCGGTGGTGGTGCGGTACAACCGGCGCGAACCTTTCGAGCCGGAGGTGATCATCGCCTTCGATCATTGGGGCGATCGCCTGCCGAAGAACGAGTTGGAAGGTCCGCTGGCCATCACCGGCCGCAACGGACTGCGGCTGGCGGGATTCGACAATGAAGATCTGTCGTACATCTACAGCATCGACCTGTACTCGAAGCTGCCCGAGGACCAGCCCAACTGCCACAACCTTTTCGAATCGGCCTATCCCTGAGGGTTGGCGGGCTCAGGCCGCACCGATGATCGCCCCGGCGGTGTGACCGCCGAATCCCGCGGCGAAGACGGCCTGCGTTGACGGCCTGCGGGTGGGCGGCACGTCCTGAAGCGGGAAGGGCGAATCGACCGGATCGCGCAACCACGGCATCGGCAGGCGCTGCCCGGTCTTCGCGCTCAGGCATGCGAGCACGAACGAAACCAGCCCGGCCGCGCCGAGTCCGTGGCCGACGGCGCCTTTCGCGGCATAGACATCGGGAAGCGGCGCGTCGGGCTGCGTCTGCGCGAGCACCTGGTGCAGCACCGACAGTTCTGTTGGATCGTGATCCGGCGTGCCGGTGGCGTGGGGATGGATCAGGTCGATCGTCCGGCCGGTGAAGAGACGTTGCGCCACGTGTCGCAGCGCGGGCATACGCGGATCCGGGCGGATCAGGTCGGAAGACTCGCAGGCGATGGCGGTATCGAGCAGGCGCGCCACCGGTTTCACATCAGGGCAAGGCGACCGATCAAGCACCACCGCCGCGGCGAGTTCGGCGAGGACGAAGCCCTGTCGTTTGCGGTCGAGCGGCCGCGCCTGGTAGGTGGCGGGCTCCAGGCGCGGCAGCACGCCCAGTCGGCGGTAGCTGTGGATGAACTGCGGCAGCAGCGCGGCTTCGCTGGTCACGATCAGCGCGCGTTGCGGGCCGCCGGGGGCGAGCATCGCGCGGCGGGCGACGTCGACGGCGATGAGACTGGACGAGCACGCGCTGACGATGGTGCGATCAACCGGAAGCCCAAGCCGCGCTTCGAGATGCGCGGCGAGGTAGCCGGTCGGACCAAGCGTGAGCAGGCGCGCCAGGTCGTGGTCGTCAACGCCAGCTTGCCGATCGCGCGACGCGACGAGGCGCGTCAGGGCATGCATGGCTCCCTTGCTGACGGCCAGCAGCACGAGACCATCGAAACCGGGCCGGCCGCGTTGGGCGGGGCAGCCGGCGTCAAGGAGCGCCTGCCGCGCGGCTTGCTCGGCGGCGCTGAGGGCGGGGTCGATCGGGTCGTGGATGCATGAGGCGATGATGCCGATCGCTCGCACGAGGTCAACCGGATCGACCTGCTCGGGCAGTGCGGCGGTGCGCTCGCACAGCGTGCGCCCATCCCGCAGTGCGCGCAAGGTCGACCAGGCACTGGTGCCCAGCGGCGAGAGCAGGCCCAGTCCGGTGACGGCGATGGGTGAATGATCGGGGCTTATCGGGCGGTTGGGCACGGCGGGAACCTGGCGGCGATCGGGCGGGCGATGAAACGTAAGTCCGGTATTTTAGCGATTCTGCGCGAATCGCAATCATGTCGCGGTGGACCGCCGGATGGCGATTTCCATTCTTGGCTGATCCGACCGTGCAGCGTATGATATGAGCAACGAGTAAGTACGTTGAGCGTGGGTCGGTCAATGGCACCGGCCCTGTGTGTTAGTAGGCGCGGCGGTGTCGTACCGGCACGGCCGCCGACGGTGCAAACCGAACGGTGGCACGGAGGCCGTCCCCCGACGGCCCCGACGCCAGGTGAAGAAGATACCACCCATCGCGAGAGTGATGGCTCTATGAGAATTGATCCCCGTTTCGAGACGGCCACCGGGCCCGAGATTTTCACCGGCAACGAGCTGATGGTGAAAGGTGCGTTGGAGACCGACGGCGGTGTCCACCTGATGACCGGCTATCCCGGCTCGCCGATCGCGCCTTTCTTCGACACGCTGGGCGCGCTGTCGCCGCTGCTCAAGCCGAAGGGCGTCGTCGCGCAGATGTCGAACAACGAGGCGCTGGGCGCGGCGATGATCAATGGCGCGCAGATGGCCGGTTGCCGCGCGATCTGCGCGATGAAATCCGTCGGCATGCACGTGGCCAGTGACGCACTGGCGCTCGGCGTGCTGTCCGGCACGCGCGAGAAGTCCGGCGGGTTGATCATCTGCGGCGACGACCCGTGGTCCGAATCGACTCAGGTGCCGGCCGATTCGCGGTTCATCAACGAGCATCTGCGTTTGCCGACCATCGAGCCTTCGTGTCCGCAGGAGATCAAGGACTGGGTCGGCCTCGCCTTCAAGCTCGGCGAGGCGGGACAGATCTACATCGGTTACATCATCACCACCAGCCTGGCCGACGGCGGCGGGACGGTGCACTGCTATCCAAACCATTTCCCGACGCTGAATGAGCATCAGCGCGCCCACCTGTCGTACCTGAAGGACATCGAGCCGAACCTCGAGCAGTCGCTGCTGTTGCCGCCGCGGACGTGGCGTCGCGAGATGGCGCTGGATACGCGGCTGGACGCGGTGAAGCAGGCGGCCTCCAAGCTCGGGGTCAATCGCATCCTGCATCGGCCGCAGAAGGACGAGCGCGTGCCGATGGGCTTCATCGCTGCGGGCGCGGCTTACGCTTACCTGGCCCATGCGCTGCACGAGTTGGGGCTGTCGGGGCGCATTCCCATTCTCAAGCTCGGGCTGACCTGGCCGGTGGATGAAACGATCGTGGCCGAGTTCGCCGCGCAGTGTGAGCAGGTGATCGTGATCGAGGAGCGTCGGGCGTTCGTCGAGCGGCAGGTGCAGCAGATCAACAACACGCTGCAACAGACGGACCGGCCGCACACGCAGGTGTACGGTAAGCGGTTCCCGCGCGGCCTGACGGGCATTCCCGATACCCGCGGGCTCAATCCGTCGGTGCTGATCGAGCGGCTCGTGCCGCTGATGCGCGAGCATCCGACGCTGCCCATCGAACTGACCAACGGCCGCCTGACGCAGGAACTGGCGCGCATCGAGAAGACATCGCGCTACGAGGTGAACCTGCCGACGCGCACCCCGACATTCTGCCCCGGTTGCCCGCACCGCGACTCGTCGTCCGTGCTGCTGGAACTGCGGCAGGATCTGCTCGATCCGGAGTACATGCTCGCCAACCACAAGCGCGACGCGGTGGACCTGGTCTGCCACGGGGACACCGGTTGCTACACCATGCTGATGTTCGAACCGACCAAGCCGCTGATGCACAATTACTCGGGCATGGGCCTGGGCGGCGGCACGGGGGCGGGCGTGGACCCGTTCATCGACAACAAGCAGCTCGTCTTCATGGGTGACGGCACGTTCTTCCATTCCGGGATGGCGGCCATCGCCCAGTCGATCCACAACGGGCAGGACATCACCTACATCATCCTCGACAACAAGACCACGGCGATGACCGGGCACCAGGTCAACGCCGGGGACAACATCGATCTGCGCGGCGACGCGGCCTTCGCCATCAACATCGAGAAGATGGTCAAGTCCATGATGCCGCGCGAACTGAAGAGCGGTGTGCGCGTCGTGCGGATCAACCCCGCCGACCGCAAGCGCTACCGCGGCCTGCTGGAGGAGACGATCCTCGCCGACGGCGTGAAGGTGGTGATCGCGGATAAGGAATGCGGCATCACCTACCAGCGGCGCGTGCGCCGCCAGGAGCGCAAGCACCTGCGGGAACTGGGCTACCTTCCGAAGAAGACGTTCATGAACGTCGCGACTGATGTGTGCGAACACTGCCTCGAGTGCACCAACCAGACCGGTTGCCCGGGACTGACGGTGGTGGACACCGACTACGGCGACAAGATCCAGACGGACCTGTCGTGGTGCGTGGACGATGGGGCCTGCCAGAAGATTCACGCGTGCCCCTCGTTTGAGGAAGTGACGGTGCATCGCAAGACCACGCCGCGCAAGAGCGACGAGTATGTGGACCTGTCAAGCCTGCCGGCCCCGCCGACGCCGGTGCACGGCGACCAGTCGATCTGGCGGGCGTACCTGGCGGGCGTGGGCGGCATGGGCATCGGCGTGGCGGGTTCGGTGCTGGTCACGGCCGGGCACGAGATGGGCTACCACGTGCAGTTCTTCGACCGCAAGGGGCTGGCGATCCGCAACGGCGGCGTGTTCTCGCAGATCGTGTTCACCCGCACCAAGCCCGCCGGCGACACGATGCACGCCCTGTCGCCGATGACCAACGGCAAGTCGAAGGACCCGACGCCGGACGCCCTGCGTTTCACCACGCCGGCCATCCCCTACGGCAAGGCGGACCTGCTGGTCGGTGTGGATCTGCTCGAAGCCTGCCGCGCGATCGATCCGCGCGGCGCGGCCCGGGTGGTGGGCGAGAACACGGCGGCGGTGGTTAACACCGCGAAGACGCCCACGGTGATGTCGCTCATGGGGCGCGAGGACTTCGAGATCAGCGACCTCGAAGCCGCGCTGAAGCGATACGCGCGGCAGGACCAGTATTTCGGCTTCAACGTCGGTGATCTGTGCGAGCGCATGCTCGACACCAAGCTGTACGCGAACATCATGATGCTCGGCATCGCGTTCCAGAAGGGATACATCCCCGTCTCCGAGAAGGCGATCGAGAACGCGATCCGCAAGATCGTCAGCTACGAGGTGGATCGCAACATCCGCGCGTTCAACATCGGGCGGAAGATCGCGGTGCGGCCGGACCTCTTCGTCGTCGAGATGCAGCACGAGTACGAGTCGTCCCGGCGCACCTTCCGCCGCAAGCTGAACACCCTCAAGGCGCGCAACGGCAAGGGCTGGGTCGGCAGTCGGCGTGAGGATGGGCTGACGCGGCAGTTCAAGTACATCATGATCCAGACCTTCCGGGCCACCCGCGGACACCGGGTGGATGATGCATTGATCCGCGACGTGGTGATCCGGGCCTATGACTGCCTGATCTGGGGCGGCATCGAGTACGCCCGCGAATACTGCAGGCTGCTGGTGCAGACTTTCCAGCGCGATGATCCGGACAAGGACTTCCGCATCACCCGGGCGGTGGTGTGGAACCTGGCGAAGGTGATGTTGATCAAGGATGAGGTGTACGTCGCCGCGCTGCTCACCCGGCCGGAGAAGTACAAGCAGGATCGCCGGCGTTTCGGCGTCAACCCGGCGCACGGCGACCGCATCACCTACCGCCACTACAACCGGCCCGAGTTCGCCATCTTCGGCCGGCGGATCCGCTTCGAGATCAAGACGCGGGACTGGCAGTTGCGTCTGATGGCCAAGTGCCGGTGGCTGCGCAAGGTGCTCAAGGGATGGCACCAGCGCGAGCAGGATTTCCGCGACTGGTACATCGACCTGGTTGAGAAACTCAACTACCAGGGCGAACGCGACTACGAGCGGTGGCTGGCCATTCTCAGCACGCCGGCCGACGTCACCGGTTACCGCGAAGTGCGCTATCCCAAGATGGAGCAGGCGCGTCGGCGCGCCGAGCAATTGCGCACGATGGATCCGGAACTGTTCGAGCCGGCCGAGATGGGATACGAATTCCGCACGCGCCGCCGCAACCGGGGCGTCGAGTTGCCGGTGCTGAGCGGTTCGTAAGTCGGCCCAGCCGTCGGCTGACTCAATCGGGCAGGCGTTCGGCGATCAGCGCCTCGACCTTCTCATCAAAGCGCAGGGCGAATACCGTGTAGGTTTTCTTCCCCTTGCCGCGCAGTGACTGCTGGGCCATATCGGTGTCCACCGTTCGATCGCGGGTCTTGACTTCGACGAGCCCCCCGTCGTGGGCCTTGAGCCATTGCTGGATCTTCCTGATGCGCCACGGCATGGTTTCGAGCAGTCGGAAGCCGGTGACCCAGTCGCTGTTGACGGGTCGCGCGGCGGTGAGAATGCCGATCGCGGGATGAATCACCGCGGCGTCGAGTTCCTCGCAAAGCTGACGCAGGAGCCGCGCACGCTCGATGGCGGGATCGACGGTAAAGATGAACGGTCCCGGGTGCGCGACTGGCGGCGGCGCCGGGACGCCGGTGAGCGTCAGCGCGGGGGCATCCGCTCGCAGGAGGGTCGCTCGCCGCGGATTGCGCGCCAGCCGGCCGGTCCACAACACGGCCTGGACCAGGCGACCGTCTTCGCTGAGGAATTCCAGTTCCCCGTCCGGGCACAATGCACCGGCCTCGGATAGATCGACGCCGGGGCCGAGCTTGATGGCGCCGTTGGCCGACTGTTTGAGCAAGGCGCGCATGAAATCCGGCCCGGGCAGGTAATCGGCGAGTCGCCAGATTCTTCCCGTCTGGCCGCGCCGCGCCGGGTCGAGATGGAAAGGCTGGGCGTCGATCGTGAGCTTCGTCACATCGGCGCACGCGGCGGGGCACTGCGCGTTGCGCGTGGTCATCCAGGCCCGCAGGGGATCGATATCGAAGGCCTGTACGTCCAGGCCGGCGTCGCGCAGGGCCATGGCATCGCCGCCGATCCCGCAGCACAGATCAAGCACCTGCGGCTGGCCGGTCAGTGCGGCGAACCGCGCGGCCTTGTGGCGCGCGGCGCGAAGTGAACTGGCCTGCTCGACGCCTTGCGGGTCGGCCATCAGTTGCTCGGCGTGATGACCGAACTTGGCCCGGGCCTTTTGCCGCGCCTCGGTCAACTGGAGCGCCGCTTGCACGAGGTTGACGGGGAAGCCCCGGCGCAGCCGCGAGACCGCGGCGACGTCCGAGGCGTCACAGCGTGCGGCGGCGTCGAGCAGGTCCTGCGCGGGACGCCCCAGCAGGCGAGACCATGTGGCGATGCTGCGCGGCATGCCGATAGGGTAGCAGGACAGGGGTGCGTGCTACCACTTCGGCTGCGAGGCGATCATCTCGTCGGCCTGGATGGCGGGAATCGGCGGGGAGAAGTAGAAGCCCTGGCCATACTCGCAACCGAGGGAGCGCGCCGCTTCGAGTTGGGCCTGCGAGGTGACGCCCTCGGCGACGACGTCCATGTCGAGGTTGTGGGCGAGCGAGACGATGGCCTGCACGACCTGCGGCTTCTGGCCGGCTTCGCGGATTTCGCTGATGAAGGACTGGTCGACCTTCAGCGTGTCCAGCGAGAAGCGGTGCAGGTACGAAAGCGAGGAGTAGCCGGTGCCGAAATCGTCGATGCTCAGGCCGATGCCCAGTTCGCGCAGGGCCTGCAACTGCTTGCCGGCGGCGCCGGCGTGCTCCATCAGAACGCTCTCGGTGATCTCGAGTTTCAGCCGCGTCGCGTCGACCTGCGAGCGCTCGATGGCGCGTCGGGCGTTGTCGATCATGTCCGGCTGGGCGAGCTGCCTGCCCGAGAGGTTGACGCTCATCATCAACGGCGCATGCTCGGCGAACTTGCGCGACCACTGCTTGAGTTGCTCGCAGGCTTCCTCGAGCACCCATTTGCCGATCCCGATGATCAGGCCGGTTTCCTCGGCGATGGGAATGAACTGGGCGGGGTGCATGAGCCCGCGGGTGGGGTGCGGCCAGCGCACGAGCGCTTCGAAGCCGGCGAGCAGGCCGGACTCGAGATTGACGATCGGCTGGTAGTGCACGATGAACTGGCGTGAATCGATGGCGTAGCGCAGGGCGCCCTCGAGCTGCAGCCGTTCGATGGCCTGTTCGTGCATGGCCCTGTCGAAGACCTGGAACTTGCCGCGCCCGGCCGTCTTGGCCTTGAACATCGCGGTATCGGCGTCGCGGATCATATCCTCCGGGCGGTCGTAGCCGGTACTCGAGAGGGCGATGCCGATGCTGGGCGTGGTGAAAACCTGCTGGCCGCACAACCGGTAGGGCTTGGCCAGCGCGTCGCTCAGGCGTTTGGCGACGTTGGCCGCGTCGTGGTCGTGCTTCAGGCCGTCGAGCAGGATGATGAACTCATCGCCGCCCACGCGCGCGATCGAATCGTTGGTGCGCAGGCCGTCTTCCAGGCGCTTGGCGATGGCCAGCAGCAGGCGGTCGCCGGCCAGGTGGCCCAGGCCGTCGTTGATGACCTTGAAGCTGTCCAGGTCGATCGAGAGCACCGCGAAGAGGTAGTCCTCCCGCCGCTTGCTGCGCCAGATGGCCTTGCCGATGCGATCGGTGATGAGCGGCCGGTTGGGCAGACCGGTCAGGGCGTCGTGGAAGGCATCGTGGAGCAACTGCTCTTCCGCAAGCTTCTGCTTGGTGATGTCGGTCAGCGAGCCGGCCAGGCGGATGGGCTTGCCGTTCCCATCATGGACGGCCATGCCGCGACAGAGCAGCCAATGGTACGTGCCGTCGCGGTGCATCAGGCGATGTTGGTTCTCGAGATGCGGCGTGAGTCCTTCGAGGTGCGAGTCGATCTCGGCCTTCAACCGCTCGATATCGTCGGGATGGACGCGATCGAACCACTCCTCGGGACGCTCGGATAGCTCGTGCTCTTCGTAACCGAGGATCTGCGTCCAGCGGTGCGACAGGAAGATGCGCTCCTTGAGCAGGTCCCAGTCCCACAGGCCGTCGCTCGCACCGCGCAGGGCCAGGGCGTAGCGCTCCTCCATCGCGCGGCGGGCTTCTTCGCGCTGTTTGCGCTCGGTGATGTCGTGGAGCGTGCCTTCGTAGTACAGCGCGTGGCCTTGTTCGTCGGGGACGAGTCGCAGGTTTTCGCTGACCCAGATCGGCTGTTCATCATGGCGCTCGATGCGCGTTTCGAAGTGGATGGCGCGGCCGTTGCGTGCCAGTTGTTCGCTCAGGTCCTGCCGACGATCGTGTTCGCCGGTCAGTTGCTTGAGGATCGGCCTGCCTTCCTGGGCGAGCGCCTCAACGCTGCCGAAGCCGAGGATGTCGGCCAAGGCCTTGTTGGCCAGAAGCAGCGTGCCGTCGGCGGAAACCTGGAACACCCCTTCGGCGGCATGCTGAATGAGCTGCAGGCATCGCCGGCGTGTCTGGGCATCGTCAACGATCGCTTCCTCGGCCTGGCGGCGGAGTTGGTCGTTGGATTCGTCGAGCTGTCGGGCCACGTCATCGAGTGATCCCTGGCCGTTGACAAAGTGCTCCACGCCTGGTCTCCCCGACCCATCCGGCACTGCGTTGGACGGGATGTCGCAAGCCATCAAGCCCTGAGATGGCCGGATACCTCCCCCATAGAGGGGGCGCGTCAATTTGAACATCGGCCCGTGTCGACCTTCGATTCAGTCGAATGAGGGGCAGACTCGTCGGCCTGGCGGACGGGGGTGAAAGCCCCCCGGCCCGAACCGGCGGTTACCGGACGAGTAAAGCGCATCAGTTCCAGGAAGCTACATGCGCTGGTACTTGGCCAGGAGATTCAAGATGCGCGGCTGGTTGGAATCGAGCCGCAGGCTCTTGCGCCAGGCCTCGAGTGCCTGGTCGCGCAACGCCCGGTCGATACGCTCGCCCTGGATGTAGGCGGTCATGAGGCACGCCCCGCGGCCGTTGAGCGCGGCGATGTGGTTTTCGTCATAGTCGAGCGCGGTGTTGTACAGCTTGAGCGCTGCCGAGAAGCGACCTTCCCGGAACTGGAGAAACGCCAGGCGTTCGGTGACGATGGCCGCGATCTCACGTTCTTCCTGACCGGTCGCGCCCTCGTAGCGGCCGTTCAGGTCGAGCAGCAACTGCCGCGCCGCCTCGTAGTTCTCGGTCTGGATGAGCGTGCTGACCCATCCGAGCTTGAGCATGGGGTCGAGGTCGCCCAGTTGGGCTGCGCGCGAGTAAGCTTCGGCCGCTTCGCGATGGCGGCCGAGGCGGTTGTAGATCTCGGCCAGTTGCGCCCACGCGCTGTGGCTTCGCTCATCAAGCTCCGACGCCCGACGCGCAAAGGGCAGCGCGGCGCTGATCTGCCGGTTCTGGACGTACGCTGCGGCGAGATTGTGATTCGCGTCGAAGCTGTTCGGATTGATCGTGAGCGCGTGCAGGTACGTGCGGATCGCCTTGTGGAACTCATCGAGCAACTGGTACATCAGGCCGAGGTTGTAGTGCACATCGAAGTCCTGCGGCCGGTCTTCGGCCGCCTCCTCGTAGTGCCGGCTGGCCTTGCGGTACTGGAATTTCGCCTGCTCCTCATCGACGGACTGCGTGCCCAGTTGCTGGTAGAGCTTGGCCAGGCCGACGTGCGCCTCGGTGAGCTTGGGGTTCTCCACGAGTGCGAGCGAGAAGGCGGCGATGGCCGAGTCGGTCAGTCCCTTGCTGGTGAACTGGTGCGCCTGGTCGAGATAGGCCTGGTCGGGCGATGGTTTGCGCTCGCGCGCCGCGAACCGAATGCAGCCCGCGAGCATGCCGGCGAGCAGCAGGACCGTCATCGCCGCGGCGACTGTGCTGCGCCGAGTGAACTGATGATCCGGGCGGCGTGGCTCGCTGCTCATCATGCGTGGCTCCTCTGGGAAACCATCGACCGGACAGGTGGCCGGTGGCCATCTAAACTACAATCAGCGTCCGAAAGGTGCTGTTTCATGCGAATTGCCCTGGCCCAGATCAATCCCACGGTTGGCGATATCGCGGGTAATGCACGGCTGATCGAGACGAGCATCAGCCGCGCGGCCGACGCCGGTGCGGACCTCGTGGTCTTCCCCGAACTGGCGGTCATCGGCTACCCGCCGAAGGACCTGCTGCTCAAGCCCGTGATTGTACAGCAGTGCGCCGACGCCGTGCAGAAGCTTGCGCGCCGGTGCACGGATGTGGCTGCGCTGATCGGCTATCCCTGCCCGGCTGACAGCCGTCGCGGGCGAATGCTCTACAACGCCGCGGCCTTCTGCCATCGCGGGCAGGTGCGTTATCGGCACGTAAAATCGCTGCTGCCGACCTACGACGTCTTCGACGAAACCCGCTACTTCGAGCCGGCGCTGACCGGCGCGGGCGGGCCCGGCGCCACCGCGGCGCCCGTCGCGGACAAGAGCGACCTGGCGCGGCTGGGGGCGGTGACGCTCGGCGTGACCATCTGCGAAGACCTGTGGAACGACGGCTACATCTTCGAACGCCCGCTCTACCACGATAACCCCGCGCGACGACTGGCCAACCTGGGGGCGCAGATCATCATCAACTGCTCCGCCTCGCCCTTCGTCATGGACAAGCATGATTTCCGCCTGAGGTTGCTCGGACACACCGCGTCGCGCCACAAGGTGCCGGTGGTCTTCTGCAACCAGGTGGGGGGCAACGATGAACTGATCTTCGACGGCAACAGTTGCGTTTTCGACGCGTCGGGCAACCTCATCGCGCAGGCGAGGGACTTCGAAGAGGACCTGCTGGTCGCGGATGTGCCGATCGGCCCCGACGCGCGACCGGCATCGATGGTCGGCGCGGGGCATCACGAGGGCGTGGCGTCGGTCTACCACGCGCTCGTGCTGGGGCTGCGCGACTACTGCCGCAAGTGCGGATTCAAGTCGGTGGTGGTGGGGCTGAGCGGGGGAATCGATTCGGCGGTGACCGCGGCGCTGGCGGTGGGGGCGCTGGGCAAGGAGAACGTGCGCGGCGTGGGGATGCCGTCGCGCTACTCGTCGGAAGGTTCGGTCGCCGATGCTCGAGAACTGGCGGAGAACCTGCAGATCCCGTTCGATGTCGTGCCGATCGCCGAAGCGCACGCGGCGTTCGAGCAGATGCTCGGTCCCGTCTTTGTCGGGCTCGATCCGGACGTGACCGAGGAGAACATCCAGGCCCGCTGTCGCGGCGTGGTGCTGATGGCAATGAGCAACAAGTTCGGATCGCTGCTGGTGACCACCGGGAACAAGAGCGAACTGGCGGTCGGCTACTGCACGCTCTACGGCGACATGGCCGGGGGACTGGCGATTCTCTCCGACGTGCCCAAGATGATGGTGTGGACGCTGGCGCGGTGGATCAACGAAGATGAAGCCTCGCCCCTGCTCAAGCAGTTCGGCAAGAGCGTCATCCCGGAAGCCACGATCGTCAAGCCGCCCAGCGCCGAACTGCGTCCGGACCAGACCGACCAGGACTCGTTGCCGCCGTATGAGGTGCTGGACCAGATCATCGAGCGTTACGTGGAGCGCGAGCAGTCGGCGCGGCAGATCATCGACGAGACGGGGATTGACTCGGAAACGGTGCTGCGCGTGGTGCGCCTGATCGACTTGAACGAGTACAAGCGCAAGCAGGCGGCGCCGGGACTGAAGGTGACCGGCCGCGCTTTCGGCTTCGGCCGGCGCATGCCGATCGCGCAGCGCGCGGATACGAGCGGCAAGGCGCTGCGGACGTGGTTGCGGGAGTAGTGGAGCGCGTGAGGACATGGATCGTAGCGGGCGCCACTGGCGGCTGGTCCGCCAGTGTCTTCGAGGCTTCTTTCGTGATCACACTCGCGGGCGAGCCGCCCGTGGCGCCGTCACGGGTCTTCATCGTTGTCCATCGGTGGCGGCGGTGTATGCGGATACACGCCCAGCCATTCGTCGGCGAGATGCGCATCGTGGAAGAGCAGCCACGTGCGCGGATTGATGTTGCCGTCCACGAGCACCTTGCGGATGCGCTCGAACGCGGCGTTGACGTCGGTGAGGGCGAGTTCGATGTACGAGTAGAACCGGCCGGTGCCACCGCCGATGGTGCAGCCGAGCTTGTCCGGAACGATGGCGGCGTCGATCGCGTCCTCGATCTCGCCGCGATCGGCGAACTTCTGTTCGTCCAGCCCCTCGCGACCGTCGAGCTTGAGGTAGCAGAACGTCTCGCCGAACTGCGAGTAGCGGCGCGAGTGGAAAGGCGGTCCGCCGTGCTGGGCCATCCAGAGGCCCTGCCAGGGCGAGATGGCGACGAAAATGTCGGAGTAGCCGGGGTAGTCGTCGGGTTGCCAGTCTTCCTTGAGTTCGATTTCGAACGAGCCCCACTGCCACCATGCGTCGGCGGGCGGCTCTTCGGCTCGGAAATCAAACTCACACAACCGCCGCGGCGGCAACTGCTCGCGCAGCGCCAGCTTCAGTGCATCGAACGTCGGCTTGATCCGGTCGAGCGGCTGCAGGCGCGGGCCGCGGGCGAAGAGTTTCTTCAGCCCACCGGCCGCCGGGCGCACTTCGATCGCGCCCACCCAGCGATCGAGATCCTCTTCGCCCAGCAGCGTTTCGGTGGCGACGAACGCATCGTGGCTCGCCTGCTCGTCATCTTCCGACTTCGTGTCAGGCGAGGCGTACACCAGGTCGATCCGGTTGTGTTTGCCGATCTGCGCCTGGAAGCGCGCCTTGCTGATGTCGCCGCCCGTCCGGGCTTCGACGGTCTGGACCGTCAGTTTCAGATCCTCGGGCAGGCGGTAGGGAAAGAACGCCCAGCCTTCCAGCTTCGGTGCGCGATCGAGGATGGTCTGCACGAGCGGCCGCAGTTGATGCTCGGCTTCGGGCGTGATGACCAGCCGATGCCCGCCGCGCAGCCCCGGACCGTACTCCCACATCAGGCGCGAATCGATCGCGCCGAGATGCTCGTGCATCCAGTTCGGCAGGTCCCACTCAATTTCCTGCGAAAAGAGCGCCTCGAGATTCGCGGTGTTGGCGGCGAACTCGGCCCACCAGGCATCGATTCTCTCGACGATCCGCTCGCGTTCGCGCTTCTCCCGGTCGGTGCTGAAATCGGTGTATATCCAGCGCATGCACGGTGACTCCGGATGGATGGGTGCGGGCATGGTAGCGGAAACCGTCGGGCCGGATGAGAAGACCAACGCAGTTCAGGCGGCAAGGTCAAGTGGCGCGGCGGGAGCAGCTTCGGCGGGTTTGCGCAGCGCCGCGATGATGTTGCTCCGCCCCTGCTTGAGCCAGTCGGCCCGCGTCAGGCGGATGCACACGAGTTCGGCCAGCATCAGCGGCGGCAGCATGAGCATGACCGGTGACGATTCGACCAGCCGCACATCGGCCGCATTCAGCGCGGCGGCTTCGGCGAGGCGTCTGATGTCGCGTGTGCGGTTGAGGCGGTAATGGGTCGGAAAGACATCATCTTCATCGCGGTCTTCGAGGAAGGCGATGACGCGATTCTTGAGCCCCTGCGGCGCCAGCGCGCCTGCGGCCATGAAGGGGTTCAGGCGATTGGGCGTGTGGAAGAGGAATGTCCCGCCCGGCGAGAGTACGCGGCAGATCTCACTGAGCACGCGCTGCGGATGCTCGATGTGTTCGACCACCATGTTGGCCGTGATCAGATCGAAGCTGCCGTCGGCGAACGGCAGGTCGTCGGCCGACGCCAGCACGAGTTGCTCGATCGTGCGGTGGCCGCGCATCGACGGAAGATCGAGGTCGATGCCCACCACCAGCTTCGCGCGGCGGACCAGTTCCCGCTCTCGCTCGTGCGACTGCTTGATCCATTCGGGCACGAGCTGGTGGCCGCAGCCGATATCGAGCCAGCGCGTGTCCGGGGCGACGAGGTCGTCCAGCTTCGCCAGGTAGGGGTGCTGGGCGTTGACCAGGCCTGGCGCGAGCGCACGGGTGGCCTTCCAGAAGAACCGGTCGAAGGCTTGGCGGATCGGGCTCATAGCGGACCTGGGGCTCGGGGTGATCGCAGACACAGCGGGGGCGCAGCGCCGGCGGCACGCGCCTCTTGGTTTGTCGGAAAGATCGCCTCGCCGCGCGCGGCCGGAAGCAGTCGCTACACTTAGCGGACCATGAACAAACCACCATTCGATCCCAACGACCTTCACGTGAAACTGCCCGAGCGTCCGAATGTGATCTGGATCTTCGGCGACCAGCACCGCGGCCAGGCGCTCGGCTTCATGGGCGATCCGAACATTTCCACGCCCAACATCGACCGCATGGCGATCGAGGGCGTGGCCTTCCCGAACGCGGTGGGCGGGTATCCATTGTGCTGCCCGTACCGCGGCGCGCTGCTGGCCGGGCGATACCCGCACCAGGTCGTGCCGGGGCATGAGTATCCCTTCCCGGACGGTATGCCCACGATCGCCCAGCCGTTCAACGATGCCGGCTACGACACGGCCTACTTCGGCAAGTGGCATGTCGACGGGTTCAAGGAGCGCAACGGCCGGGCCGCGTGGCACACGGTGCCGCAGGCGCGGCGGGGCGGATTCAGAACATGGATCGGCTATGAGAACAACAACAGCCAGTACGACTGCTGGGTGCACGGGCACGATGCCGACGGCAGCGCGGTGCCGCATTACAGGCTGCCCGGCTACGAGACGGATGAACTGTCGGAACTGTTGATCGACTTCATCCACGACAAAGGCGGTGCGCAGGCCGAAGGGCGCCGCGAACCATTCTTTGCGGTGCTCAGTGTGCAGCCGCCGCACAGCCCGAACCTCGCGCCGGAAGACTTCATGGACCGTCACGCGCCGGGCCAGGTGCAACTGCGGCCGAACGTGCCGGACGTCGTGGCGGACAAGGCGCGGCGGGACCTGGCCGGCTACTACGCGCAGATCGAGAATCTCGACTGGAATGTCGGACGCGTGCGCGAGGCGATCGCCGAAGCGGGACTCGAGGAATCGACGTACATCATCTTCTTCTCCGACCACGGCGACATGATGGGCTCGCACGGGCACTTCGCGAAGAACTCGCCGCACGAGGAATCGATCCGCGTGCCGTTCGTGATGACGGGCGCCACGCCCTTCTACGGCATGCGGCACGGACTGATGCACGATGCGCCGGTCAACCACGTCGACGTCGGGCCGACGTCGCTGGGCTTGTGCGGCCTGGAGATTCCCGAGTGGATGCAGGGCACGGACTACTCGGGCTGTATGCTGCCGAACCGGCCGAAGATCGAGTATCCCGATTCGGCATACCTCCAGCAGGTGATTCCGACGCTGCACGGCCCGTCGCCGGACCGGCCGTGGCGCGGCATCGTCACGCGGGACGGGTGGAAGTACGCGTGTCTCGAAGGTCAACCGTGGATGCTGTACAACGTCAAGGAGGACCCGTACGAGCAACGCAACATGGCGCTGTACGGGTACGCGCGCGAGAAGCGGCGCGAACTGCACGAGCGCCTGGCGCAGTGGATCAAGGATACGGACGACGAATTCACGCTGCCGCAGATCTGGCACGAAAAGTGGGGTTGAGGGATGGGCGGCGGCGAGCGGTTCAACATTCTGTACCTGCACTCGCATGACACGGGCCGGTACATCCAGCCGTACGGGCATGCGATTCCCACGCCCCGCCTGCAGCGACTGGCGGAGGAAGGCGTGCTGTTTCCCCAGGCGTTCAGCGGCGCGCCCACGTGCTCACCCTCGCGAGCCGCGCTGCTCACCGGGCAGTGGGCGCACTGCTGCGGCATGGTCGGGCTGGCCAGTCCGTGGTACGGCTGCGAACTGAACGACTACAGCCGGCACCTGATCCACACGCTCAAGCCGCTCGGCTACCACACCGCCCTGTGCGGCATTCAGCACATCGCGCCGGACCCGGCGATGATCGGGTACGACGAACTGGTCCACGCGGGGTACGACTTGCACCACGATGCCGCGACGATTACGCCGAAAGCCGTGGCCTTTATCGAGCAGCAGACGAATCAATCGCGGCCGTGGTTCTTCTCGGTGGGGTTCTTCGAGACGCATCGCTACCAGAGGACGCCGCACCGCGGGTACGAACGCGAACCGCTGGAGATGGACGGGCGATACGTGTGCCCGCCGGCGCCGATCGCCGACAGCGCCGAAGCGCGGGCGGACATGGCCGACTTCCACGCCAGTGCCGCGCGGCTCGATGGCGGCATCGCCCGGGTGCTCGAGGCGCTCGATCGCAGTGGTCAGGCGGACAACACGCTGATCGTCTACACCACCGATCACGGCCCGCCGTGGCCGACGATGAAGTGCAACCTGACCGACCACGGCATCGGCGTGTCGCTGATCATGCGGCTGCCGAAGACGATGCGCGAAGCGCTCGGCGAGCGCGGCGGCGGGATCGTGTGCGATGCGATGGTCTCGCAGATCGATCTGTTCCCGACGCTGTGCGAGATGCTCGCGATCGACCGGCCCGCGTGGCTGCAGGGCCAATCCATGATGCCGCTGCTGCGCGGCGAAGCCGAGGCGATCCGCAATGAGTTATTCGCCGAATCGAGCTATCACGGCCAGTACGAGCCGCAACGCTGCGTCCGCACGCCGCGCTGGAAGTACATCCGCCGCTTCGACGGGCGCGCGGGATGCAACACGGGCAACTGCGACGGCAGCGCGGTGAAGGATACGTGGCTCGAAGCCGGCTGGGAGCGGCGACAGGTCGGCGAAGAGCAGCTCCATGACCTCCTGTTCGACCCGCAGGAGATGCACAACCTGGCGCGCGACCCGGCCGCGGGCGAAGCGCTGGTCGAGATGCGCGGGCGTCTGGACAAGTGGATGCATGAGACGGATGACCCGGTGTTGACTGGTGACGTGCCGGCGCCGCCGAAGCAGTGCCAACCGAGGCGGTGACTGAGATGAATCCGCAGATTACGCGGGTTTGCCGGGTTGGGGATTCAGGCAGAGCGGTGCAGAGTCAGTAGTAGGGGTTGGATGGCGTTGAGTGTGTTGGGCGTGTGGATCGAACAGGGCCGAATAGCCGAACACGTCGGCGCGCCACTTGCCCGTCGCATCGCCCCCGCCCCGATCCGCTTCCGGTCGGCGGCCAAGGCAGAACACCGGTTCGTCGCCCAGCTTCGGATGCGTGTTGGGCAACGCCCCTTTCAGCCGCAGCGTGACACCGCGCCAGAAGACCTCGTCTGTTTCGCTCTGACCGCCGTCTGCATGCAGCGACGGTCCAGACGCAAGCAGAACAACCGTGGCCCGTGTGATTCCGTGTTTCATTCCGCGGGCGCTACGGGCATCGCTGGTCGGGAGCAAACCAAGGCCGTGGGAGACAACGTAGTCGCCTTCTCGGTCACTCCGCCTCGCGTCCTGACAGGTCCGCGACGGGGCAAGACGGCACTCGCGGGGCTTCACGTCCCGCTGGGCGGGCGGCCGGATGGCGCGGTGCCGCGCTTTCTTGCGTTCCCGCGCGGATACCGGTATCAGTTACCCGCAACCGGGGCCGCCACAAGCACACTCACCCCGTTCTACCCCGAGGTAAACCATGGCAGTTGAAGGCGTTCGACCGACGATTGGCGATTCGAGCTGGTTCGTGCATGACCGCTTCGGCATGTTCATTCACTGGGGCCTCTACGCCCTGCCCGCGCGGCATGAGTGGATCATGCGACGTGAAAGCATCAGCGTTGAAGAATACGAGCGGAAGTACTTCAGGCACTTCGATCCCGACCTGTACGATCCGGACATCTGGGCGTCAGCCGCGGCCGATGCAGGCATGAAGTATTTCGTCATCACCACCAAGCATCACGACGGTTTCTGCCTGTGGGACAGCGACCTGACCGACTACAAGGTGACCAACACACCTTATGGCAAGTGCGTGCTGACGCCGATGGTCGAAGCCTTCCGCAAGCGCGACATGCGCGTCGGGTTCTACCACTCGCTCATCGACTGGCATCATCCGCAGTTCACCATCGACGACATGCACGTCCGCCACGCCGAGCCCGATCGCGACAAGCTCAACGCCCAGCGCGACCAGCGCAAGTACATCGAGTACCTGCACGGCCAGGTGCGCGAGATCCTCACGCGCTTCGGCAAGATCGACCTGTGCTGGTTCGACTTCAGCTACCCGACCACGAAGAACGAGGACGGCTCGATCAAGCGCGACGGCAAGGGACGCGAGGATTGGGGCAGCGAGGCGCTGATCAAGATGGTGCGCGAGCTGCAGCCGGGCATCCTCGTGGACAACCGGCTGGATCTCGAGGACGAGTGGGATTTCTACACGCCCGAACAGTGGCAGCCGCGCGTGTGGTGTATGAAGGACGGCCGGCGCGTCGTGTGGGAGGCCTGCCAGACATTCAGCGGGTCATGGGGCTATCACCGCGATGAGACGACGTGGAAAAGCACCGACATGCTGGTGCAGATGCTCATCAACACGGTGAGTACCGGCGGCAACCTGCTGCTGAACGTCGGCCCGACCGGGCGCGGCGAGTTCGATGCGCGGGCCTTGTCGGCGCTCCACGGCATGGGCCAGTGGATGAAGCGCCACAGCCGCGCGATCTACGGCTGCACGCAGGCGCCCGATGATCTGCCGGCGCCACAGGACTGCCGGTACACCTTCAACCCGGACAAGAATCGCCTTTACCTGCACCTTTACGCGTGGCCGTTCAAGCACCTGTGGGTGGACGGGCTGGCCGATCGCATCGAGTATGCGCAGCTTCTCAATGATGCGTCGGAGATCAAGTGGACGGTCGAGGCGGAAGACGCCCAGGAGCAACGGGGCGGGACGATCCGAATGCATGTGCCGATCGTCAAGCCGGAGGTGACGGTGCCGGTGATCGAGATCTTCCTGAAGTAGGAAGACCGTCGCGGGCCTACGCGAGCTTGGCCGCGACCAGCAGCAGCGCGGCGACGAAGGCCGCGAGATAGCTGACCTTGTCGGTCAGCGCGAAGACAATCGGATCGTCGTGCAGGTTGCCCCGTTGGGCGATGAACCACAGCCGCGTGATCCAGTAAAGGAAGACCGGCGCGATGAACCAAAGCAGAATCGGCCGCTCGTACAGCCGCGCGGCGTCCTCGCCTTCGTGGATGTACAGGCAGAACACGAGCACCGCCAGGTAGCCGGCCGCCGGGCCGACGACGCGTACCAGCTCGAGATCGCCCACACCATAGCCCCGGCCGTGCGCATTCACCTCGTTGCGCTGCTGCATCGTCAGCAGCTCCGTGTACCGCTTGGCGAAGGCCAGCGAGACGAACAGGAACATGGAAAACGCGAGCAGCCAGAACGTCGGGAAAAGGTCCACCGCCACGCCGCCGGCGATGATGCGATGCGTGTAGAGACCCGCCAGGAACACCACATCGAGCACCAGCATTCGCTTGACGAACAGCGAGTAGGCGCTGGTCAGCACAAGATAGGCGCCGAGCATGGCCACGAACAGCAGGTTGGTCGTTATCAACGCGATGAGGAACGACAGGATGATCAGTGCCAACGCCACGGGCGGCCCGTACAGGATCGGCAGCTTCCCACTGGCGAACGGCCGCTGCCGCTTGCGGGGGTGCCGGCGGTCGGACGGCAGGTCGAGCAGATCGTTCAGAATGTACACCGCCGAGGCCGCGAAGCTGAAGGCGAAGAACGCGGCGACGATCGTCAGCAGCAACGAAACATCGGTGACGCGATGCGCGGCCAGAAGCGGCACGAACAGCAGCACGTTCTTGACCCACTGGCGCGGGCGCATGGCACGGGCGATCTGCGACGCGACCGAGTGCCGTTCGCCGACAAACGACCGGGACGCGTCGGTGACCGACGCGTGGTGGCGCACGCCGCCGTGCCCGACGAGATGCACCTGCCGCGCTGCTTCGAACAGCGGCACGTCACAGGACGAATCGCCCATGTAGTCGAAGGGCTCGTCACCGATCCGCTCGCGGATGGCCCGCAGCTTGGTCTCGCCCTTGAGATTTGTCGTGCCGTCGCTGGCCAATACATCGTCGAACACGCCGAGGTAATCGGCCACGGGTCTTGCGATGCGCTCGTCGGAAGCGGTTGTCAGGACAATGCGCCGGCCGCCTTTGTGGGCCTCGCGCAGGAATGTGACGATGGCTTCGCGGTAGGAAAGTGATGCCGGATCAAGCGTGATGTGCTGCAGGATCGCCCGCTTGAAGCCGGCCTTTCCCCGCATCAGCCACCACGGCAGCAACAGCGCCAACAGCGGCTTCGTTCGCAGCAGCGCGAGCACGGATTCCCAGAGCGCATCGCCCGCGATGAGCGTGCCGTCCAGATCCACGCACAGCGGCGGCCCATGCGAGGCGTCTGCCCGTGTTGCTTGCATTGATTGCTCGACCATTTTGCGATCCTGGCATCCAGCCGTCTGCTCGCATTATCGGCCATCGCGGCGGCCCGCGTCTCCTAGCCGGCGGGAGAGCCCGTTCTCGGACGACCCTCTTGCGGGGCGTTGCCCCTTCTACGGCTCGCAACGTGTGGTGGATCGCCCGTCGGCGATGCGATGACGGCTCAGTATCGCTGGTCCCCGGGATGGCTCAGACCCAGCGCAGCCGCGGCATCGTTGAGGAACCCGTCAGGATCGAATGGCTTGGAGATGAATCGATCGGCGCCGACGACCTCGGCCTGGTCTTCATCGAACGCCGAGTAGCGGCCGGTGATCAACCAGATCGTCCCGCACGCCTCGGCCAGTTCGTCGCGGATGGTGCGGCAAACTGTGTAGCCGTCGATCTCCGGGATGATCACGTCCAGCAAAATCAGGTCGGGCCTGCGTTCGAGCGCGTGCTTGATGGCCGACACCCCGTCGCCGACGCTGATCACTTCGACTCCCTCGAGGCGTCTGAGCATGTACTCGATGGTCAGGCGCACATGCGGCTCGTCGTCAGCGATCAGCACCACGCGCGCCGGCGGAGTCTGGCCGCATTCATCACGCTGCTGCGGCTTTGATGCTTGTGCACGGGACATGGCTTCGATCCTCCCAGTTGGCATTCGGCGAGGGCTCACACCCGATCAACTGTCACATCCCCGGGGCGGCGCCCCACCGAACCGACAGGTGCGAGACTGCCCGCACCGCCACCATCTGCATCGGCGATTCGCGGGCGCGGCATCGGTCGCGATGGTTCGCTCGCGGTCGGTCGCCAAGCCCGGCCATTATCGGCCGAGGCGTCTGCGACGTGTCGGGGGGGGGCACGCCCGTTAAGGCCGCGCTCCGGACAGTCGATGGGATCAGTAGTGATGCGTGCGCCCGTCCGGATTCGGGGGCGATCGGTGATCGGAAGATGTGAGACCAAGAACTGGGCATGGAAGCTTCTTCAACTGATTTCCGCGCATTCTCCAGCGAGCAGCTTGTCGACCTCGTGCGGCAGCTCGAGCGCCAGCAGTACAGTTTCATCGAAGCGGAGATCCAGTACCTGCGCGAGTTGGCCGTGGTCAACCGCATCGCCGACACGTTGTCGCTGCGCCGCAGCATGTCCCAGATCCTGACCGAGACGGCCTTCGAGGCGTCTCGCATCGGCCAGACACCGCAGACCTGGGTCATCACGCCCACGATCGACCTGGCGATCGCCCAGGCGTTCACACCCGACGGGGGCGTACACGATTTCACGCGTCTGCCGATCGAGGCGCGCGACCTGTTCGACCGACTGGTCAGGGAACGGCCATCGATCCCCTTGCTCGCCCCGCGCTACAAGCCGGACGGGCGCGAGGGGCTGTTCATGGGCCTGAAGATCGCCACCGCCAAGCACCTGGTCGGCGGACTGGTGCTCTATTTCGACGATCCCTCGGCCGCGACCAGCGGGCACCAGACACGCATCCTGCAGACCATGCTGGAACAGACCGCCATCGCCTGTGAGAACAGCAAGCTCCACCAGGCCATGAGCGAGATGATCGTGGATGTGGTGGCCTCGATGGCGCTGGCCATCGAGTCCCGTGATCCCTACACCGGCGGACACACGGTTCGCGTCACCGGCTACTCCGTGATGCTCGCCGAGGCGATGGGGGTCGACGCTCGCTCGCTCATGCTGCTGCGACTGGGCGGCCTGCTGCACGACATCGGCAAGGTGGCCGTACCCGACGCGATCCTCCGCAAACCGGCGAAGCTAAGCGTGGAAGAGTACGAAATGATGAAGAGTCATGCGACGGTCGGCCACGCCATCGTGAGTTCGATCCCGCAGATGGCCTGCACGTGCGACATCATTCGTCACCACCACGAGCGATGGGACGGCAAGGGCTACCCCGACGGGCTCGCCGGCGACCGGATCCCGCTGCTGGCCCGGATCGTGGCGATCGCCGATGCGTTCGACGCGATGACCTCGGATCGTCCGTACCGAACGGGCATGCCGCTGGATGCCGCCCTGTCCGAGATCGAGAAGTGCGCGGGCACCCAGTTTGATCCGAAGCTTGCGGCCTTGTTCGTCGATGTACCGGTCGGCCATTTCCCCGAGGCCGTGGCCGAACTCGATCAGTGGCGGCATGCCGAGCAGAAGTCGGATGCGATCGAATTGATCGAGCTGCTGGAACTCGATATGCCCCGCGTCGGCTGACCCTCCCGCAACGCCCATCGATGCCGGGGAATACCCGGATTGACGTCGCGGACACTGCACAGCGGTTGTGGCCGCGGACGCGCGCGGTACAATCCAGGAAACGATCTGATCAGGGAGCCGCGACATGAAACGCCAAGGGATTGGTATGGGGCCCGTTCTGGGCGCTGCGTTCACAATGGCAGTTCTGCTGGCCGGGGAGGCGGCCCAAGCCCAATGGGCCGGTGGCACGCCTGAATTGCCCTTCAACGCGTTGGTAAGCGTCGACCAGGCGCAACTGCGCGCTGAGCCGGGGGAGAGCAGCTATGTCGTCGGCACGTTCCCGCGCGGGCAGCGCCTGCGCGTGGTGGATGTCAGCCGCGGCTGGTGCCAGGTCGTCCCGCCTCCCGGTGTTTACAGCTACGTGAGCAAGAGCGCGATCACGCGCGGGCAGGGCAAGGAAGGGACGGTCTCGGTTGACGACATCGTCGTCTACGTCGCGGCGCAGAACGGCGGCCCGCAGGTCAGCCAGAAGGTGCATCGCAAGCTTTTCAAGGGCGCGAAGGTGATCATCCAGGGGGAGGAGGGTGACAAGTACCGGATCATCCCACCGGATGGTTCGTATGTCTGGGTGCCCGCTGACCAGGTCGCGCCCGAGCAGGCCGGCGGCGAATCAACCGGCGGTGAATCGGACCGGCAGGCAAGCACGCCGATCGAGATTACCCTCCAGCGCCGCGCCCTCCTGGTGGACGGCCGCCAGATGCCGGTGCGCGACCTGACCCGCGATCTGACGCGCGTCCTTCAGGACATCGTGGACAGGGATGCGGATCGGTCGGTGGTGATCCGCGGCGGCGAGGGTATCAGCGATGTCGTGGTCAGCGAATGGGTCAAGTCCGCCCGCGGGCTGGGGCTGACCAACGTATCCGCCGGGCCTGCCGCCGGGGGCACGGAGGATACTTCGGCGAATACGAGCGGAAATGGTTCCAACGACGCGGACAACCAATCCACCGACGCGAACACTGGCAGCGACGACACGACGAACAGCGCGACTGACAACAACAATTCCGCGGCCACCACGTCACAGGACACAAGCGACGCCGAGCGAAAGCTGGAAGCGGCGGAGAAGCGGTTTCTCGCGATGATCGACAAGCCGCTGGAAGAGCAGCCGATCGACCAGATGCTCGAGACCTATCAGGAACTGAAGGCCGACGAATCGCTCGGGCGGCGCGGCAAGCAGATCGTGGAACTGCGGCTGTTCCAGCTTGGGCGAAGCAAGATGGCATTGGATGCGATCCGCGATCTCGAGCAGGCCAGCAGTAGGCTGGAGAAGGAGCAGACACCCACGCCTGATTTCGAACCGGGTCTTCTGCCCGTCTTCTACAACCTGAAGGGCACGCTGGTCGCGTCGGCGGTCTACAACGGCACCTCGCTGCCGCGGCTGTTCAGGCTGACGGCTGACGACGGCGTGACGACCATCGCCTATGTGCGTGCCGCGGATGTCGCCGATCCTGCGAAGATGCTGGGGGCGCGGGTGGGCATCGTCGGCAAGGTCGTGATGGACGAGCAACTGAAGGTGCAACTGGCCCAGGTGGAGCGAATCGATGTGCTCACGCCCGCCGGATCGGACGAGCCCCAACAACCTGCATCGTCGACAGAATCCGATGATGCCACAACGCCGGTTGACGATGAGTCCGTGCCGGCGCCCGTCCAGCCCAAACCCGCTGAAGTGATCGAAGACTGAGGGCGGCAACCACCACTGCCGGCCGAATGACGCCACGTGCCGCACGGCGCGTGGCGTTGATGTGTGCGGCCGTCGGTCCGACTATGCCGTCTGTGCCGCAGTCACAGACCGCCATGCGGCGCAACCGGTAGGGTCCACCGACCATCATCGCTACCGCGAAGCGGCTGCCTCAATTGCCACGGCGCGCTGGTCGATTCGTGTACTGCGAAACGCAAGCGCTCCGGGGCCAGAAGTGGAGGTGGGCTGTGGCGAGTGAGAACGGCATTCGGATCGGCCAGATCCTGGTTGAACACGGCGTACTGTCTGAGCAACAGGTTTTCGAGATCCTCGAAGCTCAGCGCCGCGAAGGGGTGCCCTTCGGTATCCTCGCCGAGCGGATGTTCGAGGTCACGGTCGAGAGCATCGAGGACGCGTGGATCGAGCAGTACTGCCGACTGACCGGCACCATTGACCTGAAGAATGAGAAGACCGACCGTGCCGCGCTGAAGCTGATCAACCGCCGCCAGGCCTGGCAGTTTGAGATCTGTCCGCTCGGGTTCCAGCCGACCGGTGAACTGTTGATGGCCGCCTCGCGTCGGCGCTTCGCTCGGGCTGTGGCGTTCGTCGCCCATCGCGTGGAGCCGGTTGTCTTCTTCCGCATCGCGGAGTCAGGCGAACTCCGGTCGTTCCTGCGCAAGCACTACCCTATGCCGGAAGTCTCCGATGAGCTGATCCGCCGCGCACGCGAACTGGCGGATGACGACTCGGGCAGCTTTGCGGCATAGCCGATCGCGGTACAGCCAGCGCAGCCAATCCCGTCAACCCAGTCGGTCCAGGAAATCCTGCAGGATGGCCGCGGCGGCCAGGGCGTCACGCCGCTGCTTCTTCTGCCGATGGGTGAGGCCTGAACGCTCCATCCTGGTATTCGCCAATTCACTGGTCAGACGTTCATCCTGGAAATGCACCGGCAGTCCCGTTGTCTCGGCCAGCGATGCGCCCAAGGCACGCACACTCGCGGCCGGCTTGCCCTCGCTGCCGTCCATGTTCAGCGGAAGTCCCAGCACCAGAACGTCCGGCGCCTGCGCTCGAATCGCCTCCACGAGCCGCTCGAATCGCAGGGCCGGGGTCGTGGCCTCGACCGTTTGCAGCGGGCTGGCGATGCGCAGCTCACCGTCGCCGGTCGCGAGACCGGTGCGGCGGTCGCCGGGATCAATGGCCAGATACCGTATGCTCATCCGTCCGATGATGTTACTGATCAGGGACTGTGTGTGCACGGGTAACGCTTGGCAATGCGGGGCAAGTGTGGTCCAATGCCATCATGACCAAGCGATCATCATCCTCCGTCCAGTCCCGACCCGGCGGCGACTTCTCTCCATCCGTATACCACCGGAAGGTCATGGACCGCACCTCGCAGGCGCTGGCGTACGACGGTCAGACCGGCAAAGACCTCGTCGCGTGGCAGCGCAAACTGCGTAAGAAGTTCACCCAGTTGCTCGGGCTCGATGTCCTGTTGGCGCAGGAGAAGTGCAACCTGCGGCCGCGCACTGTCTGGAGGCGTGAACACGAACTGGGCACAATTGAAAAGGTCGTCTTCACCAGCGAACCATTCGCCGACGTGCCGGCCTTCGTCTGCCTGCCGAAGGATGCTCAGCCGCCCTACACGTTCTTCATCTGTCTGCAGGGGCACAGCACGGGGATGCATAATTCGATCGGTGTCGACCGCGACGACAATACGAAGCCGATCAAGGTTGAGGGCGACCGGGATTTCGCCCTGGGCTGCATGAAGCGCGGCCTCGCGGCGATCGCCATCGAACAACGCAGCTTCGGAGAGCGACGTGAGCAGGTGCAGTCGCACATCAGCACCTACAACACCTGCCACGACGCGGCGATGCATGCGCTCATGCTCGGCCGCACGCTGGCCGCCGAACGCGTGTATGACGTGGAGCGCACGATCGACTACCTGGCTTCGCGCGGCGACGCGGACATGAACCGCGTCGGTGTGATGGGCAACTCGGGCGGCGGCACGATCTCGCTCTTCGCGGCCGCCACGCTCAAACGCATCGCCTGGGTCATGCCCTCCTGCTATTTCTGTACGTTCCGCGATTCGATCATGTCCATCTACCACTGCGGCGACAACTACGTGCCGCATCTCTACCAATGGGCGGAGATGAGCGACATCGCCGGCCTGGTCGCCCCGCGGCCGGTGGTCATGGTGGCGGGGCAGGAAGACGAGATTTTCCCGATCAAGGCGACGAAGCGGGCGTTCAAGGCGCTGCAGTCGATCTACGCCGCGGCCGAGGCCCGGCGCAACTGCCAGCTTGTCGTGGGTCCCGAGGGGCATCGCTTCTATGCCGATCTCGCGTGGCCGCGGATGCTGAGATATCTTCAGGACTGAAAGGGACGTCAGCGTCGCCGTCGATAGTTGATGCCGAGCTGCAGGATGCGTTCGAGCAGATTGTTGTAGCTGATGCCCGCCGCCTCGGCGGCTTCGGCGAAGTCTTCGCCGTACGAGAGTTCGGGGTTCGGATTCGCTTCGAGCAGATAGAGGTAGCCGGCGTCGGTCAACCGCATGTCAAGCCGCGCGTAGCCGGTGATGTAGAGGGCGTTGCAGACACGGCGCGTCAGACGCGGGATGCGCCAGACCACTTCGCTGGGAAGGTCCTCGGCCGGACCGGTAACCGCACCGATGCGATCACGGTATTTCAGGTCCCATTTCAGCCTGTCGCTGGCGATGAACTGGGACCATTCGGGCTTTTTCTCGAAGCGCAACTCCCAAGTCGGGAAGACGTTCAGCCGCTGATTGCCCAGCACGCCGACGTAAAGCTCACGGCCCTCGATGTACTCCTCGGCGATGACATCCGTGCCGACTTGCTCGTGCATGTACTCGACGCGCTCGCGCAACTTGTCATCGTCCCAGACGATGGATGCCTGCGCGATGCCGACCGACCCCTCGAGTGTCAACGACTTGACGATCAGCGGGAAACTCAAGGCCTTCGGTCGACGTACGCGGCGTTTGCGCGGAAAGACGGCGAACCCTGGCACGCGGATGCGGTGGTACGCGCAGATCTTCTTCGACAGCGCCTTGTCGTGCGCAAGCGTCAGGCCGCGGGGATTGCAGCCGGTGTAAGACTGGTGCAGCAACTCGAGGTAACTGACCACGTGCTGGTCGTAGAGCGATTCGCCGTGGAACTCCTCCAGCAGGTTGAACACCACGCGCGGCTTGAACCGGCGGATCGTCTCACGAATGACGCCCAGATCGTCGTAGACACCCAGCACTTCCACCGCGTGCCCGAGGTTCTCCAGCGACGCCACAACGTCGTACTCGGTCTTGAAGGGCAGGATCTCCTTGTGAGACAGGCCCTCGATCGAGTCCGGCGGCACCAGGTCCTCATGGACCAGCACGAGCACGCGCGTTCGTTTCATAGCGGCACCCAGTAGCGACGCGAATGCAGGAAGTTGACGGTCGACACGGTCACCATCATCGTGGCATTGGTCAGCGCCTCCCGTTCGCTCTGCATCATGCGGAGGCCCAGTTCCTTGCATCGGTCAACCATGTCCTGGAGCACCTGGTCAATCGTGTAGGGGTGTACGCCGGTCCAATAAGAAACATCGCCGCGGATGCGCGCCTGGTTCTGCCGCAGGAACTGAGCGGCGGTCGGACGCCGACGGTAGTGCGGCTCGGACGAGAACACCTTGCGCAGATCGGCATCGTAGAAGTCCGGCCACTCGGTGATCAGTGAAAGGCGCCGCTGGCGGTAGTGGTCGCGGAGTTTCGTGCGCAGGCTCGACAACGGCTCGACCGTACGGCGGGAGGTCACCACCGGCGGCTCTTCGATGAGTTCCTTCATCAACTGGTCGACATACTCCAGTTTGCGCAGCGCGGGCCAGCCTTCGTAGCGCTTGCGCCAGCGCGACCGCGGGTTGAGCCACACCGCGAATGTCTCCGCGAAGTCCTCGGCCGGATGTGCCTGGGCGTACCACATGTTCAGATGCAGCACGTACTCGCGGCTGCCCGGGTTGGGGCGGTAAAACTTGGGGTACGGCTGGCTGTAGTTGCCGAAAAGCTGCCGCCAGCGCTTGCGGTAATGCAACCGGTAGGCGTTGTCGATGGCATGGCCGGCTTCGTGTCGAAGGATGCGCATGCACTCGTCCTTCGTGCCGCCCTCGACCTGCAGCATCATCTGCTTCTCCAGGCGCATCAGCCGCGGATGCGCCAGGTAGAAGGGAATGGCGATGCCGGGAATGCCATCCGGCGCGAACCACTCGCTGCTGAGCCATGCGCGCGGACGAAAGACAAGTTCCCGTGCCTCCAACTCGTCGTACAGACGTTCGATGGCGCTTTCGATCCACGTTCCTTCGATGCGCAGGTGCAGTTCGTTCAGGCGGAGTTCAAGCAGGTCCTCGGTGGTATAACGGGACCATGCGCGCCTGGGGCGCGAAGACCGGTGTCGTGTTGCCGCTGATGATGATCTGCGCTTGGCCATGGGATTTCCGAGCGACTGAGAAGATGCCAATTCCGCGGTTGACCGTAGTGCACCGAACGACGCAAGGCAAGACACGTTGCGAGATGCCGGATCAGCGCCGCCGGCCGTTTCCGTTGCCGTTGCCGTTCGGCCGATTGAGATCCGCCACGGCCAGCGGGTCGGCCGGGACATGGAACTGCCCGCCCAGCACCTTCGCGCCGGGCTTCACTTCGATCGACGGCGCCGTGAGACTGCCCTTCCACGTCGCCTTCGGGCCGATCACGACCGGCCCGCCCGAGACCACTTCATTCGCATCGAGATTGCCGACGACCTCGATGCCCTCGTTGGCCGTCACGGTTGACTTCGCGATCACGCGGCCGCGGCGCTCGATGACCAGCTTGCCGGTCGTCTGCAACTTGGAGACAACGCGCAACTGTTTAACGACAACGTCCTCCACGATCAGCGGCTTGTGACATTTCGGGCACGAAGTGGACTGCGCGCTGCCGCTGACCTCGAAGCGGTGACGGCAGTGGTAACATTGCACGACATGTGGGCCGCGCTTCGCCATGGACGACTGGATCCCCCAATTACGGGTGTTCGCTCATCGGTGCCGTGTCTCGTTCACGCGGGCGCGCGATTCACTTGGCCGCTTCGGCTTTGGCTGATGCCTTGGCCGGTTGCGACGCCTGTTGCGATGTCTGTGGTTGGCTCTTGGCGCCGCCGCTGCCGCCACCGCCGCCGTTGTTGCCCTGGGCCTTTTTGGCGTCCGGACCGACGAGCACGCGCCCGCTGATCGAAGCGCCGTCGGCCACCGTCAGGCTCGCGGCGGTGATGTCGCCGTGGATCTGCGCCTTCGCGTTCAACTTCACTTTCTGACCGGCCGAGAGGTTGCCCTCGACCTTCCCGTCGACTTCCACGTTGCCCGCTTCGACTTCGGCCTTGCAGGTTGCGCCGTCGGCGATCTGCAGTTCGCCCTTCGCGGTGATCTTGCCCTCGAACTCGCCAAGTATGCGCGCCGCCTTCTCGAACACCATTTCGCCGCGGATGTGCGTATCCGAACCGATCACGGTCATGCCGTTGTTTGACTCTGCCATGAATGGACCTCCTTGGTTCAAACGGACCTGACGATGATACCGATAATCCCAGTCACAAGCGCGGCCCCGTCGCCGGAACCCGCCAAAAAACCCGCGCGATCCGCTGGGCGAACGCGGCTCACGCCGCGCGATCGACCCACTACTCGGGCACACGCACCAGGAAACTCGACTGCACCTGCTCCGGCTGGTTGGGGCGCCGTTCCACGATCGTGCGGCCGTTGAGCAGGTTGTGCGGGTATGACTCCTGCAGTTGCCGGATGGCGTGCCCGTACGACATGACCTGCATCCCCCCGGGGCCGTCGACCAGCTCAAAATCCTCATCGGTGAACAGCCCGACGGTCACCATCGAGCGGTTCGGGCCATGGTAGTAGTACGCCTTCTTGCCGTCGCGCCGGACCTTCTCCGCGAACTGCTCCGCCGCCTTGCGGTAGTCCTCGTCGAACTGCGAATCGTACACGCCGATCTGCAGCGAGTAGTAGCCCGGGTACAGCCGCAGATCCCAGCGGGACAGTGCCGTGCGGCGATCGCCGCTGAGCGAGACGATGATCGCCCCGGCGTACGGCCTCTCACCATCGATCTCCACCGCCTGCACCTGCTCCAGGTCATACTGCGCCTCGGGCAGCGTGCCGGCCGTGTACTGCCCGCGGTAGAGGCTGACCCGGGCCTGCTCCGTGCGGTACCACAGCCCCGTCAGCCGCGCGTGCGCCTGCAGCACGGCGATCTCCTGCTGGGCCTGCGTCGCGGCGTTGGGGCCGGTGAACTCCTTGACGAAGATGGTCCACCCGTGGCGGGGGTTGCCTTCGTCATCGGCGGCCCGGCCGCCGGCGCCCCACGGATCCCCGCCCTGCTGACGACGGGCGATCGCCTGCAGGTCCGACCACGGGTTCGTGCGGCGCAGCTCGACCTCGCAGCCGACGAGCATCGCCGTCGCTGCGAGCAGAACCAGACTCGTCACCTCCCGGTGCATCACGGTTCACCTGTTCCATGCGTTACAGACGCGCGGGCGTGCGGTCCGGTTCGATCAGACCGCGAACCGGTCAGCCCAGCGGGCCGCTGAACTGCTTGTATCCGACCAGGTTCTTCGTGCCGGCCGGCACCGTCCAGTCGTACAGGCCGGATTCGTGCAGCATCTTGCCCTGCTCCGTGCACTTGACGAACGCCTGCTCGATGCCGGGGATGGCCCGCAGCGTCGAGCCCTCCTCGTGCGGCAGCTTGTCGTAGGCGCTTTCGGGAAGCGCCTTGATCTTCGTCGCCTCGGATGCGCCGTTGATCGCCAGCACCTGCGCCCGGGCGCTTTCCAGCGTGGCCATCGGCACCTCGTCGTCCTCGATGCCGCGGATCAGCTTCGTAAACCGCTCGGCCATGAAGAGCTGCGGGCGCTTGTGGCGCTCGGCGGCGAGCGCCAGGTCGGCCTTGGCCGGGGCCGACGGGCTGACCGTCACCGGGCCGTCGTGGATCCAGTTCGCCTCGCCCGCATCGCCGAGGATGCGGATCCGCGGGTTGTGTCCTTCCCGCGCGGCGTGGGTCAGGTGGAACAGGATCGGCACGCCGCCTTCCACCGTCAGACGCATGCTGATCGTGTCGTAGTTCTCGATCGGGTTCACGCGATACAGTTCGACCTCGACCTGTTCGATGGCGGCTGCGTCGTTCGGCTGTTTGCCGAGGAAGAACAGCGCGATGTTGATGAAGTGGGCCATGGCGTTGTTGGCCGGGCTGTCCATCACCCAGGCGCCGTCCTTCTTCATCGCCCCGGCCCAGCTTGCCCGGCCGTAATACCGGCTGTCGCGCGGCCAGATGCACCAGACCGTCGCCGACCGGATGTTGCCGATCGCCCCGGCCAGCAGACGCTTCTTGAACTGCATGTTCACCGGGTCGTAGTTGTCCTGGAAGCCGATCAGCACCGGCAGCCCGGCCTTGTCCCGCGCGGCGATCAGGCGATCCACATCCTGCACGCACCCGGCCACGGGCTTCTCCAGCATCACCGCCTTGCCGGCCGCGAGGGCCTTCTCGGTGAACGGCACGTGCAGGTCGATCGGCAGGGGCAGCCATACCGCCTCGATCTCGGGCATGGCCAGCATGGCGTCGAAGTCGGGGACGATCTTCGCGCCGTTGGCTTCGAGTTCGGCCACCGCCTCGGGATGGCGCGACGGGTTGGACGAGCACGCCGCGGCCAGGTGCACCACCTGCTTGTCCGCCTCGCCCGCCTGCCCCCGCTCGCTGAGCAGGAGACTGCGGATGTTGCGTGCATAACCACCGAGACCGACAAGACCTGTGACAACGGGTTGAATGGGCATGGCGGGTGTGGGGCTTTCTGGGCTGAAGGAGGGTTGCCCCGGCCGGGGGCGCAACCGGTGGGGAGAAACGCAATTTACCGCCTGATGCGCGGCAGGGCAATCGACGGAACCTCGGACGCGGTGACCGCAGACAGAGCGGACTGTCATTTCTTGCTGCTCGGGTGACGGTGGCGGCTTGACGCGCCACTGGCGACTTGTCGGGGCGCCCGTGACTTGTCGTGCCACTGGCGGCTTGTCCCACAACTGTCCGGTTAAGCTTCGCGTGTGTTGCT
>CAZHJL010000006.1:0-107844 GCA_964532795.1 uncultured Phycisphaeraceae bacterium | reverse complement strand
GGCCGCGAACAACGCGAACAACTGAATACTCACCAGTTCGTGGAACGCTTACGAAGGAGGCCTGGTGTCGGCAGAAGAAGCCTGGGGGTGGACGGTGCTGATGTGCGAGACGATCAATGACTGTACACCACGCTGTCTCGAAAGCGGGGCCATGGTCCCGCCCTTCACCGTTCCCGACCACATCAATCTCGACGGCGGGGCCGTCTTTTTTCCGGGCACCTACGACGCCGGTGAAAGCCAGGGCGGCCCAAGGTGGGGATTGCTCCCACCCCATGACAACCAGTACTGGCTGACCTTCACCGCCCACGCGGCAATGGTTCTTGGCGAAGACGACTGCATGGGCTCTCGCAGTGTCCGTACCCCGGCGGGTAACATGCCGCTGTACCAAGCCTGCTGGTTGACGCACCATGCGCTCGACGTAAGCCCCGAGACCGGTTGCTGCCTCACGCACCCAGGGCGACATCAGGTGGACTGGGGCTACAACGATTCGGTGCGCAAGCACGGTCAACTGCTGTTTCCGTCGCTGTTGCGAATCGAGTCCTGCCACAAGCTCGCGAGAATCTGCGAAGGGTGCAGCCAGCCGGGCATGGCTTCAGCTGTCCGCGCCGAAGCAACCCAGTTTCTGACATCGATCGAGGCAGTGTTTGTCGAGTCCAGAGACGATCACGTGTGGTTGGTTTCGGCAACCGGCCAGGGACGGTTGCCCGACGTCTGGGGTACGGCATTTGCCTTGCATCGCGGCTATGTGGACGACGCGCTGGCAGAGGAACTCTGCAGATCCCTCCTGCAAAGCTTTGAGCTGGGAACAGCCGTCCAGGCGGGGCAGGTGAGTCATCTCGATACCCGGTATGGATTCTGGCCGGAAATCGGCGGCGAGGGGCATTACCAGAACGGGGCCTACTGGGGATATCCCGTCGGCTGGTATGTAAACGCGCTCAGTCGCATTGATCCCCAGGCCGCGAGGCGCCTGTTCCTGGACTACTTGGCGTCCATGGAGAGGAACTGGCGGCCAGATGGAATCGGCTGTGGCTATGAGTGCATCAACGAATCGATCGGATGGGCAAAGAACCCCGGCTATCTGACCACGGTTGCGTTGCCCTATGTGGCACTGCTTGAGGCAGAGGTCCTGGCGAACACAGACGGAATGCCTGGAGCCGAACCATAGCAGCCCGTTGAATATGTCGTTTCGGCAAGGTTCTGCCCCCTCTGGCACTATCGCCAAGGCCGCTTTTCGAAGGGCAGGTCGAGTTTTTCAACGGGCTGATTGCGTTGCACAGCGACGCGGTGAGCCGCGGCGCGTGAACGCCGGCCTTGCGAGCTTGGGAGTCGACGAGCGGACGTCGCCGGGCGGCTTCGGCAAGCAGGGCTGACTGATTCCGGGTGACACCTTCCGGGATGAGCAAGCCCGGTCGGCGAGGCCATCTGCATGTCGATCGGGGCGATCTCAGAACGCCACCGGGAAGCCCGCCGCACCCCCCTGCCCGGAAAATCCTCATCCCGCCATTGACAATACCGAACAGAATGCTATAATTTGATCGATTCGTCGCGCGGTCTCTCGCCGCGCTTCGGCCTGTCTTTCGGGTCCCGTCCTCGGTCGTTTCCGACTTCTGTCCGGCCGCAGCCATGAAACGCAGTCCCACCCCTCGATCGCCGCTGATCGCGCCACGTCGGTTCTCCGAGTGGCCCGGCCCGCGCGTGCGCGGCGAGGGGGTGGGATGCCGACGCGGCTCGCCCCGGACAGCAAGAATCGACCGGGCGGGCGTCCCAGGCCGCATGCATGTATCGACCCATCCCGACCGACCGGCCGACGGCTATGCGAGCCACTCGGACATGCCGCCGCCGGGCTGGTCCCCCGCGTCGAATGGCCCGAAACCACCCCAACCTGAAGCCAACGGAACGAAACGAGGTGAAAACGAACCGAAACGAGGCCAAAAAGTGTACACTTTTGACACATTTTTCCGGACATTTCTTACACGAGAGTGCTGCTCTTCCGGTTCGACCCCTATCACGGACTGGAAACGGCGATTGGGCGTGCTGCGAGCTAAGCCTATGTCCGGTGCCACTGGCGACTCGTCCCCCAGTGTCCGCTTCACCGATGGACCAACGCGCGGCGGCAGTAGGAGGACACCGGTGGGCAGGTCTGTGGCGCGGGATCGGGCGTCAATCAAGGCACTGGCGGACAAGCCGCCAGTGGCACCCGTGGAGCAAGAAATGCTATGCAGAACCGAACGGACTTCATCCGCAGATGCCGCAGATTGCTCGGATTCGGAGACGAGGATCTCCCGCCAAGTCGCTGAGGCGCAAAGGACGGGATGCTGCCGTGGGTTGGTCAGGCAAGCGGGCAGCCAGTTGACCAATCAACCAGTTAACCAGTTGGCCAGTAGGGACGTAGCATTCGATGCCTGGAACCCCCCACACCAGACCCGGAACCCGAGCCCGCCCCATCGCACCTGCCGCGCCTGCTGCGGATACTGTGGTTACTGCGGTTACTGCTCGCTACTCGTACGCCACCGCCACTTCCTTGCCGTCCGGTTGCAGCTCCTCCACGATGTCCAGGATCACCGTCGACTTGCGGCCTTCCACGCCGTCACATGCCAGCTCGGCCGCGTTGTTCACATACTTCACGTAGTTGTCCACCAAGCCCCAGTGCGTGGCGGGCAGCGGGCCGAGGTTTTCGGTCACCTTCTTTTCGCCCGGCTTCTTGATCACCAGTAGCCCGGCCTTGAGGTCCAGAATGCAGATGCGCCCCTTTTCGCCGCGAATATCCAGTTGCTCGGGCACGAGGTTTTCATCCCAGCCCTGGTTGGTGATGCACGCCGCGCCGTTCTCCATTTTGCAGTACAGCACCGGTCCCTCGATGTCGCAGCTGCAGGCGTCCAGGCGCTGCGTCTGGGCGCGGATGGTCTTCACTTCGCCGCAGAAGAAATGGCAGAGGTCCAGGCGATGACTGAGCGGGAACTCGTCATTGATGATGATCTGCTCGACCGCGCCGATCGCGCCCTGGTCGATGAGTTGTTTGGCGCGCAGGATGGTCGGGTAGCCGCGCCGGTAGTAGGCCACGGCAAGGATGCGGCCTTTCTCCTTGGCCAGGTCGATCATCCGCTGGCAGGCATGGCGGTCGGTGGCCATGGCCTTCTCGACGAGCACGTCCTTGCCGGCATTGAGCGCGGCGAGGGTGCCTTCCTCGTGGGCCGCGTCGGGCGTGGCGACGTAGACGGTGTCGACCTGAGGGTCGGCGAGCAGTTCCTCGACGCTGCCGTACGCGCGCGGCACGTTATGTCGTTTGGCGAAGTCCTCCGCCAGATGTTTCGTGCGTCGCATGACGGCCACGAGGTTGGAGTTCTCGACGCCGTAGAGTGCCGGGCCGGCCTTTTTCTCGCAGACGTTGCCGCAACCGATGATGCCCCAGTTGACGATTTTCATGATGTTGCCCTTCGCCTGGTTATTGATGAGGGTCGAAGTATAGCAAACGACCTGCGGAGGGCGGGGGCGAACGGGTCGATCGCTTGGCGCCGGCCGCGGCGGCGCATCGTGGCACGCAAGAACCATCATTCACTGCATCAACCTGGTATTGCCGGAGCGGTGCGCTGGGTTGGAGTGGCGTGTTTGAGGCGGTGCGGGCCGCTTGGGGGGTCCTCCACGGGCGATCGCCGCGCTTGGCTGAGGAACGTCGTTTGTCTGTGTGCCGGCTCGGGAGCAATGTGCTGCCCAGGCCAGGGATGGCTACAGGCCCCCTGCGGGCGATCGCCATACCCGACCGGGGGATACCCGACCGCAGGTATCGGGGACATTTCGCTCGCTTCATGCCTGATAGCGGCAAATCCGGATGTTGAGACGGCTATAATCCAATGTTTAGATCGCGTTAGGAGGGGCATGGGAACATGCCTTTGGAGTTCCAGCCATGTTGGTGGTGGAGCGACGGCCAGGAACGGGCCTCAGGATCGGCAAAGACATCCACGTCAGTGTGCGGTGGATTCGCCACCGCCGCGCAGTGCGTCTGGGGATCGAAGCGCCCCCGGACGTGCCGATTGTACGCGACGAACTGGTCGAGCAGTTGGGCGATCCCGCATCGCCGGTCGATGCGTCGGACGCGGCGGCCAGGGCGCTGAAGGTCGTTCTCATCGAAGACGATCCCGGTCACGCCGAGTTGATCCGGCTGGCGATGGAAGAGAGCGGCGTGGATCAGATGCACCACTTCGATCGTGCGGAACCGGCCCTGGAGGCGATGACCAATTCGCACGACGCGCCGCTCAAACCGGGATTGATCGTGATGGACCTGCGCCTCCCGGATGTGCGCGGCGTGGAGTTGATCACGCGTTTGCGAGCCGCGCCAAGGTTGCGACGTGTACCCGTGGTGGTCTTGAGTTGCGACGAGGCATTGGCCAACGTCGAGGCCTGCCTGGACGCCGGCGCGAACGCCTTCGTCCGCAAGGAGCCGCAGGCCGATGCTTTCACTGCGGCGGTGGCGCGGATCGTGGAGTTCTGGAGCCATTCGCAGGCCGGCTGACCCGCGCCGGGCGCATCTCGACTCGTGGACACTCGCCGCCGCGCGAATCCGATAGGCCTTTGCCTCGCCCCTCACCCGTACCTTTCCATGTCGCTCGATTCGAAAACCCATTCGACCGACTCCAAACCACGGTGTCCTCTCGCTCCGGCACACTGCGTTTGCCGCGGCTGCGCCGAACCAGCGGGAAGCAGATGCAGATGAGCAGACGCATCAACAGCACACGGATGGCCGGTTCGCTGACCGACATCACCGCGATGGAAGAGTCCGAGCGAACACACCGCGTTCCCGATATCCTGCCCGCTATGACCCGAATCGCCGTACCCCTGCTCGTTGAAAATGTGGCGACCGCGCATGCCATGGCCGCACGCGCCGCGGAGGTCGGCGCGGATCTTGTCGAGTATCGTATCGATCGCTTCACACAGGACCAGCCGACCATCACTGAACTGGTCGAGCAATCACCGCTGCCCTGCATTGTGACTTGCCGGATCGCCGAAGAAGGCGGTGCGTTTCAGGGCGAAGCGTCGGAACGTGTCGCCGCGTACCAGGCCGCGTGCGCCGGCGGCCGCAAACCGGCGTATCTGGACGTCGAACTCGCGGCGTGGGAGCGGAGCACGATCCTGCGTGAGGGCATCACACCATTGGTTCAGCGCGACGGGGACACCGGGCTCATCCTTTCCTGCCACGACTTCGACACGCGGCCGGCGACGCTCTACCAGTCGATCGAGAAGATGGCGCAACTTGACGCCTGCCGCGTGATCAAGGTGGCATGGATGGCGCGCTCGCTTCGCGACAATCTCGAGGCGTTCGAGGTCATCAGTCAGCAGTACAAGCCGACCATCGCGCTGTGCATGGGCGAAGTCGGCCTGCCCAGCCGCGTGCTCGCCAAGAAGGCCGATGCGTTGCTCACGTTCGCCGCGGCCGAAGCGGACGCCGGCACCGCGCCGGGGCAGCCCACGGTCGAGGAACTCAAGCGGCTCTACCGCTGGGACCATCAGCAGGCGGGCACGAAGGTGTACGGCGTCATCGGCTATCCCGTCGCCCACTCGATGTCGCCGGCGATCCACAACGCGGGCTTCGATGCCGTTGACTTCGACGGGGTCTATCTGCACATGCCGATCCCGCCCGAGTACGAGCATTTCAAGGCGACTGTAGACGCGTGGCTGATCGCACCGCACCTGCACTTCCGAGGCGCATCAGTGACGATCCCGCACAAGGAGAACCTCATCCGCTTCGTGCTGGAGCGTGGCGGGGAGATCGAGCCGCTGGCCGCGACCATCGGCGCTGCCAATACATTGACCGTGCGCGACGATGGGGCGTTGCTTGCCTCCAACAGCGACTACGCGGCGGCGCTCGACGCGGTGTGCGGCGGCATGGGCATCACGCGCGACGATCTGGCCGGACAACGCGTCGCGGTGATCGGCGCCGGCGGGGCGGCGAGGGCCATCGTCGCCGGCTTCGCCGCCGGCGGCGCCACGGTCGTCATCTACAACCGGACCCTCGAACGCGCCCAGGCGCTGGCGAGCGAGTTCAGCGGCACGCCCGGCAAAGTGGTGGCCGCGGCGATCGAGAAGCTGTGCGACTCGTGCTGCCAGATCTACATCAACTGCACGCCAATCGGGATGCATCCGAACATCAACGCTTCGCCGATCCCCCTCGATGGTAGCGCGAAGCGGATTTTCCAGCCGGGCGTCGTCGTGTTCGACACCATTTACAACCCGACCAGGACGAAGCTGCTCGAGGCTGCGCGCGCCGCCGGCTGCGTGACGATCAGCGGCACGGAGATGTTCACGCGCCAGGCGGCCGTGCAGTTTGAGTTGTGGACAGGCAAGGAGGCGCCGATCAAGGCATTCGAGCAGGTCATGCTCGAGAAGCTCAGATGACCGGACAACTCAGTAAACCGCTTCGAAAGCCGCCACGTGATGGCGGATCTGCGGCCGGCCTCGATCGGGCATGATGATGGCGATCACATCGAAGCGAACCGGCCGGTCGAAATACCGGAACCGCTTGATCACCAGCCGCCCGAGGTGCGTCAGCTTGCGCCGTTTGCGATAGGTCACGTTCCGCTCCGGCCGCTGATCCGGGCGCTGCCGGTTCTCGCGAAGCGTCTTGACCTCGACGATCACGACGGTGCGGCCATCGGGCGCCTGCGCCAGCAGGTCGATCTCTCCGGTCCTGAACTGCAGGTTCCGGGCGAGGATGCGGTACCCGGCCCTCCGCAGGAAGCGCGCCGCTTCGCGCTCGCCGCGACGTCCAAGCGGCGTGTCGCGGCGGGCGTCGAGCCAGCGGAGCAGACTGTCCCCCAGTTGAATCATGGTTGCTTGGCGTAGCGCGAAAGCGCCACACGTTCGATTTCGCTCAGCATCTCGGGAACCGGTGTGAAATTCGCACGCTCGACCGCCTCCATCTGGACCTTGCGCTGTCGCTCGCGATACTGCTTCGTGTAGAGTTCGCCGCGCAGCTTGACTTGCACATCACTGGTCAGCGGCTGGCGCGGCGGCTGGGTGACGGATTCCACGTAGACCCACCAGTACTGCACGCCGACCATGATCTTCTCCGAGTGCTCGCCCGGCCCGAGCCGCGTCATCGCTTCATCCCGCGGATCGGGATTCTCCTTGCTGCCAAAGAGAACATCCCCTTTGACGGTGCCGCTCCACAGCCCGCCTTCGGAAGCCTTGTAGGCGTTCTCGGGCTGGTGGGCGACATCGACGAAGCTGCCGTTCCTGAGCGCATCTTCGATGAGCATCGCGTCACGCTTGCTACGGGCACAGATGAAACGCACCGTACGCTCGGTCGGGGGATTGAACTCATCGTGCCGGCGTTCGTATTCGCGCCGGACCATCTCGCGCGTCACGTGGATGTGCGGCTGGACCCGTTGGCGGATGAAGAACGCAATGAGCTGACCGTTGCGGTACTCCACCAGCATCTGTTCAAGCGACTTACCCGTCCGGCGTCTGATCTCCGCGTCGGCCCTCGTTGCGGATCCCTCGCCGAAGCGCCGCAGCAATTCCGCGCGATGATCATTCACAATCGCATCCAGCCGTTTCTGCATGGCATCGTTGAGTTCGCGCTCCGCCTCGGCAACCAGCGCCCGGTCGCGGACGATGCCCCAGAGCTTGCGTTCGATCTCCGCGCCGGCCTGCCGGCGAAACTCGTCCCGCCTCATGCGCCGGCCCCACACCTCGAACTTGTCGTGGAGCGAGGCGAGCACTTCGCCGGCATAGATTGATTTGCCGTTGACTTCACCCACCATCGCGTCGGTCGTGAAGACCGCATCCGGTGGGATGGTCGAGCCGCCCGTGTCGACCTGATCGCTCGACACGGGCTGGGCGTGACCGTCCGGCTCGCCGCTCCCGGTGTGGGTGTTGGTCGCCATCGCGGTGTGGTCGTCCTCGCCGCCTGTCACCGATGCACCGTTGCCGGCCGCCACACGACGCTGGCCGCCGCCACAGAAGTCCGCCACCGTCAACTCGCGCGTTGTGGTCGGCTCATCCGAAGCGCAACCCGCGCACAGAATCAGGGCGAAGCCGGCCGCCGTAAGAAATAGCACGTTGGTCCGCATGATCATCGTTCCAGTTTACCGTCCCGCGAATCCCGACTGCAATGATGCATCGACGCTTGGTTCCTTCAGACAACAGATTTGCCCCTTTTTCGGGCCGCTCAATCCTGGGCTTGAGGCACCCATGCCGTGGTACGCCCGGCGACGGTCTGGTGTTCCACTTTCTCGCCGCGCCGGGTGATCGTTCCCTGCTTGCGGCCCCATCGTACATGGAAAAGCCAATCAGCCGGGAACCGCTGTTTGTCGGCATCCACGGCGCACGCCTTGCGGAGGATCGCCTGGAGTTTGCGGCGCAGTCGGGCGACCTCGTCCCGCGTGATCAACCCGGCAGGCCGATGCGGCGCAATGCCGGCTTGGTAGAGCGCCTCGTCCGCAATCCAATTGCCCACGCCGGGAAACAACCGCTGGTCCAGCAACAGTGCCTTGATTGCAGCGCTCCGGCCCGCGAACAGGTTCACCAACACGGGGGTGCGCGGCAGATCATTGAGCGGGTCTGGCCCGAGCCCCACGATGGGCGGCGACTGGCGGGGGTCGTCCAGCAGCCGCACCCGGCCGAAACGGCGCGGATCACGCATCGCCAGGTACTGGCCGTCTTCCGACTGGAATTCGATCTTCCAGTAGGTCGGGCGATGAGATGGTCGGCGATAGATACGGAAAGAACCGGACATCCCAAAGTGCATCACCGGCCACGGGCGGCGATCCAACTCGAACCACAGGTACTTGCCGTGGCGTTGAACGGCCTGCACCATGCAGCCGCGCAGCAACCGGGCGAATCGTGTGGGGCTGATGCCGTCCAGCACGATCGGGTCGGCGACGCAGCGCGCATGGACAAGGATCCGGCCTGCCAGCACACGTTCGGCCTGGCGACGCGCAGTCTCGACCTCAGGCAGTTCCGGCATGGCATGGGGCCCCGCGGTGGATCGGTCGCTCGCCGTTGGACATGATAGAGGATGACCGAGGACAACACGAAGCAAACTCTGTCGCCCGGGAGCCCGTCGACCGTAAAGGCCCGATCCGCAGGCGACTGCTTCCACGGTGCGTCGACGTTCAGCCGCAAGCTGCGCGTTCACGCCCCCATCAGCGAGCGGTCCCGGTCCGGGCGGTAGCTGGCATTCTCGCGATGGCGGTTGCGGCGGCGACGGACCGACCCTGGCGAGATGCCGGCAACCCGCCGGAACACGCGCGAAAGCTGCTGCTCGTCACTGAAACCGACCGCGGGGGCGATCGCCTTGAGTGGTGCATCGGTCGTCTGCAGGTAGGACCGCGCGGCTTCCACGCGGATGGCGCGAAGGAACGTCATCGGCGGCTGACCCGTTGCCTTGCGGAATAGTCGCGAGAAATGGAAGCGACTGAGGCCCGCCACCTTGGACAGGTCCTCAAGCGTGATCTCGTCGCGCAGATTGGTCTGGATGTACCGTCGCACGCGATTGACCATGTCATCCGTGGGTGAGGGGTCGCACCGGCTGAACTCGTAGAGCGCCGAGTAGAGCAAGGCGTCCAGCGTGCGCTTGTAGGCATCGCCTTCGGCCTGTTCGAGCTGCAATTCCCAGAGCCACCGCGTGATGGCGCTGATGTGCCCGTCCCGGTCACGGCGCATCAGCGGCTCATCCGACTGCACCGGGCCGAGCCCGCCGCGCCAGCGCAATACGAAGAAGTCCAGCCGCGGGTCATCCTCGGCCCACGACGGCAGATGCGACGCGCCGGCCGGGTAGATGATGGCGTCACCCGACTGGGCGTTGAGCTTGCCGGAATCCACGTGTCCGGTGTACTCGCCGCCGACGATCAGGACCAGCTCGTGCACGTCGCCATGCACCTGCCGCGCCGACTCGACCGGCCAGTCGGCGTTGTACTGGAGCACCTCAAGGAAACTTGGCTCACGTTGCTTGCCCATCGAAAACCCCATTACAGTCATTCCTTGCCATTGGTTTGCCCAATACCCGACGATTACGCCCCATCCTGAATGCTCACTGAACCGGGCCTTCGCTGCTAAAACCCTCTACTGCTTCGGCTTCCATCGCACAAGCCCAGCCACCAGAGCAACGGCGGCCTAACGCCGCCTACTGTCGATTATTGCCCTGGCGAATGATGATTGTTCAACTCCCGAACGGGCCCGTTCCCGTCGGTTCCGCTCTGAACAGGCCGGCACCGCCGCCTGCAACAGCCCGTGCATGCTTCACGTTCCACCCCTGTTATCGCCGTTCCACATTGGAGGATTCCATGCCTGATACCGGTTGCCTGCGCCGTTGGTCGATGTTGGCCATTGCTGTCTCTGTCTGCACCACGCTGGTTGCCTGCACGGCCGGTGGCGCGGCGTCACCCGAGCGGGCGGGCGACCGCCGCGCTGATGCAGCCGCGACGTCCTTCGGTCCGCTGGTCGATCTGCGGCAGAGCATGCAGGCCATCGACGGCCGGAACTTCAGACTCCAGATCAACATGCCCCAAGGCGTGGCCAAGGACAAGGGCACGGCCGGGCTGTCGATGGATCTGTCGTTCTACAACGGTCGATGGCACGCCGGCACAGCGCGCACGCCGCGCTATAACACGGCCCTGCACACGTGCGAAGCAGTTGACGCCACAAGCAAGGGCGATCGCATCACCGGTCGCTTCCGGGTCAACGTGCGCCCGGACGCCTGGGTGCCCGCGGACAAGAAGCCGCGTACGATCGACGTACAGCTTGATCTGACCTTCGGCAGGGAGCACGCCAGCGACCAGTCGGGCGATGATGTTGACTTCAGGAACAAGCGGTTCTGGACCGTTTTCGCCCGGGCTCAGAGCAGCTACCGCCCGGTCGAGGGGACATTCAGGACCACCTTCGAAGGACGCGAAGCCACGGGGCAGGTCACCGGCCGCCTGACCCGGCCGCTGGCGCCGGAGCAGTGGAACATGGGTGCGTGGGACGAACAGCGCGAGGGCGTCGCGTTCGCCTTCGACATGGGCAAGAAGCGGCAGAACTGGAACCATGCGCGGCTGGCGCAGATTTCGTTCGACCCGCCGCGCGATTTTACGGATGCCCGGGGATTTCGCATCGCGATTGAGACGGATCGGCCGCGGCCTGATGTCGAGGTCACCGTCTGGTTGCGCGAAGCCGACGGCAGTTGGTACTACCTGAAGTCGGCCGTGCCGCTGATCGACGAGAAGAACGAGGCGGTGGCGCTATTCGAGGACTTCGCCGAGGCCGAGTGGGTCTCGCCGACAAATCACATGGACGAGGACTACGTGCTCGATCTCTCGAGCATTACGCACCTGGGGCTGGGTGTGGTCAATCCGCTGGGCGTGGGCAAGGTGGGCTACACGGTGACGGCGCTGGATGTGCTGTCGGCCAGGAAAGTGCAGCGGCTGCCGGCGAAGGTGGCGGTGACGGGCAGGACGCTTTCGATCAACGAACACACGGTGCTGCCGGCCGGGGTGGTCGGCGGGTATGCGGGGTACCTGAAGCAGGAATATCGCCCGGGGTGTCAGCGCAACCTCTATGCCCCAAGCTATCCGCGCGTGCCGCGCCAGCACTTTGTGCATTTCAGCGGCAACAGCTTCAGCGACTGGGCGGGGATGATCGACATCCTGAACGGCAAGGTGGCCGGCGAAGAGGCGATCGGCAAGCACCTGATGGGCCTGGTGACGGACGAGAAGGTGAAGCTCGGGCTCACGCGATTCAACATGGAGAAGCACAAGAAGAGCAGGAACCCGGAAAGTGCGCCCAAGGCACTGACCGGCGTGCTCACGAGCATCCTCCGCAACCGCAGCGTGCACAACCCCGCGCTGTGGCAAGGGGTGAAGTTGGATGATCAGATCAAGGGGCGGCTGTCGAAGATCGGCAAGCTCAACGATACCGAACTGATGGAGATGAACCGCTGGCTGCTCGAGGCGCGGTTCTCGAATCACATCAAGCCCGTGCCGCGCCACGGGCCGACCGAAGCGTACTACATCGACTGCCTGGGAGAGCGCAAGGAGCCGGCGTGGCTGCTCAACCGCTCGAACTGGAAGCAGGCGTTCGAGGACTACGGCAAGGCGTTCGCGAACAATGCGCGGCGGGCGGGGTACATCGCGCACTTCGAGTTCTGGAACGAGCCGTATCTGAACTGGGCCGAGCGCAGCCGGGTAAATCTCAACAGCCGGTACTACACCAATGAAGACGGCAAGGTGCGCGTGAAGTACAAGGACGGCAAGCTCGGACCGGTCATCCCGCACTTCAAGTGGGAAGGCGGGAAGGTGGTCGACGAGACGGCCTTCAGCTACTGGTCGGGAAAGGGGAACGGCTGGATCTACGACCAGATGTTCGCGGCCGTGGCGTCGTCGATCAAGAAGCACAATCCGGAGACGCGCGTGATCGCCGGCTGGGGCTTCCGGTGGAATGAGGATCACTGGGCCGCGTGGGACATGCTCTACAAGCCGACGATCGATCGCGGCATCGAGTGGATCGACGCCCTGCACGAGCACCACTACCAGGGCGACACGACGGCCATGAACGGCTCGTACGAGGTGGCCGTCGCGTACGTCAAGACGAAATACGACAAGTGGATTCACTGCTACAACACGGAAACGAACGACCTGGTGGATGCCCCGGCGCGCGGCGCGATCGACACGCCGGACAAGGCCCGCGCGGCCAAGAACTACCGCCGCATGTGCTACAACCTGCGCGATATCCTCTACTGCTTCGCCCAGAGCCCGGACAAATTCATCGCGCGGACGATGATCCATCCCGAGCAGACGCCCGACGCCACGCACGTGACGTACACCATGCTCAAGAACCTGCGCGGCCGGCTGATCGAGACCGCCAGCGATGACAACAGCGTGTGGTGCGTGGCGAGCGTCGACGGCACCGACCCCAAGGCGATGCCGCCGGACTACGACGGGGTGCAGAAGCTCGTGGTCTTCGTCTTCAACGACCACCGCAAGCCGCGCGCAATCGAGACGACGATCAACGCGCCCGAGGGCACCACCTTCGCCGGGCCGGCGACCGTCGAGCGCAACACGACCGACAAGGAGAGCTTCCAAATCGCGCTGAAGGCCGAACAGGCGAAGGTATCCGGCAGGCAGGCGCAGTTCAGCCTCGACCTGCCCGAGCGGGCGGCGTGGAAGATCACCATCCCACTCAAGGGCGAGATCACCAAGACGAACCAGGTGCAACGCAGTCAGTGCTTCTCGGCCGACATCCTGCAGGCGGTCCCGCGCGGCAAGACGTTCAGCACGGTCGTGCCGATCGACCGGAAACTGCTCGATCAGGCAACCCGAGCCTGGCTGCGCATCGTCATCGAAGACGTCGCGCCGGGCGAGGGAACCGTCACGGTGGGCAACCGGCGCATCGAGATGCCCAAGGCCTACACCGCCGACAACGTCAACCGCATACTGGAATTGCCCGTCGACCTCAAGGCGCTTTCGACGGAAACGCCCGTGGTGTTCAGCGTGGACCAGGGCAACCACGCCGGCTACCGGGTCGACATGACGAGCATCGTGCTCGAAACGCGGGAGGAGTGAACGTCAGTAGTCGCGGCGACAGAAGATCCATCCGGCCAAGCAAAGCACCACTGCCTCAAAGGCCAGCGATGAGCCGAGGATGTTTGCCGCGCTTTGGGTGTACGCCATCTCGTACATGTTCTTCTTGATGTCGACAGCCACGCCACCGCCTTCCGGGGCGCCGGACAGCTCGGTGCCGATCAGTGCACGATCGAACAACTGCAGCGTCTCCATCGTCTTGGGAAGCGGCGCCATGACCGTGGACCGGATATCGCGGATGGTAGGGGTCCAACTGGCGAGCTTGTCGACAGTCTCTAACTGCATGCGGGCGTTGGCCAACTCCCCTTCACGGGGCCAATATCGCGGCCCCGTGCCATCACCGGCGTCTGCTCGGGCCGCCATCGCCTCCCACATCGCTTTCTCGCTCTCCAACTGCCGTACCTGCTCCTCGATGACCGGCTTGCCCGGGACCGCCGTCACCAGATACCACTCGGCAACGTTCATCCCTCCAAGCGCTGCCCAGAACAGCAACGTCACAAGCAGCGCGAACATCGTGGACCGTGTCGCCACGCCGACCAGCACGCACACAGAGAAGTAGTAGCTGAAAAAGAGCACGACGAAGGGAATCGCCAACAGGATCAGCGGCTCCCAGATGTCCGCGCGGATACCCACTGCGATGAACATGCCCACGGTGAACACTGCCACCTGCATCGTGACGAAGAGTAAACCGGTGAGGTACTTGGTCAGGAATACGCGTAACCGGCCGATGGGTTTGGAGAGCACAAGGTCGATCGAGCCGCTCGACACGAAGTCGGGGAAGATCGCGGCCGTGGAAATCAGGGCGAGTATGCCCGCCGCCCAAGTCAACCACATGTCGATACCCACACCCGTGAATACCTTTCGGTAGAACTCGCCGATGTCCGCCTCTGTCAGGCCGGGCTGCTCCATTTCGTAGATAACAAAGCCAACGAGCGTAAATCCCTCGGTGCTGATGCCCAGCAGCGACATGATCACCACGAGGACGCCCGAGATGAGCAGCATCACCCAGAAGAGTTTCCGGGCGTTCAGCTCGCGGTAGGCGTCGATCAGGAGTGCGAGGGTTTGTGTCCACATCACGCGCCCCCTTTCGTACTGTCCGGCTCACCGCCATTCTGGCTGAGAACGACCTTCATGAAGAGTTCCTCGAGTGACAGCCGTCCGGGCTGCATGGCCTCGATCACCACGCCGGCGCGGCGGAGGGCGTCGAGCGTCGGCTGGGCGGCGGCGGCGTTTTCCACGCTGACGCGCAATTCGTCTCCGCGCAATTCGACCGGCGTCTGGTCGGCAAGCCGCGCCTTTCGGAGTGTGAGCGGCGGCTGAGCCGAGGGACCGCCGGGGGCGGGCGGCGGGCCGGTTGCTTCCCATCGCACGCCAAGCGCTGCGGCCACCTGGTCGCCGTCGCAATCAGCGGGCAGTTTGAAAGCGAAATAGCGGTCAGTGATGGTTAGATCCCGGATCTTCCCCTGCGACACAACCTTCCCGCCAACCAGGATCGCCACGCGATCGCAGATCATCTCCAGTTCGCCCAGCATGTGGCTGTTGATGAAGATGGTCTTGCCCTGCTCCCGCAATTGCACAATCACCTGACGGATATCCCGCCGGCCAACGGGGTCGACGCCGTCCGTCGGCTCGTCGAGGACGATCAGGTCGGGGTCATTCACCATCGCCTGGGCCAGGCCGATGCGCTGCTGCATGCCCTTGGAATAGGTGCGCACGCGGCGGTTGGCATCGCTGGTCATCCCCACGGTATCCAGCAACTCGTTGGCGCGGCGTTTGCGCGTGGCCCGATCCACCTTCGCCAACGCGCCTAGGTAATCGATCGCCTGCCGGCCGGTCAGGTACCACGGGAAGCGCGCGTGCTCGGGCAGGTAGCCCACGCGCGCGAGCGTCGGCTTGTGACCCACCGGCTGGCCGAGGATCTGCCCCGTTGCGCGGGTGGCCTTGACGACGGTCATCATGATCTTGACCAGCGTGCTCTTGCCCGCGCCGTTGGGCCCTAGCAGGCCGAAGACTTCGCCGGGGTGCACCTGCATGTCCACGCCGCGCAGGGCATGGACTTTGCGCCCGTACCGTTTCTCAACGCCCCTGAGATCAACGACCAGCCCGGACTCGCCCATGGAAATCCTCCTTGATCGATCGCGTGCAGCGTCTCGGCCCCACTGCCGCCTGTCAACCGGCCCTACCCCCTGTATCGGTCATGGGTTTCACGAAGCTTGTCTTCAGGGATGCAACCTGCTATTAATGCCCCACTTGTCAACAGTTGACCCCTGACGCGGAGAACGGAAATGGCGCTGAAAGTAGGCGTGTTGCCCGGTGACGGCACCGGGCCGGAGGTCGTTCGCGAAGCACTCAAAGTGCTCGAGGCGATCAGCAAGCTCGAGAAGTTCGACTACACCACCGAGAACCTGAACTTCGGCGGCGATCGCTACCTTGAATCGGGCTACATCATCGAAGATGAAGACATCCAGGAGCTGCGCGAGAAGTACGACGCGATCCTGCTCGGCGCGATCGGCCACCCCGATGTGAAACCAGGCATTCTCGAAAAGGGCCTGCTGCTGCGGCTGCGCTTCGCACTGGACCAGTACATCAACCTGCGCCCGGTGAAGCTCTACCCCGGCGTGGACTGCCCGCTCAAGGACAAGGGCCCGGAAGACATCGACTTCGACGTCATCCGCGAGAACACCGAGGACCTTTACTGCGGCAATGGCGGCATCCTGCGGCAGGACACGCCGCAGGAAGTGGCCACTCAGGAAATGATCGCCACGCGCTTCGGCGTCGACCGTTGCCTCCGCTACGCCTTCAAGTACTGCCAGCGCAAGATGCAGGCCGGCCGGGGCAACGGCATGCTGACGCTGGTGCACAAGACCAACGTGCTGACCTACTGCGGCGACCTGTGGTTCCGCGCGTTCGAGCAGATCGGCGATGAAGAGTTCCCGGACATCAAGCGCGACTACAACCACGTCGACGCGTGCTGCATGTGGTTCGTGAAGAACCCCGAGTTCTACGACACGATCGTGGTGCCGAACATGTTCGGCGACATCATCACGGACCTGGGCGCGATGATCCAGGGCGGCATGGGCATCGCCGCGGGCGGCAACATCAACCCGGACAAGGGCGGCATCAGCATGTACGAGCCGATCGGCGGTTCGGCGCCCAAGTACAAGGGTCAAGACGTGATCAACCCGCTGGCGGCCGTGGGCGCGCTGGCGATGCTGCTGCAGAACACCGCCGACGAGAGCGGCCAGATGGCGTGGAAGGCCGCGGGCGACCGCGTGGAAGAAGCCATCAAGCAGGTCACGCCCAAACTCGAGAGTTTGTCGGCAGGGCGGATGGGCTACAGCACCACGCAAGTGGGCGATCTGGTGTGTGAGGCGCTGTGAAGCAACGCTGAACCCGAATGGATCAATTGGGCGCCCGACCACCTGGCCGGGCGCTTTTTCTATTCAGAGATCGGCGCGACCTGCATGTAGTGGTACAGCACCACGGCCGTGGCGATCGCGATGTTCAGCGAATCGGTCTGCCAGGCCATGGGGATGGTCACATGGGAGTCGGCCAGGGCGAGATGCTCCGGGGCCAGGCCGTGATCTTCCGGGCCGATGAGGATGCCCAGTCGGCTCGGCGTGTGCGGGCGTGAGGCCGTGGCGAGGGGCATGGCAGTCTGGGGGGTTTCGCCTTCGCAGACCGTAGCGACGAGCCGAACGCCCCACTGCTCCTTGAGCGCCGCCAGATCAGCCGCAAGATCATCGCTGCGACGCATGGGAACACGGAAGACGGCGCCCATCGACACGCGCACGGACCGCCGCCACCAGGGGTCGCAGCACGTGGGGCCCAGCAGTACGCCGCTGACGCCCATGCCCGCGGCGACGCGGAGGATGGAGCCCACATTGGCCGCGTCGATCACCTTGGCGAGGATGAGGAGCGTGACGGGGCGGTCAGGCTCTGCTTCGGCAGCCGGCGCCATGGCCTGCTCGAGCGTCGGGGTCGGCGGGCGCAGGCCGCAGGCGAGGATACCGGAGTGGATCTTGAAGCCGATGATCTGGCGCAGCAGCGTACTTTCCGCGGCGTAGATGGGCGTGTCGGCCGGTATCAGCGGCGCGAACTTCTGGACGCGTCGCGCGTCAATGAGCAGTGACTCGACGGTGACGCTCGACTCGAGCAACCGGCGAACGACAAACTGGCCCTCGGCGATGAACCGGCCTCCTCGCCGCGCGAGCTTGCGATCCTTGAGGTTGCGGTACGAGGTGATCCGCGGATCGTCGACCGATTGGACCGGATGGATGCGATGCATGCTGGCGTCAAACCTAACAATGAGAGCATGTGGTTACGCGGACCATTTTGCACGAATGTGACAGAAAACGCTTGACACCCCCCGGCGCGTGTCGATATTCTCTTCGCCTTCAGAGGAAATTTACAGCTATGGCCAACGCCTTCGCCATCCATTGTCTACCGTGCATTTTCGCTCAGGAAGCGAACTCGCGCGGTGATTTTGCGATGACGATGAAGCGTTTCGGTCGCAACGTCTACCTGCAGACGCGCACCGGGCCATAGCGGCGAAGAGCTGATGTTCACTCGATCAACCGCCCCGTGGCCCGTCGCCGCGGGGTTTTTTCGTTTGGAAACACTTTCTGGAGGACGACCGATGAGCGTGGTGTATTACGAAGGGCAGAGGACCTACTTCAGGCCGATCGAACCGGAAGACGAGCCACAGTTGCGCAAGTGGATCAATGATCCGCGCGTGTGGTCGACGACGGGTCTGCGCCATCCCTTCAACAGCCTCCGCGAGAAGGAGTGGATCGAGAAGTACGGCAAGAACGACAACGACTACCAGTTCGGCGTCGCGGTGAAGGAGGATGACCGGTTGATCGGGACGGTCGGCCTGCATGGCATCCGCCAGCACTCGCGGAAAGCGACACTGGGGATCGCGATCGGTGATGTCGACGCGCAGAACAAAGGTTACGGCACCGAGGCCGTGGGGCTTACGCTGCGCTTCGCCTTCGAAGAGCTGAATCTCAACCGCGTGATGCTGCACGTGTTCGACTTCAATCCGCGTGCGCAACGCGTCTACGAGAAGAACGGCTTCGTGCAGGAAGGTCGGCTCAGGCAGGACTCCTACCGGCACGGGCAGTACCGCGACATCCTCGTGTACGGGATTCTGCGCGCGGAATGGGAGGCGCTCCAGGCTGCGGCGCGCGAGGGCGAGCAGTTACCTGTTGAGCCGGCGATGGCATGAGTCAGGGAATTGCGGGTGCCACGGTCGCGGTTCTCGCGAAACGAGATCCGTCCGCCGTGCGACCGCGGCGCCGTACCTGCCATCACCTCGACAGACACGGCCGTCGGCTTCGCCGCAACCGTGGCACCCCGACACGCAATTGAAGGAGTGGCCCCATGGCAATTCAATGCCGAATCCTGACCGACGGTGACGAAGCGCGGCTGGAAGCATTCCTACGACCGCGCCTTGCCACGTCGATGTTCCTACTGAGCAACTGTCGCGAAGCCGGGTTGGTCGACCGCGGCCAGCGCCGCCAGGCGACGTACGCCGCGGCCTTCGATGGTGATGCGATGATTGGTATCGTGGCGCATGCGTGGAACGGCATGCTGCTGCCGCAGGCGCCGGACCACCTCAAGCAACTGGCGCAGCTCGCGGTCGACACGAGCGGCCGGGCGGTGAAGGGAACCGTCGGGCCGGCGGAGCAAAGCGATCGATTGCTTGAGTTGTTCGGGCTGGTGAGTGGCGAGTCGCTGCCGCAGATCGATGAGCGCGAGGGACTGTATGCGCTGGATCTATCAGACCTCCGAAAGCCGCCTCCGCCAGCGGATGGCGTGGATGTCCGCCTGCTCGAAGCGGGCGATCGCGATGCGTTCGTCGCGCTCGAGATGGCATATCGCGTGGAGGCGCTGGGCGACCCGGATACGCCGCAGACGTTGAAGTCGGTGGAGGATGAGTTCGCCGACCGGCTGCCGCGCGGCAACCTTTGGGTCGTGATCGAGCATGGGAGGCTGGTGGCGTACAGCACGTTCAACGCGGAACTGCCTGAGGCCGTGCAGGTGGGCGGCGTGTTCACGTCACCCCCTGCACGCAGCCGCGGGCATGCCCGCCGCGCGGTGGCGGCATCGTTGATCCATAAGCGCCGGCAAGGTGCTCGGAAGGCGATCCTCTTCACCGGCGAGCGTAACGCCCCGGCCATCGCGGCCTATACCGCGCTCGGATTCAAGCGGATCGGTGACTTCCGCCTGTACATGCTGCCCGACGAGCCGCGCCCGGAAGGCGATGGTTGAAAGCCTTCACGCCAGCCGCGCCAGCTCGTCCGCGATCGCCTCGCATCTGGGAAGGAAGTCATCGCCGAACATCCACACGTGCAGCAGCATCGTGTTGAACCAGTACACCCGGCAGCGTCGATCGAATCCTTCGCGCAGCAGATGGCGCTTCGAGTAAGTGTTGAAGAAATGCCGGTCGGCCGTGCCGAAGACGCGCAGGTACGCCAGCTCATACTCGACTTCGCAGAACAGCGCCGGCCCGGGATCGATGAACGCAGCGATGTCCGGCCGATCGGGAGTGTCCGCATCGATCAGGATGTTCGTCGACCATTAGATCGCCATGCACCAGCGTCGGCTGGCCGAACTCAGGCAGCCACTGCTCGAGGTCGGCCAACAGTCGCTCGCCCACCTGCCGCGCTGCGGGCGACAGGTTGACGGCGGCGCGCCTGAGGTTGTATTGCAGCTTCACGCCGAACCAATCAGCCCAGCGATCGAACTGCTCGTCGTTAACGTCGCTTCCGTATCGGTCGCGGCGAAGCGCATGCAGATCGGCAACGTGCGCGGCGAGCTGCTCCTGCACGTGCCGCCAGCCGGCGGGGGACAGACCGTCAGGGGCGAGGTGCCGGCCGGGAATGTACTGCATCAGCAGGCAGCTTCCACCAAAGCCCGCCACACCCGTGGCACAGCCATACACGTGCGGCACGGGCAACTCGCTGTTCTCGGCGTACCACCGCAGCGATGCCATCTCGCGATCCAGCAACGGCTCGGGATGATTCGATACCTTCGCCACGACTGATGCGGGCTCGCCATCGGTTTCCCACCGCTGCACAAGGTTTACCATCCCGCCGTGCAGAGGATCGATGGCCGTGACCGAGAGTGGTTCGCCGACGATGGCGCAAGCCAGTTCCGTCGCGGTTTCAAGGCTGATTTCAGTCGGCGTCTGCACCTTCACGCTCCCTGCTTGGCGCGGCGGGCACGCGCCCTATACTGCCTGCCTCTCCACAACCCCAGCAACACGCTGCGGGTGGACCATCAGCGACGAGGTTAACCCATGCGACATCCCTTCTACAACGTTCAGCACTCACCCATCGGCGCATTCGCCAGTTTCACGCTCGGGTGCATCGGCGCCAAGGGCGGCCTGGCCGTGGAGATGGGTAAGCCGGCCGACCAGAATGTGTTCATCGGCCTGGAGAGCCCGGAGCCGAACCACTTCGACGCCCTGCCCTTCTTCGAAGGCGCGGATGATGAGGCCAAGCGCTACGACGTCGAAGCCGATGACGACCACCAGCCGGACAGCACGGTCACCGTTCGGCCGTTCGCGAAGGATGTGATCACGCGCACGCTCAAGGCTTCCACCGACACGTGGCAGGCCGGCGACCTGACGCTGCGCGTGCTATCGCCCGTGCGCGGCGTGCCGGATCCGCAGGCGGCCGATGATGAGGCGATGAAGCTGGCGATCGTGCCGGCGGTGCTGGTGGAGCTGACCGTAGACAACACGAAGGGCACGCAGCCCCGCCGGGCGTTCTTTGGGTATCAGGGCAACGATCCGTACAGTTCGATGCGGCGGCTGGATGACACGTCGCCGGGCAAACTCGTGGGCATTGGCCAGGGGCGCGTGACGGCCATCGCCACGCAGGAGGCGTCGGCCGTCTCCGGGCAGGGGTTCACCATCGACAAGGTGGTCGGACCGGAGATTCCGGAGAACCTCGTATTCGGCCTTGGCGGCGTGGGAGCGATCAACGTCACCGCGCCGGCCGGGCAGGTGACGACCTTCCGCTTCGCGGTGTGCTTTCACCGCGACGGCATCGCCACGTCCGGCGCGGACACGCGCTACTACTACACGAAGTACTTCGCCAACATCGACCAGGTCGCGCAATTCGCGCTGGCCAACTTCGACACATACAAGCAGTGGGCGGATGAAGCCGATGCGATGGTCGACAGCGCGGCGCTCTCCGACGATCAGAAGTGGATGCTCGCGCACACCATCCACAGCTACTACGGCTCGACGCAGTTCCTCGAGTGGGTCGGTGGCGATCTCGACGGCCAGCCCTACTGGGTGGTCAACGAGGGCGAGTACCGCATGATGAACACGTTCGACCTCACGGTCGACCAGCTCTTCTACGAAATGCGGCTCAACCCATGGGCCGTGCGCAACGAGTTGGACACCTTCGTCAAGCGCTACAGCTACCAGGACAAGGTGCGCTTCCCCGGCGACGCCACGGAGCATCCCGGCGGCATCAGCTTCACGCACGACCAGGGCATGGGCAATCGCATCTCCCGGCCCCACTACTCGACGTATGAGCTGTTCAAGCTGGATGGCTGCTTCAGCCACATGACACACGAGCAGTTGACGAACTTCGTGTGCTGCTCGGCCGTCTACCTGGCCGGCACGGGCGATGAAGCGTGGTATGCCGCGAACGAGCAGGTGCTGCTGGACTGCCTTTCGAGCATGGTCAATCGCGATCATCCGGAGCCGTCCAAGCGTAACGGCATCATGGGGCTGGACTCCAGCCGCGTGATGGGCGGGGCGGAGATTACGACGTATGACAGCCTCGATGTTTCGCTCGGCCAGGCGCGCAACAACCTGTACATGGCGGTGAAGGGCTGGGCGGGCTACGTGATGCTCGAGAAGCTCTTTGCCGCGCATGGCAAGGCGGATGCCGCGAAGCAGGCCGGCGAGCAGGCCGAGCGCTGCGCGGCCACGCTTTGCGAAGCGATCACCGACAGCGGCTACATCCCCGGCGTGATGTTCGAAGGCAACGATTCGAAGATCATCCCGGCCATCGAGGGGCTGGTCTTCCCGTACGTCACCGATTGCCGCGAGGCGCTCGACCCCCATGGCCGGTTCGACAAGCTGATCGCCACGCTCAAGCAGCACATCGAGACGGTGCTCGTGAAGGGCACGTGCCTGTTTGACGATGGCGCGTGGAAGATCTCGAGCACGAGCGACAACTCGTGGCTGTCGAAGGTCTACCTCAGCCAGTTCGTCTACCGGCAGGTGCTGGGCATGGACTGGGGTGAAGCCGGCGCGGCCGCAGACGCGGCACACGTACAGTGGCTGCTGGCGGACGAGAATGTCTACTGGGCGTGGTCCGACCAGATGGTCAATGGCGTGGCCCGCGGCAGCAAGTACTACCCGCGCGGTGTGACTTCGATTCTGTGGCTGGATGAGACGAACTGACGCGGCGGAATCCGGGCAAGCACGAACCTGCGGATCGTGAACGGTTCTGCGGGGCGGGGACGTCTTTCACCTGGTATCACCCCCCGCCCGGAGTATCGCCATGGATCACCTGAATCGTGCACATTGGCTTGCGTTGGCTGCTCTTTGCAGTGTTCTCGCCGTGTTTTCGGAGGCCGACGCGACCGCGGGTTCCGGGCAAGCGACCGGGCAGGACGTACACGCCTACCGCGAGTTGGTCACGAGGTTGGCAAGTGATGAGATGGAGGGTCGTGGACCGGGCACCAAGGGTATTGACCGGGCGCGCGATCTGCTGGTTGATCAGTTCAAGGCCGCCGGTCTCGAACCGGTCGTCGCCGTGGCGGAAATGGACTCGAACGAAGAGAAGAAGCTCAGCTTCACCCAGCCGTTCGGTATCAACCTGTCGCGACACGCCGCGAGTGCAGATCTGGCGCTGATCCGTCCCCGCGGCGAGCAACCCACGGTCTACAGGCACGGGCGCGACTACGCCATCATGGGTTTCAGCGCAAGCGCCGCCGCACGCGGCGATGCGGTCTGGGTCGGCTACGGTGTCAGGAACCCCGGCCGCCAGTACGACAGCTACACCATCGACGGCAAGGCGGCGGGGAACGACGCGCTGAAGGGCAAGGTGGCCGTGTGCTACCGGTTCGAACCATTGGATGAAGACGGCGACAGCGCTTGGGCGCGCGGCGAGCGCGGCTGGTCACGCGCGGCGACGCTCAACGCCAAGGCGCAATGGGCGGCTTCACACGGTGCGGAGGCGTTGCTCTTCGTCAATCCCCCATCGCACCCGAAGGCCGACATGAAGACCACCGAAAGGACAGTCGGACCGGCAGCATCCATCCCCGTCATCCAGATCAGCGCCGACATGTTCCACGACCTGCTCCAAGAGGCCGGTCGGAACCCGAAACAGGACCCGGCCAAGATGCAGGCCGCGGCGAACGCCGGGGGAGGCGACATCCAGCCGCTGGGCGTGACAATCGATCTGACAGCGCAACTTGAGCCCAAGCGGGTGACGGTTTCCAACGTCGTCGCGTGTCTCCCAGGGGCGGGAACGCTCAAAGGCGAGTACATCGTCATCGGCGCCCACTACGATCACCTGGGTTACGGCGGCCCCGGCTCACGGACGCCGGCGTCGAGCGACATCCACCCGGGCGCCGACGATAACGCCTCCGGTACGGCCGGTGTGGTGATGGCGGCGCGACGCCTTGCCGCCCGCGCCGGCCAGGCCAACGCACCGACCGATCGACGAAGCATCCTGTTCGTTTGTTTTGCCGGCGAGGAGCGGGGGTTGCTCGGATCCTCCCATTTCGTGGGGCATCTTGATGAACTGGGAATCAAGTCCAGCCACATCGTGGGCATGATCAACTTGGACATGATCGGTCGCGCCGATGATGGGCGGGTGACGGTCGGCGGCGTCGGCACGGCCGACGCATGGGAGAGAATGCTCGATGTCGCGGCGGCGGACGCCGATATCAAGGTGCAGAAGCGCAGCTCCGGCCTCGGCGGCAGCGACCATCTGCCCTTCTTCCGGCGGGGGATTCCAGCCTTGTTCTTCTTCACCGGGCTACACGCCGATTACCACACGCCGCGCGATACGGCCGACAAGGTTGACGCGGCATCGGCGATGAAGGTCGTCGCGGTGGTGGAAGGTCTGGCGCGCCAGTTGTGGAATCGCGAAGCGAAACTCGCGTTCCAACGCCCGGCCGGCAGTCAGCGCGCTTTCCTGGGGCTGCAGCCGGGGGATCAGCGTGGGCGGGGCTTCGTTGTTGGAGGGGTGGTGCCCGGCGGGCCGGCGGCGACGGCCGGGCTTGTCGCCGGTGACGTCATCACGCACATGACCGGGCAGCCGGTCAACAGCACAACCGACCTATTGCGGCAACTTTCGAAGCACAAACCGGGACAGAAAGTGCAATTGACCGTCGCGCGCGGCGACGAAGAGCACCAGATCGAGGTGACCCTCGGGTCTCGCTGAGACCACGTGCCTATCATCACCGGAAAGGTGGTGAACATGTTGAAGGTCACGATCCCGTTCATCTGTGCGGCCATGGTCGTCGCTGGTTGCCAGAACAAGCCCGACGAAGCCGAGAGCAAGACGAAGTCTTCGCCCGATACGGAAAGGACGACCGCAGAACGTCCCGCAGATGCCAGAAGCCACGGCGGACACTGGTACAAGGTCTTCGAGGACGACCAGATCAGTTGGCATGCGGCGAAGAAGAAGTGCGAGGAGATGGGCGGCTACCTCGTCTGCATCGAAACCAAAGCCGAGCAGGACTTCATCGCCGATCTCTGCGATGGCGAGTACTACTACCTCGGGGGCACCGATGAAGCCGCGGAAGGCGAGTGGAAGTGGGTGAACGGTAGTCCATGGAAGTTCACGTACTGGATGGAGGGCCAGCCGAACAACTACGGCGATGACGAAAACTGCCTGGCGACCTATGACGGCGGCGAGTGGGTGGATGTGGCCGCGGAAGGCGACGGTTTCTGGATGCCCATCGGTTACATCTGCGAGTGGGAGAAGTAGGGCGCGGCTATGATGAGGTTATGAGCCAGCCATCCCCCGCAATCGACCATGCCACCACCGGCGTAATCATTGTCGACCACGGCTCGCGGCGCGAGGAATCCAACCTCATGCTGGAGCAGTTCGTCGCGCAGTTCGCGATGGCGAGCCGGTATTCCATCATCGAGCCGGCTCACATGGAACTGGCCGAGCCCTCGATCGCCACGGCCTTCGACCGCTGCGTCGAGCGCGGCGCGGAGCGGATCATCGTGACGCCCTACTTCCTGCTGCCGGGCAAGCACTGGCAGGAAGACATCCCAAATCTCGCGGCCGCCGCGGCGGCGAAGCACCCGGGGGTGGCTTACCTGGTCGCAGCGCCGATCGGCCTGCATCCGATGATGAAACAGGTGATCGAAAGCCGCGTCGAACACTGCCTGGAACATGCCGGGGGCAGCGGGCCGGAGTGTGAGACCTGTATGGGCAAGGCGCTTTGCGTATTCCGCGGGGGCTGACTGGTCGCGAGATGGGCGTCCCGCCCGCCATCGGTCCTCAGGCCCGAGATCGCTCGAGTCCCCTTTCCTTTCAGGCCTCCGGCCTGATTGGCTGGCGAGACGCCTGCCCCACCAACCAGACGTTGCCCGCCCCGCCCGCCGATGGCATAATGCCCGGCCCCGAAAACGAACTGGGAGACACCGACCGTGAAAGCCACTGAATGCAAGACCGGCATGGCCCTCGAGATGGATGGACAGGTGTGGGTCATCGTCAAGTGCGAACACGTCAAGCCCGGCAAGGGTCCGGCCTACGTGCAGGTCAAGATGAAGAACGCCAAGACCGGCGGCCACGTCGAGAAACGCCTGCGGTCGGCCGAGGAAGTTGAGCAGGCCGTGATCGATCGGCGCGAGATGGAGTACCTCTACACGGACGGTTCCGGCGCGGTGTTCATGGACAACCAGACGTACGAGCAGAACACCATTCCCGCCGACATCCTCGGCGACGCGATGCTCTACCTGAAGCCCAACGAACAGGTGATCGGCATGGTCTACAACGGCCAGGTGATCAGCGTGGAACTGCCCGCGGCCGTGGAACTCGAGATCACCGACACCACGCCCGGCATCAAGGGCGCGACGGCGACGAACCAGTTGAAGGAAGCAACGTGCGAGACCGGACTGAAAACGCGCGTGCCGCCGTTCATCGCCATCGGCGAGGTCGTCCGTATCAACACGGATACCGGGGAGTACCTCGGCCGGGCCGGCGGGTGATGCCCGGGCGGAACGAAGCCAACCTTCCCAAGCTGTACAACCAGTGGGCCTGGCTGTGGCCGCTCATCAGTCCGCCGGCCGACTACGGACCCGAGGCGGCGTGCGTGCGCGACTGCGTTCACGAACACCTGGGACCGCCGCCGCGCGGTGGCCGTTGGTCGCTGGTCGAGCTGGGCAGCGGCGGCGGGCATTCGCTCTGCCATCTTTCGGGCGAATTCGATGTCGTCGGCGTCGATCTCTCACCGGAGATGGTCGCACTCTCGCGGCGGCTGAACCCGGGCGTCGAGCACATCGTCGCCGACATGCGCGATGTGCATCTCGGACGGCAGTTCGACATCACGCTCTGCCACGACGCCATCGACTACATGTGCACCGAGGCGCAGTTGTGGGCGGCCCTCGCCACCGCCGCGGCGCACACGCGGCCGGGCGGACTGCTGCTCGTGGCGCCGACCTACACCGCCGAGCAATTCGAAGACGGCCAAGCCGCGTTCGACGTGCGCGGCGACGAATCGCGTCGCGTGACCTACCTGTCCTATGTCCACGATCCCGATCCGTCGGATACGCAGCACGAGCTGGTCATGGCCATCATCGCACATGACCTGCGGACCGGTCGCATCGACGTCCTGGACGACCGCCACACCTGCGGTCTTTTCCCGTTGGCACAGTGGCTGGGCCTGATCGAACAGTCGGGCTTCAAGGTATTGGACGAAGGGGTCGAGGTGCTGTCATCACAGAGCGTTGCAGAGAAACCGTCGCCGCCGTTCCGGATGATGGTCGCCCGACGCGAGCCGACCGAAAAGTATTGACGGATTTCGATATTCGGGTATCCTGAAACAGGTTGGAGATCATCTTCCAATCACCATTCCGGTGCGACGGCCATTCGGTCGGGAGCGACAACATGGCATCTGCTTCGACGACACATTCAGGTGATCGGCCACGACGGGACACGACCGGCTTCACCTTGATCGAACTGCTGGTCGTTATCTCCATCATCGCCCTGCTCATCGCCCTGCTCCTGCCGGCCCTCGGCATGGCGCGGCATGCGGCCCGGACCATGGTCTGCGAGAACAACCAGCGGCAGATTGTCCTCGCCACCTACAACTATGCCTTCCAGGAAGGCAACGGGCATCTGCCGTTTCCCAACTCCAACAGCGGTGAGAGCAGGGGCAAGTGGCCCGGCGCCGGATGGCTCTACGACTATCCCAACAAGACGCTTCCCGAACACATCGAGGACGGGGTGATCTACAAGTATCTGAGCGACCAGGACAAGGAAATCTACCGCTGCCCGGACGATCCCGGCCCGTGGACCAAAGGGCCGACGCACGCGCTGACCAGCTACCTGATGAACACGGCCGTCAACGCCGGCAACCGTGTCGAGCCCTCCTACAAGTACGGCCAGTTCAACGAGCCCTCGCAAGCCATCATCTTCTGGGAAGTCGATGACTCCAAAGGCGGAGGCCACTGGAACGACGGCAACAACCATCCCAAGGAAGGCCTGACCAAACGGCACGGCGAGGGCGCGACCGTCGCCGTGCTCGATGCGCACACCGAATGGATCACGCGCGACGAGTACGACCAGTTCGTCAAGGAACGCCCGGGTCGGCTATACTGCTCACCGTACGACTTCTCCAGATGACCCCGAAGGGAGCCGACCACCTACCCTCCGGAGGGGTGGGACGGGTCTGTCGCCAGGCGCGGCAGGCCCGCGGCTTTTTCCATCTACCTTTCATGCTCAAGTCCGTCCGGCGTACGCTTCCGCCAGGCATCGAGTTCCAGACCGATCCGCTCGAACGGGATCGGCTCGAACCCTTTCCCATAGAGCGCTGAATCGGCCGGCAAACGAAGATCGTACCGCTTGACATCGCGAAACTGCGGCTTCGCATCGGTGATGTTGTTCTCGAAGGTCACCAACTCCCTGACACCTCTCGAAAGATGCAGGAACTGCCCCACAACCACGTTGCCGCGCACAGTGTTGCCGCGCGGGGCGTGGGGCTGCTCGTCGAGGATTCGCGCCAGCGCCGGATAGCGCTTGCTGTACGGCGGCTGGTCGTGCCTGACGCGTTTGAGCTTGCCGAAGAGGTCCCAGCTCCCACCGTCACGCGCATCGATGCGGCCCTTGGCCCAGCCCTGGCCGCGGTTGTCGATGTGCACCGCGTGTTCGCAGTCGACGAACAGGTTGCCTTCCACAAGGTTATCCCGTCCGCCCCCGATGAAAGCCGCGCGGCCGGCGCGGAGAAACACGTTCCCCACGATGCTGATGCCGCTGGCGCAGTCGTCCAGGTACACCCCCATCGTCCCATGGCTCATGCGGCTGACGGTGTCGTGCAGGAAGTTGTGCCGGATCACCGTGCCCCGCGCCGTCCAGTCGCGGCCGGTGTAAATCACGCCGACATCGCCGCACTCCTGCGCGACGTTGTGGATGCGATTCAATTCGATCAGATGCTCATTGCCGCCGAATAGGATCGCCGCGTGGGGCGCGTGATGGATCAGGTTGTTGCGGGCGACAAGGCCGACGCCCGAGAGGCGCAGACCCGGGCGATACGTGCGACACCAGTAGCCGAAATGATGGATGTGGTTGTTCACCGCTTCGTGACCGCCGGGCGTGAGATTCATGCGATCGCCGCCGTCCATCGCGATGCCGTGCTCGCCCAGCTCGCGCAGATCACAACTCTGCACGCGGTGCCTCACGCCGCCCTGGATGCTGATGCCGCCCTGGCCCAGGTGCTCGATGGTGCAACCGCGTATCTGCACATCCTCGCCGCCGCGCACCTCGATGCCGTGCGATCGGCCGTGCTGAATGGTGAAGCTGTCGAACCGGATGTGCGAAGCATTCTGGAAGATGACGAAGGTTTTATCGAGCGTGGCCGCGTGGAGTTGCGCCCTGCCGCGCGGCGGCGAGGTCAAATAGACATACGCCACCCCCTTCTCACGGTCGATCACGTACTCGCCCCACTGATCGATTTCCTCCAGCACGTTCAGCGCCCGCCAGCGCTTGCCCTTCGTGTAGCCGTACACGCCGTGCGGCGATTCGGTGATGATCTGCCGCCCATCCGCATCAATCCGCGCCACCTTCACGTACGAGTCGGCCCAGTCGTGCTTCCAGTAGCCGTGCAGCCACAAATCCCTCGCGTCCTTCCATCGCGCCGGACGATCGCCCGCATAGGCGAACCGATCTGCGCCGTCCCGGTCCTTCGCGTCGGCAATCGTGGCCCAGCCTTCATTGGGCCAACGCGCGATCTGCAAGCGGGTCATGCCCGAGTAGAGTTCGACCGGCGACGGGTGGCTCGGACGGCCGAATCCGCGCGGGGTCAGACGACCGTAGTCGCGGATGCCGGCGTCCTTCAGATCCACCACGAACATGTGCGGCCGCGCCGCCGCATCGAGCCGCTCGAGGACCTTTCCATCCTGAAGTCGCTCCGCCGTGACGACCACGCCGCCCCCCAACGTCGCCTCGCCGAGCCCGCGATAGACGATCGGCGCCGCGGCCGTGCCGGAATCCTCCGCGGTGAAGACGATGGAATCGGCGAGGCGATAGTACCCCGCGACCACGCGCACTTCCGCGCCCTCCGCCGACAACTTGCGCTCCCGCTTCAGGGCGCGAATGGCGTCGCGCGCCCGCACCAGCGTCGCGAACGGCTGCTCTTCGGTGCCGGCGTTCCCGTCTTCGCCGCGCGGCGATACATGAAACACAACCGGCGCGGCTGAACAGAGTGATGTGAGCGTGAACACCACGATGCCTGGAAGAATCATGTTTCGGTACATGCGCATCACCTCTTCACGTGCCACCGGCGGCTCAACCGCCGTTGTCTGCGGGCGTCTTCCTTCCATCGCACCGGCGGACGCCACGCCGATGACGCCGGACTCGAACCTCACGCATACGACGCCTGCTGGGTCTCGCCTCGCTCCTTCCGCGCCGCCTTGCGCTCTTTCGCCAGCCGCTTGATGACTCCGCTGTCGCACAATTCCTGCAGCGGGTCGGACGGCAGATCATTCGCAATGCGCCAGTCGGCCAGCATATCCCGCACGTCACTATCAAAGGCATCGCGCAGAATCCGTTCGGCTTTCACGATGTCCTGCCGCTTCTGCGCCGTGGCCAGCGCCTTGCGATCGACGAGATGCGCCTTCAGGAAAAGCTCCTGCGCCGTCATCACCGTTTGAACCATCGCCTCGATCTTCGGCTTCAGGTTGTGCGACTGGTCCACCATGTACTCGATCTTGGCCGCCTTACCCGTCTCGAACTCGTACTGCACGATCTCGCTGAAGATGCGAAAGGCCGCGTATGGATCGATCGAGCCCATCGTCAGATCGTCATCGGCATACTTGCGATCGTTGAAGTGGAAGCCGCCCAGCATGCCTTCATCCAGCAGGAAGGCGACGATGTGCTCGATGTTGCATCCCGGCAGATGGTGGCCGGTGTCCACCAGCACCTTCGCCCGCGGCCCGGCATGCCGCGCGAACGCGGCGGCCATGCCCCAATCGGCGATGTCCGTGTGGTAGAAGCCAGGCTCGAACGGTTTGTATTCGACCAGCAGCATGCTCCGCTGGCCGCAGGCGGTGACCATGCGATCGTGCAGCTTCTTCAGTGCCGCCTGCAGGTCGCACTTGCGGCGGCGGATGGAATCCTGCCCCGGGTAGTTCGTCCCGTCGGCCAGCCACATCGAAACGACCTTGCTGCCGACTGCCTTCGCGATCCGCACACAGTCCAGCGCATGGGCCATGGCGGATTCGCGGGCCTTGACATCCGGCGAGCAGAACGAGCCGCACTTGTAGATCTGGTCCTGAAAGACGTTGGGATTGATCGACCCGATCTTCACCCCGTGCCGCCGCGCCAGTTTCGCCACGTCCTTCGGGTCCTCATCCTGCCTGAAATCCCACAGCACATGCACCGCCACGGCCGGACACGCGCCGGTCAGCTTGTGCACGAGCCCCGCATCGTGGAACTTCTCGTCCACGGTCGACGCCGCGGCATCCTGGAAGAACTTCCCGAACCGCGTGCCCGTATCGGCGAACCCCCAACTGGGCAACTCGATGTTGAATCCGTCCAGCGCCTTGAGCGCCCGATCGATCATGCTTCCGGTCATGGTGCAATTCCTGATACGAAGATGTTTGACCGCCAGTTTACCGCATGCTTGCTTGCCGCGACCAGTCCCGACATAGAATGCTCCACGGTTGGGCAAGCGGCGCAAAGCAACGCAAGGAGTGTGACATGGAAGAACTCGACGGCAAGCGCATCCTCATCTTCGTGGGTGATGACTATGAGGACCTGGAGCTTCAAGTGCCGCAGTACCGGCTGCTCGAGGCCGGCGCCGAGGTGGTGATCGCCGGGCTCGAGGCCGGCGTGGTTTACCGCGGCAAACACGGCTACCCGCAGAAGTCGCAGACCAGGATCGACGACATGAACGCGGCGGACTTCGACGGACTGGTCGTTCCCGGCGGCTGGATGCCCGACAAGCTGCGCCGCTACGACAGCGTGAAACAGGTCACGCGCGAGATCAATGACGCGGGCAAGATGGTCGCCTCGATCTGCCACGGTCCGTGGATCGACATCTCCGCCCGCATCGTTAAGGGCGTGAAATACACCAGCACGCCCGGTATCCGCGACGACCTTGAGAATGCCGGCGCCACGTGGATCGACGCGCCTCTGGTTGTCGACGGCAACCATGTCACCAGCCGCCGGCCCGAAGACCTGCCCGCCTTCTGCCGCGGCATGATGGAAGTGCTGGGCAAACAGGATTAGGTCATCTGGTGCCACTGGCGGCTTGCCCGCCAGTGGATTCGCATCGCCTATAGCCACTGGCGGGCAAGCCGCCAGTGGCACCAGAAAGCCGAGCCCACCATGCAAGCCATCCGAGTCGAACAGTTCGGCGACCCCGCCGTGCTGCATCTCAAGGAAGTCGACGACCCGAGGCCCGGCCCCGGCCAGGTGGTCGTGCGCATCCACGCCGTGGGCATCAACCCGGTCGAAACCTATATCCGATCGGGCCAGACCCGATCAAGCCCGACCTCCCGTACACGCCCGGTACGGACGCCGCCGGCGAAGTCGCGGCCATCGGCGAAGCCGTCACGCAGTTCCACGTCGGACAGCGCGTCTACACCGCCGGCACGATCACCGGCGCGTACGCGCGGCTGGCGCTGTGCGACCTGACGCAGATCCACCCCCTGCCGGAGAATATCTCCTTCGGCCAAGGCGCGGCGATCGGTATTCCCTACGCCACCGCCTATCGCGCACTCTTCCAGCGGGCGCATGCCCAGCCGGGCGAAACCGTGCTCATCCATGGCGCCAGCGGCGGGGTGGGTATCGCGGCCGTGCAGATCGCACGCAGCGCCGGCATGACCGTCATCGGCACCGCCGGGTCCGACACCGGCAGACGACTCGTGCTCGAACACGGGGCGGATCATGTGCTGGATCATCATGATGAGAATCATCTCCAGAGGGCCGCGGAACTGACCGGCGGGCGCGGCGTGGATGTCATCGTCGAAATGCTGGCCAACGCGAATCTCGGGCAGGACCTGCCGGCGCTGGCCAAGGGCGGACGCGTCGTGATTGTCGGTTCGCGCGGCACGGTGGAGATCGATCCGCGAAACGCGATGGCCAAAGAGGCGTCCATCCTTGGCATGGTGCTGTTCAATGCCTCGCCCGAAGAGAAGGCCGCGATCCATGCGGCACTGGGCGCGGGGCTGGCCAACGGGTCACTGCACCCGGTCGTCAACCGTCAACTGCAACTGGCCGAGGCGGCCAGGGCGCACGAACTGGTCATGGAACCGGGGGCACATGGGAAGATCGTGCTGATTGTGTAGCTCCTCCGAAATGGGGCGGGTGTCTCGCCCGCCCCTGAAGAACAGACCACTATGCGCTGGCCGGGCTTTGCGGATTGCCAACCAGATCGCCATTCGTCTTGAAGCGCTCCATCGCCTTGAGAAGCTGCTCGATCTGCTGCCACGGCGGCATGTTGAGCAGGCGGCGGCGCAGGGCGTTGACCACCTCCATCTCGCGTTCGCCCATCAGCAGGTGCTCCTTGCGTGTGCCGCTCTGGGCCAGGTCGATGGCGGGGAACAGGCGGCGATCGGCGACCTTTCGGTCGAGGATCAGTTCCATGTTGCCCGTGCCCTTGAACTCCTCGAAGATCACCTGGTCGCCGCGCGAACCGGTATCCACCAGCGCGGTGGCGATGATCGTCAGCGACCCGCCCTCCTCGAACTTACGCGCCGCCCCGAAAAGCTGCTTGGGTATCGCCAGCGCGCCCGCATCCAGACCGCCGGAAAGCGTGCGGCCGACCGCATTCGGGTTCGGCACCATGTTGAACGCCCGGCCGATGCGCGTCAGCGAGTCCAGCAGGATCACCACGTCACGGCCATCCTCCGCCATGCGCTTGGCGCGCTCCACGGCGATCACCGCCAGCTTCGCGTGACGCTCCGGCGTGTGATCGTTGCTCGAAGCCAGCACCTCGCAGGGCACGTTGCGGCGAAAGTCGGTCACTTCCTCCGGCCGCTCATCCACCAGCAGCGCCATCACGTGCACCTCCGGGTGGTTCTTGCGGATGGCGAAGGCGATGTTCTGCAGCAGCGTGGTCTTGCCGGCCTTGGGTGGGGAGACGATCATCCCGCGCTGGCCGTACCCGATCGGGCAGAACAGGTCGATCAACCGGCATGCCGCGGGGCAGCCGGGGTATTCCAGTTGCAGTCGCGGCTGGGGATCGATGCTGGTCAGATCCTCGAACTTGCGCAGGTCGGCATACTTCTCCGGCTCATGCCCGTCGATGGCGCGGATCTCGGTGACCCGCCGCGCATTGGGAGCGATGGCCGACTCGGTCGACCTCTGCCGCTTGCCCTTCTTCTTCCCGCCCTTCTTGCCGCGCTGGTGCTGCTGCTGGCGGGCCTTGCCGTTGCCGTTGGGCTTGCCCAGCACCACCTCGAGCTGCGAGCCCGGACGAAGCTGATAGCGCCGGATCAGATCGACAGGCACAATCGGGTCCTCAGGCACGGCCAGCAGCGTCTCATCCAGAACGCGCAACCGCCCGTCGGCCTTGGCGCCCAGTTCCAGGATGCCGGTACGAATGTCGTTATTCATTGTCGAAATTGACCTTACATGGGGTCGACTGCTGGGGATGCTCCACCATCTCCCGGCGCGCTGACGGCAACAGGCTGCGTCGAACGCTACCCCAATGGACTGCCGGTTCTGAATCGAACGCTTCGACTCCTGCCTCTCGTTCCCGACTTAAAGCAGAAGCGGTTGGTGGGGCACACACTCTTCCACGAAAACGGCGCGGCCCGCACCGGTTACAAGCGATCTGAAATCGTTCTTCAACCCTTGGGAAGGCTCCAGATCCCGCTGGAGCGCCCTCTATGAAGAAAGAAGACTCCCCTTCCACACGCATTATCCCATATCGGCACGAAAGATCAAGGCGGGACGAAAATTCCACGTTCCCCACCGACCCCCACGACAACCGCACGCCGCACGCCGTCGATAAGCCCAATAAATAACGCCGGTTATCGCCCATCGCCACCCTCCCCCGCAACCCGAACCAACATGTACCGCTCCCGGTGCTCGTCGAACCAGGCCGCCAGTCGCCACGTGAAGACCGCCTCCGCAAGGCCGTGGATGCTGTCAGTCGACGCCCCGACGGCCGCGGTGGAGATCCGCGCTACATCCGGCCGCTTCAGCGCCTCGCGCCGGCGCATCAGGATCCAGCGATCCGACGGCAACTTCTCCGGCGTCCGCTGGAACTGCTCGAACTGCACCTGTCCCACAAGCCACAGCCGCACCTTGCTGGCCAGGCCCGGCTTGCCGATGTAGACCACCGGTTCGTCCGGGGCGATCCCCTCACGCACCAGCGCGCCGGCGATCTGCTGCCCCTGGTCCGGCAGCGCCCAGCCGGCCGCGGCCAGGAACAGCATCCCCCACCCGCACACGATCAGCAGTGCCAGCCCCATGGCCCGCCCGATCCGACGCACCCGCAGGCACCAGTACGCCACGCCCGCGGCCACCGCCACGAATCCCGCCGCAACCGCCAGCCCGTGCGACACGTCCACCAACTGCGCATTGACCAGACCCAACACCACCGCCGCCCCGACGACCACAATCGACCCCGCCGCCAGCAGCCGCGCAAACGCCCCGCGCGTCACCCGGCGCCGCGTGCGGCAGAACACCGCCGCCAGGTACACCGCCACCAGCGGCGCCGCCGGCAGTACGTACCGCATCGACAGGTTGTCGCCCGTCCCCACCAACGCCGCCAACACCAGCGCCCAGCCGAGAATGAACCGCTCGACCCGCCGCAGGTCATGCCGTTTCGCCCGAAACGCGCGGCGATGCTGCACCAGCATCTCGGGCACCGCCAGCGTCCACGGCAGGAAGTTCGCCACCAGAATGCCCAGCATCGCGGGCATGCGCCACGCCGGGGCCCACCAGTCGCCGACCACCTTGCCGCCCACCTGGTCGCCCCAGAAGGCATCCAGCGCCGCGCGGCCGTGGATGCTCACCATCGCCGCGTACCACGCCGACGCGATCGCCAGCCCCGCCGCCATCGACGCCACCCCCCACGGCCAGCACGGCCGCGACCCATCGCCGCCTCGCCGCCGCGATACCGCCACGAACACCCACACGTACCCCAGCAACACCAGCGCGAGCAATCCCTTGGTCGCCACCGCCAGGCCGACCCCGCCGTAGAGCATCCACAGCCACGACGCGCGGCGCTCGCCCGTCTGGATCATCCGCACCGCCCCGTACGCGGCGACAAGCATCGCCAGCACCAGCGGCGCATCGGGCATGCTCATCGTGCTGCTGCGCATCCACTGGTAGTGCGAGGCCATGATCAGCGCCGCGAGGAAGCCCACGCGCCCATCGCCGTACACCGCCGCGCCCAGTCGCCATGTCAGCACCACCACGCCCAGCCCGCACAACAGGAACGGCAGCCGCGCGGCCAACGGGTTGATCCCCAACGTCTCGAAACCCCCGGCCACCAGCCAGTAGGTGATGATCGGCTTGCGCAGCCGCAAATCCCCTTCCGGCGTGCGCGGCGTGAGCCAGTCGCCGCCCTGCATGAACTGAATCGCACCGTCCGTGTAATGCCGCTCATCCGGATAGTGCGTCAGAAACGTCCCCGCCCACGGCAGCAACGACGCCACGAACGCCAGCACCAGCACCGCCATCACCGCGTCATAAGATGAACGAAACCTGACCATGCGACGCAAGCTACTTACGCAAAAGATGCAGAGCAAGCGCGTGCGCCCCGCTGGATTGCCCTCGCCGACTACCCTACACTTCGCGTCCCCGGCACTGGGCGGCATGGTTCGGCGCGTATGACCAGTCAAACTGAAATCACAAGCCCGCGCAGCCAGGCCGCGACTGACATCCAGTCGGTGGCCATGGTCAGTCTCGGCTGTCCGAAGAATCTCGTGGACAGCGAGAAGATGCTCGGCCTGCTGGCCGAGGCGGGGTTGGCCATCGCCCCCGAGGACGACGCCGAGGCGATCATCATCAACACGTGCGGCTTCCTCGAGGCGTCGAAGGAAGAGTCCGTCGAGGAGATCAACGCGGCTATCGCGCTGAAAGAAGCCGGCGCCGTGCGGCGCGTCATCGTCGCCGGGTGCCTCGTGCAGCGGCATCGGGCGAAACTGCTCGAATGGTGCCCGGGCATCGATGCGATGATCGGCGTGTTCGATCGCGATCGCATCGTCGAGGCCGTGCGCGGCCCGGCCACGGCAAGCGCAACCAACGCCCCGCGCGCCGGCAGTGACGTCGCCGTCGAACTGCCCGTCTACTCCTCCATCGCCGCCAATGCCGCGATCGCCAAACAGCATCGCGCGATGGCCGATGCCGATCATGAAGGCTACTACGAATCCGACGCCGCGCGGCTGCGCATCACGCCGCGACACTACGCCTACCTGCGCATGAGCGAAGGCTGCAACCAGGCCTGCGCCTTCTGCACCATCCCCGCCATCCGCGGCAAGATGCGCTCCAAGCCCGTGCCCGCCCTGCTCGCCGAATTGCGCGAACTGATCCAAGACGGCGCGTTCGAGATCAACCTCATCGGCCAGGACACCACGTCCTACGGCAAGGACATCGGCTACGAACCGGGACTCGTCGGCCTGCTGCACGAGATCGACGACTGCATCACCCGCGAAGCCGGCCCGGGCAACGCGTGGGTGCGGCTGATGTACGCTTACCCCTCGGCCTTCACCGACGAGATGATCGGCGCGATCGCATCGCTGCCGTCGATCGTCAAGTACATCGATATGCCGCTGCAGCACATCAGCGATCGCGTGCTCGACAGCATGCGCCGACACACCAGCCGCGCGTTGATTGAGACGCTGCTCGGAAAGCTGCGGCAGCGCGTACCGGGCATCGCCATCCGCACCACGTTCATCACCGGCTTCCCCGGCGAGACGGCCGACGAGCACCGCGAACTGCTGCAGTTCATCAGCGACTTCGGCTTCGACCACCTGGGTGTGTTTCCCTACAGCTACGAGCCGGAAACCCGGAGCGGCCGCATGCATCGTGACGGCCAGGCCGTGCGCCAGAACACGATCGACCGGCGCTACGACGAACTGATGCGCGCCCAGCAGCAGGTGGTCTTCACCCGCAACGCGCGGCTGGTCGACGACGGAGCCACCTACGACGTGCTGATCGACCAGGTGGAAGGCGAGACGGAGGAGGGCCTGCAGCTCAGCACCGGCCGGGGCTGGTGGCAGGCCCCGCAGGTGGACAGCACGACGCTGGTGCTCAGCGAGGGCGAACTGTCCCCGGGCGAAGTGCTGCCCTGCCGCGCGGTGGACATGGACGGCTACGACCTGGTCGCCCGGCCGCTGGAGGAGATCGAGCGGAAAACGCGGCTGCCGGTGCTGGGATGATCCGCAGCGGCTGACGGATTTGGAAGTATCTCCTTTCTTCGATGCACTATTTCGCAATGAACCCGGTCGAAAACCGATCAAAAGTGCATACGTTTCGCCCCCGTTTCGCGCCGTTTGCGCCGGTTTCTGTTGGTTTCTGCAGGATCCTGCAGAACCCGGCGCGCAGACAGGCGGAAAACGACGCATATGGCTACCGCAGGAGGAAACGAATGCGCACGCGCTCTGCGGGAGATTGCCCGTAAACGTATTCACTACCATTACTAACATTGGTTCATCACGCCGCACGGGATGGCGGGCGACACCGGCAGGACTCATAGGCTTAGGTCCCGCCCCGAAGCGCGGATTTCGCGCTGGAAGTTTTGACAGATTCACGGGAGATGTTTGGGCACCGGAATGCATGGGAGGAGCAGGCGACCGGGTCTCGGGTCTGCGGGCTTGCGGGTTTGCGGGTTTGCGGGTTTGCGGGTTTGCGGGTTGGATGAGCGGTTGAGATGGGGGCTGGAGTGTGACAGCGCGGCATGTTGGCCGCTAGGAGTATTGTACGTGCTCTGTTTGGGTATGTCAAGCGGAAAAATCACCCGCCGCTCGTGCCACTGGCGGCTCGTCCGCCAGTGCTAACACGTGCGTGGCATCCCGGACCGACAGGCGCACGAGGACGTTGAGCCCCCACAGCCAGCCGCGACCGTCAGGGAGCGTCCGGCCCTCGGTCCGGCATTCCCCAAAAGACCACGCTCCCTCACGGTCGCGGCTCGTCAGGGCCCTTCTCCGTTCTCGCAAGCACGATCAGCACGATCGCGCCGGACACGCAGCGCCGGCGCCCGCCATCGGGCCGAGCCTGACCGGCCCGACGTGTCACGATTCGCCCGGTAGTATCAGCATCAGGTAGTTGTAGGCGATGCGAAAACCGCAGGCCTGCAGGTTGCGGCTGCTGGGGATGTCGAAGTCGGTGACCGTGAACACCCGCCTGCAGCCGCGCTTCGCCGCTTCGGACACGCGGCGGCGGATGCCCGCCTGTTGATGGCCCCGGTGCCGATGCGACGGGTGGGTGTACCACCAGGCCAGGTAGCCGGTCGACCCGGTCACGAACAGCTCGCCGCGCGAGACCGGCCGGTCGCCTTCGTAGCCGATGACATGCACCCAGTCGTTGCCGCCCTGCGCGTACGCGAGCGTGTCGATCATCTCCTGCTTCCTCTCCGGCTCCACCACCGACGCAAGATCGCAGAACACCTCAAGGCGATCGGAACCGAAGGTCTCGGTCACAGGGCACGGCGCTTCGGCGATGGACTCGCCCGGTCGCAGATCACGTGCCCACACGCAGCGCATATCCTCGATGCGACAGCCTCGCTCGAGCAACAGCGGCACAACCTGGCTCTCCCATGAGAACGGCTGCGTGCGATAGAAGTTCGCCGGGTTGATTTCGATGACGCAGTTGGCGCCATGGGCACGGAAGTGCGCAAACACCTGGTCCATCTGGCCGTGAGATTCGTTGCCGGTCAGGATCGCGCGATTCTCCAGCCGCCGGCCGTTGGCGAGGAAGGTGCGCGTCTGATCGAACTGCCGAATGACCACACCGTCGGGATCGCCCGGCCGTCGGGCCAGGCCGCGGTAGATTGACTCGATGTGGTCGGCGTGGGCGTGATGCAGCAGGCGGATGGATTCACGCGTATGAAGCGTTGGTTCATGCATGGCATGAGGCATGTTGGGGATTCCCTTTACATCGGACAATGCGGAAACAGAGTCATGGCGCCGGCCCGAAGCGGGCCGACCGGCGGCACGCGATGATCAAGCAAGCTCGATCAGCGCACAGAAAAGCAATGGGACCGACGCATCGCCCGCGTCCGCTCCGCAGTCAGCGTGGATGAAGCGGGAATCAGCCTGATGCCGCGATGGGCGGGCGAGCACCGGTATGTCGACGGGTCGTGATTGTTCTCATCGGTCGCCTCCTATGCTCGCAGCCATGTGAAACCGACCACAGTAGGTTACCGCACCGCGCGGCGGCGTCAAGCACACGGTCGCCGGCCACGCATGGCGGGTGGAGGACCATCGCATGTCAGCCGGGCGACACATTTTGACCCGACCAAAGGGAGGGCAGAGTGTGCCGAAGAAGGGTTGATCGCCATCCATTTCACCAACGTCCAACGCGCCTTGCTGACACATCGACATCCGACCACTCACCGCATCGCGGCACACTTTGCCGAAGACGGCCAGTGTGCCAAACGAGCCGCGACCGTGAGGGAGCGGTCCGGCTCGTCAATTCGAGCGGAAGACCGCTTGCTCACGCGCGCGGCTCGTTGCGTACGCACCATGCTCGATCCTTCGGGTCGATGGCGGCCGGGCCATGCGCGGAAGTGACGCGCCGTGGATATCAGTTGTCATCCCCGCCGTCCTCAAGGATATCCCGGGCCGGGAGGAATTTTGCCCAGCGGCTGTGCCAATGGAAGCCGGGGGTCAGGTCGTAGACCCGTTGGCTGTAGACCCACTCGCCGCTGCCGTCGCCGCGCACGAGGTTCCAACCGGGGTCGAAATCCTGATGGGCAAGGCGATTGGTCTGCGTACCGAGGAAGTCCATGCCGAGAATCATCCGCGGGCGAAGCAGATCGGTGGTCGGGGCCTCGGGCGGCATGGAAGCGTCGCTGTAGGGCTTGTCCATGTCCGGGTTCGGATCGTAGATGTACGAACTGAACACCTGCGTCTTCAGCGTGTCCTTCGTGTTCCAGTACTCCTGGTACAGCGGATGCTCGAAGGTGTATTGCTCGTAACGCTGGTCGGGGCAGTACATGAAGCGCGGCTCGCTGATGTAGTCGCCGTCGAACAGCAGGCCGAAGTTGACCGGGTGTCGGATCGGATCCGCACCCCACTTGCTGTTGTAGAAGATCTTTTGGCAGGCGTGGGCGTGCGAGAGCTTGTTGTCCGGGTTGCGCGGCCCGTAGCCGTGCAGGGGCAGTGCGGCGTTGAAGTCCGCGGCGTAAACAAAGGTCATCTGCCCCAGGCTGCGCAGGTTGCTCAGGCAGACCCCCCGCCGCGCGGCGGCACGGGCCACGCCCAGGGCCGGCAGCAGCAGCGCAATGAGCAGCGCGATCACCGAGACCACGACGAGCAGTTCGATCAGTGTGAATGCGTGGGGTTTCCGGCAGCGAGTCATGACGTCTCCGCAACGCCCGGAGAAGGTTCATTCGGGACGATGTGTCATCGAAGAATCCTACACCGCGTGCGGCCGAAACCCAAGCCCATGGGGCGAGATTCGGGCCATCTCGCCCACGCAATCGTATTCGCCGCGGCGCGACTGACAGGCCGTGGGTGGGCCGGTACACTCTGGCCCATGCCCATCGCGCGCGTGTTTCTCGGCTGGGATCGGCCCTGTCTGCAGCAGGCGGCCGGCTGGTTGCGCGGGCGCTATCCGGCCGGCGATGACCGGCGGTGGGATCTGTCGCAGGTGGTGGTGGTGACGCCGGGGCGGCGCGCGGGGTGGCGGTTGATCGAGATACTCGCCGACGCCGCGCGCGGGTTGTTTCTCCCGCCGCGCTTGATGACGCAGGGCGAGTTGGCGGATTTCCTTTGCGAGGACGCGACGCGCGGCGTGCGGATTGCCGGGGCGTTGGAAGCACAGTTGGCGAGGCTGCAGTCGTTGCGTCAGTCGCCGCGCGAGGCGCTCGGGCGCGTGCTGCCGCATCCGCCGGATGATGATGATCTGTCGGGGTGGATGGCGTTGGCGGCCGACTTCCAGCATCGCCGCGCGGAACTCGCGGCCGGAAACATCCTCGTAGGCGAGGTGGTCGCCCGGCTTAGCAATTCCGGGGCCGGGGGCGGGGGTGGGGGCTTCGTGGATCATGATCGCTGGGCGGCGCTGACGGCGCTGGAGCAGGCGTACGAGGTGGTGCTGGGCGAGGCGGGCCTGGCTGACGGCGACGGGATGAAGCTGCGGGCCGCGCGGGAAGGCGACTGCGGGACTGAGCAGGATGTGGTGCTGCTGGGGATGCTCGATCTGTCGCGGCTGGTAAAGGGGATGCTGGAGCCGGTGGCGGATCGCGTGACGGCGCTCGTACCGGCGCCGGAGGGGGAGGCGGCGCTGTTTGATCGGTTCGGTTGCGTCGTGCCCGCGGCGTGGGCGGGACGGGAGATTGAGTTGGATGCCGATCGTGTTCGCATCGTCGATCAGCCGCGCGACCAGGCGCTGGCGGTGATGGACGCGATTGCCTCGCCCGGTGACGGTGACGGTCCGCACGCGGCGGACCAGATCACCGTCGGGCTAGGCGACGAAGCGATGTCGCCGCTGATCGAGCGGACGCTCGAACTGACCGGCATCCCCGCCCGCGCGGCGGTCGAACGGCTGCTTGTGCAGTCGCGACCGGCGATGCTGCTGGCGGCGGTCGGCGCGTACATCGAGTCGCGACGGTTCGATGATTTCGCGTCACTGATCCGGCATCCGGATGTCGATGCCCACCTGTCACAGGCGGTCGGTGAAGTGGGAACGCGCGAAGGTGTGAGACACTGGCTGACGCTCGTGGACCAGTACGCCGGCGAGCACCTGCAACGCGAACTGACCGACCGCTGGCTGGGCGAAGACCAGACGCGGGTGGCGATGAAGCGCTTGCACGACGCGGCGTGGGCGCTGCTGCCGGAGCCGGTGCAGGCGGATCGCGCGGCCGCGCTGGCGCTGCACGATTGGCCGGGACACGTGCTGGCGTTGCTCGATCGCGTCTACGGCGGAGCGACGTTGCAGCGTTTCGATGAAGCGGACGCCCCGCTGCTGCGGGCGCTGGAGATGCTGGCCGAAGCCCTGCGCGAGCAGGCGGCCCTGGCCGAGTGCGACACGCTGTCGCCGCGCGTGACCTTTGCGCAGGCGATCGCGCTGTTGCTGTCGTCGATCGCGGGTCAGCGCATCGCGCCGGAACCGGAGCAACCGGTGGTCGAACTGGTCGGCTGGCTCGAGCTGCTGCACGACGACGCGGCGCAGGTGATCGTGACGGGCGTGAACGAGGGGCAGATCCCGGCCAGCCAGTCGGCGGACATGCTGCTGCCGGACCACGTGCGCGGCGTGCTGGGCCTGGCGGACAACGCCGCGCGGTACGCGCGTGACGCGGCGATCCTCGAAGTGATCGGCCGGTCCCGGGCCGCGTGCACGTTGATCGCCGGCCGGCGCGGCCCGGAAGGCGATCCGCTCACGCCCAGCCGGCTGTTGCTGGCGTGCGATGAGACGCAACTGCCGAAGCGCGTGCTGGATTTCTACGGCGCGGATGAAGAGGCGTCGCGCCTGCCGCCGCGCTTGCTGATGCCGCCGGGCGCGGCCAATCGCTTCGCCGTGCCGCGACCGGAACTGCCCGATGAGCCGCTGGCGAAGCTGCGCGTCACCGCCTTCCGCGATTACCTGGCGTGTCCGTATCGCTTCTACCTGCAGCACATCCGGCGGCTGGAGACGATCGACGACGCGGCCGTGGAGATGGACGGCGCGCTGTTCGGCATCGTGGCCCACGAAGTGCTCGATCGCTTCGCCAAGTCGGAACAGGTCGATTGCGACAAGCCGGACACACTGGCGGAGCTGCTGTCGCACACGCTGGACGACGTATGCCTCGCGCGGTTCGGCGCGTCGCCCGCGGCCGCGGTGATGCTGCAGATCGAGCAGTTGCGTCGCCGCCTGGGGCGGTTCGCGCTGTGGCAGGCCGAGCAGGTGCGCGCGGGATGGCGCATCGAGCAGCGCTTCGCCGAGCGCAACATCCGCGCGACGCTCGATGTGGACGGCCGGCCGTTCACCATCACCGGCCGCGTGGATCGCATCGATTCGCATCCGCAGCGCGGCTACCGCGTGCTGGACTACAAGACGACGGACACGGCCAAGTCGCCCGAGCAGGTTCATCAGGCCGGGCCGCGCGATGACAAGCGCTGGGTCGACCTGCAGTTGCCGCTCTACACGGTGCTGGCCGGCAGCCTGGGGGTGGAAGGCCCGATGGCGCTGGGCTACGTGCAGTTGCCCAAGAAGCTCTCGGATGTGGGCTTGAGCGAGGCGCAGTGGGCGGCGACGGATATTTCGGACGCGGTGGAAACGGCGCGCTGGGTGGTGCGGCAGATTCGCGCGGGCAACTTCTGGCCGCCTGCGGAAGACACGCCGGACTTCATGGAAGCGTTCGATGACATCTGCATGGTGGGCATGCCGGGCGCGGCGGCGGGAGGCGGCGCATGACCGCGAAGCCGCTGATGCACGAAGTGATCCGCGCCTCGGCCGGCGCGGGCAAGACGTACGCGCTGACCACGCGTTACCTGCGGCTGCTCCGCGAGGGGCACGAACCGCCTTCGATCCTGGCGACCACCTTCACGCGCAAGGCGGCGGGCGAGATTCTCGGCCGCGTGCTGACGCGTCTGGCGCGTGCGGCGACGGATAAAGCGGAGGCGGCCGCGCTGGCGCGCGATATCGGCAGCGATGTCACGTGCGACACCTGCCGCGCGATGCTCAGTCGCGTGGCCCGCGGGCTGCACCGGTTGTCGATCTCCACGCTCGACAGCTTCTTCAGCAAGCTGTCGCGCAGCTTCGCGTACGAACTGGACATCCCGCTCGACGCCTGGTTGGTGGCGCAGTCCGATCCGCTGGCCGTGCAGATGCGGCTGCGGGCGATCGAATCCATGCTCGCCGCCGAGGACATGCACGTGCTGCTCGACCTGCTGCAGCGCCTGCACCACGACAGCGCCCAGCGCGGCGTGACGCAGACGATCGACCGGATCGTTGCGGACCTGGAGGACGTCTACCGACAGGCGCGCGATGAGCGGCTGTGGCGACAGATTCCGGTGACGGAGGAGTTCGATCGTGATGCGCTGGAACGACTGATCGCCGTCATCGGCGCGATGTCGCCGCTGCTGCCGCGCACGCAGAAGGGCGAGACGAACAAGACATGGGCGAATGCGTGGTCCAAGCTCATGGCGGCGTTGCAGTCGCGCGATTGGGACGGCGTACTGGGCAACGGCCTGGTCGCGGCGTGCGCGAGCGGCGTCTACAGCAAGGTCCCGCTCACCGATACCTGGCGGGAGACGCTCGAGCCGCTGTACGACCACGCGAGGGCCATGGTCCTCAACGCCCACGCCGCGCGCACGGCCGCGACGTTTGACCTGATGCGCCGCTTCCACGATCAGTACGAACAGCTCAAGCGCTCGCAGCGTGTGCTGCACTTCGCCGATCTGCCGCGCCGGCTGGTGGACGGCTTGCTCGCGAGCGATGCGCTGCAGCTTGAAGACGTCTACTTCCGCCTCGACGGCCGCGTGACGCACCTGATGCTTGATGAGTTCCAGGACACCAGCCTTGAACAATGGCAGGTCCTGATGCCGCTGGCCGCGGAGATCACCGCCCACGGCGATGTGGAGTACGGCTCGACGCGCAGTTTCTTCTGCGTGGGTGACGTGAAGCAGGCGATCTACGGCTGGCGCGGCGGGGTGGCGGAGATCTTCGACCACATCGAGCAGCAGTTGCATCTGCCGGACGAAGCGCGGCGAAGCCTGAATGTCAGTTGGCGTTCATCGCAGGTGGTGCTTGATGTGGTGAACCGAACGTTCGAGTCGCTCACGGGGAATCCGGCGCTGGAGAAAGTGGCCGACGCCGCGGACGCCTGGGCCGCGCGGTTCGAAGCGCATCGCGCGGCAAAGGATCTGCCGGGTCACGTGACGCTCGAGACGTCGCTGCCCAAGGAAGCGGCGGCGCACGCGACCGGCGATGATGACGAGGATCCGGACGCCGTGGCCGTCGCTTCGCCGCACGAGCAGCACGCGGCCGGCCGCATCGCAGCCATCGCCCGCGACGCGCCGGGCATGAGCATCGGCGTGCTCGTGCGCAAGAACAAGCAGGCCACGATGCTGCTCGATCTGCTGCGGCAGCGCGGCGTGGCGGCCAGCGGGGAATCGGGCACGCCCCTCGACGATGATCCGGCCGTGGCGGTGATCCTTTCCGCCCTGCACCTGGCCGATCACCCGGCCGATTCGCGCTGCGCGTTTCACATCGTCAACTCGCCGATGAGCGATGTGCTCGACCTGCATTCGATCGCCCCTTCGCCGTGCGCGGCCGCGGCATCGGACATCCGCAGGCGACTGTTGACCGAAGGTTACGCGGGCCTCGTCGCCGCGTGGGCCAGACAGCTTGCCCCGTCGTGCGACGCCCGCGGCGTGACGCGGCTGACGCAACTGGTCGAACTGGCCGACGCGTACGAACCTTCGCTCACGTTGCGCACGCGCCACTTCATCGATTACGTGCAGGCCGCGGCCGTGGAAGAGCCGTCGCCGGCGCGGGTGCGGGTCATGACCGTGCACAAGGCCAAGGGCCTGGAGTTCGACATCGTGGTGCTGCCGGCCCTGCGCGATGCGATCGGTCACGTCGGCAACGGCGAAGTGTACATCGACCGGCCGACACCGACGCAGCCGGTCGCGGCGGTGTACCGCGCCACGAATGAACCGACGCGCGCGCTGCATGAACCGATGCAGCAGGCGTGGGAGCAGGAGCGCACGCGGCGGCTGGAGGATGATCTGTCGGGGCTCTACGTCGCGATGACCCGCGCCAGGCAGGCGCTGCACATGATCGTCGAACCGATCACGCGCACGAGCAAGGGCGCGATCGGCGCAATCGGGTGGTCCTCGCCGTCCTACGCGGCCATTCTTCGACGCGCGCTGAGCAGGCTGGGCGAAGGCGAATCGGTCGACGGCCGCGAGATGCTGTTCGAGGATGGGAATCCCGACTGGCATCGGCGCGGCGCGGCGCCCGCGGCGCATGAAGCGGCGACAGCGCGCCCGGTGGCGACCGTGTCGCTGCCCGACGTGCCGGCGCAGGCGCGTCGGCAGTGGCGGCGGCGGTCGCCTTCATCGCTCGAAGGCGCGGGCCGCGTGCAGGCCCGCGAGGTACTGCAACTGGATCGCGCGGCCGGGCGCGGCGTGGGACTGGTGCTGCATGCCTGCTTCGAGCAGGTGCAGTGGCTGGATGAGACGGTGCAGCCCAGTGACGCCGAACTGCTCGCCGCCGCGCGCGAGGCGGCGTCGGGGATCGAGGAGCGCGAACTGGCGCGGCTGATCGCGCGGTTCCGCCATATCTGCCGCATGCCGGAAGTGGTTGCGGCGCTGAGCCGTCCGGCGCTGGACAAGAGTGAGGCGCTCGACGGGCCGCACAACGAGTTGCCCTTCGCCGCGCGCGTGGGCGATGCATTGCTGCAAGGCCGGTTCGATCGCGTGGTGATCGTGCGGCGCGGCGGCCGGCCGACGCGGGCGGAGGTGGTCGATTTCAAAAGCGATGCGGTGGACGAAACGGCTCTGGCCGCGCGCGTGGAACACTACCGGCCGCAGGTGCAGGCGTACCGCGCGGCGTTGGGGACGATGCTGGCGTTGGCCGAGGATGCGATCGAGGTGAGGTTGCTGTTCACGTCGACGGGTCGCTGCGTGAACGTATGAGTTGTCCGGGATGAGGCGTGCATCACGCGCGTCGGGCGCAACGCGCGTCGGGCGCCACGGTCGTTGGGTGCCACGGTCGCGGTTCTTGCGAAGCAAGGTTCGCCGGCCGTGCGAAGGCGTGACATGCCTGCGAACACTCCCAACCTGCTCGCCCCGGCGGGCGCTCGAACACGCCGATCACTCTTGGCCGCCGCCACGGACACCGCCGACGGCTTCGCCGCGACAGTGGCACCCGGCGATGCAGGACGATCGTCGCTGTGCTTCCGCGACGAGCCGCGATCGTGAGGGAGCGGTCTGCGCGCGTCGTGAGGGTACCGGACCGCTCCCTCACGGTCGCGGCTCGTTGCGAATGTCAACCAGCGCCCCCGGCCGCAGGGCGCTGGGGGTGTTGCCGGTGGCGTGGCGTACCTGGCGGATGAGGGTGTGCGCGCTCTGGTACCCCGCGCGGCGGGCGACTTCGGTCAGTGTGAGGCTGGTGTCGCGCAGCAGTTGCATCGCCAGTTGCAGCCGCGCGGCCGCGATATGGCGCGCCGGCGACTGGCCGACCTGATCGGTGAAGCAGCGTGTCAGGTGTTCGCGACTGCAGCCAAAGCGCCGGGCGACTTCCTTCAGCGACAGCGCGGCCGTGGGTTGTCGCAGGAGGTGATCAATGGCGCGCTGCACCGGTGACTGCGCCACATGCCGACGCTCGTCGGCCAGCCGCCCGACCGTTTCCATGCGCTGCCGCATGCGCGGCTCGGCGCGGCAATCGATGACCGACCCGTGAGCGGCGCGAAACGCGTCGATCTGCTCACCCAGGCCCGCGCCGCCCGCGGTCAGCCAGATCGACTCATACGCCTCGTGCGGCGTGCGGCGATAGCCGTAACGACTGGCTTCACCATACCGACAGATCATCACGTGGCCCGGCGGCGCTTCGTATTCACCCGTCCTGTCGGCATACGGCAGCCGACCTTCCAGCGTCAATTGCAGCACGATGCGCCCGAACGGCCGGCGGTCGCGGTTGGGCCACCAGTAGCGATGCGTGGGCGCGACACGATGTCGGTCGGCGGTGTGCACCTGCCACAGCGTCTGGTCCCATCGGGTCGGGGGCGATTCGGCCATATCACATAATGTACACGGAATGTCACACCGCACACCTTGTTGATCTTCGTGAAAGCGGTAAGCTGTCAGGCCGCTTATCACAAATTGACACGAGGAGCTTGCGCGATGTCAGAAGCCGACAAGAAGGGCCACGCCGCCCATACGAAGGACGCCGACCAGCAGAAGGGCCTGGACGGGCAGGTGCAGCGGCCGCTGAAGATCACCATGCTTGGCGCGGGCTCGAACTTCACGCCGCGCCTGGCGGGGGATGTGCTGCAGATCCCCACCGCCGATCGCGGCGAGATCGCGCTGGTGGACATCGACACCGAACGCCTGACCACGATGAAACAGATCATCCAGAAGGTGATCGAGAAACACGGCCGCGCCGACGGCTGGAAGGTGATCGCTTCGCCCAAGCGGCGCGAGGTGATGGCCGACTCGGACTACGTGGTCAACTGCATCGAGGTGTCCGGCCTGGCGTGCGTCGCCGATGACAACGACATCCCGCTCAAGTACGGCATCGACCAGTGCATCGGCGACACCATCGGCCCTGGCGGCCTGTTCAAGGCCCTGCGCACCGTGCCGGTGTGGCTGGAAGTGCTGGCCGACATCCGCGAGCTGGCGCCCAACGCCATCGTGCTCAACTACACCAACCCGATGAACATCATGTGCCTCGCCGGCGGCCGCGTGGCGCCGGAAGTGCCGGTGGTCGGCCTGTGCCACTCGGTGCAGGGCACCAGCCACCTGCTGGCGCGCTATGCCGATGTGCCGTATGAAGAGATGGCTTGGGAATGCGCGGGTATCAATCACCTGGCGTGGTTCACCAGGCTCGAGCACAAAGGCGAGGACCTCTACGAGAAGGTGCTGTACGAGAAGTTCGCGCATGAGGTAGCCGAGGGCATCGCCGAGAGCGAGCGCGGCGAGGCGCGGCATGATGACACCGATACGCGGCTGCAGGAAGTCGAAGTCAAGGCCAAGCAGTCGGACCTCATCCGCAAGGACATGTGCCTGCATTTCGGCGCGTTCATCACCGAATCGTCCGGCCACCTGTCCGAGTACCTGCCCTACTACCGCAAGTCGGACGACGGCCGGAAGCTGCTGCGGCTGGGCTATGCCGGCGGCTCGCGTTTTTACGCGACCAACTGGCCCACCTGGCGCAAGAGCCAGGACGAAACGCGGGCCCAGATGCTCAGCGGCGAGAAGCCCCTGCCGGAGAACCGCTCGTGGGAGTACGCCTCGTGGATCATCGAGGCCCGCGAGAAGGACCAGCCCTTCCGCATCCACGGCAACGTGATGAACCAGGGCGCGACGCCGTACAGCGCCGGCCGCGGACAGTTGATCACGAACTTGCCGGCCGACGGTTGCGTGGAAGTCGCGTGCATGATCGACGTCAACGGCATCAATCCGACGGTTTACGGCGCCCTGCCGCCGCAGATGGCCCACATCTGCGCGATGAATATGGCGATGTTCGACCTTGCGGCCACCGCGTGCATCGAGAAGTCCAAGGAAGCGGCGATCCATTCACTGATGCTGGACCCGCTGACGATGGCCGTGTGCACGCCGCGCCAGATCAAGCAGATGACGCTGGAGATGTTCGAGGCGGAATCGGAATTCCTGCCCGGCTTCAAGTAAGTCGGGGCTCGGCGCGACGTGCATTCTGGTGGGGCGGGCATCTCGCCCGCCTGTGGCTCTGGTGGGGTGGGCGTCCCGCCCGCCTGAGGCTCTGGTGGGGTGGGCGTCCCGCCCGCCATCGGTCGGCACGACCGACCTGAACTGCCCCAACGAATACGTCCACACAGCCGCGCCGGTTATCCGCCCGGTTCCGACACATCGAAGTACACCGGCGCATCGAGATCGATCTCGCTCGCCTCGTTGCGTTGCAGTGTGCGCAGTTCGGGATGGGCCTCGAGCGGCTCGAGCGGCAGCGTCGCCTGATCGCCCACGCTCCGCCGCTCGATCGCGCCGACGCGTTCGCCGTTGATCGCGCCCCAGTGGGCGACGAGCACCGTCTTCGCCTTCAGCTTGCCCTCGACGACCTGGTCCACGCGGTACTCGAAGATCACGACCGAATCCGGGTAGTTCTCCGGCGCCGGCGCGGTACAGCGTCTGGTGACCGTCGCCCGCACCACCACGCGCGGCGGGGCTTGGCGCCCGCGCAGCCGCGCTGTCGCCGCAGCGCGATTGGCCGCCTGCTCTTTCGCATCCGGAATCCGGTCGTAGATGGACACCGCCTCGATCGCGCCGTTCCACCGCAGGAACGAAGCCGTTCTGCCGAACGCCAACTGGCTGATCTTCCAGTTCGCGATGATGTCGGCGTCCATGCTGCGCGGCTTCAGCGCTTCGCCGTCGATGGATCCAGTCAGTTCGTAGGCATCACCCTTGCGCTCGAGTGACAGCGCGACGTGGAGCGCCTGCCCGGCGATCCTCCGCCGCAGGATGACCTGTTGAAGCCCCGCCGCCTTGTACTCCAGCCGCAGGTTGCCGTGCCCCTGGGCGATGGCCAATTCCGACCAGCCGCGCGGCAACAGGCCCAGCGACAGGATGTAGCCGTTCGCCTGCTCGTCCGCGTCCATCGTCACCAGCGCGGCGATGTGCAGCGTTCCCTTCTCGTGCAGGGCGTGGCGTACGGCGTCCGCCACCGACTTCCCGGCGAGGAACTGCCCACGCCCGGGCAGCATCGCGTGGTGCCGATCGAACCGCGCCCAGCCCAAACGCTCCAGGCGGAAGACCCGCGCCGGCTCGCCCTTCCTCGCCGCGGGCAGCGAGTTCGACGCCTCGTTGTTGTCCCACAGGAACAGCAGCCCCTCGGTGGAAGCCGGCCATTTGGGCGCGTCTTCGCCGTCTGCGGCGGCCGCCTCCGTGCCCGGCCACGGCGCGCCTTCGCCGTTGCCGACGGTGAAGTCGCCGTAGATCGGGTTGCGCTTCATCTGCGGGCCCATGCGCGTGGCCCGGTCGGTGCCGACCATCATCACCACGCACTGGTGATGCTTCTCATCCTCGGCCACGATGAAGCGCGGGTCGTTGCTCGACCAGCGATGGTTATCAAACCCCTTGTTCTTGCGCGGCCCGTCCCAGCGCCAACGCAACTGGCCGGTGTGGCCACCGGAGCGGATGCGCGTCAGCTTGCACACGCGATGACCGGACTGCAGGCCGGTCACGCTCTTGCCGTCGGGCGAGAGGCTCGTCGAGCACCGGCCGCCGGTCTTGCCCTTCTTGCCGTCGCTGGTGGCCCACTCGCGCAGCACGGTGTACGACCACACGCCGTCCTCGCCGAGCTTGACATCGCACTCCTTGCCGCCGCGCCCCATGCGGGTGAGTTCCGGCACCTCGCGCGCTTCGCCCGCGAGCGTGATGCGGTACCACTTGCGATCGCGCTTGAGCAGCACGACCTCATCGTTGCTGATCCAGTGCACCCCGCCGGCGTGATCGACATTCGTGGCGATCACGTGCACCGCGCCATCGCCCTTGCGCATGCGGCCCAGCGCGCGATCACCATCGACCCACGCCAGCTTCGAACTGTCGGGCGAAAACTCCGGCTGCGAGCCCGGGCCGACCTCGACCCACTTGCCGGTCGAAAGCTCCGTCAAATAAATGCGGCCATCCCCGGAAGTCGCCAGCGCCCCGTCGCCGGCCTCCTTCCGCAACCAGTCGAGATCGACGGGGCTGGGTTTGGCGAGAGTGGGGGCGATGAACACTGCAAGCAGCAACAGGACGCAACCGGAAGACACACGTGTAAGTGGCATGAAGACCTCCGCCGAGGTAAGTCTGGTTCTGATGTGGGGTAACGCCGAACGGCGGGCGATTGATGCCGCTGGCCAACCGCCGGCGGGGCCACCCGGCACCACCCTCGCGGCGAAGCCGCCGGCGTTACCGCGGGGTCAGCGATGGCTCAGACCTTCGGCCTGGCGGCGGCCGGGACGGCCACCCCACCGTGTGGACGCAGGCGGGGCCACGGTGACCGGGTGGCCTCTCGTTACGCCGTAACAATCACCCCGTCGCCTTTCGCGCCTGCCTTCGCGCGAGTTCCGCCAGCACGCGAAGCGCTTCGTTCACCGACTTCGAGTCCTTGAAAACCCCGGCCACATCCGGGTCGAGCACCACCACGTTGCTTCCTTCGGCGAACCGCGCCGCGTATTTGCCGCGCTGTCCGTCGCTGAAGTCGTACTCTTCGCGCCCTTCGTTGCTGCCAGTGACATCATCCTTCATAGCATTCTCTTTCACGACGTGTGGGAAGCCTGGCGCTGATGATCCTTACATTATCACCACGGTCGGTGTGAACGACAACGACCAATCGCCCCAGAATCGTCGATCCGATCAGCACGAATCGCTCTTCATCATCCGAGTGATCGGGATCGGCAATGGTCAGCGAATGCCGTGGCCGCTTCACTGAACGTGACCCCGTGCTTTCGCGCATTGGACTGCGCCTTCGCATCATCCCGTTCGAAAAACAAGCCCATGGTTCACCCAACAGTTTGCAGTGTGCCGTGGTCGCCTCGCCGATAGTCTACCAGCGCACTGGACGCCGCCCACGGTCACCACCCTCGCGGCGAAGCCGCCGGCGTTACCGCGGGGTCAGCGATGGCTCAGACCTTCGGCCTGGCGGCCGCCGGGACCCACCCCACCAACAGGAGCCCGGCAGACGCGGATCGCCCGCTCCGGGAGACGGTCAATCACGTTCGCGGGTTTCATCACGCTTCGACTTGCGCCGCGGATGCCGATCCACCAGCGACACCAGGATCAGCAATACCACCACCGCGCCGATGGCCAGCAGGGCGTAGGTGCCCACCGTCGTGATGATCTCGAGTAGATTGTTCGGCTCGTCCACCGCCACTGACTCCGGGGGAAGACAACCACTTCATTCTACGCGGCGGGTCTGCTCTGCGGTGGAGAGGTCAAGCTCGGGCGGGCGCCAATGTCGCGGCGAAGCCGCCCGCCGCAACCGGGCGATGCCGGGCGCGGCTCAGGCCTGCGGCGCCGGCGTCAACGGGCAACTCGCCTTCAAGCCAAGCTTCGCGAAGAGCCACATCGCCGGGCACCAGTTGGTGAAGGCCGATTGGAAAAGGTTCAGCCCGACAAACGCCGTGAACGCGAAGAACCACGGGCTGACCCAGACGCCCAGCGCCACCGAAAGCATGATGAAGAAGCCGGCCATCAGCCGCAATGCACGTTCGATCGTCATGGTGAAGCCTCCCTGGGGTTCAGCCGGTTGGATGCCGGCGCGGCGTGGAGGTTACGGGGGCAGCAGGACAGCAGGACAGCAGAGCAGCGGATGGGGTGAGCAGGCGGGTCGGGCCGCAGTCTGGGGGTCACGACGTCCGGTTCAGGTTCAGTCTGCGTTGGTGTTGGGCGCGGTCGCGCAGGTAGAGGTCGATAATACCGGCCAACTCACCCGCCACAACCCAACCGGCGTCTGCAGATAGAGGTGCTTGTCGGTCGCATGCGCCGGCCAGCCGGTCAGGCCCGCGAGCAACCAATGCTGCGGCAGGCGCCCGGCTTCCTGCCAGCCGTTGTCGTAGCGGAGCAGCATGTTGCGCTTGGTGTCGAAGAACAAATCCGGCTGCCGTTGCATCGGCCACGAATCGGCGTCGAGCACTTCGTGCGACCACTTGTCTTGCTTGACGTCGTAGTAGAACATCAACACCCGCGGCCGGGACCCCCGATACGGCGAAGTCGCCGCCCAGGTCTGCAGCCGTATCTGCCGCGCATCGCCGGACACCATGGCCGAGGCGAGCAGCCGCTCGTACCACGACTGATCGATCTGATCGCCGAGCACTTGCTTCAGATGCGCCGTCGCCGCGTCGTGCCACGATGCAAGTGGGCGGCTCTCGCCCGAGGCGACATGCATCGCCATCATGCGCCCCCCGCGACCGGTCTGGTAGTAGAGATGGCCGTCAATCAAGTCCAACAGCCGCGGGTCGAAGCGGGCATCGTCCGGCCGCAGGATCTGGCGGACCAGCGCCAGCGCGTGATCAAACACGTAGATGCCCGGCCGGCCGTGAAACGCGACGGTCACGTACTCGCCGTTTGCCACCATCCGCGCGGCGAACCGCTCCCGGGGCCCGACCTGCCGCACGGTCGCCTTCCCGTCACCCAGTGGCAGCCGTATGAGCGTGCCGCGCGAGTAGATGAACAGGTCATGGCCCGCCGTCGTCGCCTGCGGGTAGGATTGCGGATCGGCCAGCACATCGCCCAACTCGCGCCACTGCGTGGAACCGTCATCGGCAAGCCGCGCGACGCGGAGGCCGGGCAGCGCGAACCACACCGAGCGCCTATCGCCGCACAGCATGCGCGGCACGGCCGTCGTCCATCCCAATCGCCCTTCGACCGCCGCGGTCACCTTCTCACGCGCCGCCCGCTCCGCCGGCTTCAGGTCGGACAGGCCGAACACCCGCAACGGTTCGGTCGAGAGCCACAGGTAGTCGTCCTCGATGCCGTAGCTGTAGGTCATGCGCGCATCGATCGAGACGTGCGTGGTCTTCCACGTCGCCTTGTCGAAGCGGACGACGATCGCCTCAGGGCCGCGCTTCGCGGTCAACCAGAGCAACTCACCCGGCCGGTTCAGCACCAGCGTGCCCCACCAGTCCTCGACGACTACGCATTTCGTCTGCTTCGTCTTGCGGTCCACACGTGCGATCTGAAACGGCCCGCGGATCGGCGCGTCGTTGGGCATGATGCCGCGATGGTCGGTGATCGCCAGCCACACGGCGTCCTCGTCGACGAACGCATGCTGAATCGCGGGATTCGGCGCCGCGTGTGGCACATCCTTGCGAATCGCACGCGGCAGTTCCACTTCCGCCACTGCGGCTCCTGCCTCGAATCGCAACTGTTCCTCGCCTTTCAGGTCGAGCTGAAGCAGGCGCTTGTGCCCACCCCTGAAGCCGCCGCGGCCGAGACCGCGCACCGCTTGCTGCAGACACCAGATGCCGTTCGATTCCACCGCAATCACCGCCGCGCCGCGCGGCAGCGCGATCGAGCGCTTCGCCCGCCAGTTGTCCGGCTCGAGCGCTAGCAGCCACATCTCCTGTGTCGCGGTGACCTCCGTGATCCACAGCAACCCGTCGACGACGAACGGTCGCCCGCTCAGTTGACGTGTGGCCAGTTGCGGGATGATGCGCCACGCGTCCTTCTCTTCGCGCATCACGCCAAACCCGGTGGTGACGATGCCGCACCCGTCGATCTCCAGCGCCCCGGCCGCGCCGGCGCCCGGCCAGGCGAGCCACTTGCCGGGAATCCCCTCGAGTTCCTGCCAGCGCGTGCCGCCATTCCACGCCGCGATGGGAATGCTCACAGCGCGAGCGTGGTCGCGTGCGCCCTCCGTGCTGGCGTCATCGCTCCTCGCCGCGCATGTCGCACTGGTGATCGCCAGCACCACGCCCGCCGCGATGGGTATGCTCATGTGTGCCTCGCGCATGTCACACCGCTCCTCCGGTATCGATTGCTCTTCAGCAAGACGCGGGAGCGCAAGAAAGGTTCCGCCCGAGCCGGCGGCGAGACATCACCCAAAGATTATCCGAAGCGCGACCAACTCGATCAGCACCAGTCCCGCAATGATCAGGCCGATCACCACCGGGCGCTTCGTTGCCTTGAGCGAATAGCGCGGCAGGGCGACCATCTCGAGTTGTTCCTCGCCGGCCGCGGGGCAGTACTCGGGGGCGTAGCCGCGCCGGGCCTGGTCCTGGACGATGGCGATGATGAGGTTGGCGTCGAAGGCGGTCAGGCCCATGGCCTTGCCCATGTTGATCAGCGTTTCGCGCTTTTCCGGGGCGAGGATGGGGCCTTCGAGGTACTCGCTCGTGCGGATGGCCAGCACCCAGCGCGGGTCGGTCGGTTCGCTGATGGGGGCGCCGATGGCGTGTCGGTCCGGACGTGCCGCGGCCGGTGGGCGCTTGGGTTGCTTGGCCAGCGGCGCGTCGCCGGGGGCACGGACGAGGCGCGGCCGGCCGTTGCGCTGCGTCGGCGGGGCCGGGGTGTCCGTCTGCTGACGGAAAAGCAGCTTGCGGGCGGTCGACTCAGTGGATGACGGTGCGACGCGCTTGCCGCGCTTCGAACGGTCCAACCCGCCTTGGTCATTGCCCATCAACATCCGCGTCTCTTCCCTGCATCCCGTCCCGGCCGCATCCTGCGGCTGCCGACTGGAGATGGCGTCCGATGCGTCATTCAGACGATAGCACACGGTTGCGGATTGGGAAGACCCAGCGGGTTAGAAAACGTCCCATATTCGCATTCGGGCCCGTTTCAGACGCGCCAGCCGCGTTGGACCGACCCGTCAAGCCCGCGCGGCGGGGTAGAATCCGGCCTGACGCCGCAGACGCCGCCGCCGGTGGCCGATCCCTCCATTGTGAGTCAATCCGTGCCCGAGAACGACCCGACACAACCGCTTCTGACCTTTTGCGGCTTCGCCGACACCCGCAACGTCGGCGACCGCGCGCTCTACCTGACGAACTGCGAACTGTTCGCCCGGTCGCTCGTGCGCTTCGACCAGGTGCCCGAGGACGCCAAGCGCGTGGTCAACCTCTTCGGCGGCGGCACCTACTACCCCTACTCGCTGGGCCGGCGATTCAAGCGCCGGCGGGAGAACTTCGCCATCGGCCTGGGCGTGCACCAGCCGGAAAAGGGTCGCTTCGGCATGCTGACGCGCTTCGAGATGTCGCGCTGGCGGTTCGGGTATCTCGGCGTCCGCGGCCCGCGCTCGCAGCAGGTGCTGGCGCGGCACGGGATCAAGTCCGAGGTGACCGGCGACACGGCACTGGCCATGCCGGCGCCCGCCGACGTTGCGCCGGACGGCGGAACGCTGGGTGTCAGTCTCGTCGGGCAGGCGATGGAGCGGCGCGGCTCGCGGCAGTCGGTCTTCACCCATACCGAAGTAGCGTGCCGGCGACTGATGGCCGCGGGCGTGCACGTGCGGCTGTTCGCCTTCTGCAAAGACGACATGCCCGAGACCATCGCCCTGGGGGATCGGCTGAGCGCGCACGGCGAGGTGGAACTGGTTGATTTCTGGCACGCGCCGATCGACCAGGATCTGCCGCGCTACCTGGCGGCGCTGGCGCGATGCGATGCCTTCATCTGCGAGCGGCTGCACGCTTCGGTGCTCGCGGCCGTGGTCAATCGGCCGTTCGTGCCCATCGGCTACAAGCCCAAATGCCACGACTTCGTCGAGTCGCTGGCGATCGACGGCCTTGCGTGCGTGGATCCGGCGACGGCGGATAGTGATCAACTCTACGGCCTGGCGAAGCAGGCGCTGGACGGCTCGCCCGATCCACAGCAACTGGCCGAACGCGTCGGTTTCTTCAGGCAGCGCATTGTCACAGCCGCGCAACAAATCATCGAGATTGTTGAGAGCCGCTGATGACGCGAGCTGTGGACGGCAGAGCCTGGTCGTCTCCGGCAGCTGCTGTGGACCTGACCTGTGCTGCCAGAGGGGAAGAGACCCAGGGATGTAATCCCTGGGCTTCGGATCAACGCCCCCGCGCCCTGCGGGCGAGAGAGGTGAACAGCAGAAAAGGAGAGCAGGACAGCACCCGCCCCCTTCCGCTTTGTGCCTTCGTGCCTCCGTGCCTTCGTGCCTCCGTGCCTTCGTGCCTTTCCTCCCCCTCCGTCGCTCCGTCGCTTCCGCGCCCCCTTGTTGCAGCCCGTTTACAAACCCATGCCCCCCGATGGACGTCTTACTCACTGGACGCCGGCCTCGCCGTGGGGTCGGGCGCGAAGCAAGAACCGAGAGACGGCGAAGGAGCATCATCATGACCACGAAGGATTGGACCATCGTTGCAAGCACTGCGGCCATCGCCTGCGCGCTGACGCTGGGCGTTCTCTGGCCCGGACAACTGACGGCCGACGAAGAAAAACAGATACCGGAAGTGCAGTTGCCGACACTCACCATCGACGGCTGCACGCTGGCGATGAACGTCACGCAGCGGCAGATCAAGACGGGCGAGAAGCCGGCCGTGCAGATCATCGCCGAGAACCCGACCGACAGCGAGAAGACCCTCCGCGCGCAACTGCACCTCGAGGGCATGGACTTCAGTTCGAGATGGTCGCGGATGCCGATGCCGCCTTCGACGTACTGGCAGACGCCGATCGAGATCGTGCTCAAGCCTGGTCAGAAGAAGACGCTCTCGTACGAGGCGGACACCGGCAAGCTGCAGGCCTTCAGCGTGAACTTCCGCCTGGCCCCCACGGCACAGGCAATCGCCAGCGAGAATACGGCGCTGGAGGCGGCCAATATGAGTGAGGCCAAGCCGGCGGTGGAGCGCCAGCCGGCGGTGGAGCGCCCCAATGCAACCGTGGCCGCGCAGGTGCAGGTAAACGGCCGGTTCGGCGCTTTCGCCGCGCGCCCCGGCGTAACCTCGCCGAGCATCGGCTTCCTCCCGGCCGAGGCGAGCGAAGCGGTCACCGAAGAAGCCGCCGCGACGCCCGAGGCCGCCGGTTGATGCCGCTGAAGCGAAAAAGTGGAGGCCGCGGCATGCCCGGTGACGATAGGAACAGCGTTGGCGACGTGATGCGTTTGGCCCATCTGTGTTCAAGAGTCACTGGTCAGCGGCGAACTTCCGAAGGTTCCCGGCGATGCCGCTGCCGCCGAAGATGAGATGCGATCGGCCGGATGTGAGGGCACCCCGGCCGATCGCGGTTTTTGTTGGGGACTGGGGTATGGGGTCTGGCGGAAGTCCGCCGCCTGGCCACGCACCCCGCTCCGCCAGACCCGAGACCCCAAACCCCAGACACCAGACCCCCTCCCCATGCGCGACTGGCGAACCATCACGGGTATCGCGCTCGGCGTCGCGTTGGCCGCCGTCATCCTCGCCGTGGTCGGCGGACCGCGGCTGTTTGGCGGGCCGGACTTCCCGCGCGGCCGCATGGTCTCCGATTGCGACGGGCCGATTCGCACACTCGTCATCCAGTACGTCGCCGCGGCGGGCGAGACCGTCGAGCCGACCTATCGCGACTTCCTGCCCGCCCTGCCGCGCGGCGTGACCGTGCTCGTGGTCTGCCCGCAACAGTCGGACTTCGATGATCTCACCGCCCGTGTCGGCGACGTTGCCTGCACGCTCAAGCCCGTGCTCACCGGCCATTCGCACACGCCCTGGTCGCGCGATCGCTGGGTGGCGCTGACCACCGAAGACGATTCGCCGCGCACATGGATCCTCCACCAGCGCGGCGAGCAGATGCGCGACGACTGGCCTGACCGCCGCGCGGATGAACGCATCCCGCCGTTTCTTGCTTCGTTTCTCGGCCCGGCCGTGCGAAGCCATCACAGCAGCCACTACTTCGACGGCGGTGACTTCGTCTGCGATCGCGACATGATCTTCATGACGCCGCGCGTCGTCGAACGCAATCACCAGCGCACGGTGCAGTCGCCCGATGCGCTCATCGCGATCCTCGACGAGATGACCACGCAGCCGCTGGTGGCCCTCACCGCCGCGCCTGATCATCACGCGGGGATGTACATGATGCCCATCGGCGACAGACGCATGCTCGTCGGCGACCCCGCGCTGGCGCGGGCCATCGTCGGTGACCGTACGGATCTGGCGGGCAAGGCGGGCGAGGACTGGAGCGAGAAGGCCCAGGCCGCGTTCGACGCGGTGGCCGCCCGCGCCGCGGAGGCGGGCTACACCGTCGCGCGCATCCCGGTGGTGCCGGGCAAGGACGGCCGCACGTACCTGACGTATCTGAACGTGATCATCAACGAGCCGACGCCGGGCAAGCGCGTGGTGTACATGCCGACGTTCGGTCACGTGCCGCAGCTCAACGCGGCCGCCGCGCGGGTCTGGCGGGCGGCGGGCTACGCGGTCGTGCCGGTCGATTGCACCGACTGCTACGTGCACGGCGGCTCGCTGCGCTGCCTGGTGAGCGTGCTGGATCGCGGCTGATCCACGGCCCCAACCGCCATCGGCCGGATCGCCGAGGAGCGTCCTCGCGCCGAGACGCCGAGATGATTGAGGCGCTGAGCAGGTTTGCCTGATGCCCCCGCACCGTCCCGCTCCGCCAGACCCCAAACCTCAAACCCCAGCCACACCCATCCGCCCCTCTCGGCTTTACCCCGGCCCCCTCACCGGTCTATCCTTAGACCATGGAACTGAGCCAACGAATTGCACAGTGGGAGAACATGACCCAGGCGGACCCCGAGAACGCCATGGGTTGGTTTAGCCTGGGGAATGCTTACAAGGACGCCGATCGCCTCGACGACGCGAGCGCGGCATTGCGCACGTGTCTCGAGCGCGACGAAACCTACAGCCGCGCGTATCAACTGCTCGGACAGGTGCTCATCCAGTCGGGCAAGGAGGACGAGGCGGCCGAGGTGCTGGACAAGGGCTATCGCATCGCGGCCGAGCGCGGCGACGTGATGCCGCAGAAGGCCATGGGCAGTTTGCTGGAGAAGATCGGCAAGCCGGTGCCGGAAATCGCCGGGGCCCAGGAAGCCGCGCCGCTGGGCGAGGACCAGATCGTCGACCGCCGCACCGGCCAGCCCGGCACGCGCCTGAAGGAGCCGCCCATGCGCGGCCCGGTGGGCGAGTTCATCGCCGCACACTACAGCGCCGAAACCTGGCGCGAGTGGATCGGCATGGGCACCAAGGTCATCAACGAGTTCCGCCTCGACTTCTCGATCGACGCGCACCAGAAAGTCTACGAAGACCAGATGCTCGAGTGGCTGGGCTTCTCGATGAAGGAAGTCGAGGCGTTCGCCGCGAGCAAGGCTTGAGGAAGGCCTTCGAGGTTCACCTGTCCGGCTGGTATCCGATTTCACGCATCCGCCGACGCATGGCATCGATCCGCTGCGCATACTTCGGCTCGTCGACCAGGTTCCGGCTCTCCAGCGGGTCCGCATCGAGATCGAACAGCACCTCCGGCATGACGCCGCGCTCCTCGTGCTCGTACCACTGGTACTTGAGGGCGCCGGTCTTGATCATCACGTTGCGGAAGCCCTGCTGAAGGAAGAACGAACAGACTTCGTCCGGCCGGTCGATCTCGCCGCCGTTGGCCAGGCCCACGAGCGACCGGCCGTCGAGCCCCGGCGGAATCTCGAGGCCGGCCAGATCGCACAGTGTCGGGAACAGGTCGCACAGGCTGACATTGGCCGTGACGATCGCGCCGCGCGGCAGGTGGCGCGGTGCGCGGATGATCAGCGGCGCCCGCACCGAGCCCTCGAAGAACTTCTGCTTCTCCCACACGCCGTGCTCGCCGAGCTGGTCGCCGTGGTCAGACAGGTAGACGATGATCCACTCGTCGAGGTCCTCCCCGGCGTGCCGCAGCGCGTCGAGCACCTGGCCGCAGTGAGCGTCCATTCCCTCCACCATGGCGTAGTAAGCTGCCCTGCCGCGCTGTACGGTGCGCTGTGGCACATCCACTCCCGCCCGCAGCGGGCGCGGCGGCCAGGGGCTCAGGCCGAGAAACGGATGGTCGAACGGCTGCTCGATTTCGAACCCCCGCACACGCGGCAGGTAGTAGCTGAACAGGTCCTCGCGGCATATGTACGGGTAGTGCGGATCGTGCAACCCCACCTGCACCAGTGACGGCCGCTCGGGCGTATGGCGGTCGTACCACGTGCCCACGAGGTGGTCGTCGATCCAGTCGCACACGCCATTGATGGTGCGCCGATCGGCCGGCCGCACGCGACCGGGACCGGCTCGGCGCAATTCCTTTTCGTCCGACCACTTCATCGAGTCCGGGCAGTTGAGCGGATCATCCTGCGGCATCCGGAAACCATCGAAGGCATGCTCGATCGGGTCGGTGACCACACCGCAGCCGACATCGCCCACCGGCCGGCTCTGGAAGCCCTTGAGTTGATCGCGTCCCTGCAGGTGGAGCTTGCCGAAGGCCACGGTGTGATAGCCGTACTGGCCGAAGCGCGTGGCATACGTCGGATAGCCGTCGGCCAGACCGATCCAGCCCTCGCAGCCGCAGGTCTTCGGGTACTGGCCGGCGAGAATGCATTGCCGCGCCGGTACGCAGATGGGGCTGGGCGTGTACGCATTGGTGAAAGCGACACCGCCTTCGGCCAGCCAGTCGAGGGTGGGCGTGCGGATGACCGGGTCACCGGCGAAGCCAGCCACATCGGCGCGGTGTTCATCCGACATCAGGATCAGGACGTTGGGGCGCTTGGGCATGTTTTCCTCGGCAGTCAGGTTCGTGCAGGCCGTATGGCGGCTGGGCAGAGCTACGGTCGCAGGTCCAGTTCGCAGTCTTCGGCCAGAACAGTGTCGACGTTTGGCGATGAAGCAGCCAGGCCCGACGTCTCGATCGATCCATGGACGCGGCTCGCCCAGATGGCCGCGAAGGGCGGCGCGATCTCGCCGGAAATCACCCTCGCCTCATCCCCATAGTAATCAGGATGGCTCATGCGGTTGGGCGAGCGCAGCAGATCGACTTTCGCCGGGTCGATCGGGTACGTCGGCCAGTGGATGCGGCAGTCGCGCAGGCGCAGGTCGCGCAGGTTCTCGGCGACGATCGCCGCACGCGCGGCCCGCAGGTCATCCTGCTCGGCGAAGAACGACGGGCTGCCCACGCGTTGACCGATCGGGTGGGGATCGTCCAACATCGGGTACCGCAGCCGCACGTGATCCAGGCTGATATCTTCCGCCACCGCGCCCTCGGCCGCCGCCATCAGGATGCGCCCGCACGTCTCGATGTCGAAGTTCGTGATCGTCACGCCGCGCACCCGCCCCGCCGGCCGGTTGGGATACAGGCGGCCGAAGTTGGGATGCTCGCGAATCCGCACCTTGTACGGCTTGTTCGTGATGGAGGTGTACAACTCGATCGGCCGGTCGAACAGCCAGCCGCTCATGCACCGGCCGACGATGTTCGTGAAGCTGACGTTCTCGATGCTTCCGCCGGAGAAGGTCAGCAGATCGATCGCGCGCGAACAGTTCCTGATCGTGATGTTGCTGAACGCGCAGTTGAGAAAATCCCGGTCGGACTCGAACCCCAGCCGAATGGCCGCGCACGAGGTCTCGAGCACGCAATTGGTAACGGTGATGTACTCGCACGTGCGGCTGTCAATCGTGGTCTTCAGTGCGATCGCGTCATCGCCGGTGCGGATGAAGCAGTCACTGATCATGGTGTCATGGCAGCCGGTCAGATCGATGCCATCGCTGTTGGGCCAGAACATCGAGTTGCCGATGGTGATGCCGTGGATCTTCGCGCGATCGCAGTCGTGCAGGTGCAGCGTCCAACCGGCCGGATCGCGGAGGTGGATGCCGTCGATGCGGACGTCCGTGCAACGGCTGATCTCGACCATCGGGCTGGGCCGCATGGGGATCTCACGATAGAACGCCCATTCGTGCTCGCGGTCCGGGTGGTGGAAATGCTTGCCGTTGCCGTTGATTTCGCCCTCACCGGTGATCGCGATGTGGTGTGCCTCCTCGGCGAAGAGCAGGTGGTACGGCGTGCGGTCATCATGATGTCCCCAGGTGTGGGACGTGTAGTCGGCCAACTCCCCCGAGCCGAGGATCACCGCGCCCTGCGCAAGGTGCAATGTGACGCGCGACTTGAGGTGAAGCGTCCCGCACCGATAGATGCCCGGCGGGACGAGCACCGTTCCGCCGCGTTCGGCGGCCGCATCGATGGCCGCTTGCACCGCAGGCGTATCGAGCGCCCGCCCGTCGCCGGCCGCGCCGTAGCGGCACACGTCAAACGCCACCATGTGGTCTCCTTCCTCAACTCAGGCGTGGACCGGTCCCGATTCCCGCAGGCATCAACCGCCGCCTGCCCTGACCGGCAGCGAGTGACATCATGCGACGTTTGGCGATCACCGCAACCCGGCGCAACTCCGCGTCGCGCGGGCCCGGACCTGAATCTCGATGTCCGTCCGCCACCCGAGGCGCCCACGCCCCCAGCCAGATCGACATGCAGGCTTCGCCGCATCGTCAGGTTTTTTCCACAGACCCGTTGGCGAGATGTTGTTGTCGGTCCTCGCTGGTAACAAATGGGTTGTCGATCCGACCGACACCTTCCCGCAGCGCCGCGACGTGGCACGAGCGACACTGCGGGCCACGAGGCCAGCAACCGATCGCGCCGCGATTGCTCGAAGAACGACGTCGAGGCGTCGTACGCGAGCGAAGCGCCTCCGGTCAACCTGTCGCAACTGTCTCCAACGTGGCCGCTGGTGCTAGTCCACCACCAGTTTCAGCCCGTCGAAGCGGAAAGCCCGCTCGCCGACCTTCAGCGTATCGCCGCTGACCTTCGGCGCCGCACCGGCCTCGCCCAGCGTCACAACGGCGAACTTCGCGCCGCCGACTTCGTGCTGTGACACGTTCAGGCCCTTCGGCCAGCCGCGCCGCGGCTTCTTGCCCACGAAGTCCTCGCCCACGCCGACGACGATCAGCGACCCGCCGCCGAAGTCCACCGCGACCGAATTGATCCGCCCATCCCTGCTTACGCTCAGGACGCTCGAACCGTCCTTCTCGGCCTTGTAGTAGACCGGCGTCGCGCCGCGCAGGTCGGTCTTCAGCGTGGTGGAGACCCCCTCGCCGCGCAACGTCATCTTGCCCCCGTCCTTCACACGGATGTAGCCCTCCGGACCGTTGTGCAGCAGCAGCGTGACGACCGAATCATTCCCGTCCTGCCAGCGGTTGCGATTGACGAAGTAGCCGAACACCCGATCCACCGACGTCAGCGGCATCACCTTCGCCGGGTTCACGGGCTCGGTATCGACCGGCCAGTTGATGAACGACATGACGGAGAAATGCGGGTACGGGCTCACCGTGTCGTAGGGCGTGCCGTTGGCCGCGTCGCGCTCGGCGAGGAACTGCTGGTAGTACCACAGCAGCCCGGGGTGGTACTCGCGCGGCAGCGCGCCGAAGCCTTCGGCGAAGTACCCCGCGCCGCTCAGGCCGCCGCGCGCCCAGATGTTGTGCGAGTACCCGCCGTGCTGGGGGAAATCGATCCGCCCGTCGCGGATGATCGTCTGGCGGATCCACTTGAGCACCATCGCCTTCGCGTGCGGGCGCGGCGTGATGAAGTCCTTCCCCGCCGCGTGGCGCCACGCGATCAGCGACGGCAGAAACGTGATGTGCGCCGACATGCTGCCCGTGCCGTCGCCCTCGGCGAAGAACCCGCCGTCGCCCCAGCCGTAGCGCATCAGGTCGATCGACGCCTTGCGGCAATCCTCCAGCAGCGGCTCGACCTTCTTCATGTCCACGCCCGTATCGTTCATGATCGCCAGCAGCGCCAGACCCGCGCCGCCGACCTGCATGCCGTAGTGGTTGCTGCCGGGGACAATGCTGCCCTTGGCCAGCGATTCGAGCGACATCTTCTCGCCTTCGTCGTAGTTCTGAAGCGCCAGCGCCACCCGCTTGCGGAAGGCCGGGTCCCAGCCGTCGGCGCACAGGTCGTAACCCACCGCGTACCAGCCCAGCGCGGTGCCCGCCCGCAGCGCGCCCGTCGGCTTGCGGAAGCTGTAACGCGCCTTCCCGTCGCGATCGCGATAGCCCTCGAACGCCCACTCAAAGCACGTGCGGCCCATATCCGCGTACTTCTGCTCGCCGGTCAGTTGCCACAGCAGCCCGTACCCCGCCGCGTGCGACATGCTGTACGCCCCGACCGGTTGCTCGACCGGTTTCGAACTGTCGCCGTACGGAATATCCGGCGACCGCCGCGCCTTCGGCAAGCTCTGACCATCCCCGCCGTTGAGTGTCTCGCGCAACCGCTTGAGAATCGCCTGGCCCTCCGGCGTTTTCATCTTCGCGCGCAGCGCCGGCAGATCGCTGCGACGGAAGAGCAGACGCGGATGCTCATCCGGCTTCGGCGGCGCGTGATCGGCCACCGGCGTCGACCACGGGTCCGTATCCACGCCGAACTGCCACAGCGGTTGCGGCCCGTCGGGGTCGCCCGCGCCGCCGCCCTGGTGCCCGGTCCCGCGACCGAACGCCCTGAACGGCTCGCCCACCGGCTTGCCGCCGCGCTTGATCTGGAACGTCGCCCGCGCGCCGACCAGCCCCTGCACGCGGATCACCGTCAGGTCCATCTCGCACTGATCCTTCGGGTCGGCCGTGATGCGCACCGCCCGGGCCGGCATCGACACCTTCCCGCGCACCTCCGCGCCGTCGTACTTCAGCCCGCCCACATCAAACCGGTGCTCGAGCGGCGCCGGGCCCTTGTACGAGACCCCCAGCCGCCCGCGGTGCACCTTGCCATCGCCCACGCCCACGGTCAGCGTGATCTGCGGCGGCAGGTCGGACGGGCCGTCGGGCACCTGGTTCATTCGCGATGACAGGACGCTGTTTTCCCAGCCGGTCTCGGTCGCCCCGGTGCCGCCGATCAGCTTGCCGCGCACCTGCTTGCCTTCGATCGTGGCGACATAGGTACCACTGAGCGTGTGATTGTCGCCCGACGCCTTGAGCTTGCCGTCGATCTCGGCCTCGAGCACGATCGGCTGGCCGTCCTTGGGCACCCACTGGTCCGGCGTCAGCAGGATGCGCAGCCGCCCGGACACCTTGTCGCCCTTGAGCGTGACGGTGCTCTGCTCGACGAAGTGGATCGACGTGTTGTACCGCCGCGCCGTGGCCAGCGCCCGCACCCACTTGCCGCCCTCGAAGACGGGGTAGATATCAAGATTGCGTCCCTGCCCGCCGCGCTCCTCCTTGCCCCACAGCTCCGTCAGGCCGATATGCCACGTCGCATCGCCCGGCTCGACCTTCTGAGCCGCCGCGGGCAACGCCGTCACCAGAACCGCAAGACATGCCATCATCGCAATCTTCATCGATCAATCCCCTTGCAGGTGCGCCAGTTCGTCAGTTGAGCCCCGGCTGGTACAACGCGGCAGAGGCAAGCGGCTTGCACGAAGCGCGCGCAATCCGCGCAGCCACCTCCCCTCAGTCGCGACCGCGATGGCTGTGCCCGTCACGGGTTCCACCAAATTGGGACCGGCAGCGATCTCCATGCCGGCATCGAGGCCGCCGTCAGAGCACTGACAGAAGACCAGGATCAGACCGCGCGCCGGCGACGCATCAACATCAGCGCACCGATCGCCGCCAGCCCCGCGGCCGCGGGTTCGGGCACGTAGTTGATCACCAGGTGCGCCGGCTTGTTCGCGAGGTCCTCGCGGGCCGTGAAGTTCGTCGATCGGTAGAAGCCATCCGGCTCGGCTTGGAAACGCACGTAGAGCGTCACCTGGTCGTCGACAAGATCATCGGCGTAGTTCCACGCGGCCAGGTCGATGTCCCACGTGTGGTACTGGCCCCACGGATCGTTGATCGTGCTGGCGAGAAAGCTGACATCGCCGAGGCTGTAGGCCGTGCCGACGGGGTCGGACTCGTCCCACGCATCGTTGGCGGCGCGATACAGGTCGCACTGCAGGTTCGTCGAGCCGGTGTTCGTCGCCTGGTACAGGCTGAAGCTGGCCGACTGGAAGACGGCGCTGTCCGGCACACCGGCCAGATCAAACTTCAGCAGCGCGTACTGCGCCTGGATGTACGCGGTGACCGTCAGCGAGTTGCCCGTCTGCAGATAGCCCTGAGACGCGTCGAATATGCGATCATCGGTCGGCGTCTGGTCATAGGTCGACGCTTGCACCGTACCCGCCAACAACAAGACCCCAAGCCCGGCCAGCATGGAACGCTTCATGGAAAGCCCCTCACAAAAGATGCCGCCTCGCCAGACGCCCCCTTCACCGACGCGGTCGCCCGACGCAACGGACCCCATTCCGGAATGGCCCGGATACCACGCCCGCTCCACACGGGCGACAACATATCATAAGGCATCCATGCCTTCTTGCACAAGAGTCAAGCGCCACATTCTGACCCGACCGACGGGAGGGCAAAGCGTGCCGAAGCAGGGCTGATCGCGACCCGCTCAACTGATGCCGAAAACCCCGCGGCTCGCCGTTCGCCCCTCCAGTTGAGGATCGCATCTTCTCGGTGGGGTGGGCGTCTCGCCCGCCATCGGCTCGCAGAGCCGAGTCATACGTGCGAAACGCGCCGCGACCGTGAGCGAGCAGTCCGGCCTTGCCGAAGACGGACAGAGTGCGAAACGAGCCGCGACCGTGAGGGAGCGGTCCGGCCTGTCAACCGAAACGGCAGACCGCTTACTCACGTGCGCGGCTCGTTGCGTGCGCACCATGCTCGACCCTTCGGGTCGAAGGCGGGCGGGACGCCCACCCCACCAGAGATGCCCTCGCCACCAGAGACGCCCGCGCCACCGAGGAAGACCATAGGGCCGGCGGGAAGCGGCGATGGACAGGACGTGGGGCGCGCAACGTTCGGCCGGAAACAGGCCATCTTGTGCGCGCGGCGTGACCCCAAAAATCCGGGGGTTTTGCGCGGGGTGAAGATTTTTGATCTGTTTGTCTTTCAATTGCTTACCGTCGCAGAGGGCTGAAAATCTGGCCATCCTGTGCGCACCGGGGCGGTCCTTTGTCCCTTGGTGGGAGCCCTCCGTCTTCGCCTGGACGGGCGAAGGCGGGCTTGGGGATGGAGGCGAAAGATGGGCCCCGAGGATGCCACCCCCGGGGTTGGAGACCCAAGATGGGCCCAAGGATGGTAATCCCTGGGCTTCGGGCTCGGGGATGCGAGCCCCGGAGATGGAAGCTTGGGATGGAGGCTTGGAATGGAGGCTTGGGATGGAGGCTTGGGATGGAGGCTTGGGACGGAGGCCCAGGGATGGTAATCCCTGGGCTTCGGGGGAACGTTGTCGCCTGGGTTCCGGCGTCGGGAAGGAACTTGGCCATGCTTGCTGCATGCTGTAACGAACGCCGCCAAAATCATGCGGGATCCTGCGGAATCTCGCGGAACCCCGCAGAAACCAACAAAAACGGGGCCAAAAAGTGTACGTTATTTCACCATTTTTCGAGCAATTTCTTAATCATGAGTGCCGTTGGCCGCCCTCAACCCCACTCAGAGCGCGCCAACGGGGTTCGGCCTCTCGGCGAGCTAAGCCTCATGCGCCAGCGGAACGCACCTTGGCAGAAATTGCCCGCGCAACGCGCCCTTCGGGCGAGAGAGGAGAGCACGAGACAGGCGAACAGGAGAAAGAGCCGCCCCGCCCTGCTCTGCTTCGTGCCTTCGTGCCTCCGTGCCTTCGTGCCTTTCCTTCCCCCCTCCCCTCTTGCGGCCTTCACCCCCTCCTCCTAGATTCTGCTCGACTCACAACCACAAGGAGCCACGCGCATGTCTTATCTGCTCGGCATCGACATCGGCACCAGCGGCACCAAGACGCTCATCTGCGATTACGAAGGCAAGGTGCTGGCCACGGCCGCGAGCGACCATGACATCCACACGCCCAAGCCCGGCTGGTCGGAGCAGGATCCGGTGCAATGGTGGGAGGCGACGTGCAAGGCGACCCGGGCCGCGCTTCGCAAGGCGAAGGTGAAGAAAGACCAGGTCACCGGCATCGGCCTGTCCGGGCAGATGCACGGCAGCGTCTTCCTCGCCGGCGGCACGAAGCCGTTGCGGCGGGCGCTGTTGTGGAACGACCAGCGGACGGCGACCGAGTGCGCCGAGATCGAAAAGGCGGCCGGGGGGCGGGCCAAGCTCATCAACATGGTCGGCAACCCGGCGCTGACCGGCTTCACCGCGCCGAAGATCCTTTGGGTGCGCAAGCACGAGCCCAAGGTCTACGAGAAGACCCGGCACATCCTGCTGCCCAAGGATTACATCCGCCTTTGCATGACCGGCGAGTACGCCACGGAAGTCGGCGACGCCTCGGGCACGCTGCTGCTGGATGTGAAGAAGCGCGCGTGGAACCAGAAGGTGCTTTCACTGCTGAAGATTGACCCCGCCCTGCTGCCCGAATGCTTTGAGTCGCACGTCGTCAGCGGGAAGTTGCATGCCGACGGCGCCAAGGCGCTGGGCTTGAAGGAAGGCACGCCGGTGGTCGGCGGCAGCGGCGATCAGCCGGCCGGCGCGGTGGGCAACGGTATCGTGTCAACGGGCATCGTCAGCGCGACGATGGGCACGTCCGGCGTGGTGTTCGCGCATGCGGACGAGCCGACGTACGACCCGAAAGGCCGCGTGCACACGATGTGTTCGGCGGTGGAAGGCAAGTGGTGCGTGTTCGGCTGCATGCTGTCGGCGGCCGGCAGTTACCAGTGGCTGCGCAACACGCTGGGCGAGGCGGAGGTGGCGGCGGCGAAGAAGCAGAAGGTCGATCCGTATGTGCTGATGGACAAGCTGGCGCAGGAAGCGCCGGCCGGCAGCGAGGGGCTGTTTTTCCAGCCGTACCTGACGGGCGAGCGCTGCCCGTATCCGAACCCCAACGCCCGCGGCGGCTGGGTGGGTCTGACCGCGCGGCATACGAAAGCGCACATCATCCGCTCGGTGCTCGAGGGCGTCACGTGCGGCATGGGGGATCAGCTTCGCATCATGGACGGCATGGGCATCGCGATCAAGACCGTGCGTCTTTCCGGCGGCGGAGCCAAGAGCCCCTTCTGGCGGCAGCTCCAGGCGGACATCTACAACAAGACGGTCGCCACGATCAACAGCGACGAGGGCGGCGCGTACGGCGTGGCCCTGCTGGCGGGGGTGGGCACGGGCGTGTGGTCGAGCGTGCCCCAGGCGTGCCAGGCCGCGATCAGCGAGACGCAAAGGTACAAGCCGGATCGCAAGCGGGCGAAACTCTACGCGGCGTACCACGATCAGTACACGCGGCTGTACGAGGCGCTGGAGCCCGAATATGAGCGAATCGCGGAGATGGCGCTGGGTTAACGTCGCCGGCTGCTTGTTTGGTGTCGTGGCGGCATCCCAGGTTGATGCGCCGATGGAAGTGTTAGAAACGTGACATGCCGTGCCCGGCGTGCATCAGCGTGCTACAGTTGCGATGCCCGTCGGGTGCCGTCTTTCTCTTGTTCTGCCGAACATGTCGGCCCCGACGGCTTTTCTATTGACCATTCGTCTTCCGGAGGTCCAGCCATTGCTTCTTGCTATCCGCGGGGTAGTTTCCCCCAAGAGCCAGATGGTGCCGAGCGATTTTAAGACATCCTTATCTAATTCCATGCGCCGCCCACACGATTCCCCGACGCTGGGTGATTATTCTCCTTCCCGGCAGAACAAGAGGAAGACGGGCGACTCGCATGCAACATTGCGCCGGGGGTTCAGTGGGTTCATGTGGATCGCGGGTGCGTTGTGGTTCCCTTGGTATCGGGACTGTTCTCACCTTCCTGTCTTCCGGCAACACGCGTGCACGCAAGTTGTGTCTTGTGACTGGACAGTGTGAACAAGAATGATCGCGAGTTGCTCGCCGCGCGGTGAGCGCGCGATCGGGAAGGTTGGAACTCTCTCTCAAGGAGGCTCGGAAAATGTAGAAGGTTCAGATACTTGCGGCGTTGCTGGTGCTTGTCGCCGGCGCGGGAATCGCGAACGCCGCGGCGAAGAATGTGATTCTGATGATCAGTGACGGCATCGGTTTCAACGGCTGGGAAGCGGCCCGCTACTACGAGGGCTCGCTGCCCTACGACAATGGCTTTGATTTCTACGGTTGCACGACGTATATGAGCGGTGGTTCGTATGACCCCGTGTACATCTGGGACCAGTTCCAGAATCACATGAACGGCGCGACCGACTCGGCCGCCGCCGCCACCGCGCTCTACACCGGTCAGAAGACCTACAGTGGTGCGATCAGCAGGGACCTGGCCGGCAACGACCTCACAACGATCGCCGAGACCGCCGCGAGTTTGGGCATGGCGACGGCCGCTGTGACGAGCGTGCAGTACAACCACGCAACACCGGCATGCGTTGATGCTCACAACGCCAGCCGCAACAACTACGGCGCAATCGCCGCGGACATGATCACCAGCGATCTCGACGTGATCATGGGTTGCGACACGAAGGCCCCCGGTGCGCAGATCTACGCCGATGCCGCCGCCAACGGCTTCACCGTCGTGAGCGACGCTAACCTCGCCGACTGGGATGACCTGACCGATGGCGACAGCCTGTTCCAGGGCGGCCCCATGCCCGCCAAGGTCTTCGGCGGCTTCAATGAGCCCGCCGGCTACCTCGATGGCCGCGCCAAGCCCACGCTCGACCAGATGACCCAGGCGGCCCTGGCCGTGCTCGAGCAGGATCCCGACGGCCTGTTCATGATGGTTGAGGGCGGCGCTGTTGACTGGAACAACCATGGCAACGATATCGCGCTGATGATCCGTGAGCAGGTTGACTTCGATAATGCCTGCCAGTCGGTGATCGACTGGGTCAACGCCAACGATCCCAACTGGGACGAGACCATCATGATCATCACTGCCGACCACGAGTGCGGCAGCATCTGGGGCCCCAATGCCGGTACGTTCGACCACGTGGTCGACAACGGCGTGGGTGTGCTTCCGGGCGTCAGCTACAACTCGGGCGGCCACACCAACCACCTGGTCCCGCTGTGGGCCAAGGGCGTTGGCGCTGATGCGTTTGCCGGCCTGGTCGATGGCGTTGATGCTCAGTCGGCCGCCTTCTGGGGCAGCCAGTTCTATGGCTGGGACGGCAGCTACGTGGACAACACCGACGTGTTCACGGCCATGAACAACGTGATCCCCGAGCCGGCCAGCCTCGCGCTGCTGAGCCTTGGCAGCCTGCTGGTGGTCCGTCGCCGCCGCGCGTGAGATTCGTTTGCACAACACGACCATGAAGATGGTCGACAACTGAATAGGCGCAATGGGGATCGGAGGTTTGCCTCCGGTCCCCATTTCTCGTCAATTCCAAGCGCGTCCGGGCTCGCATCATTCCTTCGGCTCAGCCTGATCGCGCCCCCACCCAAGGAGAAATCGCATGCAACGATTGATTGCAATCGCCGTGACGCTGGCGCTGATCGCCGGCGTGGCCCGCGCTGAAGTATTCACCGTTGTGGCCCTGCCGGATACGCAGTGCTACTCGGCCGGCATCAACGGCGGGCTTCCGGAAATGTTCACCGCCCAGACCAACTGGATCATGCAGAACCAGGCGGCCGCCAGTATCAAGTACGTGGCCCACTTGGGCGACATTGTCCAGAACCAGGACGACCTGACGCAGTGGACGAACGCCAAGAACTCGATGGGCCTGCTCGAAGCCTCGGGCGTGCCCTTCGGCACCTGCATGGGCAACCATGACACCCACTACGGCGCCGGCGGGGCCAAGGACCACGACGGTACGAACTACGTGGCCAACTTCGGCCCCGACGCCGCGTACGCCGCGACCGAGTGATCGCCGATGACTTCGCCGAGACGCTGGTGCTGGTCTCGCTCTACAAGGAGATGCTCGCCCCGAGCCTGCTGGGCCCGGGTGTGGACCCGTCCACGCCGGAAGGCAAGGCGGCCGTGGCGACGATGGTCGCCCAGCTCCAGCCCGATCTCGACGGCCAGGTGAACCCCGCGATCGCCGATCTGCTGGCCGGGCTGGCGTACATGGACACGCTCGACGAAGCCACGCGCCAGGGACTGGACCTGTACCCGGTCTGGGCCGCGTACGATGAGACGCGCACCTACGTGACGACTTGGCATCCGTCCGGCGCCGCCGCGTGGGATGTCAACGGCGACTGGGACGCCCTGTGGAGCCAGGTGTTCGCCGGCGGCGACCGTGATCCGCAGTTCACACACACGGTCGACCTGGCCGCGTACATTCCCGAGCCGGCCAGTCTCGCCCTGCTCGGCCTGGGCGGCCTGCTGGTGGTGCGTCGGCGCCGTTGAGGCGGTTGACGGTCCCTCGTTGGGACGCGAACCAGTGATCCGGATGCGGGTCGGAGCATGGGCTCCGGCCCGCCATTCCGCCCGCCGCGAACCTGTCCGGTCGGCGGCCGGTACAATGCGACCATGCCCGACGACGTGCGGCTGCGAGCGCTGTGGCTCATCTTCCTGATCCTGATCATCGCCCTGATCGCGATCGTCATGATCTCGATGCTCCTGCGCGTCTGGCGGCGCGGGCTGGAACGCGACCGTCGCGAGAAACGCGGCGAGGGCATGCCCGACCTGTGGCAGATCGGCGGCGACCGACTTCTGGACCGGATCGAACGCGAAGGGGGCGACGCGTCATTCGAGGAAGAGGAGCATGAGTCCCCGGACGAGGATGACGACGAGCCCTGGCGCGGCGAGGAAGACGACCGCCCGCCCTTCGACCGGCGGTAGCGCAGCGCTCACGGGCGCCCCGGCGGCCGCAATGGCCGGGCTGGCGCGGACGTTGAGCACAGGGGGCACGCATGGGTTCACCGCAATCACATCGCTCTGGAGAACACAGGATGAATCGCACCATCGGGTTGGCACTGACGCTGGCGGTCGTATGGGTTCTTGCCCCTGAAGCGGCGGCCCAGCGCAAGAAGCACGTCGCGTACACCGACCCCGCCGAGGCGACCGAGAAGGACCCGGACTTCGCACTGCAGGGCGAATACACCGGCCGGGTGACGGATGGCGACAAAGAGCAACCGGTTGGGTTCCAACTCATCGCACTGGGCAATGGCCAGTTCAAGGCCGTGCGCTACGAAGGCGGCTTGCCCGGCCATGACGGGGACGAGAAGGCGCAGAAGAAGGAAAAGAAGGAAGGTAAAGCGGGCGCGGACGAAGAGCCGGCCAGGCAAGGCGAACCATCCAAAGCCGACGCGTCCGTACCGGAGAACCTGAAGGCGCTGTACGCCCTCTTGAACAAGAAAACACAGGAGCGCGGCGAGAAGAGCGAAGCGCAGGCCTCGCGTGACGGGGATGGGAAGCTGGTGTTCAAACACCAGGCGTGGCAGGCGACGTTCAGCCCGAAGGGCGGTCACACACTGGCGGATGCCAACGGCCGGAAGCTCTGCGACCTGACCAGGATCAGCCGCCAAAGCCCGACGCTGGGTTTCGCGCCACCCGAGGGCGTGGTGGTGTTGTTCGACGGCAAGAACACTGATGCATGGAACCCGGGCCGCATGACCAAGGACGGCCTGCTGATGGAGAACGCCGCGACAAAACGCGGGTTCCAGAGCTGCTTCGTCCATCTCGAATTCCGCACGCCGTACATGCCCACCGCTCGCGGCCAGGGGCGGGGCAACAGCGGCGTGTACCTGCAGCGGCGCTACGAAGTGCAGGTGCTTGATTCATTCGGGCTCGAAGGCCGCGATAATGAGTGCGGCGGCGTCTACAAGGTGGGTCGCCCCGCGGTCAACATGGCCCTGCCTCCGCTGACGTGGCAGACGTACGACATCTTCTTCACCGCCGCGCGTTTCGACGACACCGGCAGAAAGACGGCCAGTGCCCGGCTGACGGTCTTCCACAACGGCGTGCTCATCCACGACGACATCGAAGTGCCGAAGCTGACCGGTGGCGGCCAGCGCAGCGAGAGCCCGGAGCCCGGTCCGCTCTACCTGCAGGGGCACGGCAATCCCGTGCGTTACCGGAATATCTGGGTGGTGCCGCTGGGCGACTGAACCAGCGTCCGAACACGTGGCTGTGTGCATAATGCATCGCGGCGGGCGACCGCACTGGCGCCTGTTGTTGTGCTGTAACCTCCGGGAGCCGATCGCATCCAACTACGGAATCCCGCACACAACACTGGAGACCACGATGCCCCGTATCCCTGCACTCGAACCCGACCAGGCCACCGGCAAAGCCGCCGAACTGCTGGCCCAGATCAAACAGGCCAACGGCAAGGCGATCAACATTCTGAAGACGATGGCCCACGCCCCGGCCTTGCTCGAAGGCTACATGAACTTCTCGGCCGCGATCAAGAAGTCGTCGCTGAGCCCGGCGCTGCGCGAGCAGATCGCGCTGACAGTTGCGGCGATGGGCGACTGCGAGTACTGCGTGGACGCGCACGCCTTCATGGGCCGCAAGGCCGGACTGGACAACGAGGAGATGGGCCGCGCCCTGCGTGGCGAGTCGTCAGACGCGAAGTCCCAGGCGGGCCTGACCTTCGCCAAGAAGATGGTGGACAATCGCGGCTGGCTGGAAGATGAGGAACTGCAGGACCTGCTGGATGCCGGCTACACGCAGGGCCAGGCGCTGGAGATCCTCGGTGTCGTGTTGATGAACCTGCTGACGAACTACGTGAACCATCTGGCCCACACTGAGACCGACTTCCCCAAAGCCGAGCTGCCCGACCCCGCCTCGGCTTGAATCGGGAGCGACGAGCCCAGGGCACATTGCCCAGAGCCCCAAGTTCGTATCGAGCCCGGCCGACCTCGGTCGATCGGCACATCCGAGCGCTTGCAACATGCGGGGGCGGGGCTGATAATCAAATGGTCGGACACCCACCGCAGGCCCTGATTTGCCGGCCCCACTCCACATGAGGAGAACCCCATGCCGCAGCTACGCGCCCTTTCGTGCCAGACCGTGAGCCGAGCCCTGTTGGTCGCTTCGGCGCTGTTTGTCGCCGGCTGCTACAACTCGATCGGTAGCCGCACCGAGATCGACCCCACCCCGAAAGACTTCGACGACATCGTCGTCTCTGAAACGACCAAGCTGAAGCTGGGCGAAGTGTCCGGCGTGATTCCCGCGCCGGGAAGCATCACTGGCTACGGCGTGGGCATTCCCATCCGGCAGACCGGCTGGCGCCAGGCCGACGGTTCGACCATTCACCCGGACTACGATGACCCCGCGACCGGGCTCGTTCGCGTGCCGAAGGCAACCGTGGGCAGCCAGAAGAAGGGCGTGACCGCGGGGGGGGCGGATCCACGCTACGCCACATACGGCCAGTGACCTGTTGCGGGCCGGCACGCCGCCCTACAACTGAGCAGAAACGAACGGCGCCCGTTCTGATCGGGCGCCGTTTTCACGATGCATCGCCGGACCACCCCGCCGGTGATCGTGGGATCACTTGTCGTCCTCTTCCTTCTCGGCGGCGATCTCTCGGCATACTTCATCGAAGAACCGGATGCACGCGGCGACGTCCTCGTCCAGTTGTTTGCTCTGATGCTCATACTCGATCATCCATGGGCCCTGGTAGCCCTGCTTACGCATCTGGAGCATGATGGCCTTGATGTGATCGGGTTTCGCCTGGCCGAACGGCACATCCCGCGCCCGGCGTTCGCCCATGACGGCCGGCTGCTTGAGATGGACCGAGTGAAGCCGCCCGCGCAGCAGCTTGACACCCTCGACCGGATCGACATTCGAGCGCATCCAGTGGCCGGTGTCCGGGCTGCCGCCGAGGCGCTGGCTGCGCTTGTCCACGTGCTCGAGCACGATCTTCGGCTCCCAGTACCGGTTCGGTCGCGGGTGATTGTGCATGGCGACGTTGATCTTGTATTCGTCGGCGAGCTTCTCAATCGTGTCGTATGCGTCAAACCGCGGCTCGGACACGATAGTGCGGATGCCCATGTCCTTCGCGAACTCGAACACCGCGCGGCTCGCCTTCTCATCCTTCGACAGCCCGACGACACCGTAGCTCAGCAACGTTACGCCCGCCTCTTTGAGCTTCGCCTTCAGCAACTGGCGATGCTCGTCCGACATGCTGTGGCCGACACGGGCATCGACTTCCGGACTCAGACGCTGGCCGCCGTACATCTCGAGGTACTTGACGCCCATGGCCTCGCACTTGTCGATGGTCTCGAAAAGCGTGATCCCGCGATAAGTCCAGGCCTGGATGCCGAGCTTCCAGCCGAGCGACTCCGCGGCCGTGTCGTCGCGCACGGGCGCCTTGCCCTCTTCCTTTGCGCCGCCATCCGCCCACGTTCCGGCAACGGCCATGGCGGTGCCGATCACCGCCGCGCAGACCAGCCATCCACGATGCGTCAATGCGTTCGTCCTCATCATCAGCCTCCTCGTTCGATGTGACAATTCACTGCCGACCGTCGCCCCGGCCATGCCGGCACAACGCCCAGCCGCGCGACCTGATGCCAGTTTACCATTGTCCGAGCGGACATCGCTCGCGCTTGAGACGGGTCTTGTGACGCAGCCAGCAGTGGCAGATATCGCACTTGCACACCTGCCGCGTGTTGTGGACGCACGGCACCGCCTCCGGGCACGCGCGGCAGATCGCCAGGCGCTGCTCGATCTGGCGCGGCGAGGCCAGCCCCACACCCAGCACCGATCGCGCCAAGCCGATGGCGCCTTTGGCCGTGCGCGTGCAGGAGCGACATTGTCTGATCAGGGCGGTCATCCAAGGGATGTGTCGGCCGAGGCAGGTCCCGCGGTTGATGAGCCGATAAGCACCGGTCCGGCACTACTCGATGGTGATCTCCGAGGCGTCGAACGTCGGCTCCGGGTACCGCATATCAAGTGATTCGAGCGTCTGAACGAGGATGGCGCTGACCAGCCAGTTGCGGAACCAGCGGCGCTCGGCGGGGATGACATACCACGGCGATTCGTCGGTTGAGCACTCGCCGAGGGCCTCTTCGTACGCCTCCTGGTACTTGTGCCAGCGGGCACGCTCAGCCAAGTCGTCGGGATTGAACTTCCAGTGCTTGTCCGGACGGTCGAGGCGGCGTTGCAGGCGCTCCTTCTGGTAGTCCTTGCTGATGTGCAGGAAGAACTTGACCACCTTCGTGCCCTCGTCGTGCAGCATTCGCTCGAAGTGGCGGATGTGTTCGAACCGCGGGCGCCACACCGCATCGTCGACCAGTTCCTTCACCCGAACAATCAAGACGTCCTCGTAGTGCGACCGGTTGAACACGCCGATGTTCCCCTTGCGCGGCGTGTTCTGGTGGATACGCCACAGGAAGTCGTGCATCAGTTCCACGCTGTTGGGCGCCTTGAAACTGGCGACCTTGCAGCCCTGCGGGTTGACCGGCCCGAACACGCGCCGAATGGTGCTGTCCTTGCCGGCCGCATCCATCGCCTGCAGTACGACCAGCAGCGCGTGCTTGCCCTCGGCGTACATCAGTTCCTGAAGCTTCTGAAGCCGGCGCGTCAGGTCCCTTGTTTCGTCGACCGCCTCGTCCTTCTTCATACCCCCGTCGTCGCGTGTCTTGAACTGAGACAGGTCGACCTTGCTGCCCGGCTTGACTCGGTACGCGTCGAATTCCATGCGGCCGCCCTTTCGGATGTGTTCGCTGGAAGAACCGTGGATTCCGCCCGGTGATCATCGCTGCTCGCGCGCGATTCCGCAAGGAAAGCCGCCTGCAGGCGTTATCATGGCGCGCGTTGCACCGAAGGAGAAACGCATGATCGCCAGTCGCCTGATCGTCGTGTTGGTTACCGCCCTGCTGCTTGCCTGGACACCGTCGCTCTACGCCGGGGGCGTGACGGTGCGCGTGGAGGAGAAGACGTATCCGGTCAAGGCCGGCCGCGAGCAGAAACCCAATCGAGCCCCGTGCAAGGCGGCGAAGCTCGTCGGCAAGACGTCGTACACGACCGAAGCGGTGGTTCTCGAGAACGAGCATCTGCGCATCGTCGTACTCCCGGAGTTCGGCGGCCGGGTGACGGAAGTGATCCACAAACACGATGGGGAAGAGACCGACCTGTTCTGGCGTAACGACGAGCTGTACAACGATGTGAGCTGGTCGATGGGCGGCGGTCGGTGGTCCTTTCCCTTCTGGGAACACGGCAGGCATCTCGACGAAACCGCCGGCTACGCCATCTCGCGCGCCGAAGACGGATCGATCACCCTCGCCATGGACATGCGCTTCGAACAGTTCCTGACACCAGAGGAGACCAAGCGCTACGGCCGGGCGACGAATCTGCGACTCGGGCAGTTCGTGACACTGCGGCCGGGCGAGGCCCGCTTCACCTGGACGGCGCGTGTCGACAACCCGCTGCCCGTGCGCCACGGCTTCAAGCTCTGGTTCCTGCTGCGACAGCCGGCGAAGGAGGGCGTCCACGTGATCCTGCCGACGGCCGCCGTCACGGGGCACGGGGCAAACGGACTCAAGCGCTGGAACCCGGACCAACGCGTCGGGGCGACCAAGGACAGCATGTTCGCCATCGGCCGCGCGGCTGATTTCGGGGGGTGGTACTTCCCCGAGCGGGACCTCAACGTGATGGCGGTCTGGGATCGCAAGACGGCACCCGGCGCGAAGCAGGTGCTGTACCCGCCCTCGCAGCGCGGCTACATCGAGATGTGGTGCGGCAGTCACGAGGTATTCGAGGAGTGCGGCCGCTTCCTCCCGCCGTTCGGCAGCTACGAAATGAATGTTGATATCATCGCGGCGAAGGGCATGGATCGCGCGATGTACGCCTCGGCGCTTGGCATGATGCGCGTCGAGAAGGCCGGCGACGACGGGGGCACCTTCACCTTCACCCCCGCGCGATCGATCACGGACGCCACCATCTCGTTCGACAGCGCCGACGGCAGGAAGCACTACGGCAGCTTCACGAAGCAGGACCTCACGGTGGGTCTTCCCTACAAGCGATTCGCCAAGATGAATCTGCCGGTGCGCGTGACGGTCACCAACGCCGACGGCGACGTGCTTGATCAGGCCGTGCTGCCGGTGGATGTGTCGAAGATGCCGGAGGAGCGGTTCAAACGGGTGCAGTCCATCGTGCGGCAGCGGATGCCGGGCGGACGGGCGCTGTATGCCGAAGCGAATGATCTTGTCACCGAACATGATCCCAGCCTGTGGAAGGACGCGCGCAGCAACGAGAAGGTGTTGACCACATCAGACGATCCACGCGCGCTGCTCGACGCCGCGCGACGGCTGATGCGGGTGCGCAAGGGCCACGCGGCCGTCCGCGCCGGACTGGAGAAGGTGCTCAAGGTCGACTCGAAGAACGCGCACGCCCACCTCTACCTGGCGATGTGGCTGTTGGAGGCCGGCGAGGCGGAAGCCGCCGCCCGTCACGCCGCGCGGGCGTCAGCCTTGCCCGGCGGGCGCTACCTGATCGCGTTGCGCGCTGCCCAGTCGGGAGATTCGGACAGAGCGGTCGAGCTCCTGGATTCCATGGATGCCATGGCGATCGAACACGCCTTCCGCGGGCGCTCCGACCCGGCGCTCGATCTGTTGATGCCCGGCGCACGCGCGGGCAACATGCAGCCGCGCCTGCTCAAGGCCGTGCTGCTGCAGCAGGCTCAGCGTCATGCCGAGGCGCGGAAGCTGCTCAAGCAGATCATCGCGGCGGACCCCTCGCGGATGGAGGCTTACCTCCTGCTGGGTGACGAGGCAGAGGAACAGATCCGCACGATGACCCGAAACAATCCCGCGGGGGCACGCGCCGCGCGAGACAACGTCAAGGCCATGCGCGAGGGCCGCTGGCGCGGAATCGGCCGGCCGTAGATCAACACGCGCCAGACGCCGGTGGTCCCCTGCCCACTGCACGCCTTGTGTCGCCCCGTCTCACATCCTAGATTGGCCGCTCAACCTTCCGCCCGCGCGGGCAATGCAGGGAGACCTTCCATGGCGGCCAGTCCGACGAAAGCGCAGTACGAAGTGACAGACGACGGCTGCTTCGTCATCCGCAACTACCATCGCGCTCACCCCTTTTCGAGTTTCCTGCCCGGCATCGCGGGCCTGTGGGGTACGCCGCTCTGGTGCTATTACGTCAACCGCGGCCAGGCCGTGGCCTGCTTCGGGACGCAAGACAAGGACCACAGCATCCTTGAGTTCCAATCCGTCAAGCTGCACCAGCACCGCACCGCCACGGAGGGGTTCCGCACGTTCCTGCGTATATCGCGCGGCGACGAGAAACGCTTCTATGAGCCCTTTCGATACGAGCAGCCTCACGCGGCCGTGCAGCAGACGATGACCGTTCAGCCGCACGGCCTCGTGCTGCATGAAGTGAATGAAACACTCGGCATCGCAGTCAACGTTGCGTTCTTCACCGTGCCGGGCGAACCCTTCGCCGCACTGGGGCGGCGCGTAACCGTGAGCAACCTCGCCGATACGCCGGCTCGCATCGAAGTACTCGACGGCATTCCCCGGATGGTGCCCTACGGCGAGCGTCACGAACATCTCAAGCTGTTGCCATTTGTCACCGAGGGCTACATGGTTGTCGAGCGGTTCGAGCAGCGAACGCCCTTCCTGCGGATGAGGGCGTTGCCCTCCGACAGCAGCGAGACGGACGTGCTCGAAGCCGGGAACTTCTTCCTCGCCGCTCGCCCGGCCGACGGCCGCCGGCGACTGCTCGATGTCGTGGTCGATCCGGAACTGATCTTCGGCGACTACGCCGACCTGATCCGCCCGTATGCCTTCCTCGACGCCGACCCGTTCGACCCGACCGCCTTCCAGGGCCGCAACTGCCAGACCTGTTGCGGATTCGTCCATGCCGGCTACGAACTGCCCGCCAAGGCGAGCGACACCGTCCAGTCGCTCTACGGCATGGCCCGCGGCGTTGCGGCGCTGGACGAGATCTCGGCGAAGCTCGTCGACCCGGACTGGTTCGATCGGGCTACCGAGATGGCACGACGGGAGGTCGAGCACATCCAGCATGGCTGTTTCGTGCACACCGCCAGCCGCGAGATCAACCAGTACCTGCCGGCCACCTACCTGGACAACGTGCTGCGGGGCGGCCTGCCGCTGACGCTCAAGGCCGGCGAGCGCAAGCATGTGTTCCACGTCTTTTCGCGCCGACACGGCGATCTCGAGCGCGATTACAACTTCTTCGAGCTCGCCCCCACGTACTTCAGCCAGGGCAACGGCGCCTTCCGTGACGTGAATCAGAACCGTCGCAACGACGTGTGGTTCAATCCCGATGTCGAGCGCGGCAACGTGCAGTGGTTCTTCAATCTCATTCAGCCCGACGGCTTCAACCCGTTGGTCTGCAAGGGCAACCGCTTCCGGATCACCGACCATGGGAAGCTGACTGCTGTGCTTGGCCGCGCCTTGGCGACCGACGACATCACGCCCGTTGAATCGCTGCTGGCGAAGGCATGGACGCCGGGCGATCTATTCGCGTTCATCGACGACCACCGCATCGAGCTGCAGTCCGAGCGGCAGCGGCTGCTCGAGTCCCTGCTCGCCATCAGTCAGAAGCTGGAAGAGGCGGCGTTCGGCGAGGGCTACTGGACGGATCACTGGCTGTACAACTTCGATCTGCTAGGCAGCTATCTCGCCATCTATCCGGATCGCTTGCGTGACGTGTTGATAGACTCGCGCGAGTACACGTACTGGGATCCAGACGTCCGCGTCAAGCCGCGCGATGACAAGTATGTTCTCTACGGCGAGAACCGCGTCTGGCATATCGATTCGACCTCGCACGACCCCGAGAAGTCGCGCATAATCGCGGCGCGCACCGATCGCCCGCGGCTGGTGCGCACGCGGCATGGGACGGGTGAGATCTACCGCGCGAACCTGCTGCAGAAGATCATCTGTCTGCTGACGAACAAGGTGGCCGCGCCGGCTCCCTCCGGACTGGGCATCGACATGGAAGGCGGGCGGCCCGGGTGGCACGACTCGATCAACGGCATCCCCGGCGCGTTCGGTTCGACCACGAGCGAAACGTTCCACCTTCGCCGCGCCATGCGGATGGTGCGCGAGGCGCTGCAATCACTTGACCTCGGCGACGACTTCACCCAGCCGTTGCCCACGGAACTTCACGCGTTCTTCACCGCGGTGCTCGAGGCGCTGCACGCGTACCACAGCGTGGACATCGACGGCCGGGACTTCACGTTCTGGGGTGATGTGAACGACGCGAAGGAAACGTACCGCGAAGCGGTGCGCCTCGGCTTCAGCGGCGAGGAGCAATCGATCACGCTCGACCAGATCATGACGTTCCTCGACGCCGCGGAGGCGAAGTTTGAGGCCGCCCTGCCGCGGATGGTCGATGCCGGAACCGGCCTGTATGCCACGTATTGCACGCACGAGGCGATCGATTTCGAGATCATCAAGGAACGGCATCCGCAGACGGGCGAGATGCAGGTGAAGCGTCATCCGCGCGGCTTCCCATGCGTGCGCATCAAACAGTTCAAAGAGCACATGCTCCCGCTGTTCCTGGAGGCGCCGACGCATGCGATGAAGATTGAAACCGACCCGCAACAGGCCAGGCGAATGTACGACGCGATGCGAAGCAGCCCGCTGTTTGACGAGCCGCTGGGCATGTACCTGGTGGGCGACAGCGTAGAGGAGGAGGGTCCGTTCGTCGGCCGCATCTGGGCATGGGCGCCGGGCTGGTTCGAAGCCGAGAATGTCTTTCTGCACATCGAGCACAAGTGGATGCTCGCGACGCTCGCGGCCGGACTGTACGACGCGTTCTACGAGGATTTGCGCAACTGCCTGATTCCCTTCCAGCCGATCGAGCGCTACGGGCGCAGCCCGCTGGAGAACGCGTCGTTTATCGTCTCCAGCCGCCACCCGCGCCCGCACTACCACGGGCGCGGCTACCTGCCGCGCTCAAGCGGCACCACCGCCGAGGTGATGGAGATGACGCTGTGGATGTTCTTCGGCCGCCGGCCCTTCACATTGCGAGGCGGGGAATTGGTGCTGACGCTCAAGCCCGTGCTCGCCCATTGGCTGTTCACCACGGAAGCCACGAAGCGGCAATTGCTGCGACCCGACGGACAGACGCTGACCGTCGCCTTGCCGGCCGACACCTGCAGCGCGCTGTTCCTCGGCCACACGCTCGTGGTCTACCATAACCCGCACCGCCTGGACACGTGGGGCGACGAGGGCGCGAACGTTCAAGGCTACACGGTGACGTACGACGACGGCGGCATCATGCAGGAGACGGAAGCTTCACTGCCGCATGATGTGGCACTGTCCGTGCGCGAGCGTCGAGTGCAGCGAATTGACGTCTTTCTGGCCCCCAAATCGGACGCGGGCATTGGCCTATAACAGAAGCACCACGGCCGGCAGGACCCGCGGTGCGGTTCGCGGTTCGTTGAGCATAAGCAGTCTGCCCCCTTAGTCCTCGGCCTCGTCTTGCTTCTTGGCTTCTTCGTCTTTCTCCCATTTGAAGCCGACGCGTGCCATGATCGCCTCGCGGGTGTAGGGGTTGCCGCGCTCGCTCACGCCATACAGCGAACGCTGCATGGAGTTCTTCATGCGGATGCCCTGTTCCTCCGCGTCTTGTCCCTGCGGAATCTCGTACCAGCCGGCCTTGTAGATGTTGAACATGGACTGTGTCGGCAGCATCATATCCTCGATGCGCACGATCCACAGGGCGCGATCCTCGTCCACCGGAGCGCCCAGCCACCGCTGTTTGCTCAGGTCGCGCCAGTTGTCCTTGACCACGAGTTCATCGAAGCGTTCGAACACCGCATCCACGAACTGCGCGCGCCGCCCGATCGCCTCGTTGACTTCGGGTACTTTCACGTCCAAAAGCATGATGCCGGTGTTGCGGAACGGCGCTTCGGTGACTTCACGCCGCGGGAAAGCCGGCGGCTGGATCATCGCACGCTGCTCGAGTCTGAGGTCGTCGATAATCTTGAGTACATCGCTGGTCGCCTGCTCGACCAGTTCCATCTTCCTGCTCTTGAGCAACTCGTAGGCACGTTTGAGTTCCAGGTCCGCCCGGACCCGGCTCTTGATCTCTTCAAACGGCTCGGGCTGCTCGGCCTGCAACTGCGTGATGCGGAAGATGAAGCGATCCGGCTCGGGACTGAACATCATGCCGCCGAAGAACCCTCGCACGCGTGATTCCAGCGGCATGCTCGCCAGTTTCTCCTGCAGGGCGAATTCAAGGACGGGGCTTTCGACGTCCTCCTGCTTCAATCCCCGGCAAGCCATCGCGTAAGCCACAAATGGCGTCGGGCTCGTGCCCTCACGCCGCATGGCGCTGTCGCCGATGTTCTCAAGCCCGGCCAGAGCTTCGGCGTCGAGCCACTTGCTGTTCAAAATGACGACGGTCGGGCGGGCCAGCCCCTTGTCCTTGTACTCCTCCTCGACCATCGCTGCAACCTGGTCCAGCGGCGTCGGCACGAAATCCTCGGGTACGTCCAGGTACTGGACGCCGTATTCCTTTGGACCCTCGGGCAGCTTGACCCGATCCTGATCGAGAATCGCCGACACGCGGCGCATCACGTTCTCACCCAGTTCGACGGCCCGCTCGCGCGTCATCGTGTCACGGATGTCCTCCTTGACTTCGCGGAACGGCTTGTATCGCGGTGTTTGCGATGCTTCATCCGCTTTGGCCGCCTCGTCCGAGTCATCGACTTCGCCATCCTGTTCCCCGTCAGGGCCTTCCGCCGGATCGTCCTGAATCTGCCAGGACAGGTTCTCGTCCTTATGCTGCTCGTAGTACTGGAGCATCTTGTCGATCTCATCATCGCCCACGCGGCTGGCTTCGAGGACCGTCTCCCACGGGACCATGATGTACTCGAGCTTCACGCGGTTCTTCCGCTTGTAGCCGAATCCCAGCGGATTGTCTTCGGTGGCATTGCCGGGAAATCGATCCTTGTGTTTCTCGTAGTGGGCTTTCACATCGCCCTCAGAGACCTCGACCTGGTCGAGGAACTTCTGGGCGGGAATCTTCAGCGCCGCCACCTTCACCCGGGCGCGCGAGTCCCAGACCATGCCGTCGAGCATGGGTGCGGTCACGCGCGGGCGGCCGTGGACCATCGGATAGGCGCGCTCGATCGCGATCAGGTTGCCGAAAGCACCTCGGATGAATGCTTCGCGATGCTGGGGCTCGATCTCGCGCAGCGCGCCCTTGAGGCGCTCCACAAACGCGCTGTCCATCTCCCTGGCCGCCATCCAGGACGAGATCGCCCCTTCCGACGGCATCAGGCCCATGGTCTTGGCTTCATGGACAAGCAGGAGATAAGTGATCGGATCATCCAGATCGGTCACGCCCATCTGCTGGAAGAAGCGCATGGGTCCCTCTAGGCGCTGCAGCAGGTCCAGTTCAGCACTAGCGTGCCTGAGGTCGCTTTCCATGATCTCGACATCGCCGATGGTGCCGATGACGGGGTCGGCACCGCCGAACATGTTTTTCTGCATGTTGGCCGGCAGCAGGAACGCGACCATCAACAGACACGCGCCGGCGACCAGGATGAACTTGTTGTACTTGCGAAACCACTTGAGCATCGCCGCGACTCCGGTTTGGGCAGACCTTGGTGAATCGAGCCCAACAGTATACCGACTGACCACCGGCACGCATGAGCCGGTGAGCCGGCCACCGGCGGCGCGCCCGCCCGTCGCCGTCGCGTCGGCAGCGACAAATCTAAACAGTGATGCGCCGAATACTTACAGGAAGGCATGACGCCGATCGCTACTGAGGCACCTCAAGCTTGAATGGATCACCCTGGAAGAGCTGCCCCATGCTGGGCGTGAACTGCACGAAGAAGGTGGCGCTGTCCTCGATCTCGTCGTACTCGGCGACAAAGGCCAGTTCCCAATCGGGCATCCGCCGCGCGAGCTTGCCGCGGATGTTGCGGCTTTCGCTACGCCCGAGGTCCAGCGTATGCTGGACAGCGAAGCGATACTTGCGCGTCATTTGGTAGTCCAGCCCATAGGAAAGCAGACGGCTGTCAAGCGTCTCGACTTCGGAGTAATCCACGTAGGCATTCATCTGGCCGGTGAGCCGCAACGCGGTACCGAGGCGCCAGTAGGCCATCTGGTCGGTCTCGAAGCTGTAGGCACCCTCACCGCTGAGGGCGAGGGCGTCGGTCGTCTGCCAGCGCACCTCGAGATAGGCGTGCTCCCCGCCGCGGCTGAACTCGGGACGGGAATCGATATACCGCGGCAAGGGCGTGTTCACATCCGCATCGCCCGCGCGGTAGACGTACTCCAGGTTCACCATCAGCCAGTCGACGGTGCGCCACTGGCCGGGACCGCCCCGCCGCGTCTGCAGCGTGTTGCGCACCCCCATCATGAAACCGAAACCTTCGCTCAACTGCTCGACGTCCGGGTCATAGACGGGAATGGCTTCCGGTTCGATAGTCGAACCGACGATGAAGACGTTGCCGTGCGGCTCGACGATGTGTCGCAACCCGTGCACATCGAGGGCCTGCACATCGACTTGGCTGAACGTCTGGTGCAAGGTCGTGTTCCACCGAACGCCGGCCGTGCCCAGCAACCGGAACTGCTCATCCTCACCCGCGAAGCCGCTGTAGTCATCGGTGTAGGCGGTCACGCGACCCGAAACGTACGGCGTCAGATGCAGCGACTCATACTGTAAAGGCGCCTGGACCTCGTGCCGACTGTCGAACCGGCCGCGGAAATCGGTCGGCACCCCCATCGCTTCGAATGCGTCCTTGAACGACCGGTTCGCGGGAATGCCGAAGAGTTCCTGGCTCTGTGAGTCTCTGAACCCTCGGTCCGCCGGCTTGTCGCCGCCGACGCGGATGCGCAGGTAGGAAACACGGTTCTCCGTGTAGTAGCTCAACCGGTTCTCAAACAGGCTGATGCCGACGGCGTGGAAGCTGAGTTCGCCGGCCTTGTCCACGGTGTAACCCGGCGTCTGTAACAGCGTCGTCTGGGCGGTGAAACCGTGGGTGTTCCACTTTGTCAGGAAGCCGGCCGCCCACTGGTCCTCCTGTTTCTTCACGTACAGCGAGCTTTCCCATTCGCGATCGAGGTCCGCCCGATCGCGGAAGAACTCCTCTAGCAGCGTTTCATCGGAGATGTAGGACAACTGGACCTGCGCCTCCCAGCCATCGGGCAGCACCTGCCGATGCAGCCACCGGACGAAACCGCGCACTTCGCCGTCGAATTCCACCGGATCGCGTCCGCCGACCTCGTCCTCACCGTTATCCCACGCGAGCAGGAACGCCTCGGCTTTGCCCTGCATCGCCTGCTGCAGGTACGTATATCGCGCCGAGAAAGCCGGACCATGCTCACCCTCCCAGCCTACCGAGAAGGTCGAGTCCACGCCGTCAGGCTTGCGCTCACCCAGCAGCGTGAAGGTGTCGAACGTGACGCCGACGATCGGGCCCTTGTCGTTGCTGTAACCCGCCTTGAAGTCAACGATCGGAAAATCCCGCACGTTGCCGGACAGCGTGGGCAGGTAGAAGAACGGAAAGCCCTCGCTCTCCAGCGTGATGTGGTCAGCCGAGACGATGTCGCGCCGCACGCCGCGCCGGCTTCGCTCGTGCGATACCGTCAGTTTGCTCGCCCCGATGGCCAGGTGCGGCTGGGCGAAGTCGCTGGTCGTCACCAGCGCGTTCTGCGCCTCCCAGTTCGTTCGGGAAAACTGCTTGAGCTTCTCGGCGCGGACGTACAGCGGCAGCTTGATCGACGACTCGTACGAGTACATCACCGCGTCAAGCAACATCGCCCGGTTGCGCTGCACGTCATAGAACACGCGCGGCGAGCGAACGGTCATCCGCCCATCCGTGGCCACGACGTTCGCTTCCAGGTAGACCCCGGAAACGTGCTCGGCACCGACCACGCCCGCGGGCGCCCGCCCGCCCTCGGCCAGGAAGATCACGGCGTTCTCAGCCTGCAGAGAAACCGTGCGCTGCGGATCGCGACCGACATACATCACGCGCACCTGACCCACGAGCATCACCGCGCGATCCTTCGCGCTGTAAGTGACCATTCTCGCGTTGAAATGCAGCGAGCCCTTCGCCGGCAGAATGGATTGCTCGGAATCGTCAGGACCCAGTTGCGGCGGGATGAGCGTTGCCGGACCGTCTTCCCCCGGTTCACCGAAACGAGGACGAATGATGTCCTCGCGCTGCCGGCCTTCGACGGGCGTCAGCCGCACACCGCGGCCCTCGCGGGGCAGGTCGCGGACGGGACCGAGGCGCTCCAGCGGCGCAACCCCGCGCGAGATTGCCTCGTCGTATCGGCGCATTCGCGCCATGCCGTCGATGACCAGCGGGTGCGCCTGGGCCGACCGCCTCTGCAACAGGTCGACGGTCAGTTCGACCTGCCCTTCCGTCGATGCGGTGACCAGCAGCCGCGATGAACTGACGCGCGTCCGCGCCGCCCGCGGCTGATCGACCGTCCGCGCCTGATCCAGGTACACCGCAATGTGATGGACCGTCTTGCCGATCACCTGTTCACTGATGATGCGCACCAGCGCCCGGTCGCCGCGCAGACTGTAGAGGCCCAGCTCGAACCGGGCTTCACCTTCGAGCAGTACCCAACGCGTGTCTTGCTCCTGCCAGACCTGCGCCCGTCGTCCGGTCAGGCTGCAGTCGGCCTCGATCACCGGATCACCCAGCGCCCAGGTCGACCGCGGCCGCGGGGCGGGATCAGTCATTTCGTCGCTGTCACCGGCATCGGCCAGCACGAGGTGTGTGGCGGGCGGCGTCGCGCGGCTCGCATGGTGCTGCGGGCAGGCCTCGGCCAGCATCGCCTCGGCCTGGTCAATCCAGACGGGCTCCGCAGGGCCGGCCTGAGCGACCTTGACCGGAGGGAAGCCGGTGCATGCGATCAGGGCTATCGTGATTACCCACCCGCGGAAGCCGCGCGCATTGCTCGGTGTGCGACGTCGCCTGACACGAAACTGAGTACGTGGCATAAGCCCATCCGTGAGCGGGGTGACCCGACCGGCCGCGATTATAAGCGGTAATCGGCAGGATGCCGACACGGGACGGAGAATCCAGTCGATCCGCTGGCGGAACCCCGTTCGGGCCCGTTAAGATCGCTTTCCACGCGCCATCGCGATAAGATGAGCCCTGCATGAGACTGACTGTCAATGGCGATGAACACGATGCGCAAGACGGGTCGACCGTTGCCGACCTCGTGCGAGAAATGGGCTTAGCCGACACTGCGGTGGCCGTGGAGGTAAACCGACGTGTCGTCCCGCGCAAGGCCCACGATCAGACCACGCTGCAGGAAGGCGATGTGGTAGAGATGGTGACTCTCGTCGGCGGCGGGTGAACCGCGCTCACACGGTTCCCCATGTCGCCTGTACCCGACCCAACGCATCCCAACCATAGCGAGGCTGACATGCCTAACACCGAATCCAATCTGGATGTCCCCCTTCACGTCGGCGGACGCACCCTTGCCTCCCGGCTGATCGTCGGGACCGGCAAGTACGCCGATTATCCCACCATGCAACAGGCGCTCGATGCCTCCGGGGCGCAGGTCATCACCGTCGCCGTGCGTCGCGAGCGGCTGATCAACGAGAAAGGCGAATCGCTGCTCGATTACATCGACACCGACCGCTACACCATCCTGCCCAACACGGCCGGGTGCTTCAACGCCGAAGACGCGGTCCGCGTGGCGCGGCTGGGACGCGAGTTGCTCGACCAACTGGGCAACCCAGGCAAGGACTGGGTCAAACTCGAGGTCCTGGGTGACAAGAAGACGCTGCTGCCCGACCCGCAAGGCACCCTCGAGGCCACGCGCGAACTCGTGGCCGACGGGTTCAAAGTGCTGTGCTACACGAGCGACGATCCGATCATGGCCGGCAGGATCAAGGAGGCGGGCGCGGCCAGCGTCATGCCGGCCGGCTCGCCCATCGGATCAGGACAGGGCGTGCTCAATCCCAACAGCATCCGCATCATCCTGGAACTGCTTAAGGAAGGCGACACCCATTATCCGGTCATCGTCGATGCCGGCGTGGGCACCGCGAGCGATGTCACCATCGCCATGGAACTGGGCGCCGACGGCGTGCTGCTCAATACCGGGATTGCTCATGCAAAAGACCCGGTGAAGATGGCCCACGCGATGCGACACGCGCTCGAGGCCGGGCGTCTGGCCTACCTGTCCGGCCGGATCGAGAAGAAGCTATACGCCACCGCCAGCAGCCCGTGGACCGGCGTCATCAGTTACATTCCCGGGGAGTGATCGCGGCCCAGCCTGCATTACAATGAACCGCAAGACTCGCACCTGTCAAAGGAGTTCGGTCATGTCGCGCCCGATCATGCTTTCGTGCAGCCTCGCGCTCACCTTGCTCGCGACAGCGGTGCTGCCGGGCAGTTCCTCGACTTCACGCAAACTGGGCTGGCCCGCTTTCGACACCGATGGGTATACGCTCACCTGCATGGAATATGAAGCGACGTCGAAGATGGCTTTCTCGAACCAGATCGGGAAGGAGCGCATCGAACACGAAATCGAACTGAAAGGCACCATCACGCGGCCGACAGACGTCGACGCCGTCGCCTTCACCTTGCACCCGACCATCGTCGATGCGCGAGACGCCCAACGACGCTCGCTGCTGCCGATCGCCTCAAGCGCCGCGGGGCTTCGGAGCGCTCGCGGTACGCAACCGGAGAAGTTCGCCTCCTTCAACGGCGGGCATGCGGTGTTCGAAGTCGAGCGCGGCAAGCTGGATCGCAACCCGTACCTCGTCAACGAACTCATGCTGCGCGGCAACGTGATCATTGCTTCGGAACGTGAGCACCTCGACGTTCCCGCCCAGGTGATGCGCGAACTCGTTGATGCGCCCGGCGGCCTCAAGGTGCGGCTGAGCATGTTGCGCATCAGCCGAACGGGCAAAGCATCCTTCACCGCCGAATACGAACGCATGAACACCCCGGGCGCCCCGTTCATCGAGGCACTGTTCATCCTTGATGAGAAGGGCGAGCCGTTCGCGGGGGGCCGGTGGAACAAGGGCGCCAGTCCGATGAGCGAAAAGGGCGACTTCCGCTGCGACTTCGAGGTGGACACACGCGTCAAGTTCGACAAGGTGCGCGTGGTGGTGCTCACACGATACAAGGTCGAACCGGTTGAATTCACGCTTGACGGGATCTTTCAGCGCTGAATCGGCGCGGCCTCGGCCGCAGGCATCAAGTCGCGGTTGCGCACCAGCATGCCCGGCCGCGACGGATCGCTGTTGCGGATGATGATGTCAGCCTTCTCCTTCGGCGCGTGCTCATCGAAGTACATCGCCTGTCCCGGCAGGTAGCGCACCGCGTAACGGCGCTGCACCTGTTCGTCTGAGCCGAACAGTCTCAAGTCGCGTTGCCGAGCCCGCAGCACGGCCACTTCATCCGGCACGTCGACATAGATGCGCACATCCCAGTGCGCGTTCAGCTCCGGCCGCATGAGAAACACGCCTTCGAACAGCAGCACCGCGTTCGCAGGCGCTTCCTCCTCCGGCGCATCCACTGCCTGCTCCACACGGAAGTCGTACACCGCGCGTCGGAATCGCCCGGTTCCGTTCGGCCCGAGTGGCTGCAACACATTGCGAACCGCTGCACCGAAGTCGAAGGAATCCTCGTAGTAACCGACGGGACACTCCGAGCCCCGACGCCTGCGCACGACGCGCGGCTGGTGAAACCCATCGATCGATGCGCGGATCACCGGCCGGCCCACCGCCTCGATGGGCGATACCAGTTCATCGGCCAAGGTGGTCTTCCCGGCGGCGCTGGGGCCGTCGATGCCCACGCGCACCGTGTGATCGAGTTGAACGCCCGCGATCATCTGCGCCAACCGGTCGATCATCGCCTGCCGCTGATCCATCGTCTCACTCTCCGAAGATGGCATCACGCCTCGAGTATCGTGGCGCCGTTGCTCGCGATCACGTCACGGTACCACCAGGCCGACTCCTTGGGCGTCCGTTCAAGCGTCTGGTAATCCACGTGCACCAGGCCGAACCGATGCTTGAATCCCTCGGCCCACTCGAAGTTGTCCATGATGGACCAGTGGAAGTAGCCCTTGACGGGAATGCCGTCACTGATTGCATCGTGCAGCCGCAGGAGGTAGCGGCTGGTGAAATCGATCCGCTGCGGATCGTGCACCTTTCCGTCAAGCTGCACCCAGTCCGGATTCGACAGCCCGTTCTCCGTGACCACTACCGGCAGGCCGTACCGCTCATGGATCAGTCGCGGGCCCCAATAGAGCGCATCAGGCTCCACCGGCCAGTGAAAGAGCGTCACCGGGAATCCGTCGTACCGCTTGACGAACTCGATCCCGCCGTCCGCGTCGAAGCGCGCCGGCGGGTCGAAATAGATGTTGGCGCCGAAGAAGTCGAGCGGCTGATTCATCAGTTCCATGTCGCCCGGATGGATTTCCGGAACCGCATCGCCCCACAAGCGCAGACCGTCTTCCGGATAGGCGCCTTTGAGCACGGCGTCGCTGTGCCAGATCAGGTTGTCAAGGCTCGGACGGCCGAACTCGTAGACGTCGCATCGGTACGTCGCCAGCCGCGCTGCTTCGAGGTGCTGCTCGTCGTTGTTGTACGGGTAGCGAATCCGACCCACCGGCGCCCAGCCGATTGTCGGCGACTTCCCGGCCCGGCTGCGGATCACCTGCACCGCCTTGCCGTGGGCCATCAGCGCGTGGTGCGTCGCCAACAACTGCTGCTCGTCCGACAGCTTCAGCCCCGGGGCGTGGATGCCGATCGCGTGGCCGAGCCCGAGGAAACACTGCGGCTCGTTGAGCGTCATCCAGTGCGACACGCGATCACCCAATCGATCGACGAGCAGTTGCGCATACTCGCCGAACCACTCGACCGACTCGCGGTTCAGCCACCCGCCGCGATAGTAGAGCGCCAGCGGGTAATCCCAGTGGAAGAGCGTCACCCACGGCTCGATCCCCGCCGCGAGCAGTTCGTCGATCAACTGATCGTAGAAGGCCATTCCCTCCTCATTGACCGCTCCCACGCCTTCGGGCAGGACGCGCGGCCAACTCACGCTCAGCCGGTACGCCTGCAGGCCGATCTGCTTCATGATGCCGACATCTTCGCGGAAAAGGTGGTAGTGATCACATGCAACGAAACCGGTGTTGCCCTCGTACACCTTTCCGGACCAGCGGCACATCATGTCCCAGACACTCGGGCCTTTGCCGTCTTCGTCGCACGCGCCTTCGATCTGGTAGGACGCGGCCGCAGCGCCCCATACGAATTCTTCCGGGAATGCCATCGTGGATCTCCTGATGCCGGGGAGGGCAGAGCATAGCGATCGATACGGGCGGTGGGAACCGGCAGTCGGGGGCTGTCGCTGCGCAGGCCCCGTGGAGCCGCAGATCGATGCCTCCTGGATTCGCGCCGGAGGGCACTTGCCGCTCTCTAAACCGAAGAACAATGGAGGTCCTGAACCATGCCGATCGTGAATGTGAAAGTGATTGAAGGCGTATTCGACCAGCAACAGAAGCAGCAGATGATCGGGAAGATGACTGATGCCGTGGTGTCGGTCGAGGGTGAGTACTTGCGCCCGGTCACCGTGGTGGTGATCGATGAAGCCAAAAAGCAACGACTGGGGCATCGCCGGTCAGCCCGTTTCCACCGAAGCCGTGGCGGAAATGGCGGCCCCGGGTGGCAGCGGAAACTCGTAGGCCCTCGCTCGCCACGTGCACAGATCAGGGCCTGTCGCCGGTGTCGTGTTCACCCCACGCCCGATCCCGACGGCACCGGCTTCATCGTGGTGAGGAGGATCACGTCCTGTAGTTCCTCGCCATCCTTCTGGCTGGCCGCGAGGAGCATGCCGTTGGAGACCTCGCCGCGGATCGTCCGCGGCTCGAGGTTCGCCACGACGATGATCTGTCTGCCCACAAGCGATTCGGGCTCGACGTACTGGCGGATGCCCGCGCAAATCTGTCGCTTCTCCGCGCCGAGTTCGACTTGCAGCTTCAGCAGGCGATCGGCGTTCGGGTGCGGCTCGGCCTCGACCACCGTCGCCACGCGCAGATCGAGCTTCACGAAGTCGTCGAAGGTGATATTCGGCTTCTGTTCCATCGCTGGCGTTCCTTTCCTCGCACCAATGCGCCCCGAGGATACTCCACTCAACGGCATGGCGAAACCGCAGGCCGTGGCTGTGGCGTCTTCCTGCCGATGTATCGCGCGTACAATAGCAGTCCTCCGCGTTGCCCCGGCGACGCTGGAGCCGCAACGCCCGCCGGACCGAACGTCTGGAAGGAGCGCGTTCACCGCAAGGAACCATGGAAGATGACCGAGCGGCCTGATTCCACATCTGACAACGGCCCCCTCCCCGGGCGCAGACGACGGCTGTTCCGTGCCGCGCGGCTGGGATTCTTCCTTCTCCTGCTGGCGCTGACCGCCTGCGTCGGCGTCTACAAGTACTACACCCGTTCGTCGCGGCTGACGGCCATGATGGAATCCTACCTCGCGCAGTACACCGGCGCTGAGGCCACCATCGACAGCGCCTCCTTTTCGCTGACCGGACCGATCGTCCTGCGCGGCGTGGACATCCGCGTGCCCGGACTCGAAGCCGGTGGGCACCTGCTCTTCGTTCGCGAAGTGCACATCGAGCACCGCCATCTCGCGCTGCTAAGGGGTGACTTGGACGCCACGCGGATCATCTTTCACGAAGCAACGCTCTACCCAACCGAGTTCGTCGACAAGGACAAGTTCAACTTCCAGTTCCTGGAACCCGAGCCGCGCGCGGGGGCCGAGGACCAGATCGGCTCGGTTCCGGAAATCCAGGCGCAGGGCATCAAGGTCGTCTTCGGCCTTGTGCGCAACGGCAAGTACGCGGTCAATCAACAGGTGATCCTCGACGGGCAGGTCCTTTCGCTGGCCGACCGTGAGAATGCCTATCGCTTCTCACTGGACCCGCCCGGTAGTTCGCCCGGCCCGGCGCTTGTCGGCGACATCGACCTTGGCAAGGGCACGACGACCGCGCGGCTGGAACAGGTTGAACTCGACAACCCCTTGATGAACATCCTGCCGACCGAGATGCGCCTCTGGTGGCGGACCCTCGAACCGACGGGCAAGCTCAAACCGATCACCTTCTCGTACGACCCGCAGGCGGGCACACACGTCACCCTCACCGTCGACGGCATCGAACTCACGCCGCCGTACACCAAGCGCCCCCTTCGCATGCATGTCGACAAGGGTGAGTTCGTGTTCGCCAACGATCGGATCGAGCCCGAGTTGCAGGGCACCATCGATCGCTTCCGTTACCGCATTCACGGTTACGCCGACGATGCCTTCGCCGCCAACCCGCAGGTGGACATGTGGTTTGTCATCGACGGCGAACTGGACCCCGACCCTGAGTTCATCGAGTCGCTCGACCCGATTCTTCGCAAGCCGATCGCGCGTCAGATCGAGAAGTTCCGGCCGGCGGGACCGTTCCAGGCTGAACTTCACCTCACCCGTGAAGCGGATCAGTCAGAGTTCAATTGGGACGCCGACGTGCGGCTGCTCGGGATGACGGGCAGTTACTACCAGTTCGCCTACCCGCTTTCCGATGTGCGCGGGCTGATCGAATTCCAGATGGGTCAGTTCGGCGGAAAGTCGCTCAACCAAATCCGCGTCAGCGAGATGTCCGGCCGGGGCCCGAGCGGGGCACCGGTCGCGGTCGACGGAACGGTCCTGAACCCCGGAACCAAAGACGAAACCGACGACATCAACATCCGTTGCGCCGCTCTCCCGGTGGACGATCATCTCCGCGCGGCGTTGCAGGAAGACGAACTGGAAGTGATCGAGGCGATCATGAACCGGCGCGAGCATCAGAGACTGATCGACGAGGGCCTGATCGGCGTTGACGTTCCGGCCGGCGACGCCGACGACGCGCCGCCCTATTTCCCGCTGGGCGGGGGATTCAACGTGCATGCACGCATTCAGCGCATCCCACGGCCCGACGGCGGCAACCCGTGGATCAACACCATCACCTTCACGCTCGATGGTCAGAATCTGCTGTGCGAGGGCTGGCCCTACCCCGTGACCGCCACCGGCGGAACCGTGATCGTGCGCGACGACGAAACCAGCGTTGCAGGTGTCACTGTCGAGGGATTGACCGGCGCGCGGGGCGCGATCGCCGGCCAGTTCAAGCCGCTTCCCGGCGGTCCCGCGAAGCAGCTCAAGCCGTTTCTCGATATCAAGGCTCAAAGCGTGCCCATCGACGCGTTGTTGCTGTCCACGCTCCCTCGTCTCGATGCCCAGTGGATCGGCGAACTGAACATCGAGGGCGCCGCCGAAGGCGTCGCGCGGATCGAACCGGACGCGAATGGCCAGGTCAGTCACCGCGTAAAGGTCCGCGTCAGCGACGCGACCGCGATACCGCACAAGTCGCGCGGCGGAAGATGCCGCCTGACCGACCTTGACGCGGAAATCGACATCTCGCCTGAACTCGTGGAAGTCACCCGGGCCAGCGCCCGGTACGGCGATAGCCGGCTTGTCCTGTCATGCACCGTTGCGGGAACGAACAAGACGCGCACCTTCGATGTCAAGGCGAAAGGCACGGACATGCGGTTCGAAGACCCGCTGACCGATCTGCTCGATCCCGATGATCCGGACCGCGAGCAGTTGCAGACGCTGCTGGACAAGTATCAGCCACGAGGCCACTACGACATTTCGCTTGAGCAGACCATCGAGGGCGACAAGACCACCCATTATGAGCTCCGTGTCGATCCTCACCGTCTGAGTGCCGTACTCAATGACTACCGCGTCGAGATGACAGAGATGGCCGGCGGGGTGAGGCTCACCGAGGAACTGGTCGAACTGAATTCTCTGCACTTCAAGTTCCCCGATGGGCAGGCTACGCTGGCCGGCCGCTTCACGAACGAGCCCGATCCCGATATCGATCTGACCATTGATGCACGGTGTTCGAGCTTCAACGAGACGACCCGCGCCATGCTGCCCGAAGGCGCACGCCAGGCCATCGAGGACCTGGCGTTCGACGGCGCTTACCACCTTCGGGATGCTCAACTCAAACTGCGGCCACGAAACGTCAACCGCCCGACGCTCTCATTCAGCGGCTACCTCGATCTGACCGACGCCTCCGTGGACCTGGGCATGCCGGTGGATAGTATGACCGCCACCGTGGGCCTGAGCGCCACGCAGGGCCCCGACTGGCCCTGGCCGCGCATCGAGATGCGCCTGGATGCCGTATCGCTGCGCATCTTCGATCGCAAGATCGCACCCCTCGAGGTGCATATGCACTCAATCAATCGCCTGGGTACGACCGATTTCCCCGAACCCGAGGCCTACGCGGCCATGAGCACCATCGAGCAAAGCCGCGCCCGGAACTTCCGCCGACTCGAAATCGATCATGTCCTCGGCGATGTGTACGCAGGCCAGGTGTTCGGCGAGGCAACCATCCTGCTGAGTGAACGCGGCCGGACGCGGTACACGATCGACCTGGCGCTGCAGGAAGCAGCCATCGAACCGTTCCTTGAACCGAACAAGGAAACGCAATGGCTCAAGCACATCGACGAAGAATGGCGCGAACGCGTCGGGCTGGACCCCACGCCCAACCGCGAGCCTTCCGACCCCACGCTGCCGGGCGTTGAGCAGCGTGTGCGCGGCACGCTCTCGATCAGCCTCGCCATGGAAGGCATCGCCGCACTTGACAGCTCACGGCGCGGGTCCGGCCGCATCCGTATCGACCGTGCGCGGCTCTACGAGATGCCGCTGACCCTTTCGATCGTCCGCGTGCTCAATCTCTCCATGCCGGGCACCACCACCTTTGATCGCGCCTCCGGCTGGTTCAGCGTGGATGGCAACACGGTCCACCTCGACGACATCCGTTTCACCGCCCCCAGCCTCGAGATGCGCGGCGGCGGCACCATCGCCTGGGAAGACGGCGCGGTGGACCTCCTGCTCTACTCACGCAACCCCGCCGGCCTCAAGATCGCCCCGTTCTCCGCAATCTGGGATCGGCTCAAAGCCGAACTGTTCACCGTCAAAGTCGCCGGCACGTTACGCGAGCCGCAAGTCAGCGTAACAACGATGAGCACGGCCCGAAGGACATGGAACGACATCTTCGGTGAGACCTGGCCCTAGCCTGCGCCGCCCTCTCCGAAGCTCTCGTCCGCTTGTGCTGCGACTTCTCCCAGCAGGTGAGCATACACCGTGCGACCCCCACCGTTGCCGGTCAGATCCATCTTGCCGATTGCGGCGCGCCAACGCCCTACGGTCTGCGGTTGAGAAACCCACCCCCGAGTAACAACGGTCTGGAGTACCGCTCACGGAGGCGCACGGAACCAGTGCGCCCACCTGCCGATGCACGAGCAACGCAAGATCCCAACAATATGCAAATATAATGCAAACCTGAGTGTCCGCAGTTGCCACCGGACTTGATTTTGATGAGTCAAAATGTATCATTTGGGTTGCCAAAGCTTGGCGATGGTCCCCATCGCCATTCGCCGGACAACCAGCCATGCTTGATCACCCGCAGATTCTCTGGCCCGTTCTCGCCTTGACACTGGGCCTCACCGCCCTTTTCTGGCCTCGCCACGGCCTGCTGGCCGCCTGGCGCGCCGGGCGGGACGCGCGACGCCGCATCCGCATCGAGGATGCCCTGAAGCACATCCTCACACTGCGCCAGGCGGGTCGCACCGCCACGCGCGAGTCGCTGGCCGGGGCGTTGCGGCTGAGCACTTCCCGAGCGCTCAACCTGATCCAGCGCATGGAGGAAGCGGACCTCATCCACACCGCCGGTGAGGGTCTGGCCTTGACCGACGCCGGGCGCGAACTGGCCGCGCACGTGCTCCGTGCCCATCGGCTCTGGGAGCGCTACCTGCGCGACGACGCAGGCATGGGCCTGTCCGAACTGCACCGCGAAGCCGAGCGCCGCGAGCACCTGCTGACCGCTGATCAGGTCAACGCGCTCAATGCCCACCTCGGGCACCCGAGCCTCGACCCCCATGGCGACCCGATCCCCGGCTCGCCGGGCGAAGAACGAGCGATGCAACGCAGTGTCCTGGCCGACTGGCCGGTCGATACCGAGGCACAGGTCGTGCACGTGGAAGACGAACCGGCCCAGACCATGCGGCAACTGGAGCGCCTGGGCGTACAACCGGGGACCAGACTCGTCGTCACCGACCGCCAGGCCGGTCTGGTCACGCTTCGCATCGACGACGAGACACACACCCTCGGACGTGCCGCCGCCACAAACGTTCATGTGAAGCAGGCGGAGCAGATGCCGCAGCCGGTCGCCGTCCGCTCGCTGGCCAGCCTGCGCATCGGTCAGACTGCCCGCGTCAGCGCCTTGTCTCAGCGATGCCAGGGCTTGACGCGCCGGCGACTGCTTGATCTGGGGCTCACCCCGGGCGTGATGGTCAAGGCCGAACTCGCCAACGCGGGGCGCAAGGCGCAGGCTTACCGTGTCCGCGACACCCTGATCGCCTTACGCAATGAGCAGGCCGCGCTCATTGAGATTGAACCCCCCGAGCAAGCATCGGCCGGCGCGCTTGCCGGCTGACCTCCCAAACTACGGAGCAACGAACCCCAGCCATGCCCCATACCTGTTCCCCATCCGGATGCTCCGACTGCTCCATGGCCCCGTCCATGGTCAGTCTCGGGGTCAATCCCGGCAGCTACCAGCACGTGGTCGCCCTGGCGGGCAATCCGAACACGGGCAAGAGCACCGTGTTCAACGCCCTGACCGGACTGAAGCAACACACCGGCAATTGGCCGGGCAAAACCGTTACGCGCGCCGAGGGCGGCTTCAGCCACGACGGCGTGCGCTACAAGCTGGTTGACCTGCCCGGTACGTACTCGTTGCTCTCCGCTTCCGTCGATGAGGAAGTCGCACGCGATTTCATCCTTTTCGGTCAGCCGGACTGCACGATCGTGGTGGTCGACGCCACCTGCCTCGAGCGCAACCTCAACCTCGCCTTCCAGGTGATGGAGATCACGCCGAAGGTGGTGCTGTGCGTCAATCTCATGGACGAAGCGAGGCGGAAGGGCATTGAGATCAACATCGAGAAGCTGAGCACCCGCCTGGGCGTTCCCGCGGTCGGCACCGCCGCGCGACGCGGAACCGGACTGGACAGGCTGATCGACACCGTGGCCGGCGTCATCGACGGCTCGATCGTGACGCAACCAAAACTCCCGCCCACGCCGCCGCGCCTGCGCGAGGCGGTGGATTCGGTGGTGCCGATGCTCGAATCGCTCATTCCCGGTCTGCCCAGCGCCCGCTGGGTCGCCTACCGGCTGCTCGAAGGCGATCACCGCATGCGCGTCGCCCTGGAAAGCGGGGAGTTGGCCGCCCTGATTGCGCGGCAACAGCAGGCGACGAACGGACGCGACGGCAAAACGGTGAGAAACGAGCCCGACGCCAACACGGCCGCGGATGCACCGGGGCCCCAAGCAGAGAAGGTGGCTGTTTCGTGACAGGCGCAAAAGATATCCTGGCGAAGGTCGATACCGTTCGAGAACGGATCGGCGGGCGCTTTCGCGATGAACTGGTTTCCTCCGCTTACGCCGAGGCCGAAGCGATCGTCGGCGACGTGGTGCGCAACGACGGGCGCGGCCCCACGTGGGACGAGCGCCTCGACCGCGCCCTGACGCATCCGGTCTTCGGCTGGCCGATCATGCTGGCCGTACTCGCGCTGGTATTCTGGATCACCGTGGCCGGGGCGAACGTGCCGTCGGCATTCCTGGCCGGCATCCTGATGGAGACCGGCGGGCTCAGCGAGTGGATCCAGACCTACATCGGCGTGCAAGCGCCGGGCTTTCTGTCGGTCAGCATCTACGAGCTGCTACACATGGCCTTTGCCGCGATCAGCGCGCCCGAGTGGGTGTCGGGCATCCTCGTGGACGGCGTGTACCTGTGCCTGGCGTGGGTCATTTCGGTGATGCTGCCGCCGATGGCGATCTTCTTCCCGCTGTTCACGCTGCTGGAGGACCTGGGCTACCTGCCGCGCGTGGCGTTCAACCTGGATCCGCTCTTCCAGCGCTGCGGCGCCCACGGCAAGCAGGGGCTGACGATGGCGATGGGCTTCGGCTGCAACGCCGCCGGCGTGACCGCCTGCCGCATCATTGACAGCCCGCGCGAGAAGCTGATCGCGATCATCACCAACAACTTCATGATCTGCAACGGCCGCTTTCCCACCGTAATCGGCGTGGCCATCCTGATGGTCGCCTCGGGCACGGCCGGCTGGCTGACGGGCACCGTCGCCGCGGGCACCGTCATCGCCGTGGTGCTGCTGGGCATCGTCTTCATGTTCGCCACGTCATGGGCGCTGTCGCGCACCGTGCTGCGCGGCGAGGCATCGGCCTTCACCCTCGAACTGCCCCCCTACCGCCGACCGGCGGTGCTGCGCATTCTCTACACCTCGTTGATCGATCGCACGATCTTCGTGCTGGCAAGAGCGTGCGCCGTGGCCGCGCCCGCCGGGCTGGTGATCTGGCTGGTGTCGCACATCGATGTCGCGGGCGAGCCGATCGCCATCCATGTCATGAGCTTCCTCGATCCGCTGGGCTGGCTGATGGGTTTGTCCGGCCTGGTGCTGCTGGCCTACATCATCGCCATTCCAGCCAACGAGATCGTGGTGCCCACCATCATCATGCTGATGATCCTCGTCAGCGGCGACCAGGGCCTGGGGCTGGAGACCGGCCGCATGGTCGAACCCGACGATTCGGGCCTGCAGACGCTCTTCACCGCCAGCGGCTTCACGCTCATGACCAGCGTGTGCCTGCTGCTGTTCGTCCTGCTGCACAACCCGTGCGGCACGACCATCTGGACGATCTGGAAGGAAACCCGCAGCGCGAAGTGGACCGTCTTCGCCGCACTGATGCCGGTGGTGCTGGGCATCGGCGTGTGCGCGGCGGTGGCGACGGTGTGGCGGGCGCTGGCATAGGTCCCGGCCTGACCGGACACATCCGCGTTCGAATGCTCAGCCGTCCGGGCAAGCCCGGACCTACAGGATCGCCTCATCGAGCTTCGCGCGCATGGATGCCTTCACCTCCGCCTGTCCCGCATCGCCGGTGGCGGCGTGCGGTCAATCACACCCGGCGCCAAGCGGCCGCCCCGGGGTATCCGGTGGTCAGTGCTGAAACCCGCTGTAACCTGTGATACCATCGGACATCAAAGGGTCAACGCCACTTATTGCAAAGGAGCCACCCCATGGGTGATCAGAAAACCATCGATGCATTGAACCTTGTCCTCGCCGACGCCATTGTCTTCTATCAGAAGCTGCACCAGTATCATTGGGTGGTCAAGGGCCGCAGCTTCTTCAAGCTGCATGAGAAGTTCGAAGAACTCTACGACCACTGGGCCGAGGTGATGGACGATGTGGCCGAGCGCGTGCTGACCATCGGCGGCAAGCCGGTGCCGACGCTGGCCAAGGCCCTGTCGCTGGCTTCGATCAAGGAAGACGACACGGAGCCCGACGCGGATGCGATGGTCAAGACCATTCTCGCCGACATGCAGGCGCAGGCGTCCAACATGAAGAAGGTGATCGACGCCGCGGAAGCCGCCGACGATCGCGGCTCGGCCAACATGATGGACGAGTTCCGCGACCAGATCGAGAAGACCTGCTGGATGCTGCGGGCGTACCTGGCCTGAGAAGGCGCCGATGCCGCCATCAAAAAGCCCGACCCATGTGGTCGGGCTTTTCTCTTGCCTATCGTGCGTTGCGCTACTTTTCTTCCCCGCCGATCGACTCGCGCATCGTGGTATCGGCCTGGATGTTCTGCATGCGGTAGTAATCCATGATGCCCAGGTTGCCGTTGCGGAACGCCTCGGCCATGGCCTTGGGCACCTCCGCCTCGGCAAGAACGACCAGCGCGCGGTTCTTCTCCACATCCGCGCGGTGCTCCTGCTCCTGCGCGATCGCCGCGGCGCGGCGCTTCTCGGCCTCGGCCTGGAAACGACGCTTGTCCGCTTCCGCCTGGTCCGCCTGCAACTTCGCGCCGACGTTCTCACCCACGTCGATGTCCGCGATGTCGATCGAAAGAATCTCGAAAGCCGTGCCCGCGTCCAGGCCCTTCTCAAGCACCACCTTCGAAATCCGGTCCGGGTTCTCCAGCACTTCCTTATGGCTGGAAGCCGAACCAATGGTCGTGACGATGCCCTCGCCGACGCGGGCGATGATGGTCTCTTCCGTCGCACCACCAACGAGGCGGGCCAGGTTGGCCCGCACCGTCACGCGGGCCCGCGCCTTGAGCTGAATGCCGTCCTGCGCCACCGCGTCAATCGTCGGCCGGCCGAGAACGGGATTCGGCACGTCGATGACCTTCGGATTCACCGAGGTCTGCACCGCCTCAAGGATGTCACGCCCCGCAAGGTCGATGGCGCACGCCCGATCCCACGGCAGGGCGATGCTCGCGCGGTCGGCGGCGATCATCGCCTGCACCACGCGTCGAATATTGCCACGCGCCAGGTAGTGTGTCTCGAGTTGCCGCGTGGCGATCTCGATGCCCGCTTTCACCGCCTGGATGCGCGAGAAGACGATCACCTCCGGCTTCACCTTCCGAAGCTGCATCGCGATCAGGTCCACGAACCGTACGCTCGCGCCGCTGACCAGCGCCTGCACCCAGAGATTGATGTACTTCAGGAAGAAGATCACCATCACCAGGGCGATGATGCCCACAATGACTGCGACGACCACCCATATTGCTTGCGGCATGAACCACCTCGCTTCTCACCGGCAGAAATCGCCCACGGACCCCGTGTCCGTGTGACAGGCTACGGCCCATACTATGCCGCGCCGGGCCCGTCATCACAAGCGCGGCCGGTCCGAACCGTCGCGAAACCGCCGGATTCGCACGATCCGCCCCGCGCTTTGCCGCGATCGGCGGCCATCGCCCGGCCCGGTTCACCTGAGCGGCGCCTTCACCGCCTCCACCACGTCATCCCCGGCCAGATCGATCGCACAGGCATCTTCCCAGGTGAAATCGATGCCCTCTTTCTTCGCCGCGATCAGCGCCTGCACCACCCGCCGAACACTGCCCCCCGCAAGGTAGTGCGCCTGCAGTTGGTCGGTCGAGACCTCGATGCCCGCCTTCGCCGCCTGGATGCGCGCCGCGACAATCACTTCCGGCTTGATCTTGCGCAACCGCATCGCAAGCAACGCCACGTAACTGACCGGCGCGCCGCTCATCAGTGCCTGTAGCCAGAGGTTCAGATGCTTCGTGAAGTAGACAACGATCACGAGTGCCACAAGGCCAAGAATGACTGCGATAGCCGTCAGCACCATATCCATGATGCGCCACCTCCATCAATCGTCGGCGAACAATCGCCGTAATCATCCCATACTCTTCGGTCGGCCACAAACCAGGCTGCTGCGTAGCGCGGCCGAGCACCGTCTCATCTGCTGCGCTCGCTATAATCGGCCCTTCACCGATCAGGAGAAGCACATGCGCGCCATCGTCACCGGCCAGGTCGGCATGGACAAGAAGGCTTACCTCCAGCAGGTCGCCGAACATAGCGCCGAGCACGGCCGGCCCATCGAACTCTACCACGTCGGCGACATGATGTACGCCGAGGCCCCCGACGTCCGTCCCGGCCGCATCCTCGATCTCCCACTTTCGCGACTCAACGCCCTGCGACGCTCCACCTTCAAGGACATCATCGCCGACGCGAAGGGCAAGCCCGACATCATCGTCAACACGCACGCCACCTTCCGCTGGCGTCACGGACTGTTCGCCGCCTACGACTTCGACCAGGTCCAACTGCTTGAACCGGACCTGCTCATCTGTCTCGTGGACAACATCGAAACCGTCCACCACCGCCTGCACCGCGAGCACCAGTCCGATGCCACGCTCAAGGACGCCATGGTCTGGCGCGAGGAAGAGATCATGGCCACGCAACTGCTTTCGCAGGCACTGGACATCCCCAACCAGTTCTACGTCGTCGCCCGCGGCCGGCACAGGCCGACCCTCGACGCCACCCTGCGCCTCATCACCCGGCCGGATTTCCGCAAGGTCTACCCATCCTTCCCGATGACCCACGTCGTCAACATGCCCGAGGTGCTCGCCTCGATCGATCGCTTCCGCGCCGCCCTGTCCGAGCATTTCATCACTTTCGATCCCGGCGACGTGGATGAGAAACTGCTGCTGGATGCCGCCATCGAAGCCGCCCGCGACGGCCGCGAGTTCATCGACTCGCAGGCGGGCGACATCGCGGGGCAATCCGAGAGCTTCCCCGTCTCGGTCAAGCAGGTGCTCGACATCGCCGGCGACATCGACGGCCAGATCTACATGCGCGACTTTCGCCTCATCGACCAGGCCGACATGATCGTCAGCTTCATCCCCGAGTTACCCGGCGGCATGCCCGGCCTGTCCAGCGGCGTCGAACGCGAACTGCAGCACGCCTTCGAGCACGGCCGGGAGGTCTACGTCATCTGGCAGCCGCAGCGCAATCCCTCGCCGTTCATCACCGAAACGGCAACCCGCGTCTTCCGCGACGTCGACGAGGCGCTGCACTTCTTCGAAGAACAAGGCATGTTTCCCACGACAAACCTGTTCGGCCATTGAGCCGCAAGCGCGGGTGAGTCGCATATTCTGGTGCGGTGGACGTCCCGCCCGCCATCGGCACGAAGTGCCGAGCGATTGCCAATCGCAACGGCTCCTGACTTCAACAAGTTGGCGAAGAGCGTTTGTAAGTCCTTATCTGGCAATGG